>JAHFVD010000101.1 GCA_023264735.1 Mycobacterium sp. | reverse complement strand
GGGCTTGCCAAGTGTGAGTCCATCACAGCTGCTGCCAGCCGCCCATCCCGAAACTGCCGACCCTATCGATATCAACAATCACCGGATTACGGCTGAATCGAATACTGAGGGTTACCAGTAGGGCCCGTCGGCTTGTCGTACCACTCCGGCGCGGTCCGCACATGCCCGCGTTCCTTGTTCTGGATGCCTGAAGAACACCCAGCTCACAGGGGCGCGGGCCCCTAATCAATCACCGACACGACACGATGTCGGATCGGCGCCGCAGACGCGTTCTCTATTGGAAGGCCAATGCTGCCTGTGGGGAGCCCGGAGGCTCAATTATTGGATCCCGCACGGCAGTTGCCCTTGCTTGTCAGTCGAGATCGAACGCGTGCCGGATCGCCGTTGTCAGCAATTCCTCTTGATCAGGAAGAAAGAACCCGATCTGACGCCCCAGTGCCGCAACCGGGATCGTGACAATGTTGTCGACGCTGACGACGGAATCTTTCTCGAGCCCGTTACGCACACCTACTGGAACTTCGGTCGACAGGCCGCGAACTGTTCCGGTGATCGGTGCCACGGTGACCCTGGTTAGGTGAGGCCGCACGAGCTCCCGAGTCAGGATCAGAACCGGCCGAGCTTTATCAAGTTGGGCGACGTGAATTGGTCTCAATCGATATCCAGTTCGAAGGTGGAGGCATGAGCAGCGAGCGCATCAAAGTCATCGTCTGCGGTGGTCCGCGTGGCGAGAATCGCCGCGTCGCGGGCAGCGATCAGCCTGCGACGCTCGCGTTCGAGCGCTTTGAGTACAAATGATGCGCGGGTCTCGACGTGCCGCTGGTCCACTTCGGCGTCAATGAAATCGACGACTTCGTCCGGAAGTCGAACGGCGATCTGCTTGCTCATAGCGCAATGGTACCGATATGGGATGCGAAGCGCTACCGCGCGACTTGCGCAATGCGTGGACGCTCCGGCAAACAAACTTGCGTCGGAACCACGCGAAGACGTGTCAACTGATCGCGCCACATTGGTCCCGGCAATAGCGCCTTCTCCCTGCCGCATCTCCACTGATGCGCTGCTGCGGAGCGGGAGGAATACGGCGGAATCGAATATGGCGGGTTACCACTAGTCTCCACGGTTTTCGATTGTGGCCCAAAGGTTTTGAAAGTCCGTCCGCTCGCCCGGGTCGATCATGCCCTGGCGTCGTTGCCCTTCCACGTTGGACTGGATGACGCCTGAGTCAGGATCGGCGGATCGGATCCCGGCCATTCCAGGCGACGAGGCGGTCGATGGCGGGCGCGTCGTCGGAGATCGGAACAGCCTCGGCGAACGGGACGGCGACTTCGGCGAAACCCCTCGCGGCCGAGATCACCTCGTAGAGAGCTCGGCGGTTCTCGGCCGGGAGGATCTGGCGTGCCCCGTCGAACGCCGCGGCGACGACTGTGTCGTCCCAGTCGGGCTGTTGACTAGTCGCCGTCGCAAGGTCCCATGTGTGGACGGTCAGCTCGGAGAAGTAGGACACCAGCACGTGGGCGCCGCTGCCTTCGATCCACGGCAGCGCCATGGGTCGCTCGAGCACGGCGTCGTCGTTCCAGGCATCCACGGCTCGTCTCCCCGACTCCCGCCACGCGCCGGGCCAGCGATCGTCGGCAACAGGTGTCTCGTTGACTGCGAAGGGATCCTCGCCGTTGCCGAGCGCGGCGACTCGGTCAAGCACGCCGATAAGGTGGGCGAGCATTGCTCGCACGTCCATGTGTGTACATGGCGTCGGGTCCGTGAGTTGCTCTGGCCGGACGCCGGCAATGACGACCGCGCCGGTGGCGATGGCACGGTCGAGGATTGGCCGGGGATCCTTGAGATGGTCCGTGGCGGAACTCGTCGTTGTGATCATGGCGCCATTGTGCCGACCAAAACCGGTCATCTAGTGACCAGTTTGATGTGGAAGTGTGGTTACATGCGAGCCGACCGGCTAGTCGCCCTCCTCCTCCTTCTGCAACAGCGCGAGCAGGTCACAGCATCGGAGGTCGCCCTGGAGTTGGAGGTGTCCGAGCGCACTGCCAGGCGCGACCTCGAAGCGTTGAGCAGCGCCGGCGTGCCCGTGTACGCCATACCGGGCCGAGGGGGCGGGTGGCGCCTCTTGGGCGGCGCTCGCACCGACCTGTCCGGGCTGACCGCAAGCGAAGCTCGCGCGCTGTTTCTGGTAGCCGGACCCGCCTCGACGGTAACCCCGAGTGTGAAGGCCGCTCTGCGCAAACTCGTACGCGCGCTGCCCGAACCCTTCCGGGAGCAGGCCGAGGCGGCCGCGACATCAGTCGTCGTAGACCCGCGACACTGGGGATCCAGCCAGCCCGAGCCCCGACGACCCCGGTTTCTCGACGAACTTCAAGATGCGGTGGTCCGCGGTGTCCAGGTACGGCTCGGCTACGTCGACCGTAAGGGCTCAGGGACCGAGCGGACCGTACACCCGCTGGGCATCGTCGCCAAGAGGCCGACGTGGTACCTGGTCTCCAATACGGAGGCCGGTCGACGGACCTTCCGGATCGACCGGGTCTCCTCGGTCGAGTTGACCAACGATGCAGTCCAACGACCCGACGGGTTCGACCTTGCCGAGAGCTGGCGCGAGATCGCCGACGCGGTCGATCGAAAGCGCAACCCGCGCGAGGCCCACGCCGTGTGCGCTCCCGACGGGCTCGGCCTGCTCAGGATGGCGCTCGGAGACCGCCTCGAAGTTGGCGGTTCCACGCCCGACGGCCGGATCGAGATCGTGATCCGCGGCCGCGACGATTATGCCCTCGCAGGCGAACTTGCCTGGCTCACCGAACGGCTCGAAGTCACCGGCCCGCAGGGCGTGCGCGACCACCTCGCTTCGATCGGTGGTGCGCTTGTAGCGCGGTACACCTGAGCCGGGCGCCACTCGCTCGGAACCCTCTCCCCTGCCAGATCTCGACCGATCCCGCACCCCAGATCGGGAGGAATACGACGGAATCGAATATGGCGGGTTACCACTTGGCTGGATTGGAGCCCACCCCGTTGGCCAGCCTCCCCTTGTTGCACTACGCCCAACCCTAACCCGCATTGCCTCCAGTAGGTGGTGACGGTGTCGGCCGCCGATATTACCCACCTGCGACCGGCGGACTGAGCCGGATCAGCGCAGCAGCGCGCGGGACATCACGACCCGCTGAATCTGGTTGGTGCCCTCGTAGATCTGAGTGATCTTGGCGTCACGCATCATTCGCTCCACCGGGAAGTCCACGGTGTAACCGGCGCCGCCGAACAGTTGCACGGCATCGGTGGTCACCTCCATGGCGACATCGGAGGCGAAGCACTTCGACGCTGCCGAGATGAACCCGAGGTTGGGTTCGCCGCGCTCGGCGCGGGCGGCAGCCGTGTACACCATCAGCCGGGCCGCTTCGACCTTCATCGCCATGTCGGCGAGCATGAACTGCACACCCTGGAAATCGGAGATCGACGTGCCGAACTGCTTGCGGTCCTTGGTGTATGCGATCGCCGCGTCCAGCGCGCCCTGCGCGATGCCGACGGCCTGAGCGCCGATGGTCGGGCGCGTGTGGTCGAGGGTGGCCAGCGCCGTCTTGAAGCCAGTGCCCGGCTCGCCGATGATCCGGTCGCCAGGCACACGGCAATTCTCGAAGTACAGCTCGGTGGTCGGCGAGCCCTTGATCCCGAGCTTGCGTTCCTTGGGCCCGATCGTGAAGCCCTCGTCGTCGATATGCACCATGAACGCCGAGATACCGTTGGCGCCCTTGTCCGGATCGGTCACCGCCATCACCGTGTACCAGGATGACTTGCCGCCGTTGGTGATCCACGCCTTGGCACCGTTAAGGATCCAGTCGTCGCCATCGGCCTTGGCGCGGGTGCGCATCGACGCCGCATCGCTGCCGGCCTCCCGCTCGGAGAGGGCGTAGGAGGCCATCGCCTCACCCGAGGCGATCGACGGCAGCACCTTCTGCTTGAGCTCTTCGGACCCGCGCAGGATCAGGCCCATCGTGCCCAGCTTGTTGACCGCGGGGATCAGCGAGGCCGAGGCATCCACCCGAGCGACCTCTTCGATCACGATGCACGCCGCCACCGAATCCGCGCCCTGGCCGCCGTACTCCTCGGGCACGTGGACGGCGTTGAAGCCCGAGGCGTTCAGCGCGTCCAGCGCCTCGGAGGGAAAGCGTGAGTTCTCATCGCAATCGGCCGCATACGGCGCGATCTCTTTCTCGGCCAACGCCCGAATCGCCACCCGCAGCTCGTCATGCTCCTCGGGCAACTTGAACACATCGAAATCCGGATTTCCCGCCATCACAGCCTCCTTGCTACTCGCCGGCAACTTCTACCCGGGCCCGAATGTTCCAGCCCAGCCCTGCAGTTGCACGCGCTGGGCATGGTGGCAGTGGGGTCGCTTGCATTCTTCGTCTGGTCGATATCGACGAGGACCACCGCCCGGCCAGCAGACGCGGAGACCAGCGCCGTGGCGGGCACGGCCACGGTCGGAGATGCGCTTCACCCGGGCGCCAGGAATCACGACACCGTTCATACAAGTGGTGCATTCGTCGCGGAACCGCCGGGATCCGGGCACTGCCCGTGCGGTCAGATCCCAGCGGGCTGATCGAGGTATCAGTTGGTCAACCATTTGCGGGCATGCTGGACAGTCACCGCGCGAACGCGAAAATGATGCATTCGATGTCATCAACGTCCTTGTCGACAGCTCTCGCCTCGCGACAACGGCACCAACGGGGCGGCGTCTCCCCCGCCGGGCAACGAGGCCGCTCGCCAGGTAATGCTCACTAAAGGGATGTCGCCGATTCGATCCTGGCCGTTGTGCACCTCTTTCACGATTTTCGCCCACCTGTAAATGGTTGGCTCTGACCGTGGCGGTTGACAGACCGGATGCGAACTTTCTTCTGTCGCTTAGGGATTCCGCACCTGCGGGCCTTCGTACATGGTGACTACCACGGAGCCACCCAGCCCCAGGTTGTGCTGGAGTGCTCGTCGGGCGTCGGGCACTTGGCGGCGACCGGCGGTTCCGCGTAACTGCCAGTTGAGCTCGGCGCACTGGGCGAGGCCCGTCGCCCCGATCGGATGCCCCTTCGAGATCAGCCCACCTGAGCCGTTGACCAGCCATCGGCCGCCATGAGTCGTGGCGCCCGAAGCGACCAATTCGCCGCCGTGCCCCTCGGGGCACAAGCCGAGACCCTCGGTCGTGATGATCTCGTTGATCGAGAAGCAATCATGCAGTTCGATGACCTGTACGTCCTCGGGCCCGTAGCCGGACTGCTCGTACACCTGGCGGGCGGCTCGGCGGGTCATGTCCGATCCGACCATGTTGATCATCGAGCCATCGAACGTGGGCGAGGTGTCGGTGGCCATGGTCTGACCGATGATCTCGACGGCCTGACTCTCCAGGCCGAACTCGCGGACCACCGCTTCGCTGACGACCACCGCAGCCGCTGAACCGTCCGAGGTGGGCGAGCATTGCAGCAAAGTGAGCGGGTCGAACACAGTCCGGGACGAAAGAACCTGCTCAAGGCTGTACTCGTCCTGGAACTGGGCGTAGGGGTTATGGACCGAATGGCGATGGTTCTTCTCCCCGACCATGGCGAGCTGCTCGGGCGTGGTGCCGAAACGCTCGATGTGCTCGCGGGCAGCATTGCCGAACATTTGGGCCGCCGTGGGCGCCTCGGTAGTGCCCCGCTCCTTATCCATGAGTCGCAGAAACGGACCGAGCGGCGATTCTCGATCTTCGGCCTCTAGGGAAAGCGACCCCCGTGCCATCTTCTCGAAACCAGCGGCGAGCACCACGTCGGCGATGCCGCCTTCGACGAGCTGCTTCGCCAGGAACAGTGCGGTCGACCCGGACGCGCAGTTGTTGTTCACGTTGTAGATCGGGATGCCGGTAAGGCCGACGTCGTAGATGGCACGCTGACCCGAGGTGGACAGGCCGTAGATGTAGCTGGCGACGGCCTGCTGGACCCGATCGTATGGGATGCGAGCGTCGAGCAACGCCGCCTCCACCGCCTCGCGGACCATATCGGGATAGTCCCATTCCCGCCGTCCGGGCCGTTCGAACTTGGTCATGCCAACGCCGACAACAAACGTCTTACGACTCATGTTGATCTTCCTTTCCTGTCGGGCTCCAAGCCCGTTTCGCGGTGTGTGGACGACCGCGTCGGCGTCCACTGACTAGCTGATTGATCTCTCGGGTTGGATTCAGCCCCTCAGGCCAAGACCGCGGGCGATCAGCATTCGTTGGACCTCGGAGGTGCCCTCACCGACGGTCAGCACCCGAGCGTCCCGAAAATGACGGGCGACATCAGAGTCATCCATGAAGCCGTAGCCCCCGTGCAATTGAGAGGCTTGGTAGGCCGCCTTATTGGCCAGCTCGGATGCCATCAACTTCGCCACCGCAGTCGCCCGATCGATGGGCTGACCGTTGTCGAATCTCCACGCAGCGTCATAGGCCAGGAGTCGCGCAGTGTCTGCCATAGCGGAGAGGTCCGCGATGGCAAAGGCGACGGCCTGATGATCGCCGAGCGGTCGGCCGAACGACGTGCGCGACGCGACGAACTCGAGCGTGGCCTGGACGCAACCGCGGGCCAGGCCGGCGGACATCGCGGCGATCGGAATCCGGGCGCACCGGAGGAAGGCAAGGGCTTCTCGATATCCCGAACCCTCCCGGCCGAGGAGGTGGCCGGCCGGGATCCGAACATTGTCGAAGTGGAGCGGGTGGGTATCGGATGAACGCCACCCCAACTTCGCGTACTGAGGTCCGACCGTGACGCCAGGTGCGTCGAGAGGCACAAAGAACGCCGAGATCGGCGTCCGGGAGTCGGCAGCCACGTCAGCGTCAGCGTGTGTCGCGAAGACGATCACGTGCCGCGAGAACGGTGTCCCGGAGTTGGTGATGAACTCTTTCGCGCCGTTGATCACCCAGTCGCTGCCATCCCGCTTCACCTGCGTCGAAATGTTGCCCGCATCGGAGCCTCCAGTCGGCTCGGTGAGTCCGAAGGCACAAAACTCTTGGCCCGACGCCATCGCCGGCAGGTACTCGTCGCGAAGATTTTCGTCGGCCAAGTGGTGAAACAGGCCCGCCGCGAAAGCCTGGACGTGCACTGTGGTCGCCAGCGACGAGTCCACCGACGCGAGCTCTTCAGCAGTGATGCACACGGTACGGAGGTCGGCGCCGGAACCGCCGTATGCCTCAGGTAACCGCACGCCGAACGCACCGAGCTGACCCAGGTTGCTGACGATATCCGGGTCGAAGTAGCCATCCAGATCACGACGGGCGGCCCCAGGCGCCACTACCCGCTCGCAGAAATCACGAACGATCTTTTGCCATTCGAGGTGTTCGCCTGAAAAACACCAGGGAAGGTCCAGCTCGCTAAACATTGTTCGTGATCCTTAAGTGGGTTGAGAACGACCGTGCAGGTGGTCCTTGCAGGTTCCGGAGCGGCCTGGGCGCCAGCGCTTACGTCAGCGAGCGTCGGAAGACTGCGATGCCTCTCGGGGGCGGTAGAGCACCTGCGCTTCGGTGAACCCGAGGAGTCCCAGCTGCCCGTTTTCGACGCCGAGTCCGCTCCACTTGTAGCCACCGAAGGGTTGGTGTGGCCCGACGTCCAGATGGGTGTTCACCCAGGCTGTGCCGCAGTCGAGTTGCGTCGCAATCTGAGCAGCACGTTCGGGGTCGGAGCTCCAGACCGAGCCCGAGAGCCCAAAGTGCGAGGCGTTGGCCCGTTCAACCGCGTCACTGACCGATCGATAGGTCACCACCGGCAGAACCGGCCCGAATTGTTCCTCGTCCACGACCCGCACTCCGTCGGTGACATCGGTAAGGATGGTGGGTGGATAGAAGTAGCCTGGCCCCTCTAACGCCTGGCCTCCGGTCACGACGGTGGCCCCCTGCCGACGAGCGTCATCGACGAGTTCGGCTACCCGATCGAACTGCGGGCGATTGTTGACCGGACCGATCTGGGTTCCTTCGACCGTTCCTTCTCCCACTCGTGCGTCGCGAGCACGCTGCGCCAAGGCGTCGACGAGGTCATCGCGCAAGGACTCCGGCACGTACACCCGTTTGATGGCAGTGCAGATTTGCCCGCAGTTGGTGAAGGCGCCCCAGAACAAGCCGTCGGCGACGCGGTCGACGTCCACATCGTCAAGCACGATTGCCGCGTCGTTCCCACCGAGCTCGAGGGTGAGTCGTTTCAGGTCGGGGGCCGCGGCAGCGGCGACCAGCTTTCCCGTGGCGACCGATCCGGTGAAGCTGACCTTCCGGGGAATCGGATGGCCGGTCATCAGGGCGCCGAGCTCGTTGCCTCCGCTAACCACGTTGAGCACACCAGGAGGCAACACGCCTTGCAGGATCTCACCGAGCCGCAGACTGGTCAGCGGCGTGAATGGCGAAGGCTTCAGCACCACCGTGTTTCCGGAGAGCAAGGCCGGGCCAAGCTTCCACAGGGCCAGCAGGAGCGGAAAATTCCACGGGGTTATCGCCGCGACCACACCCAGCGCCCGACGTCGAACTTCGACCAAAGCGGTGGCGTCGTCCTGGATCACTTCGCGCGGCAACTCAGCCACATCGGCGTAGTAGCGGAACCAGGCGGCACAGCCGGCGACTTCGTAGGCGGCATCTCCGAGGCTGGTCGAACCAACCGGCTTGCCCTGTTCCATACTCAGCAACAACGCCAGGTCCGGCATTGCTGCCATGATCGCGGCGCTCGCATTCCTGAGCGCCTCCCGGCGGGCACCCTCGTCCGCGCTCCAGTCGCGGAAGGCCTTCGACGCGGCTTCCATCGCCATGTCGAGCTGTTGCGACGTGCATTCGGGCGCGCGGCCGACGACGGCGCCGGTGGCAGGGTTGAGGACTTCGAAGGTCGCTTCGGGAGCAATACTCTGCCCGCCGATCGACATTGCGTAGTCGGCGTTCGCGTTCATCGTTGTTCCTTTCATGGTGGACGTCACTTGGTCGCGCGCCCACGAGATTTGGGGACGATGACACCGCGGCCACCGCCCCCAGAGGTCATATCGTCAAGTGCCTGGCCAACCTGATCGAGGGGGTACTTCCGGCTGACCAGACGGTCGAGCGGCAGCCGTCCCGCCATGAACGCATCCAACGCGGCCGGGATGTCGACGTGCGGTTGAATCGAGCCGTTATAGGTGCCCGTTAGCTGCTTCTCGAAGATGAGTTCCATCAGCGGCACCGTTACTGTGAGCGAGGCGTCCGCCATCCCGATCGCAATCGCCTTGCCACCCGGCCGTACAGCTTTGAACGCCTGCTCAAGAGTCCCGCGAGCCCCGACAACGTCGAACGCGAAATCGACCCCGCCGCCGACCAAGCGGAGCGCCTCGTCTGAGATGTCGGCGCCACCGCTGCCGACCAGGACGGTGTCGGTCGCCCCCAACTCGGCCGCAAGCCTAAGTGCGGCATCGCTCTTGTCGGCGACAATGATTCGTTGGGCACCGGCGAGGCGGGCCGTCATGACCACGGCGAGGCCAACGCCCCCGGCGCCGATGACGAGTACGGTCTCGCCCGGCTGCACTTGCGCTCGGCGGACGACAGCGCCGTAACCGGTGCTGGCACCACAACCGAGCAGGGCAGCCACCTCAAGCGGAGCATCAGCGCGCACCTTGACCGCACACGACGCAGGCACGACCGCGTACTCGGCGAACGACGATTGGAACATGAAGGAGTGGAGGTGCTCGCTACCTTTGGATAGTCGCGTCGTCCCGTCGAGCATCGTGCCGGCGAGGACGTGGGCCGAGGCGATCTCGCACAGAGAGAACGCGCTCCGTTGACATGCGGGGCAACGACCGCAGCCGGAGGTGATGCTGAGCACGACGTGATCTCCGGGGGCCAGTGCAGTCACGCCCGTGCCTACCGCCTCGACGATCCCAGCTCCCTCGTGGCCGAGCACAAAAGGCATCGGCACGGGGAGACCACCCGACAACGCGGTCAGGTCGGTGTGGCATACACCGGCTGCCTCCACTCGTACGAGCACCTCTCCGAACGAGGGATGCGGGACGTCGATGTCCTCGACGCTGAACTGACCTATGCCTCGAGCGATGGCCGCCTTCATGAGACGGCGCCAATCGGGCTGGTGCTGCGCGGCGACCTGGTTCTGCGTAGGGTCGCCGCCGAACGGCTCACTTCCGTCATAATGTGGCCTCCTGCAGGGAAATCGCTCGCTCCGGGCAATCAGCGACCGCACGCCGCGCCTGCTGCAGCAACCTGACATCGCCAGCAGAAATGTCGGATTGAGTCAGTTCCGCATGCCAGTCCTCGTCATTGGGGTGTAGCAGGTCAGGGGCAGTTGCATAGCAACGCCCGTGCCCCTGACAGCGCATGTCGTCTACGAATAACTTCATTGCTCTCCCGTTCATCGCTCGCAGCGTTCTCCAGAAGTCAGTCCTGGCTGTGCCGCACGGCAACAGCTCAACGCGGTTGTAATGAATGTTTGAAGCCCTCGAGTACGCCCGCGCGCTCGGTGATGTCGAGTTCGTAAGGAGGGAACAGGATTACCTGATCCAAGATGCCGCTGAATCTCTTCTCGATCTCCAGGCCGACATCGGCCGGCTCGGCCACCACGGCGAAGGTATTGAGCAGCCCGTCGTCGATGAGGCGACCCATCTCCACCCATTTGCCCTGCTTCGACAGAGCGTTCAGCTCCCCCTGGAGGGCTTCGGCGCCGTGTGCCTCGAGAACGGGGCGATAGGCGGGAGTCGAGGCGTAAAAAGCAATCCGTTGACGCACCGACTCGGCCGCAATCTCCATCCGCTCCGGCGTACGGCCGGTGACGATCAGCACGGGACAGGCGATCTCAAAAGCAGAACGTTCCTTCACTGCTCTGGCTCGACCCCGTGCCAACGCCGGCAGCGTGACCTCTCGCAGGTAGCGCTCTGTGGTGAAGGCGTGCGCGAAGAGCCCGTCGGCCACCTCGCCGGCCACCTCGGTCATGCGTTCACCGACACCTCCGAGCACCACCGGAGGAGGCCCGTATGGGTTGGGACCCGGGTTGAACTCGGGAGTCATGAGCGTGTGGCGGTAATAGTCGCCGTTGAAGTCCAGCCGGGTGCCCTCCTGCCAGCTGGCCCAGATGGCCCGTAAAGCTAGGACGAACTCGCGCATTCTTGCCGCCGGGTGACCCCAGGGCATGCTGAACCGGTTCTCGATGTGAGCCCGGATCTGCGACCCCAGGCCGAGGACGAACCTACCCTGGCTGTGGACCTGCAGGTCATAGCCCACATTGGCCACTGTCATCGGGCTGCGCGCAAAGGCGATCGCCACTGATGTGCCGACCCGAACCTTCGCCGTGTTGTCGGCGGCCATCAGCGCTGGAAAGAATGGATCATGCTTGGTCTCTACCGTCCAGACTCCGTCGAAACCCATTTGTTCGGCCTCTAAGGCGGCCTTCTTCACATCAGCCAGTCCGTCAGTAATCACGCAGCCGAGTTCGATCATCGATCGATCACCGCCCTTGGCTAATTGGGGAGTCCACTGCTTGGTGTGTCTGGTCGTGCAGAGCCCGGCGCGCGCCGGGGGTAAAGACCACCGGGAAGGAATGCAGGTTCCGGGTATGGCCTTGCGCCCAGTGAAGGGTGCCGCCGTCCGCCAGCCGAAAGTCGGGAAGCCGGGTGAGAATGCCTTCGATTGCCACCTGGGCCTGCAGTTTGCCCAAGTGCGAGCCGATGCAGCGGTGCGGGCCAGCACCGAACGCGAGGTGGCGGTTGGGGTGACGATCGAGGATGACCTCGTCGGGGTTGGGAAACTCTTCCGGGTCTCGGTTGGCGGCACCCCAGCACAGCAGCACCTTGTCTCCCTGATGGAGCTGTTGACCACCAAACATGATGTCCTGGGTGACAGTTCGCGCCATTCCCTGAATCGGTGTCTCGATTCGGAGAAGCTCATCGAGCACCGCCGGAATCAGCGAAGGATCTGATCGCAGGCGTTCGCGTTCCTCAGGATGGTTGGAGAGATAGAGCAAGGCCGTGCCGATCAGACTGTTGGTCGTATCCGACCCGCCGAGGACGTTCAGCAACAACGTGTCCAGAATGGCCTCCCGCGTCAGAGGCTCACCGTCCAACTCAGACCACAGGAGGATCTTGAGCATGTTTCGCTGATTGTCGGTGAACTCCAACGCATTACCGTCGGCCCCGCCTGGCGCCTGGTCTTCGGCCCGCATCGCGTCAATCATGTTTCCGAAATAGCCATACAGTTCGCCGATTGCGGCGAACGCCTCCGCTTCGGGATGCCTCGGGTCCGACTCGAGAATCCGGAAACTCCAGTCAATGAAGCGCGGAATCCATTCTTGATCGACGCCCATGATGTGGGCCAGCACGCTCGGCGGCAAGACGCGCGAATAGTCGGTGACGAGGTCGCACTGTCCTTTCTCGATGAAGCCATCGATCAGGTTGCCGACAATCTCGCGAATTACCGGCTCGAGCTTGGCTATGCTCCGCGGCGAGAATAACGGTGTCAGAAGCTTGCGGTATCCGCGGTGCTCCGTTCCATCGAGCTCAAGAGGGATCAGCGGGCGCGGATTTCCCATGCTGGGAAGGGTGACCCCGCCCCCCGAAGCGAACACCTCAGGGTTGGCGGCCGCCGCCTGAACATCCTCATGGCGCACCAACGCCCAAAACCCGCCGTACTGGTCGCTGTGCGCTACAGGGCAGCGTTCACGCATTGCGGCAAAAGCCGTGTAAGGGTCGTCCACCAGTGCTGGATCATGCGGGTCGAAGTGCTCGTAAATCGCCTCGTTGATTTCCGTCATTATCGTCGACCTTTTCTCTTCGATTGCCTCTATACCGTTCGACGCTGAGCCGGCGGTCGATGTCATCTCAATTCACCGCTTTCTTGCGACCCATCCAATATGGTTCGCGCAAATCAGCTTTGAGGATCTTTCCCGAACCAGACTTGGGCAGGGCGGCCTTGAATTCAACCGACGACGGCACCTTGTACCCCGCGATTGATTTTCGACAGAATTCGCGCAACTCCTCCTCGAGGACCTCAGCAGCGCCAGGCTTCAGACTGACCACTGCATGGACCCGCTCCCCCCATACCTCGTCTGGAATGCCGAAGACGGCGCTCTCCAAGACCGACGGATGAGTGCATAACGCGTTCTCCACCTCAGCCGAGTACACGTTCTCTCCGCCGGTGATGATCATGTCCTTCGCCCGATCAACGATGTAGATGTACTGGTCCTTGTCTCGGTAGGCGAGATCGCCGGTCCAGTACCATCCGTCGCGGAGCACCGCTGCGGTCTCCTTGGGCTTGTTCCAGTACCCAGCCATGATGTTCGGCCCGCGGGCGACGACCTCACCGATTTCCCCTGCGTCGCAAAGAGTCCCGCCCGGTCGCCGTACCTCGACCTGCACACCGAGAACCTCATGGCCTACCGAGCCCAATCGGTCGGCCGAAAGCGTCTCCTCGCGGGGATTGACTGCTAGCAACGGCCCAGACTCGGTCATCCCATACACCTGGGAAAACGAGGTACCCAGGGCTTGAATGGCTTCTGTGCATAACTTGGCCGAAATGGGCGCTCCGCCATGGATTACCAGCCGCAACGAACTCAGATCCGCCGCTCCGACAGCCGAATGTCCAACCAAGGATCCGATCATCGCTGGCACGAGAACCGTCACCGTAACCCGTTCACCAGCAACAGCATCGATCACAGCCCCTGGCTCGAACCGAGGTACCGCCACGTGACGGCCGCCCACCCAGGTGAGCGCGTAAGTGCACATACCGTCCGCCAAATGGAACATCGGGGCGGCATGCAAGTACGAGTCATCGCTCCCAAGAGAGAACGCGACAGCCGCATGCAGAGCATTCGCCGTGAGGTTGGCGTGCGAGAGCATCACGCCTTTGGCGATGCCGGTTGTTCCGCTCGTGTAGAACAGTCCGGCGAGATCGCCCTCGTCCACCCCGGCGCCGAGGTCGACATTGCCATCGTCGGAGAGCAACGCTTCGTAGTCCTGCACGACGACGAGCCCTTCGACCGCCGCTGCTAGCTTCTCGGCAGTCGTCTGGTGGGCCCGATCGGTGATCAGGACTCGAACACCGGCGTCCTGGAGGATGTAGCAGTGCTCGGCCAAGGCGTGGCGATTGTTCAAGGGAACCAGCACCGCTCCCATGCCGGGAACAGCAAAATATGCTTCGAGGTAACGGTGGCAGTTGAGCATAAGGATGCCGACTCGGTCACCACGTTCGACGCCCATGCTCCTGAGTCCTTGGGCCAGTTGCCGGCACCGGCTGCCAAGCTGGGCGTAGTCGAGACGCAGGGACCCGCACACAACGGCTTCTTGTGAGGCAAAGAGCTTTTCCGCTCTCCGTAAGACCTCTGCCACTGTCGCCATTAATCTCTTCCTCTGAATAGCTTGGCGGTGTTATCGAGCGGAGCTGTGTTTGGTCGACGTCATCCGCCCGGCGCGCAGTACCGATGCCTCCCGCTCAAGAACCTGCGCCTCGAGCAGGATGTGTTCGGCCTCATCCCACATCCGAACGATGATCGTCTCGCCCGGGTACACCACGCCGCTGAATCGGACGCTGAAGCCAGTCACGAGCGCTGGGTCCCCCCCTAGCAAGTGGTCGACCGCAGCTTTGCAGGCAATCCCGTAGGTGCAAAACCCATGCAGAATCGGGCCGGGAAACCCTGCCGCCTTTGCTATTTCGGGATCTGAATGCAGTGGGTTCTTGTCACCTGACAGGCAATATAGCGCCGCTTGGTTGGGAGCTGTGCGCACATGGGCTATCACGTCGGGATCCCTGTCGGGCGTCGACGGGGCCGTCGAGTCTTCCTTTTGGCCAACCCCGCCTTCTCCACGCACGAAGAACGAAAGCTCCTGAGTGCACAGCGGCGCTCCGTCCGAGGCATCGACGGTCTCAATGGCCACGACGGCAACTGCTGCCCTGCCCTTATCCACGATTCTTATGGCCCTCATGTTGCTGGTGACCTCAGCAGCTGCCGGCAGCGGACGGTGCACAGTCAGGTTGTGCTCGCCGTGGAGGACGGAGTTGGGATCAACATCGATCCCGTCGATGTCGTTGTAGCGGCCGATGAGCTTCATGGCTGGAATGGCAGCAAACGAAGGCAATACCTTCAGATCTCGCTCCAGGAGATACCCCAGTTCGCCTGGATCATCCATACCGCTCAAGCCCGCAGCGATCCCCAGGTTGTAGAGCAACACTTGGTCCGGCCCCCACTCGCTGTCGAGCGTGAGAGGTGTTGCAGCCAGGGCTCTTTCGACATCGATAGGCATCAGTTAGCACCCGCCCGTACGACGAGGTCGAGTTCCTCCTGGACCGACGCGGGAATGAAGAATCCTTCTGTCTCGCTGATCTCGTCGAACCTGTCGCGGATGTCCTCAACACTTGGCTGGGTTTCACTGTCGTTGGTCCATCCGGGACCTTCCGCGACGAACACCCTGGCGTATCGTCCGCCGCCGACCGAATAGATCTCGTGGGTCCGGTCACATTCCTCAGATACCAAGTACACCGCCAGCGGTGTAACTAATTCGGAGGCCAGGGTGTTGGCTAGCTCGCCGAATATTGCGCCGGTCAAGCGCGTTCCCGCCGCGGGGGCGAGCACGTTGGAGGTGATGCCATAACGGGCGCCCTCGATCGCCAGCGTATTGGATAAGCCCACGAGGCCCATCTTGGCGGCGGCGTAGTTGGATTGGCCGAAGTTGCCGAATAGTCCAGCCCCTGAGCTGGTAAACAATAGCCGACCGTACCCCTGTTCCTTCATCAATCGGAAGGCCGGTTGGGTTACGTAGAAGGCTCCTTTGAGATGGACCTCTACTACGGTGTCCCACTCAGAAGATGCCAACTTCACAAATGACCGGTCCCGAAGAAATCCCGCGTTGTTGATCACAACGTCCACCCGGCCGAACGTTTCGATTGCCGTTTCGATGATGGCTTCGCCGCCTTCGGCTGTCGCTACCGATGCGCGCGACGCCGTCGCCCGCCCGCCTGCCCCGACGATCTCGTCGACTACGCGTTGCGCTAAGTCGACGTCTTCGCCGGAGCCGTCGGGTTGGGTTCCAAGGTCGTTGACGACCACTGCCGCCCCCCGCCTGGCCAGCTCCACGGCGTACGTCCTGCCCAGCCCCCCACCCGCGCCGGTCACTACGGCGACCCGGTCGGAGAAGTCAATTTTCGATGTGTTCTGTGTCACGAGCGGTACTCTAGACCCGAATTTGGTACCGCGTCAATGGCCGGGTTCATGAAAGCGCGAAGTGCCCTTGTGACGGCGGCGCGTCGCACCGGCGACATCCCCGCACCGGACGGGTGCCCACTCCGTCGTGGCCCTTGACGTGGTGCGCCAGTGATGTCCCTGACCTTTTCCGACGCCATCCGCAGTTTGCTGCACAAGGTTCTCAGCCGACCCGGGTCACTCGGGTAGCGGCACCGCATGTGCCGACTACACATTCCACTGCTGATAAGTGAATTGTGCTGACGCACAGTCAATTCCGCACTTCAGCCCGACGGCACCGACAAGCAGGGAGCGTGTGCAAGTAGCGACATGTTCCGCTCCCCACGGGCGCTGGGAAGGGCCGAACCGCGATCTAGCGTCCCGGCGCCAACCGCGACAGGTGAGGAACGCCGCACCGCCTCAAGCCGTCACCGTGAACAACAGAACGTCAGGGCGGCCACCAACTACTGTTGCTCACCCTCTGTGAAAGGGACACCGACGTAGTGATTCTGGAGATCCGGCGGTAGGTCCGTGCCGGGAAGGAAGCCACGGCGCAAGAAGTTGAAGAGGGCCGCCAGCGCGTCGGCGGGGCTCATCCCGGTTCGTGACAAGAAGTCAGGATGGGTGACTTGGCGGCTGACCACGATGATCACCTCGGCTACCACGTCAGGTTCGACGTCACGAAGAGCACCGGAGGCGACTCCTTGGCGGACGATGCGAATGAGCGAGCCACGAAGACGTTCTGTGTAGTGGTTGAACAGCAAACGAGCGGGTTCGTAGCCGACAAGGTCTGTCGCAAAGGCTCCACCGGCGGGGTGGAACGCAGTCACGCTGCTGGAGAGGATCTTCTCTATTTTAGATACAGGATCCGCACCCGAATTCAGAGCCTTCTGGGCTGTCTGGTCCAGCCGCCCCATGATGCGGTCGACGACGCGCAGGAACATCTCGCCTTTTGTTGGGGCGATTTCGTACAACGTGCGCCGTGAGCACTTCGCCGTCGCTGCGAGTGCTTCGATGGTTGGCTTCCGGAAACCATCCTCGAGGAAGATCGCTTCCAACTCGCCGAGAATTTCGGCGTGCCGGTCGGATAGCACGGCGAGCGGGGCCCGATGCTGGCCTCCAAAACCTGGAGGGTAGACGTGAGATTCGATCATGTCCCCTCTCCGGCACCAAAGTCCCTCGGGACCTTACCAAACTAGCTGGTCACCGGTCACCTCGAGTGTCGAGTGAACGGCGGAAGTCCCTACGGCAACCGCAGCGATACCGGGCGCAAGTGACGATGACTGCCGCCTTCTCCGGGGTGGTTACGTCGGTCCGAGGATCCACGCTCGCCTTCTTGGCGGCGGTGCCGGTGACCGCGCGCAGCCCCAAGGCGCGGGCCGGTCGCCGGTCGGGTCAGCTGAATTGAGGCGTCCGCTTGGCCACAAACGCATCGACGCCCTCTTGGCCGTCGTGGCTGCCGCCGTTCTGAGCGATCAATTGACCCTCCAGCTCCATTTGCTGCTCGAGGCCATTACTGAAGGTTGTGAGCAGCAGCTTCTTGATTGCGCCGTTGGCTTGGGCAGGCCCGGTAGCAAATTGCTCGGCCAGGTCGTGAGCGCGTGCACGGAGGTGGTCGTCGGCGACCACCTCGGTTACCAAGCCCCAGTCCCGGGCTTCAGCGGCCCCAAGTCTGCGGTTGGTCAGCATGAGCTCTTGGGTTCGACGGATGCCGATCAGTCTAGGTAGGTAATAAGAGGCACTGCCGTCTGGACTTAGGCCCACACGGGTGTAGGACATGGTGAATGACGCAGATTCCGCGGCCAATACGAGATCGCCAATAACGGCCAAGGGAAAGCCCGCGCCGGCAGCGATTCCATTGACAGCAGTGATGAGAATCGCATCCATGCGCGAGAACGTCGAGACGGCCCGGTGCAGAGAGTCGGCGATCTCCTTGAGGCGGAACGGGCGGTCAGTCGCTGCGGCGACATCGCCGAGATCGCCGCCAGCGCAGAAGAACCGACCCGCTCCGGTCAGCACGACCACCTTTGCATCGCCGAAGGCGCAGTGTGCGGCGATGGCGGCGAGTTCTCGAACGAAGGTCAAATTCATGACATTCGCGGCCTCGGGGCGATTCAGGGTGATGGTCACGATGGGTCCCGACTTGTCCACGGCGATGGTCTCATATTCGGTCACCCGCGAAGCCTAACCGCTTTCAGTGCTTCGTGGGTAGACTGAATCTGCTCTGCTGCCCTGCGCCGCAGGCGAATTCCCGCTTTTCTCACCGATCCCCCACGGCTCTTAAAAGCCATCGAGTCGGGTGCGCGCCGTCGAGACCAGCAATGGCCTTGTCAGACAACTTGTTCTGAGCCCGACAGCATTCGCCTGAACGGCAAGGCGTTCGCCTTCGTAACCGGTGCGCTCATGAAGCCCCGAGCTACATCACTCTGGGATCACCCTAGGGAGTTCAGCCTAGGTTCCCACGGCGCTTTCGGCTTCATGATGACCTGTAGGGGATGGATGTTGAGCGGCCAAGGGACGCAGCAGATATCGGGCGATTTCCTCGCCAAGCTGCCGGGGCGTTGACGGACCGCCAGGCACGTACCACTTGTATACCCAGTTAGCCGCGCCCAGGCAGCTGTTAACGAACACCGTGGGATTGACATCTGGTGGATATCGCAGTGCGTTCAAATGCTGTTGGACAAGCTCTTTCAGGATCGACTCGTACGTTCGACGCTGGTCAATGACAGTCTGTAGCAGGTCGGGAGGTAACTCGCTCTCTTCTTCGAAGAAGACCTTGTATATCGAAGTGCGCTCACAGGTGTCTTGGACCCGGGTGGCGATCAACATCCGCAGGGCTTCGATCGGTTCTTCGACTGAGCTGACGACACCGTGGGCATTATCGAGTGCATCGGCCATGACTTCTTCGTACAGCCGCACCAGAATTTGTTCTTTGTCGCGAAAGTAGTGATACATGGTCGGCTTACTCAAGCCGACCGCGGCGGCGATTTCTGACATCGAGGTGGCTCGGTACCCCCGTTGGCTGAAAAAGCCCGTAGCACAAACAAGAATCTTGCGACGAACTTCATCAGCCTTGCTCGGCCGACCTGCCACTGAGTGCCTTTCCTCATTGGTTGAATACGGTGCCGATCGCTGCGCCCGCCGACGCAGACTAACCGTGCCCAGACGATCAGATAGGGCAAATAGCGACCAGAACCGGGGCCGTCGTCTATCTCGGCGCAGCGCGTCGGCGAGTGTAACTCTCGATGCCGGGCCGCCAAAGGTCGACTCAGTGTTGGCGGTGTCTAATAGCCCTTCCTTATTCCTCCGAGGCCGTGGGTTGTCGGAGCATCAGGCCGACGCGGCGGGCCGTACACACCAGTTGGTCATGTTGATTGGTGGCACGGTGCTCGAAGGTCACCAGGCCGGCGTCCGGCCGAGATCGCGAGAGCCGTGCCTCGACGACCTCGGTCTCGACCTTGATGGTGTCCCCCGGGAATACCGGCGCGGGAAAGGCGACATCGGTCAGTCCGAGTTGCGCCACGATGGTGCCGTGGGTGAGCTCCGGGACCGACAGCCCGACCACCAATGCGATGGTGAACATGCTGTTCATCAGGGTCCTGCCGAATTCGCTGGCGGCGGCGTATTGCGCATCTAGGTGCATTGGCGCCGGGTTCATCGTCATGGTGGTGAACAGCACGTTGTCGGTCTCTGTGACCGTCCGCCGCGTCGCGTGCGAAACAACCGTGCCGACCGGGAGCTGTTCGTAGTACTTGCCGGCGCTCATCTTGATGGTCTCCTGTTGTCGGGGACTACGGCGGTAAGTGTGTGCCGTAGGCGGCGGGTCCTGTGTGCAAGCGTGCAAAAAGGGCGGTGCAACGAGCGTGTTGCGCCAGAAGGCTCTAGCGGAGTGACGAAAAAACGGTCACCCCTGGTCGACAAGGTCCGGCTAGATGGTCGGATCCTGCAGCGAACACCGCTGAGATATCAAACCGTCTTAACCCGACCGAGCGGTCGAGAAATATAGTAGTACGTCTGCCGGTCATGTCAACTAAGCCTGTGGCTCAAGAAGATTCTTCCGCAGTTACTCGACCCACCGGTCGACTAACTGCTATGTTGGGCGCACCCCTTTAGCACCCGAGGAAGTCAGCTGTGGTCAGCATTGCAAGCTCGCAGGACTCCAGGCGGCGCATCAGCGCCGCGGTTGATATCGCGCGTCGTGGTCTCAACGCGCAGAGATGGCCCACTAAGCAGCCCGTCCGAGAACGAATCGCGCTGCTGCTCGACCCCGGCACCTGGGTGGAAGACGGTCTATTGGCCAACGCAACCGAGGACGGTCTGCCAGCCGACGGAGTGCTGACCGGAATCGGCGCGATCAACGGTCGACGAGTTGCGGTGATAGCGCACGATTTTGCGGTCAAAGCAGGTTCGTGGGGTGAACTGTCATGCGAAAAGCAGATTCGGATTCTGGAGCGCGCCGACCAGGACTTGCTACCGGTGGTGTACCTGGTCGATTCGGCCGGAGGTCGACTCACCGATCAACTCGGATTCTTCGCCGGCCGTCGCGGCGCGTCGCGAATCTTTCAGCTTCAGATCAGACTGTCCGGGCGGGTACCACAAATCTGTTGCCTGCACGGACCGTCGGCGGCCGGTGGCGCCTACATGCCAGCTTTCACCGACTGGGTCGGCATGGTCCGCGGCAATGCCTCGATGTACTTGGCTTCGCCGCGGATAGCGGAGAAGGTGACCGGTGAAACTACCACCCTCGAAGAGATGGGTGGTGCGGACATGCACGCCAACGTCTCTGGCTCCGCTGATGCCGTGTTCGATCACGATTGGGAAGTCATCACGGCTGCCCGAGCTGTAATCTCCTATCTACCAAATAGTTTCCAAGATCGACCGGTCCAATCAGCTGCGGTTGCTCCCGCCGTGTCCGACTGGCCGGACGGCCTGATCCCCGACGATCCCAACGTCGGCTACGACGTTCGAGACGTCATCGTCCGATTGGTAGATGGCAGCAGTTTCCTCGAAATCAAACCCACATGGGCCACCGAGATGGTGACCGGCCTAGCGAGGTTGGGCGGCAGGGTCGTCGGTATTGTCGCCAACCAGCCGATGATCCGCAGCGGGGCGATTTTCGTCGACTCTGCGGACAAGGCCGCGCGTTTCATCACTTGGTGCGACTCGTTCAACATCCCACTACTGTTCCTGCAGGATGTGCCCGGGTTCATGGTCGGCGTTGCTGTCGAGCGTCAGGGCATCATTCGGCATGGAGCCAAACTGGTGACCGCCATGGCCAGCGCCGAGGTTCCGAAGTTCACCGTGGTGCTGCGCAAAGCCTATGCCGCGGGGTTCTACGCGATGTGTGCCCCCGGCTTCGGGCCCCGAGCTACCGTGGCACTTCCCACGGCGTCCATCGGGACGATGTCACCGCACGCCTCCACAAATGCGGTCTACGCCAACAAGATCGCTGAGATCACCGACCCGGTGGAACGCCAGCAATTCATCGATCAGCGGGTCGCCGAACAGGCGAGGGACTTTGACCTCGTGGAGCTCGCAAGTCGCCTGATAATCGATGGGATCGTCCAGCCGGAAGACCTCCGGGCCGAGTTACTATCCAGGCTCAGGGATTCCGACGGTTGGGTACGCGAGACAGGCCGCCGGCACCACCCCGTGTGGCCGGTGTGAGCGGCACCGTTGCCGAGGGGTCTGACATGCGAGTCGGTGTAATGATTCCGCCGGGGCAGGACCTAGCCTTGGTACCGGACTTCGCGCGGCTCGTCGAGGATGCCGGCTTCGATTTCATAGCCGCCGGTGAGCACCTATTCTTTCACGGCCCTGTGCACAACGCGTTCGTCGCTCTTGCCGCCGCCGCGGCGGTAACCACGCAAATCCGTTTACTCAGCGCCTTGACGATTGTGCCGGTCTATCCCGCCGCGCTGGTAGCAAAGCTCGCCGTCGACCTGGACGGATTGTCTGGCGGCAGGTTCGACCTCGGCGTCGGTTTGGGCGGCGAGTACCCGCCGGAGTTGGCGGCGGCAGGCGTCGACCGTAGTCGGCGCGGACGCTACACCGACGAGACTCTGGGTCTACTGCAGGAACTGTTCACCGGAAAGCCTGCACTCAGCCTCGGCGGGTTGCGGTTGGAGCCTGCACCGGTGCAATCCGGTGGTCCACGGATCTGGGTGGGCGGACGCCGGGAGGCGGCGTTACGGCGGACCGCGCGCTTCGGTGACGTGTGGTTCCCATACGCCGTCTCCCCGAGACACCTCAAACGCGGACTAGCGGCCCTCGCCCCATTACTCGAGGCGCATGGGCGCCCCCCAGAAGCGGTGAGCGCTGGGGTGTTCGCATGGGGCGTCATCGCTGAGGACTCTAAGTCCGCCAGAAGTACCGCGATCCAAACCATGCGGGACATCTATCGACAGGACTTCACCGAGATCGCCGATCAGACATTGGTCACCGGCACGCCCGCCGAAGTCGTCGACCGCATCGGAACGTACCGAGATCACGGTGCAGGTGACTTCCTCTTCGCACCGGCGGGCCCCGATGCGGTTACCAACTTCCGGATGACCATGCGGTTCGCAAGTGACGTGCTTCCGCAGCTTCGCGCCGCCGCTACACGAGAGGATTCCTGATGACGACAGCCGACTTCGCGAGCGTGTTGATCGCCAATCGAGGCGAAATCGCTGTCCGCGTGATCCGCACTTGCCGTGACCTGGGTCTGCGCACGATCGCGGTCTACGCCGACAGTGACTCCGATTCCCTTCATGTCCAGATTGCAGATGAAGCACTACCTCTGCCGGGCATTACTCCAGCAGACACCTACCTGAACATTCCGGCGATTCTGGCGGCCGCGATGACCTCCGGTGCCGAGGCCGTGCACCCCGGCTACGGGTTCCTCTCCGAGAGCGCTGAATTCGCCTCAGCGGTGCAGACCGCGGGCATCGTCTGGATCGGGCCGCCACCGAAGGCCATTGAGGCTCTGGGGGACAAGGTCACCGCCAGGAATATAGCGATGCTGGTGGGCGCACCGTTGGCCGCCGGTACCCCCGGGCCGGTGACGGACGTCGCCGAGGTGCTGGACTTCGCCGATCGACACGGCTTGCCGATTGCGATCAAGGCGGCCTTCGGCGGCGGCGGCCGCGGCATGCGCGTAGTGCGCGACATGAACGACATCACAACAGCATTCGATGCCGCCCGTCGCGAGGCACTTGTCGCCTTCGGTCGCGACGAATGCTTCGTCGAACGCTACCTGGACCGTCCTCGTCACGTTGAGGCGCAGATCCTTGCCGACACTCACGGGAACGTCGTGATGGTCGGGACGCGCGATTGCTCGCTGCAACGGCGTCATCAGAAACTCGTCGAGGAGGCGCCCGCTCCCTTCCTTTCCCCCGAGCAGGTGACATCGATGAAGGACGCCGCCGAGGCCATCTGCCGACAGGCCGAGTACGTCGGCGCCGGCACTGTCGAGTTCCTGTTGGATTCCACCGGTGCGCTGTCGTTTCTGGAGGTCAACACCCGACTGCAGGTCGAGCATCCAGTCACCGAGCAGACCACCGGTCTGGACCTGGTCGCCGAGCAGATCAACATTGCCAGAGGACTGCCGTTAACGGTCACGTCCACGCCCTCGCCGGTTGGCCACGCATTCGAATTTCGGATCAACTGCGAGGACCCGGGCGCCGGCTTCGCCCCGCAACCCGGAGTCATCGAGCAATGGGAATTACCTCAGGGGCCGGGCATCCGCGTCGACTCAGGTGTGGAGCAAGGATCGGTGGTCAGCGGCCAGTTCGATTCGATGGTTGCCAAGTTGATCGTCAGTGGCCCCGACCGACGGACGGCGCTAGCACGGAGTCGGCGAGCGCTAGCGGAGACCCAGATTCTCGGTGTCGCAACCGTTCTCGGCTTTGATGCGGCGGTGCTGGCCGATCCGGACTTCATCGCCGCTGACGGCAATTTCGGTGTTCACACGGAATGGATCCACGACAACCTGCAGCGACTAGTTCCGCTCGACGAGGCCAAGCCTGATTTGGAAAGGCTGCCGGTCACCATCGGGCGAACGACATTCTGGATCGATGTTCCCGGCCTCCAGGGTTTGGGTGAGCGGGCGACCCCGATTCTCGAGCAAGTGGCAGGGGGACGTTCCGGCGCTGCCCTGGTCGATGACCGCGAAGACGTGGTATCGCCTATGCAGGGAACCATCGTCGCTGTCTCAGTCAGTAATGGCGACCGGGTGGAGATCGGAGATGCCATCGCCGTGGTGGAGGCCATGAAGATGGAGAACAAGGTGATCGCCCACCGCGCCGGGAAGATTGCCGAACTGGAGATCGCGCCGGGCGACACCCGCCGACAAGGTGGAACGTTGTGCCGGATCATCAATTGATCGGTGCTCAGCTAGGGAAGCGACGAGCAATGTACAGCATCAACAAGATTCGACCACGCGGGGCTGGCGCCACCAGGCAAGGCGGCATTGCGGCTACATCGCCGTTGGCGAAACCGGTGCGAGCGTTCGGCGGCTTCATCGGGATGTCGTTGGATACTTTGGTGCTGATGTTCCGTCCGCCGTTCGCGTGGCGTGAGTACTTGTTGCAAACGTGGTTTGTCGCGAGGGTTTCGGTGCTGCCGGCGTTGATGTTGACGTTGCCGTATTCGGTGTTGTTGGTGTTCACGTTCAATATTCTGTTGGGTGAGTTCGGGGCGTCGGATTTCGCGGGCACGGGGGCGGCGATCGGGACGGTGAACCAGATCGGTCCGGTGGTGACGGTGTTGGTGGTTTCTGGTGCTGGGGCGACTGCGATGTGCGCTGATCTCGGTGCCCGAACGATTCGTGAGGAACTTGATGCTCTGCGGGTGATGGGTATCAATCCCGTTCAGGCACTGGTGGTTCCGCGTGTGCTGGCCGCTACCACGGTGGCGTTGGCTTTGTCGGCGACGGTGATTCTGGCGGGCCTGTCGGGCGCATATATCTTCTGTGTTTACATTCAGAACGTCTCGCCCGGCGCGTTCGCCGCTGGGATGACGTTGTTGACCGGTGTGGGTGATGTGGTGGTGTCGCTGACCAAGGCGACATTGTTCGGGTTGGCGGCGGGCTTGATCGCCTGTTACAAGGGCATCTCCGTCGGCGGCGGTCCGGCTGGTGTCGGGAACGCGGTCAATGAGACCGTGGTGTTCACGTTCATGGTGTTGTTCGCGATCAATGTGATCGTGACGGCCGTCGGCATCCAGTTCACCGTCTCATGAGGGCCGACCGGTGAGCGTCAGTACGCCGAGCAGATTGCGTCCCAAGCTGGGGGGCAGCCTGCGGGGTGTCGTCGAGGGGTGGAACCGGATCGGGGCTCAGACCCGCTTCTATGTGAAGACTCTGGCCGCGATCCCGGACGCGGTGACCCGTTACCACAAGGAACTGCTGCGCCTTATCGCGCAGATGGGGTTGGGTGCGGGAGCGTTGGCGGTGGTCGGTGGGACGGTGGCGATCGTGGGGTTCTTGACGATGACGACCGGTGCGCTGGTGGCCGTGCAGGGCTATAACCAGCTGGCTTCGGTCGGTTTCGAGGCCTTGACCGGTTTCGCTTCGGCGTTTTTCAATGTTCGGCTCATCGTCCCGGGCACGGTATCGGTGGCGCTGTCGGCGACCATTGGCGCCGGGGCAACCGCGCAGTTGGGTGCGATGCGGATCAACGAGGAGATCGACGCTCTGGAGGTCATCGGCATCCGTGCGGTCACCTATCTGGCTGCTACCCGGGTGCTGGCGGGGGTGATCGTGGTCATCCCGCTGTATTGCATCGCCGTGATGATGGCGTTTCTGGCGGCCCGGACGGGCACCGTTGCCATTTATGGTCAGGGTTCGGGGGTCTACGACCACTATTTCAACACGTTCCTCAACCCGACCGACGTGATCTGGTCGTTTATGCAGTCGGTCGCTATGACGGTCGTGATCATGCTGGTGCACACCTATTACGGGTTCACTGCGAAAGGCGGCCCGGCAGGTGTCGGCGAAGCGGTGGGACGCGCGGTGCGAACCTCGATGGTGGTCGCGGCGGTCGAAATCGTGATGATCTCGCTGGCCGTGTACGGCCAGTCCGGCAACTTCAACCTCGCCGGGTAGCGA
>JAHFVD010000019.1:110809-112784 GCA_023264735.1 Mycobacterium sp. | reverse complement strand
CGACATGGGCTGGATCGAGTCGGTGCGCTTCGGTGAGGTGATGCGCAAGGTGGCCGGCGCCACCGAGGATGTCACCGAAGGTCTGCAGGCGTGGCGGGGCAAGCGCAGGCCCCAGTGGCGGGGCCGCTGAGCGCCGGCTAGCCACGAATCGGCTTGGCCGGCGATGGGACTGCCGGCGGGCAGCAGGTAGGCCCGGCCGCGCTCGACGGCGATGTGCGCTCCGCGTACCCGCGATCCATCACCGCAGTCCAGGCGGTTATCGTGAGTTCGATTTCGACCACGACAACCGCGGGGAGAGCATGCCGAGTTGGATCGCCGACCTGGTTCGACTCAACGGCGGCGTCCGGCTCGACGGCGGCGGGCAGACGTTTCACACCTCAGCGACATCCGGGGTGGGCTCCCGGTTGTTCGGCGGGCTGATCGCCGCGCAGGCTCTTGCGGCGGCGGCCGCGACCGTGGATGCGGGCCGGCTGCCACAGTCCCTACACGCCTACTACATCAAGGGCGGGCGGATCGGCGTCGACATCGAGTTCACCGTCGAGATCACCCGCGACGGCCGCTCCTTTAACACCCGCCGGGTCACCGCGGTGCAGGAGGGTGCGGCGATCTTCGAGATGATGGCGTCGTTCCATCAGCCGCAGACCACGACCGACTGGCAGCGGCCGGATCCGCTCGCCGTCGAATTGTCGGACGCGACAATCGTCACAAAGCTGCCGGTGCGGTGGGCTGATCATTTCGAGATCCGCGTCGCGCCCGGGCAATATGGTCACGAGGACTGGCCGGTCCAACCGTTCTGGTTTCGGACCCGCGAACCTGTCGAGGACGACCCGGTATTGCGGGCCTGCGCGCTGACATTCATCTCTGACCTGGGCCTGGTGTCGTCGGCGCGCCCGCCGGGTGGGAGCCGCCCCGGTCCTGGGGGCGCGGCCAGCCTGGACCATGCGCTGTGGTTGCACCGGCCCACCGACCCACATCACTGGCACCTCTACGACGCTCTTGCGGTAAGTCACAGCGACGCGCGGGGCTTGGCGCGCGGGTCAATTCACCGAGGTGACGGTACCCTGATCGCCAGTGTCGCCCAGGAATCACTCTGGCGAACCTAACGCCCTATTTTTCCGTTCCTATGGCATGGGAACTCGATGGGGCCAGCTGGGTTGGGGCAACAGCTCAGCCAGCCCGAAACAACGGTGTTTAGCCGAGACCGGCTGCGGGAACAAACCCGCATTCGACTACGTTGACGCGACGTCGAGTGCGGATGGAATGAAAGGCACGGACCATGACGGTTGATTATGACGCCCCTCGCCGGACCCAGGCCGAGCCTGAGGAAGAGTCGCTTGAAGACCTGGCGGGGCGGCGCAAGGACACGGCGACGGCCGTGATCGATGTGGACGAGGCTGAAGCGGCGGACTCTTTCGAGTTGCCCGGCGCCGACCTGTCCGACGAGGAACTCACAGTTCGGGTGATCCCGAAGCAGGCTGACGAGTTCACCTGCACCAGCTGCTTCCTGGTCCACCACCGGAGCCGGCTGGCTGACGCCTCGAGCATGACCTGCAGCGACTGCGCCTGATCGCGGCCCGTCCGGCCATCAGGCCTGACGGTCAGCAGGCAAGCCGACTGGTGCCGGTGATGCTTTATGCGCCAACAACTTTTATCAACCCCACGAACGCCGAAAGGGTGTGCCGTCTGTCGACGGCACACCCTTTCGGCGCTGGGCTTAGGCGATAACGCGGACCAGGTACGGATTCATGTCCTTGGCCCGCACCGGGGACACCGCCACGACGGTGTCGGTGACCTCGAGCATCTGCTGGTTGCCGAGGAACATCGCGACGCTCTGGGTGCCGTCGGGTCCGTAGAAGATCAGGTCACCCGGCAGCGCCTGGTCGGCGGTCACATGCTGGCCCACCTTGTACATGTCGCCCGAGGAGCGCGGCAGCTTGGCGCCGACGCCGGCATAGATGTACTGAATCAGGCCCGA
>JAHFVD010000019.1:105229-110709 GCA_023264735.1 Mycobacterium sp. | reverse complement strand
GTGTCGAGGATGGTCGCGTCACCCTGCACGATCGGCGGGATCGCCGACGACACCGTCATACCTGCGAAGGCGGCGACCCAGATCCAGGTCAACACGGCGGTGATCCGTTTGAACAGATCGCTCTTGACCACCTCGTCGGGGCGCCCGGCGGCGGCGAACTCCCGCACGAACGGCTTGCCGATCAGTGCGCCCACCAAGGCAATCAGGAAGATTCCCGCGTTGCTCAGCGGCTGCATCCACTGCTCCATGAACGACTGGTCCGTCACGAAGGTGAGGATCGCGAGCACAGAGAATGTTGCGACAGCGCCGATTTCGAAGGTCAGTCCGGGCGCCTTCTTGGCGTGGCCGACCACTAGCCCGGCGACGGCGATACCGAGAGCCACCAGCACGGCCGTCTCGAACGGAACGTTGCCGACCAGTACCCAATAGACGATCCACGGCGCGAAGCCAACGAGAATGCCCATGGCGGGCCAGTCTATGGCCGAGCGTTGAGCAACTGCTCAGCGGCCGCGCTACTCCCCTGCGCGCCCAGATTATGTGGACTGCAGGATCAACATCGCGACGTGCAGCGAGGTCCGCGACTCCGCGTCGTCGAGGTCGAGGCCGACGATCCGTTGCAGCGCGTCCAATCGCGAATACAAGGTCGGCCGTGACATGTGCAGCGTCCTGGCCAGCTCGGCCTTGTTGCCCCCGGCGTCCAGGAACCGCCGCAACAAATCGAATGCCTCGTCGCCGTGTTTGGCGCGGTGCGCGAGTAGGCCGGCGAGTTCGGTCTCGGCGAACGCCTGCACTCTCGGATCGGTGCGGATCAGCGACAGCAACCCTCGCAGCCGGACATCCGACGCCCGATGAAACGGCAAGGCGCGCAACGGCATCGACATCGCGACCTCGGCGACGTGACCCGCCTCGCGCAGGCCGCCCACCGCGTCGACCAGCCGACTGGACTCCGGCCCCACCCCGATCGTGCAGTCGCCGACGCCGTCCAGGCGGACGACCGACTGGCGGATCGCCGAGCACACCTCGTCCAGAGTGCTGGTGCGTTGGGGCGCCAGCACCAAGTCGACCTGCCCGTCGTCGCGGGTTGCCGCCAGACCGGTGTGCCCTGCCGCCCGCACTGTGTGCATGATCGCGTCCAGCGTCCGCACCCGCCGCTGCGCGACCGCGACCTGATCGGCGCCGGCGCTCTCACGCAGCCGCACCGCCATCGGCACATACGTCAGCGCCGGCCGTAGCCCCAGGGCGTAAGCACGGGCAGTCGCCTCGGCCTCGTCGGTGATCCGGCCGCGACGCAGATCGTCGACAAGGCCACTCTGTGCGCGAAGTTCCAGCGAGCTGCGGTTCTGCTCGACCATCCGGTGCAGTGCCAGCGCCTGCGCTGCCCGCTCCAGAGTCATCACCGCTCGCGCGTCGTCGGCGACCTGCGGGGCGATCAACCGGCCCCACTCCTCGCGATAGGGACCGACCGGGCAGGCCGTCCACGTATCGCCCGCGGCCAGGCGGGAGCGACGCTCCCAATCCGCCAACAGGACCGCGGCCGGTACGCCCCACCCGTCGAACGCCAGCACCTGCCGGTTGAGATCCTCCAGCACCACCGGGGTGCCGATCATCTCCGCGGTGGCGCTGACGATCTGCTCGACCGAGGCACGGCGCATGCTCAGCGCGGTGAACGCCTCGTGCACCCGCTGCCCGTACGCCACCTCGGCGTACTGGTCGGCGACGATGCTGCGGTGTACCTCCTCGGTGACGTCGATAAAGCGAACCGGCCGGTGCAGCACGATCACCGGCAGCGACAGCGCGGTGCCGATGGCGCGAACCGACGCCGGAAGCGCGTCGATATGCAGCCCGAGTTCAACCACCACACCGGTGGCGCCGGCGGCTGCCAGCCCCGGCAGGTACGCGTCGCGCCGGGCCGGGTCGGCCAGCGCCTGGCCGGTGGTCAGGACCAGCTCTCCACCGGTCAGCAGGCCGGACAGGTCGGCCAGATCGCTGACGTGGACCCAGCGCACCGGTTGATCCATCGGCCCGGTGCACACCACCTCCGGCTCACCACCGCGTATCGATGGCAGCTCGAGGATGTCGGCGAGCGTCAGCTGCATTTACATAGTGTATGAGTTGAGGCCGAATTACTTACAGTTTGTCGGGCTCGCACGATGCCTGTGCCCCGCAGAATCGCAGGTATGACTCTCACCGCGCCCAACACCCGCGTCCGCACCATCGCCCACTGGGCCGGCGGGAAGAACTTCGCCGGCGGCAGTGACCGCACCGCCCCCGTGACCAACCCGGCCACCGGGCAGGTCACCGGTCAGGTCGCACTGGCCGACGTCGCCGACGCTCGCGCGGTCATCGACGCCGCGGCCGCCGCGTTCCCGGCGTGGCGTGACACCTCGCTGGCCAAGCGCACCACGATCCTCTTCGCGTTTCGCGAGCTGCTCAACGCCCGCAAGGAAGAGCTGGCCGCGATCATCACCGCTGAACACGGCAAGGTGCTCTCCGACGCGCTCGGCGAGGTCAGCCGCGGCCAGGAGGTCGTCGAATTCGCCTGCGGCATATCGCATCTGCTCAAGGGTGGGATGACCGAGAACGCCTCGACCAACGTCGACGTCGCCTCGATCCGCCAGCCGCTGGGCCCGGTGGCCGTGATCAGCCCGTTCAACTTCCCCGCGATGGTGCCGATGTGGTTCTTCCCCATCGCGATCGCCGCCGGAAACACCGTGGTGCTCAAGCCTTCTGAGAAGGATCCCTCGGCCGCGCTGTGGATCGCGAACCTGTGGGCCGAGGCCGGACTCCCGGCCGGTGTCTTCAACGTCCTGCAGGGTGACAAGGTCGCCGTCGACGAGCTGCTCACCAACAAGGCCATCAAAGCCGTCAGCTTCGTCGGTTCCACCCCGATCGCACAGTACGTCTACTCCACCGGCACCACGCACGGTAAGCGCGTACAGGCCTTGGGCGGAGCCAAGAACCACGCGGTGATCCTGCCCGACGCCGACCTGGACCTGGCCGCCGACGCCATGGTCAACGCCGGCTTCGGCTCGGCAGGCGAACGCTGCATGGCGATCTCGGCGGCCGTGGCGGTCGGCCCGATCGCCGACGAGCTGGTTGCCAAGATCGCCCAGCGCACAATGACTTTGAAGATCGGCGACGGCACCCGCAACACCGATATGGGCCCGCTGGTCACCAAGGCGCACCGGGACAAGGTGGCCTCCTACATCGACGCCGGGGAGGCCGACGGCGCCACGATCGTCGTCGACGGCCGGGGTGCTGCGGTGGATGGTGAGTCCGACGGTTTCTGGCTGGGTCCCACCCTGATCGACAACGTCACCCCCGAGATGAGCGTCTACACCGACGAGATCTTCGGCCCGGTGCTGTCGGTGGTCCGGGTGGACACCTACGACGAGGCACTCGAGCTGATCAACTCCAACCCGTACGGCAACGGCACCGCGATCTTCACCAACGACGGTGGCGCGGCCCGACGCTTTCAGAACGAAGTCGAGGTCGGCATGGTCGGCATAAACGTGCCGATCCCGGTTCCGACCGCCTACTACAGCTTCGGTGGCTGGAAGAGTTCACTGTTCGGTGACACCCACGCGCACGGCACCGAAGGCGTGCACTTCTTCACCCGTGGCAAAGTGGTCACCACGCGGTGGCTCGATCCCTCCCATGGCGGCATCAACCTCGGCTTCCCACAGAACAACTGAGCACAACTGAGCTCGAAAGAGGCACGCATGACGACAACCGCACCGCAGCTCCTGCCCAACGGCCAGGACCTCGCCACCGCCCGCGCCGAAGCCGCTCGCGCCTACGAGCTGGATCGCCAGCATGTCTTCCACTCCTGGTCGGCGCAGGCGCAGATCAAGCCGATGACGATCGTCGCCTCGGAGGGGTCCTACGTCTGGGACGGCGAGGGCAACAAACTGCTCGACTTCTCCTCCCAGCTGGTATTCACCAATATCGGTCACCAGCATCCGAAGGTCGTCGCCGCGATCGCCGAGCAGGCCGCCAAACTCTGCACGGTCGCGCCGCAGCACGCCAACGCCGCGCGCTCCGAGGCTGCCCGGCTGATCGCCGAGCGCACCCCCGGCGACCTGAACCGGGTGTTCTTCACCAACGGTGGCGCCGACGCCGTCGAGCACGCGGTCCGGATGGCCCGCCTGCACACCGGCCGCTACAAGGTGCTCTCCCGCTACCGCTCGTATCACGGCGGCACCGACACCGCGATCAACCTCACCGGTGACCCGCGGCGCTACCCGAACGACTACGCCAGCTCCGGCGTCGTGCACTTCAACGGCCCGTTCCTGTACCGCTCGTCGTTCTTCGCCGAGAACGAGCAGCAGGAATCCGACCGAGCGCTGGACTATCTCGAACGCCTGATCCAGCACGAAGGGGCGTCGTCGATCGCCGCGATCATCCTGGAATCGGTTCCTGGCACCGCCGGCATCATGGTCCCGCCGCCCGGGTACATGGCCGGGGTCCGGGAGATCTGCGATCGCCACGGCATCGTGTTCATCGCCGACGAGGTGATGGCCGGCTTCGGGCGGACCGGAAAATGGTTCGCAATCCAGAACTTTGACGTGGTTCCCGACCTGATCACCTTCGCGAAGGGCGTGACGTCCGGATACGTGCCGCTAGGTGGCGTGGCCATCAACGACGCGATCTACGCCACGTTCGCCGACCGCGCCTACCCCGGCGGGCTGACCTACTCGGGGCACCCGCTGGCCTGCGGTGCCGCGGTGGCCACGATCAACGCCATGGAAGACGAGGGCATGGTGGCCAACGCCGCCCGGGTCGGCGAAAAGGTGCTCGGTCCTGGCCTGCGCGAGCTGGCTGCCCGCCACCCGTCGGTCGGCGAGGTCCGCGGACTGGGCGTGTTCTGGGCGATTGAGCTGGTGGCCAACCAGCAGACCCGCGAACCGCTGGCGCCCTACGGCGGCTCCAGCCCCGCGATGAACGAGGTGCTGGCCGCCTGTAAGTCCGGCGGTCTGCTGCCTTTCGCCAACTTCAACCGGATCCACGCGGTGCCGGCCTGCAATATCAGCGACGACGAGGTGGCGCAGGGTCTGGCCATTCTGGACAAGGCGCTGGACGTCGCCGACGGGTACGTGACCGGCTAGTACGGCGTCGTGTGCTGGGTCAGGACGAACAGCATCAAGCCCAGGCACAGCAGCACGTTGATCGCGATGAGAATGGCGACGACGAGGATGAATCCGCGCACGGCATGTCGTTGTGCGCGGCCACGTTTGGACCGGCGTTTCTCGCTGAGCAACTGCGTCGCGGTGAGCGCGAAGCTGACGTCGACCAGCTCGTCGTCGGTGGCCGACCCGCCCATGGCGATCTGACGCAGCCGCTCCGGTGGAATGCCGACCCCGACGCCTGCGAAGCTGCGGCTCATCCGCTTGAGCTGCCGCGGGCTGCTCGTTTGAGCGCTGGGCAGCCGCGGATCGGACCGGTCGGTCATAACCTTCGGACTCTAATCCCGGGTACGC
>JAHFVD010000019.1:23282-105129 GCA_023264735.1 Mycobacterium sp. | reverse complement strand
ACCAGCATCTCGGGCATGCCCTCAGGGCCTTCCGCGGCCCAGCGCATCTCGCCGTTGTCCATCGGGAAGAACCCGGCGCAGACGTACTCGGAGTGGCCGGTGCCCGACCCGAAACTCCACGAGCCGCTCACGCGGTAGCCGCCGTCGACCGCGGTGCCCTGGCCGTTGGGGAAGAACTGACCGCCCAGCGTGACGCGGTTGTCGTTGGCGGTGAACACCTCCGCGAAACCCTCGTCGGGCAGGTACGCCGCGGCGGCGAACGATGACGGCAGGTTCGCGATCCCGATCCACCCGAACGAACCGTCCTGCCACGCCATCTCGATCCAGGTTTCGATCATCGCGGTGAACGACGGCTCCACCCCACCGGCGGCGATCGGATTGAACGACTGCATCAGCCCGCTGGCCCACATCTCGTCCACGACGGCCGGGGCGATCGTGCGCAGCCGCTCGGATTCACCCGCGTGCGCCACCACGAGTTCGCGCATCCCCCGCGCCAATCCGACGAGCTGGTCCCCCGATTGCAGTGTCGACGTCATTGCCTGATTCCGATCTTGCGGCGGCCCCGAGACAGGGCAGTGAACAACTCTGGGAAACTGTATAGCGCCGACCTCGCCGGTGAGGGGATTACCAGGCAACCTCGTTGGTCTCCAATGCGGCGATGTTCGCCACGACCCGATCCCTGTCATGGGCCCCGGCAACGACATCGTTTTGTACGTCGACGACGAGCAGAGCGGTGTTCGGCCGGTTCGGCAACGTGGTCATGACCGCGATCGTAGGACCGGCGCCCGATAGAGGGCATTTGCTCGGCGCGCGGCACACACGCTGATGCGCGATAGTTCACGGGAGCGACTCGTGGACCTCGCCTCGCCGAAATACGGCGGTGCCAGACTTCGGGTCCTCGCATGAGACCGAGCAGCGGTCTGGTCGCCGAGCAGGAGAGTGCAATGACGGATGTCGTGAGCAACGCCCCGGGGGACGTCACCGGCGAGGCCGCACGACCGCATGAACACAGCCGCACCGGACTGTCGGCCGACGCGCTGCGCCGTGCGATTGCCGATCATCTGGTCTACTCGATCGCCCGGCCGCCGAGCGTGCTGACGTCCGAGCATTACTACCGCGCGTTGGCGCTGGCAGTCCGCGACCGCATGCAGCAGCGCTGGATGGCGACCACCCAGGACCTCCTGCACGGCCCCGCCAAGGTGACCTGCTACCTGTCGGCCGAATTCCTGATGGGGCCGCAGCTCGGCAACAACCTGCTGAACCTGCGCATCGAGGAACAAGCCCGCGAAGCGCTGGCCGCGCTGGGCCAAGACCTCGACGTGATCCTCGCCTGTGAGGAGGAGCCCGGCCTCGGCAACGGTGGCCTTGGCCGGCTGGCCGCCTGTTACCTGGACTCGCTGGCCACCCTGCAGCGCCCGTCGATCGGTTACGGAATCCGTTACGAGTTCGGCATTTTCGACCAGGAGATCCAGGACGGCTGGCAGGTCGAGAAGACCGACAACTGGCTCGTCGCCGGCAACCCTTGGGAGATCGACAAGCCCGACGCCAGCTACCTGGTGAACTGGGGCGGGCGCACCGAGCAGTACGAGGATGTCGCGGGCAACCACCGGGTGCGCTGGGTCCCCCGCCGGGTGATCAAGGGCGTGTCCTACGACACCCCGATCCAGGGCTACGGGGTGAACACCTGCAACACGCTGACCCTGTGGAGCGCGCGGTCGATGTCCTCGTTCGCACTCGACGCGTTCAACACCGGCGATTTCTACAAGGCTGTCGAGGACGAGGTGCTCTCGGAGAAGATCTCGAAGGTCCTCTACCCCAATGACGAACCCGAGGCCGGAAAGCGGCTGCGACTGCAGCAGCAGTACTTCTTCGTCAGCTCGTCGCTTCAGGACATCCTGCGGATCCACCTCGAACGCGCCCGCCTGCCGCTGACCGCACTGCCCGACAAGTGGGCCATTCAGCTCAACGACACGCACCCGTCGATCGCGGTGGCCGAACTGTTGCGGCTGCTCATCGACGACCACCACATGGCGTGGGACGAGGCGTGGGAGATCACCGTCGGGACGTTCGCCTATACCAACCACACCCTGCTGCCCGAGGCACTGGAGACCTGGCCGCTGGGCATCTTTTCCGAATCGCTGCCCCGGCACCTGGAGATCATCTACGAGATCAACGAGCGGTTCCTCGACGAGGTGGCGGCCAAGTTCCCCGGCGACGAAGACCGGGCCCGGCGGATGTCACTGATCGGTGAGGACGGTGGCAAGAGTGTGCGGATGGCCCACCTGGCCACCGTCGGCAGCCATGCTGTCAACGGCGTCGCCGCATTGCACTCCGAACTACTGAAAGCCAGTGTGCTGAAAGACTTTTACGAGATGTGGCCGGAGCGGTTCGGCAACGTGACCAACGGTGTCACCCCACGGCGGTTCCTGGCACTGTCCAACCCGGGTCTGCGGACCCTGATCGACGAGACCGTCGGCGACGGCTGGCTGACCGACCTGGAACAGCTGCGCCGGCTGGAGTCCTACGTCGACGACCCCGCATTCCGGGAGCGCTGGCGAAATATGAAGCGCGCCAACAAGAGCCGGCTCGCCGAGTATGTGCACTCCTCGACCGGCATCGAACTGGACCCGACGTGGATGTTCGACATCCAGGTCAAGCGGATCCACGAGTACAAGCGCCAGCACCTCAATGCGCTGCACATCGTCACCCTCTACAACCGGCTCAAGCGCAACCCCGGGTTGGGGATCGCGCCGCGTGCGTTCATCTTCGGTGGCAAGGCCGCGCCGGGTTATTTCATCGCCAAGCGGATGATCAGGCTGATCACCGCGGTCGGCGCCACCGTGAACAACGATCCCGACGTCAACCGCTACATGCGGGTGGTGTTCCTGCCGAACTTCAACGTCAAGAACGCCCACCTGATCTACCCGGCGGCCAACCTGTCCGAGCAGATCTCCACCGCGGGCAAGGAAGCCTCGGGCACCGGGAACATGAAGTTCATGATGAACGGTGCGCTGACCATCGGGACGCTGGACGGCGCCAACGTCGAGATCCTCGAAGAGGCGGGTCCGGAGAACTTCTTCCTGTTCGGGCTGACCGTCGAAGAGGTCGAACAGCTGAAGGCTGACGGTTACCGGCCGACCAGCTTCGTCGAGCGGGACCCCGAGCTGGCCGAGGTGCTCGAACTGATCGCCCAGGGCACCTTCACCCATGGTGACACCGAGGTGCTGCGGCCACTGGTCGACAACCTGTTGCACCACGACCCGTTCCTGGTGCTTGCCGACTACCGCTCGTATATCGACTGCCAGGCCCGGGTGAGTGCCGCCTGGCACGATTCCGACGCCTGGTCGCGGATGTCGATCCTCAATGCGGCGCGCAGCGGCAAATTCTCCTCCGATCGCGCGATCGCCGAATACTGCGACGAGATCTGGCACGTCGGCGCCATGCCGGTGAAGTTGTAGCGTCACTGCGTGGTCTGCGACGGCTTCGGCGAACATCGGGACGCGAACCGGGCGTGGTGGGACGAGCGTGCGCCTGCGCATGCCGGTTCGCCCGACTACGCGGTGGACGCCCTTGTCGGTGACGCCGGGGCGCTGTCGGACGTGGTGCGATTTGACGTGCCCCGCCTCGGCGACATCGCCGGCGCGCGCGGCGTCCATCTGCAATGCCACATCGGTACGGACACCCTGTCACTGGCCCGGCTCGGGGCACGGATGACCGGCCTGGACTTCTCCCCCACGGCGATCGCCATCGCCCGCGGGATCGCCGCGCGGGCCGGACTCGACATCGACTACGTCGAGTCCGATGTGTACCAGGCCGCAAGCGCTCTCGGCCCGGAGAGCTTCGACCTGGTGTACACCGGGGTCGGCGCATTGGTCTGGCTGCCCGACGTCGCGGGCTGGGCCGAGGTGGTCGCGGCCCTGCTCAAGCCCGGCGGCCGGCTGTTCCTCCGAGAGGGCCACCCCGTGTTGTGGGCGGTCGACGAGCAGCGGACCGATGCGATCGCACTGGGCTACCCGTACTTCGAGCACGACGATCCGATGCGGTTCGACGCCTCGCAGACCTACGTGCACACCGATGCGGTGTTCACCGCAACCGAATCACGGGAGTGGAACCACGGATTGGGTGAGATCGTCACCGCCCTATTGGATGCCGGTCTACAACTGACCATGCTCGTCGAACACGACTCGGTGCCCTGGGAGGCACTGCCGGGCCGCATGCACAATGTCAGTGGCGAGTGGCGTCTCGACGAGCATGGTGAGCGACTGCCGCTGAGCTACACCCTTGCGGCGGTCAAGCCGTAGAGTGCCGGTGTGCCCGGGGTCTGGTTGCAGCGCATTCCGCTGGAGATCCGAAAGGCCGCAACGGTCATCGCGATCGCCATCGTGTTGGCGTCGAGCTTCGCAGCCGCCTACACCGTCGCACTCGGTCGTCCATCGCCGCGCAACCTGCCGGTGGGCGTCGTCGGATCGACGGCCCTCACCGCGCCGTTCGTCAATGCGTTGCACCGCAACGAGAACGAGTTCGACGTCCATCAGTATGCGACGCGCGACGAGGCGGTTGCCGCGATCAACCAGCAGCGCATCACCGCGGCGATCGACGCCACGGCGACACCGCCTGAGCTGTTGCTGTCCAGTGCCAGTGACCCGTCGGGCGCCCGCGCACTGATCCAACTGGACCAGACCCAACCGGGGCAGTTCATCCTTCCGATCGTCGACCTGCATCCGCTGCCACCGTCGGATCCGGCCGGGCTGGCCACGTTCTATCTCGTCATCGCCGCCACGATCCTCGGCTTCATCACGATGTTTCAGCTGCGGGCCAACATCAAGACGCTCAGCCTGCGGCGCTGGCTGGTCTGCCTAGTGGTGCTTGCCGTGGTCGGCGGAGCGGCGTTGGCGGTCGTCACCGGACCGGTCCTGGGTGCGCTGAGCACGCCGTTCCCGCAACTGTGGCTGCTGACTTCGGTGCAGATCGCGATCGCGGCATTGTTCAACTCGGCCATGCTGGTGCTGATCCACCGATGGGCCATCATCCCGACCTGGTTGGTGTTCATCCTGCTCGGCAACACCTCGTCGGGCGGGGCGGTGTCCGCGGCGCTGCTGCCGCAACCGTTCGCGTTTTTCAATCACGCGCTGCCCAGTGGCGCGACGGTGTCGGCGATCCACGCGGCGACGTACTTCCCGGACAACCAGCGGCTGCTGCCGTTCGTCGTGCTCGGGGTGTGGCTGGTGGCCAGCCTGGTCGTGCTGATCGTCTCGTCACGCGCACTGCATCGCTCGCCGGCGCAGTGAGGTCCTAATGTGGGGGGATGATCCCCGCCGGCCGTATCACCTCGATCTGGCGCTATCCGGTCAAGTCGATGCTGGGTGAGCAGCTCGCCGAGGCCGAGATCGGCGAGCTCGGCCTGCACGCCGACCGCACCTGGGCTGTGCGTGACGTCGAACTCGACGCGACGACGAGCGCCAAGCGCCTGCCTGGCCTGCTCTGGCTGACGGCACGCTACGCACAGGCGCCGCCGCCGGATGCCGGGCCGGGCCATGCGCCCGAAGTCGTCATCACCTTCCCCGATGGCACCGAAGTCGCCAGCTCCGATCCTGCTGTGCACCAAGCATTGTCGCGCTATCTGGACCGCGAGGTGGAGCTGCGGCCGCTGCCGCCGATCGATCGTCGCGACCAATACCGCGGACCGATGGCCACCAAAACCGACCTGCGCACGATGTTCGGCATCGAGGACGGCGAACCGCTGCCCGACCTGTCGATGTTCCCGGTCCGCAAGCTCGCCGAGTTCAGCCGCTACGCCACCCCGGTCGGCAGCTACGTCGACGCCTACCCCGTGCACATCGTCACCGAGCAGAGCCTGGCGACCATGGCCGCGCTGGCACCGGATTCCGATTTCGACGTCCGGCGATTCCGCCCGACGATCGTGGTCGACTCCCCCGCTGCATCGCCGCATCCGGAATGGGAGTGGTGTGGCGGCACACTGCATGCCCCGCACGCCGAGTTGCAGCCCTTGATCCCCACGATCCGCTGCGTGATGCCGTCGCACGAACAGCCTGAGCTCAAGCGGGACAAGGAGATCACCCGGACCATCGCCGCGCACTCGCGGCGCTGCCTCGGTGTCTACGGCAACATCACCCGAGCGGGCCGGATCGCCGAAGGTGATGTGCTGCAATTGGATCCACCGAATCGCTCGACGATCGGCGCCACCGCCGGGTCGGGGGCGACGAAGGTGAAACGGGCCGTTATGCGGGCGGTGTCGGCCGCCATGCCAACCGGGAAAAGGAGCTGACCATGCGTCATGCCGTGGGTGTAGTGGGTGTGCTGGTCGCGCTTTTCGGATCGTTGTGGGCGCTGCAGGGGTTCGGTGTGGTTCAGGGCAGCCCGATGAGCAACACCACGACCTGGTCGGTCATCGGACCGATCACCGCACTGATCGGTGTCGGTCTGGCCGTCTGGGCCTGGCGTCCCCGGCGTTAAGCCGGGTCGACGGCCAAACCGGTTCTAGAGAAGTTGTCGCACAGTATTGAGGCGCTCGCGCCACCACGCGATCCGCTCGGCGTCATCGAGCGCGAACTCGGCTATGCGCGCGGCATCGGGTCCCGGAGCCATCGGAGCGACCGGTAGATACCCGTCGACCGGAATCAGCGCACGGCCCGGCGAGACGATGTCGCCGGCCAGCACCGCGGCGGTACCCAGCCCACAGGCGAACGGAACCTCGGGCAGCGCGCCGGCCAGCGCCAGTCCGCCGGACAGCCCGATGCTGGTCTCCGACGCCCCGGATGCCGCCGCAACCACGCACGGCAGGTCGGTGCGTTCGGCGAACCGCAACGCCCGGCGCACACCGCCGAGCGGGCCGACCGTCAGAACCGCGACGTCGGCGGCTTCCGACAATGCCGTGCCGTCAGTGCCGAGGTTCGACACGTCGAGGGCCAGCCGCACATCGACGCGGCGGTGTACCGCCGCCAGCTCCGCCGTCGTCGCGGATCGCAGCTGCACGAACTCGAGCCCGCCGGAGGCCCGGTCCAGAACCGGGATCGACTCGATGGCGGTGTCGACGTCCCAGGGCTGCTCGAAAACGCAGCGGATCGCCCCGGCCGGTCCCAGCGCTGCGCGCACCGCCTCGAGGCGAGCAACATCCTCGGGTCGCCCGTTGACGTGCACATCCGCCGCACTGCACCCGCTGGCCGTGGCGATGGCGGCGGCATCCTGGGGCTGCACCGCGGGCACCACCACCGCTACCGCGACCCGGCCGCGCACCGGGTCGGGCCAGCCGACGGTGCCGCCCTCGACGGCCGACGTCAGCCAGCGCGCCGCCGTCAGATCGTCGGTGTCGCGGGGTGGGCTGAACTCACCCCACCCCTGAGGTCCCTCGATCAGCATCCCCTCGCAGGCGGTGAAGCCCGGATAGGAGTCGCGAGCCGGGATCGCGAAAACCCGTGCGCCGTCGAAATCGATGAGTGCTTTCACGCCGATTACGGGGCGGAGCCCGCAGGAGACCAGTAGGCCAGCATCTCGGCGAAGGTCTCGAACGCGGGGCGCGACATGCCGTAGGTGGCTTCGAAGTGGATGCTCAACGGGAACCCGAGATCGGCAACGCCGTCGATGACCCGCTTGTACAAGTCGACGAGCAGCCGACGCTTGACCTCAGGTTCGCTGGCGGCCAGCGTGCGCACGAAATCCTGCTCGGGCACGACGGCGGCGTTGCCGGGGTCCTGGATCAGCCAGTTGATCAGGCCGACTCGGCTTTCGACCTTCGGCACGAAGCCGAATGACAGCAGGATCTCCGGGCGGAAGTCGGTGGTGGCGGCGAACTCGGCCAGGAAGCCGACGATAGCGTCGGAGTACAGCAGCTGCGTCATGCCGTACGTCGCGCCCTGGCCGCACTTGAAGCCGAACCGGCCGGCTTCGCCCTCCCTGGTCGGGATCAGGATTGCGCCGCGGTTGGGAACGAGGTCGCGGTAGATCGTCAGAGCATCGGTCGGTGCGACGCCGGCGCCCTCGCCGTCGGCCATGGTGCGCGGAACACCGACGAAGACGATGCCTTCCATGCCCGCGCCGAGCAGCTTGGTCAGTCGCCCGCTCAGCGTCTCCTGGTTCATGAATGCGGTCACCTGGGTGCACAGGCCGCGCACGCCAGGCAGTTCCGGCGAAATGCGCGACCAGTAGTCCAGCACATCGAGCTTGGGTTTCATCTCGACCGGACGGTCGTCGTCCTCCTCGATCATCCCCGGGATCATCACGTGGCCGATGCGGCCCGCGAGGCCGGTCTCCGCGGAGAACTGCACGACCTTGCGCGCCTCTTGCAGAACCTCGTCCGGAGTGCGATCGGTGTTGGGCGGCACGAGTTCGAGCGCGACAGTGTTGAGGGGCACGAAACTGCTCCTGACAAGACGACTGGGTCCCCGGGGGTGCGAACCGGGATGGCCGCCGGACGCGATCCGCCGATCACCATACAGAAAGCCCGGTCGGGACCCACGTCGCGGAGACGGCACAGTGCGCAAAGCGCGTTGCGCACACCCGTGAGAGGGTAGCTTTCGGGGTGCACGTGGCGTGTCCATGTTCTAGGGGTCAGCGATGATGGGTCGGAATCGAATCCGTGCGGTCGGCTCGGTGGCACTGGCCGCCGTCGGCATCGTCGTGTTCACCGCGTGCGGAGCCAAGGACAACGAACCGGCATCCTCCACCAGCCCCTCGCTGTCGCCGACCAGCAAGGCCACCCTGCCCGGCCCGAACAACTTCAGCCCGTCTCCGATTGCGCCGCTGAACCCCACCGCAAGCCCAGGCAGCCAGATCACCCAGCGCCCCTGACCAGGGTGTTTGAAACCCCTTCGGGCCAACTCTTGACTGATTCCAGAAAAGGGACGACGATCTCACCGTGACCTCCATGTCGGATTTTGCCGACCAGCTGCGGACAGCGCAGCTGCGGGTCACCCGCCCCCGTGTCGCAGTGCTCGAGGCCGTGCATTCCCACCCGCACGCCGACACCGACACCATCTTCGGAGCAGTTCGCACCGGGCTGCCCGATGTGTCGCGCCAGGCCGTCTACGACGTCCTGCACGCACTGACCGCCGCCGGGCTGGTGCGCCGCATCCAACCGTCCGGATCGGTGGCCCGCTACGAAGCGCGTGTCGGTGACAACCACCATCACCTCGTGTGCCGGTCCTGCGGTGTGATCGGCGACGTCGACTGCGCTGTCGGCGAGGCGCCCTGTTTGACGCCGTCTGGGCACAACGGTTTTGTGCTCGACGAAGCCGAGGTCGTCTATTGGGGCTTGTGTCCCGACTGCTCTGTCCAGGAGATTTCGCGAGCACAACCGTGATCGCAGCCCAATTCACCACTCCCGAAAGGAAATACAGTGCCTGAGGAAACCAGCCCCCCAATCGGAGCGGCTCAGACGGAGCCCGCTGAAAGCGGCTGCCCGATGCGCATCAAGCCGCCCGTCGAGGGTGGCAGCAACCGCGACTGGTGGCCCAATGCGGTGAATCTCAAGATCCTGCAGAAGAATCCTCCGGCCATTGATCCGACCGACGAAGGCTACGACTACCGCGAGGCGGTCAAGACCCTCGACTTCGAGGCCTTCGAGCGTGATTTCGATGCCCTGCTGACCGATTCGCAGGCCTGGTGGCCCGCCGACTTCGGCCACTACGGCCCGCTGTTCGTCCGGATGTCGTGGCACGCCGCGGGCACCTACCGGGTCGAGGACGGCCGCGGTGGCGGCGGACGCGGGATGCAGCGTTTCGCACCGCTGAACAGCTGGCCCGACAACGTCAGCCTGGACAAGGCTCGCCGCTTGCTGTGGCCGCTCAAGAAGAAGTACGGCAACAAGATCTCGTGGTCCGACCTCATCGTCTACGCCGGCAACCGGGCCCAGGAGCACATGGGGTTCAAGACGGCCGGTTTCGCCTTCGGCCGCCCCGATTTCTGGGAGCCCGAGGAGGACATCTACTGGGGTGCCGAGCACGAGTGGCTGGGTTCGCAGGACCGCTACTCCGGCAGCGACCGGACCAAGCTGGAGAACCCGTTGGCCGCCAGCCACATGGGTCTGATCTACGTCAATCCCGAAGGGCCCGAGGGTAATCCGGATCCGATCGCGGCGGCCATTGACATCCGCGAGACGTTCGGCCGGATGGCGATGAGCGACATCGAGACCGCGGCCCTGATCGTCGGTGGTCACACCTTCGGCAAGGCCCACGGCGCTACCCCTGTCGAGAATGGGGTGGAGCCCGAAGCCGCTCCGCTTGAGGAGATGGGTCTGGGCTGGAGCAATCCCGGCGTCGGCAACGAAGCCGTCAGTAGCGGTCTCGAGGTGACCTGGACCCATACGCCGACCAAGTGGGACAACTCGTTCCTGGAGATCCTCTACGGCAACGAGTGGGAGCTCACCAAGAGCCCCCAGGGTGCCAACCAGTGGAAGCCCAAGGATGACGGCTGGGCCAACTCGGTGCCGATGGCCCAGGGCAGCGGCAAGACCCACCCGTCGATGCTGACCACCGATCTGTCGATGCGGATGGACCCGATCTACGGCGAGATCACCCGCCGGTGGCTGGATCATCCCGAGGAACTCGCCGACGAGTACGCCAAGGCGTGGTTCAAGCTGCTGCATCGCGATCTGGGTCCGGTGGTTCGTTACCTCGGACCGCTGGTGCCCAAGCAGACCTGGCTGTGGCAGGACATCATTCCCGCGGGCAAGCGCCTGTCGGCCGATCAGGTCGCCACGCTCAAGGCGGCGATCGCCGACTCGGGTCTGACTGTGCCGCAGCTGGTTTCGACGGCATGGAAAGCTGCCTCGTCCTATCGCAGCAGCGATATGCGAGGCGGCGCCAACGGTGGCCGTATCCGGCTTCAGCCACAGCTGGGCTGGGAGGTCAACGAGCCTGACGAGCTGGCCCAGGTGATCGGCAAGCTGGAGCAGATCCAGGCCTCGGCAGGCGTTGACGTGTCGTTCGCGGACCTGGTGGTGCTGGCCGGCAATGTCGGTGTCGAAAAGGCAGCCAAGGCAGCCGGTTTCGGCATCGAGGTGCCGTTCACCCCGGGTCGTGGCGATGCCACCCAGGAGCAGACCGACGTCGAGTCGTTCGCCTACCTGGAGCCGAAGGCCGACGGGTTCCGTAACTTCGCCGGGAAGGGACTGTCCCTGCCGGCTGAGTACCACCTCATCGACAAGGCCAACCTGTTGAATGTGTCGGCACCGGAGATGACGGTGCTCGTCGGTGGCCTGCGGGTGCTGGGTGCCAACTTCGGTGGCACCAAGCTGGGTGTTCTGACCGACAAGCCGGGCACGCTGACGACCGACTTCTTCGTCAACTTGCTCGATATGGACACCAAGTGGGCGCCATCGTCGGCCGACGACGGCACCTACACCGGCACGGACCGCACCAGCGGTGCCGCCAAGTACACCGCCAGCCGTGTCGACCTGCTCTTCGGGTCGAACTCGCAGCTGCGGGCACTGGCCGAGGTGTACGCCGAGGATGACGCCAAGGAGAAGTTCGTGAAGGACTTCGTCGCGGCCTGGACCAAGGTGATGGACGCCGACCGGTTCGACGTCTGAGCTGAGTAGTGAGCGAAACCCCGCGGGCGCTGCCCGCGGGGTTTCGTCGTGAGAAGACTCGCACATTCTCGATCGGCGGATCCGGGCGGCGATCGCCAATGAAGTCTTCAATCGCGCGAAGAACCCGATCGTCCTCATCGAACAGGATCACTACAGGGTCATCTTCCGACCTCCTGGAGCAGGTGGAATACCTAACTCGCACACCATCTCTCGGATGATCAAGAGCAGTGTCCTCATCGCACTTGAAGACGGCTACGACGTCATACTCGACATACCCGATCGCCGAGCGTGTGGGCTATCGATGAAATTCGTCGGCGACTTCGACGATGTCCCCCACGTTCGGCGCGTGAGTCGGGCTGAGCGGTGCCACCCCAGGCGGTTGATGCTGAGTCGCTAGCGGCAGCCGCCGGCGCTGACCCAGCGGCCGTTGTATCCCACGCAGCCGGTGACCGGCGGCGGGGGTGGCGGAGGCGGAGGCGGCGGATAGTCCTCGGGCAGCGGCGCGTAATAGGACGGCGGCGGCACATAGGGCGCCATCACGTCGGACAAATTGGCACAGCCACTGACCGAGATCCGGCGGCCTGCGGATGCGCACACGTCGGCGTGCGCCTCACCGCTGGGCGCAATGGTCACGATCGCGGCGGGAACGCTGGTCAGCGCCAGCACTGTCGCGCCGGCAACACCCCAGGTTCGCATCGAATGTCGTTTCATTGCGTCACTCCCCTGTTTCGGACCGCGCCTCGGACCTCCAGCGGACTATACCGACGCCCACTGTGCGGCAACCGCGGTTCAGCTCCGGTGCCGCCGAGCGCGTCGCAACCTGAGCGCGGCCGCCGCCGCGACCAGCACCGCGAGCGCGACGACCCACGGCCAGGCGCTGGTGCGATACACCCAGCCGGCCACTGTGCCCTGCAGCAGGCCGGCTGCGGCGATGATCGGGTCGGCGGGATTGCCGTCCGCGCTGAACACGCGGATCTCGTAGAGGCCGTAGTAGCCGACGTAGAGACCGACGGCGATCAGCACGACACCGCTGATCCGGCTCACATAGGGCAGCAGCTGGCGGATGCGGTCGATCAGTGCGGTACTCGTCAGCGCGATTGCGACCGCGAGCACGCCGACCACCAACGCCAGGCCGGCGGCATAGGCCGCGTACACGAGCACGCCGCCGGCCACCGAACCGCTGCGCACGGTGCTGCCGGTGACCGCGAGAAACGGTCCGATCGTGCAGGACAGGGATGCGATGGCGTAACCCACCCCGTAGCCGAACATCGACCCCAGCCGTGCCGTCGGAGCCCACCGCCAGTTGGATCCGACCGGATTCCAGGTCAGTTCACGGCCGGCCAGCAACCAAATACCAAGGGCGACCAGGCTGATACCGATGACGATGGTTGCGTACGGAAGGTAGCGCTGCACGCCGGTGGCGACCGGGACCGTCAATAGGCCGAATAGCCCGAACACCGCGAGGAATCCCAGTGCCATCGCGGCGGTGGCCGCCAGCGCGCGACCCACCGCCGCGGTGCGGCTCGGGTCCGCGCCCTCACCGCGAACGGCGAGCGTCAGATAGGCAGGCAGCATGGCGAATCCGCACGGGTTCAGCGCGGCGACCATCCCCGCGGCCAGTGCCAGCCCGGTCAAGTTTGCATCCACGGGGACCTCAGGACACCAGCGCGTGCACCCGGTCGCTGAGTTCCTGTTCTGACATCGCCGAGGTCGGGTTGTTGACGAACGTCGACGTCCCGTCGGGACGGAGGAACACATACGCGGGTTGCCACGGCACGTTGAACCGCGCCCAGATCGCCCCATCCGCATCGTTGAGGTTGGTGAAGTTCAGGTTGTACTTCGACACGAAGCCCTCCATCTGCCCGACGTCGGAGCGTGCCGCTACCCCGACGAACGTGACCTTCGGGTTCGCGGCCGCCACCTGGCTGACGTTCGGGGCTTCTTGATTGCAGAACGGGCACCACGGGGTCCAAAACCACAGCACCGCCGGCTTGCCCTGCAGGCTGGCACCGTTGAACGTCGCTCCGCTCAGGGTCGTGCCGGTGAACGCCAACTGGTCCTCGGCGAGGGCCGCCGGTGACGTGGTGACTCCGAACGTGAGCACGGCCATCAGCACGGCCAGCGCGCCGAACGTGCGGTGCAACCAGTTTTGCGCCCAGCGGGCGCCGCGGGACTGGGTCATGGCATGGCCTCCTGGCCGTCGGGGTGGACTGCTCTTCTTGTCACGTTTACCCGTGGCGGCCCGGTTCAATCGGGGCGTTGACAATTTACGTGACGCAACGGAACATAATTGGCGTGACAGCCCCCGATCGTGGTCTCCAGCCGGTAGCCCCGGAACCGGTTCGCGGTCGTCCCCGCGACCCCCGCACCGACGAAGCGATCATGACGGCCACCCGGCGGCTGCTCACTGATGTCGGCTACGACCAGGTGTCCATGGACTCGATCGCCCGCGCGGCCGGAGTGAGCCGCCCGACCATCTACCGCCGCTGGCCATCCAAGGCGCACGTGGTCTTCGAGGCCGCATTCGGTACCGACAGCGGCGGGCCCGCGTTGCCGCGCTCGGGCGATTTCGAGACCGACCTGCGTGAGTTCGTCCGCGGTGCGGTGGCCTTCTGGCGCGAGCCGGTGGTCGAAGCTGCGACCATGGGCATCCTCGCCGAACGTCGCCGCGACTCCGAATTGCACATCCGCACACAGCAATTGCTCGACGACAGGATCCGGGGCGAGCTGGCCGATCTGGTCCGTGCCGGCGCCGAACAAGGAGTGGTGCGCGCCGATATCGACACCGACACGCTGTTCAACGTGCTGGTTGGAACCACCTTCTATGGCGCCCTCGTCGACGGGCGCGATGACACCGACCGCCTGGTCGACAAGCTCTGCTCCCTGGTCATGCGGGGCGCGCAGGCGCGAGAGAAGGAATGACTATGGCAGGCGACGAGCTATCTCAGGCCTTTCACGAATTGCTCGACGAGCTCGGCTCGTTCGAGCGCAAGTTCCTGGCCGCCGATCCCCCGCTCGAGGAAGCCGACATCCTCGACGGCTATCGGCTCACGTTCACCTTGCTGCGGGTGGCCGTCGACGCTTACGTGTGGGGTGACAAGGTCAATCCCCGGTTCGTCGACGTCATCGGGCCCTATCAGCGATGGGGCGGGGACAACACCGACGCCTTCTACCAACTCGCGCCGATCGACCCCAATCGCACGTATCGGGTCACCGGGAACCGGGGTGATTCCGTCTACTTGTCGATCACCGTCTACGGCGGTCCGGACGACGGCCACTACAGCAATCGCATCGTCGGGACGATGAACGACCGATCCCTGCAGTTCGACGACGACGGCAACTTCGAATTCACCATCAGCCCGGACCCGCAGCCGGGCGGGTGGCTGAAGCTCGAGTCGGATGCCGTTGTCGCGCTGACCCGCGACTACCTGAAGAACCCCGAAACCGACCGGCGCGTGCAGTGGAAGATCGAGGCCGTCGACCCACCGGCCCGCAATCTTGAGGACCGGGCCGACCTCATCCGCCGGTTGCGGTCGGCCAGAACGTGGCTCACCGATCAGTACTCGTTCATCCCCACCCGGGTCGAGCCTGCCAACGAGATCGCCGAGCCGTATCCGGTGCCCCAGCAGACCTTCGGCTGGGCCGCGGGCGATGCCGCCTACGCGATGGGGTCCTACGAACTGCAGCCCGGCCAGGCGCTGATCATCGACGGCACCTCGCCGTCGTGCGTGTTCTGGAACCTCTGCCTGTGGAACCCGTTCCTACACACCTACGACTACACCTACGAGCGGGTGACCATCAACGGCGCACACATTACCTACGAGCCCGACGGCTCGTGGCGAATCGTGGTGAGCGACACCGATCCCGGCCACCCCAACTGGGTGTCGACAGCGGGACGCACGAAGGGTCTGATCTGGCTGCGCTGGTTCCTGCCCGAGGAGACTCCGAAGCGGCCGACCTGCCGGGTCGTGGACGTAGCTGAGGCATCGGCATGACCGCCGGGGTGCAGCGGCCCACGCCCATCAGGTTCACCGACCTGGCCAACCCGGTGTTCCCCGAGGCGGCCCGGCCGATGCGTGAGGCGCTCGCCGGTTACGGGTCGATCTTGCAGCTGACCTCGGAAGCGTTGCTGGCCACGGCAAGTGAGCGCACCGGGCTCGACGGCTGGGGCGACGACAGTTTCCGTGAACGTCTCGACGTGCTGACCGGATCGTTGCGCGAGGAGACCGGGCTGTCCGACGTCGGCGTCGCCGTGGTCTTCGAACAACTGGTCGGCAATCTGGTCAACCGGCTTCGCTTCGAGGCGCTGATCGCCGAGCATCCCGAGATCGAGGACGTCGAGATCACCCGGCCGATCATCATCTGCGGTCTGCCCCGCACCGGGACCACCCACCTGCACAACCTGATCGCCGCCGACCCGAACCTGCGCTATCTGCCGTACTGGGAAAGCCTGGAGCCGTTCCCCGCCCCCGGCGAAGACGACACGGCGCGCCGCCAGCGATGTTCGACCGGACTGGATCTGGTCGACACGTCGATGCCTGATTTCAAGCGGATGCACGATATGACCGTCGACCATGCGCACGAGGAAATTCAGCTGCTGGCCAACGACATCTCCGGCATGCTCTTCGAAACCACCTATCACATACCGACATTCGCCGCGCACTACAAATCTCACGACCAGGGGCCGTCGTACGCCCATCTCAAGCGGCAGCTGCAGGCCATGCAGTGGCTGCGGGGCGGAACGCGCTGGGTACTGAAATCCCCGCAGCATCTCGAACAGTTCCCCACCCTGTACGCCACCTTCCCGGACGCGACATTCATTGTGACGCATCGTGATCCGGTCGAGGTGACGCGCTCGATGCTCACCATGATCGTCTACGCGTCCCGAATGGCGTGCGCGCAGCCCGATCCGGTCAAGATCGCGCGATCGTGGTTCGACCGCGCCGACGACCTGTTCAGCGGCTGCCTGCGCGACCGCGACGTGCTTCCGGCCGACCAGTCGATCGACGTGCGCTTCACCGACTTCATGGCCGACGAACAGGGCACGCTGTCGTCGATCTACGAACTGGCCGACCAGCCTTATGGCGACGACGTACGTGCCGCGATGGCCGACTTCATCGCCGCGCACCCGCGCGGACGCTACGGCGAGGTGATCTACGACCTCGCCGACGTGGGGCTCGACCCCACGGAGGTGTCCGAGCGGCTGGGCGCCTACCGGGACCGGTTCATCGGCTGAGCGGGGAACGTTGCGGAGGTGCCAGGTAATCGTGCAGTTCGGCGTACGCCGCGACCAGAGCCGCGGTAGTGAACCGCCGATTGCGGCCACTGGGATTGGGCAGCACCCAAGCCGCTGCACCGGCGACGGTATCGGCTTGCAGCCCCCAATTCACCGCCCCGGTGCCGAGCGCAACCGATATCGCCTGCTTTCCCAGGAACGCCAGCATGCGTGGAGCGACCGCACGCATCTTGGTTTCGAACGATGAGAGTGCCTGCTGGATCTCACGTGCGGATACCTCGCTCGCCGCTGATGTCGGCCGCATCACGACGGCGGTTATGCCGCAACCGTATTGCAGAAGCCTGCGCTCCTCGGCAGACGCCAATTGGCGGTCGGTGAACCCGGCCAGGTGGATCGCCGACCAGAACCGATTGGTCGGACTCGAGAAGTTGTATCCGTCGGCCTGCGCCGTCAGCGCCGGATTGATCCCGCAGAAGACGACGTCCAAACCACTGGCCAGAATGTCCGCCTGATAAGTCTTCATCAAGAAGGAAGTCAAGCATGCGTTGGACAGGCCCAGGCTCTGGTGCCAGGCTCGAGGAGGATCCAACCGACGACGAACGGAGCACCATGACGGACGCGACGAACGCGGGAGCAGCGGGCACCATCACCATCGGAGAGCTGACGGTGAACCGGCTCGGCTTCGGATCGATGCGACTTACCGGCAAGGGCGTCTGGGGCCCGCCAGATGATCACGACGAGTCGATTCGCGTGCTGCGTCGCGCGGTCGAGCTGGGCGTCAACTTCATCGACACCGCCGACTCCTACGGCCCCTACCTCGCCGAAGATTTGATTCGCGAGGCCCTACATCCCTACCGGGACGACGTCGTGATCGCTACCAAGGCAGGGCTCCTTCGCACGGGGCCGGATGTGTGGATACCGCTCGGCAACCCCAGCTACTTACGCCAAGAAGTCGAAATGAGCCTGCGCCGGCTCGGCGTCGATCGCATCGACTTGCATCAGCTGCACCGCATCGACCCGAACTTTCCGCTCGAGGACCAGGTCGGCGAACTCGCTACGTTGCAGCAGGAGGGCAAGATCCGGCACATCGGACTCTCCGAGGTCGACGTCGATCAACTCAAAGCCGCTCAGAAGGTCGCATCCATCGTTTCGGTTCAAAACCTCTACAACCTGACGACCCGCACGGCTGAAGCCCTGCTCGACGAGGCCGAAACCCAAGGCATCGCGTTCATTCCGTGGTTCCCGCTCGCTGCCGGTCCACTCGCCGACGCCGACGGTCCCCTTGGCTCGTTGGCGGCCGACCACGGTGCCAGCCCATCACAACTCGCGCTGGCCTGGCTACTGAAACGCTCACCGGTGATCGTGCCGATCCCCGGCACTTCACGCGTCGACCACCTCGAACCGAACGTCGCCGCCGCCGGGATCGAGCTGACCGAGGAGGAATTTCAGGCTATCGACGCCGCGACCGCCGGAAAATAGAACGGCGTCCACCGTCGCGGAATGCATTCCCACACAGGGTGTTTAGAACACTGTGAGTGGTCCGCTGTCACTCTTCGATGAGCTCCCGATCTGGCGCCACCGGCGATCAACACGGTCGCGTTCGCCGGCGCCACCATCCACGATCTCGACGCCGAATCGTCGATCGTTCACGTGCACGGCCTGATCGCCGGGCACGACAAACTATTGCGACAGCTGAGCGCACTGGCTGGCTGGGAGCAGCGGCGCAGGTGGATGTATAACCGTGAAGTCGACGAGCCGCGACTGACTCATGAGTATCGCGACCTGGCGAGTGCTCCCGAGTTCCTGGTCGAGCTGGGTGCGGCGCTGAGCGAATACTGCGGTATCCCCTACGACGGGACCTGGATGAACTGGTACCGCGATCACCGCGACAGCACGAGTTGGCACGCGGACCGGCCGGCCAACACGCCCCCGACCGCGTCAGCGGGCGCGCGACAGCCGCGCCAGCCGGGTGCGATCGACCAGCACACAGCCGTGCACATCGGCCAGCTGCTCGGCGGCCCGCGTGTAGCGGTGGTTGGACACCACCATCGTCGCGCCGCAGTCGTGGACGGCTGCGCCGGCCACCACCTGTTGGATGGCGGCGCCGTTGACCACGCGGCTCTGCCGCTTGCACTGCACCGCGGTGCGGACACCGTCTCGGGTGGCGATCAGGTCGACGCCGAAATCGCCAGTCGCCCTTGTCAACTCAACGGTGTAGCCGACACCCCGCAGGACCGCAGCGACGTAACGCTCGAATTCCACCCCGGTCATGATGTCCACCGCGGCCTGTCCGGAGGCGCGGTAAAGCGCGTCGCGTCTGACCTTTCGGCGATAGCCGAGCCAGGCCAGCAGTGCCCGCCATGCGCAGACCGCCACCGCCAGCGCACTGAAAGCGGCCAGCGCCCACACCGCCCTGTTGAGCTGACCGATGAACGTCAACAACGCTGTCGTGGCAACCCACAACCCCAGCCATTGCAGTGCCGTCCTGACCGCGGCCGCGTCCTCGCGCACGGCGCCACCGTAGCGGCGGGCGCTGACAGACAATCCCGGCGACCAGGCACAGCGGCCAAATCGTGACCCGTTCGCATCGAGTTTGGCGCAACGGCGGCAATACAGTGCTCAGATGCTCGCGATTCTGCGCTTCAATTTCGCCTCGCCCGGGGGCGTACCTGGTGTGCAGGGTGAATTGCTGTCCACCGCACTGGAGTTGGCACAGTTCGGGGACCGGCACGGGATCGCCGCGGTCAGCGTCGACGAGCACCATGCCACCGGGCACGGCTGGAGCTGCAATCCGGTGATGATCGCGGGCATGTTTCTGGCCCGCACGGCCAACATCTTCGCCAGCATCGACTGTGCGCTGGGGCCGTTGTGGAACCCGGTCCGGATGGCCGAAGACATCGCGCTGATCGACGCGATGAGCCGGGGGCGCCTGCACACCACCATCGGCCTGGGCTACCGCGAGGTGGAGTACGAAGCCCTCGGGGTGGACTTCTCCCGCCGCGGCGAACTGATGGATCAGCTGCTGGAGACGATGCTGGCGTCCTGGAGGCAAGGCTCCAATGTGGTGTCGGGAACGTGGTCCAAACCGCATCCACCGCTCTATGTCGGTGGCGGCGTGCGGGCGACCGTCCGCCGGGCGGTGCGGTTCGGCCTGGCCTTGAGCCTGCCCGATCATCGCCCCGACCTGGCGGAGTACTACACCGAGCTCTGCCAGGAAGCGGGCCAGCGACCGTTCGTGCTCATGCCACCGGCGGTCAACCGCGGGATGATCTACCTGCACGACGACCCCGAGCGGGCCTGGGCCGAGCTCGGTGAGCACATTCTGTGGGAGGCAGTCACCTACGGAGGGTGGTCTGACGACCCGTCGCGCTCCCTGATGCACCTGCCCGGCGTGCAGACCCTGGCCGAAGTGCGGGCCTCCGGTCGATACCGATTCCTGACTCCCGACCAGTTGATCGACGAGGTACGGGCGTCGGCAAACTACGGCCCGATCGTCATGCATCCCCTGGTCGGAGGCATGCCGGTGGATGAGGCATGGAAGTCGGTAACTCTACTTACGGACGAGGTCCTGCCCGCCCTGCGTTAGCCATTCGGCGGTCGAGGTTGCCCGATTTCGAGGATCGGGCCGAAAACTGGTTCTTAACAGAGTTTTAGCCGCTGCTCCCGGTCACCTTAAATTTGCCGCATAGCGTACGAGTCAGGTTGAGGCAGCCGACAGGCCGCCACACACGCAACAGGACCGAATGGAGCAGCCCATGACGAGCTTCACGTCGCGGTACGGAAACCCCACCGTCGATTACAAGGGCGCCCATATCCGTGCACACTCCCGCCATGTGGCCACCGTCGTCGCGGTCAGCGGACGCATCGATTCCGCCAACCTCGACCACGTCGCCGACTACGCGAAGAAGCTGGTCCTCGCTGACAAGCCGTTCGTTCTGGACCTGTCCGGTGTCACCTCGTTCACCCCGCAGTCAATTCGTTTGCTGTGCGATATCGACGACATCTGCAACTCGGTGGGTGTGGAGTGGGCCGTGGTGGCCAGCGACGCGGTGAACCGCCGCCTTCGCCGGGACAGTGACGTCGTCTTCCCGGTCGCCGGTTCGGTGGCCGAGGCCGAGCACGAGTTCGACGACGCGATTCTCAACCGTCGCCGGTTCCTGCTGCCGCTGCTGAGCAAGACTGCTTAACAGGACGGTTAGGCCGGCTAGGCATCGCCGGGTTACCCTCGTTGACGTGGGTCAAATAACGAACGTGATCGCCAGCGGTGCGCTGGCTGTGGCAGTCTGCGCGGCCAGCGTGGGTGTCGCGGCCGCTAATCCCACCACGACCCCGGCGCCCGCACCTGCCCCCACGACGTCCGACGCACCGACGGGGCCCGCCCCCGGACCGACGTCGTCGGCGGCCTCGCCTGCACCGACGTCGACGACTGGGGCGCCCTCGTCCCCCGCGCCGGCCCCGGCCGGTGGGCCGAAGAGCTCGATGGACGCCGACGGCACCTACCGGGTCGGCGTCGACATCGTGCCGGGCACCTATGCCACAGCGGGACCGGTCGAGGGGAAGGCGTGCTACTGGAAGCGGGTCGGCGGACCCGATGGCCAGACCAACCTCGACAACGGGCTGACCAAGAAGCCCCAGATCCAGCAGATCGATCCCGGTGACGCCACGTTCAAGACCGACGGCTGCCAGCCGTGGACGCTGACCGACGCTCAGCCGCCCGCCGCCCCCGGACCGCTGATGTCACAGCTCCAGCTGCGCCACTACCTCGACCAGCTCAACGGCATGTCCGGAGCGTCCGGTAACGGGCAGCTCCCGCCCTACTGAGTCCAGTTGGCTGCGCCTAGGTGGCGCCGACTCCCCATGTACGTCGCCGCTATTTGGCGGTGGCCGGCGTCGCCGGTAGCGGCGGCGGGCAGGAATCGTGGTCCTGCAGCTCCTCGCCGCCGGCGCCGGTCTGCGCGTCGGCACGGTCGGCACGGTCGGCCAGGATGACGAAACCGGGTCGGCCCGCGGCGTCGGCGGTGCCGACTACCACCAGCGTGTGCAATCCCATGTCGGCCCGCGCTCCCTCGAGACCGTCGGCGAGCAGGACGAACGGGTTGGCGTCCAGATCGGCGCCACCGACCGTCATCGCCCAGTAGGTGTGGCCGACCAGCGGGACCGGAAGCGGCGCCCACGCCGGACCGATGGCGCCGGCCGCCGAACGCAGCGCCTCGTGGACGTCGGCGCGCAGGCAGTCGATGTGGATGTGCAGCTGGTTCTGGGTGCGCGCCACCGCCGAGTTGATCGCCAGGCTCATCCAGTCCCGCGCGATCGTTCCGCCGGCGTTCTGTTCGACGAACGACCGGGCCTGCCATGCCGCGCCGAAGTAGTTCGTGGCACCGGGATCCAGCAGCTCGGGGCTCTCTATCCCGGCGATGCGCGCGGTGGGGATCAGCAGATACTGCCGCTCACCCACGATGTCTTTGAGCACCGCGTAGCCGCCGTCGAGGTCGACGCGGGAACACGGTGCCGGGTCGTGATGCTGCTGCACGTCGACGACACATTTGTCGTGCACGATCGTCCACAGGGCGTTCGGGTCGGCGTGGGCGGTGGCCGAGCCGAACAGACACAGCGCCAGTGCCGCCGCCAGCAGTGCGCTGCCGCGCTTGTGTCGCACGGCCACACCCTACGACGGCCGTGGAAACACGCTCGCCCTCGCCCGATTGAACCGTATCTGCGGATTCAAACCGGCGTATTGGCCGCAGCTGCGGATGTGATCGGCTACCATTCGGCCGTGCCGATGCTGCGGGTTAGAGAGGCCGCCGAGTTGCTCGGCGTCAGCGACGACACCATCCGGCGGTGGATCGACGACGGCGACCTGCCCACGGGCAGCGATCAATCCGGCCGCAAGACCGTCGACGGCGCCGCGCTCGCCGCGTACTCGATCAAGAACGCCGCGGCGGCGCCGAAAGATCCGTTGTCCGTTGCCAGTTCTGCGCGCAACCGGTTCGCCGGGCTGGTCACCAGGGTGGTCGCCGACACCGTGATGGCTCAGGTGGAGATGCAGTGCGGTCCGTTCACCGTCGTCTCGCTGATGAGCACCGAGGCGGTCCGGGAGCTGAAGCTCGAGCCGGGCAGCGTCGCGGTGGCCGTCGTCAAGGCCACGACCGTCATCGTCGAAACGTCAGGAGAACCGCGATCAAGAGGGTGATGCCGGCGCTGGCGGCGGGTCTGCTCATCGCGGCGAGCGCGGGCTGCAGCTCCTCGCCGCAGCCGTCGTCGTCGTCGAATTCGCCGGGGCAACAGAAGATCATGGTGTTCGCCGCCGCGTCGTTGAAGAAGACGTTCACCGCGATTGGCGATCAGTTCAGCAAGGACAATCCCGGTGCGTCGGTGGAGTTCTCGTTCGCGGGCTCCTCGGATCTGGTGACCCAGCTGACCCAGGGCGCGCACGCCGACGTCTTCGCCTCCGCCGACACCAAGAACATGGACAAGGCGGCCCAGGCGGGTCTGCTGGCGGGCTCTCCGGTGAACTTCGCCTCCAACACGCTCACCATCGCGGTCGCACCCGGAAATCCCAAGGGCATCAACGCATTCAGCGATCTGATGAAGCCGGGCCTCAACGTCGTGGTGTGTGCGCCGCAGGTGCCGTGCGGAGCGGCCACCCAGGCCGTGGCGACCAAGACCGGGGTGACGCTGACTCCGGTGAGTGAGGAGTCGTCGGTCACCGACGTGTTGAACAAGGTGACCAGTGGTCAGGCCGACGCAGGACTCGTCTACGTCACCGATGTCGCAGGGGCCGGTGACAAGGTCGCCGCGGTGTCGTTCCCCGAGGCCGCAGGCGCGGTGAACACCTATCCGATCGCCACCCTCAAGGAAGCCGGGAATTCTTCTCTGGCACAGAAATTCGTCGATGCGGTGACCGGCCCGGCTGGTCAGCAGATCCTGACGAAAGCCGGTTTCGGCAAACCCTAGTCCTGTGGCAGGCTCGAGCCCGTGGACCTGCCGCGCCTCGACACCGACACTGCGCACCTGGCCGACGTGGTGCCGTCGGTCCTGGCGGCGATGGGCGTTGCCGGATTCGAGCCGCGCATTGACTTAGCCGAGCCAGTGGCCGGGGCCTGCGTCCTGCTGATCGACGGCTTGGGTGCCGAACTTCTCGACGCCCACGCCGAGGACGCCCCGGTGCTGGCCGGGATGCGCGGCCGCAGCCTGCACGTGGGGTTCCCCTCGACAACCGCGGCCGGACTCGCCGCGGTGGGCACCGGCTGCCAGTCGGGTGGACACGGCATGGTCGGCTACTCGTTTCGGCTGCCCGACATCGGCATCATGAACGCGCTGCGTTGGCGACCCCACCCGTGGGGTGGCGACCTGCGAGACAGGGCTGTACCCGAGGAGATTCAGCCGCTGCCTACCACCTTCGAGCGGGCGGCGTCGGCAGGCATCGCCGTCAGCGTGATCTCTGGTGCGGAGTTCACCGGCTCGGGCCTGACCCGGGCGGTGTTGCGCGGCGGGCGCTACCTCGGTGTGCACGGTCTTGGTGACCTAGCCGCTGCGGTCGGCGCCACGATCGCCGCCGGCGGCTTCTGCTACGGCTACCATGCCGACCTCGACCTCATCGGCCACATCTACGGGCCGGGTTCACCGGCCTGGCGGATGCAGCTACGACAGGTGGACCGGCTGGTGGAGTCCGTCGTCGACGGACTGCCGGCCGGTGGCCTGCTCGCTGTCGTGGCCGATCACGGCATGGTGGCCGTCGACCGCGCAGCGATCGTCGATATCGATTCTGCTGCGACACTTCTCGACGGAACGACGGCCATTGGCGGTGAAGCTCGCGCCCGGCACGTCTATGTGCGCGACGGCGCGGGTGCTGACGTTCTCGCACGGTGGCGGGAGTCGCTGGCAGACCATGCCTGGGTCGTCTCTCGCGAGGAGGCGATCGCCGCCGGCTGGTTCGGCGAGGCCGTTGACGACCGGGTGCGGCCGCGGATCGGCGACGTGGTGGCGGCCACCAAAGGCCAAGCCGCGCTGGTGCGAAGGACCGTCGAGCCGATGGAGTCCGCGCTGATCGGCCACCACGGGTCGTTGACCAGCGCCGAGCAGCGGGTGCCGCTGCTGCTGGCCTACGGCTGAGGCGCGCCCGGGGCGTTCAGCAGGTCGTCCGCGGGGGCATCCCACCGGTCGAGGTTCACCGCCGCCGACAGGGGGCGTCGCCGAAGCGGCCCGTGCCTGGTCGCCTTCACCACGCCGACTCGCGAAGCCGGGCCTTGTGCCGATACATGTCGATGTCGGCCTTGTGGATCAGTTCCTCGGCGTCGTCGGTGTGGCCCCAGGTCCATCCCATGGATGCGGTGACGTGGAATTCGTCGGCATTGACGGCGTACTCACCGGTCATCGCCGAACAGACGGTCGAGGCCAGGTCGGCGACCTCGTCGATCCCGGCGGCTTCGAGGACGAGGACGACGAACTCGTCACCGCCGAGGCGGTAGACCGAATTCGGTTCTGGTACAGCCTGACTCATCCGTCGGGCGACTTCGACGAGGACATCGTCGCCGGCGGCGTGCCCATGCAAGTCGTTGACCTGTTTGAAGCCGTCGAGATCCATGAAGATCAGCCCGAGCGGGGCGGTCGGCTGGCTCGCGCGACACCGCTCGACCCGGGTGACCAGGGCGTGCCGGTTGTGTAATCCGGTGAGCCGATCGGTCGCGACCAGCCGGGCGAGTTCGGCTTCGGCCACCCGACGGGCTGTGACGTCCTGAAATTGGGCGATGATGACGTCGTCGACGCCGTACTCGTGCCCGGGTACCAGGACCGCGTTGCCCTGCACCCAGATGGTGGTCCCGTCCGGGCGAATGTACCGGTGCTCCGTGGAGATGTGGGAAACCTCGCCGGCGACCAGACGGCGGTGCTCGTCGATGGCGGCGTCCAACTCGTCGGGGTGCACGAAGTCGCGGTAGGTGGAGCCGCTGAGTTGTTCGGCGGTGCAGCCGACGAGCTGGCACAGCGCGGGATTGATGATCAGAGCTCGGCCGGTCGTGGTCAGGACCGCCTCGCCGAACGGCGCGTTCGCCATCCTGAGTTGGAACAGCCGCAACGCCTCGTCACGAGCCTGCTCGGCCTCGACCCGCGCCGTCACATCGATGGCCTGGACGAAGAAGCCCCGCACCTCGCCGTCGACCTCGTCTGGAAAATAAGAGGTCTGGAATTTCCGTTGGGTGCGACGGGTGTCCATCAGCGTGGACTCGAATATCTGCGGCTCGCCGGCCAGCGCGCCCGCGACATGCGGGCGGATCCGCTCGAACACGATGTCGCCGACGATCTCGCGCATGTGTTTGCCGCGGATCTCCTGGGGCGTGAGCCCTGCGGAGTCGAGGTACGAATGGTTGGCAAAAACATTGTGCAGCTGGTGATCCCAATACCCGATCATCGCCGGCAAGCTGTCGAAGAGCAGCCGGAGTCGGCGAAACTCTTCGGTCGCGTTGAGTGGTTCGTCGGGCGCCACTACGTCCCTTGGGTTGCTGCGGTGTGCTCGGGGTGTCTGGACGGTTCAAACACTGGTCGGCCAATCTACCGTGCCGCGTGGTTGCCGATATCGGCGCGGGTCCGGCTACGGTCTGGGTCGTGATCGTTCTGCTTCCGCCGTCGGAGACCAAGCGCAGTGGCGGCGACGGCCCCACGCTGCGGTTCGGTGAACTGGGCAGTCCCGCGCTTGACCCGCTGCGCCGGGAACTGGTCGACGAGCTCGTCGCGCTGGCCGCCGAGCCTGCCGCGTGCCGTCGTGCGCTGGGGATCTCCCCCGCCCAGGATGCCGAGATCGAACGCAACGCCACGCTGCTGAGCTCACCGACGCTGCCGGCGATCAACCGCTACACCGGGGTGCTCTACGACGCCCTTGACGTGGAGTCGCTCCGGGGTGCAGCCGCCACCCGCGCCCGCGCTCGGCTGGCCGTGGGCTCTGCCCTGTTCGGGCTGCTTCGCGCTGACGACCGGATTCCGGCCTACCGGCTGTCGGCCTCGTCCAAACTTCCCGGCAGTGCGACGCTGGCGTCTCGGTGGCGTCCGGTCCTGGAGCCGGTGCTGGCCGCGCTGGCCGCCACCGAGCTCGTCGTCGATCTGCGCTCTGGTTCCTACGCCGGGCTGGGCAAGCTGCCCGATGCGGTACGCGTCGATGTCCTCGCCGAGCGCCCCGACGGTCGCCGCACCGTCGTCACGCACTTCAACAAGGCGCACAAGGGGCGCCTGGCCCGGGTGCTCGCCTCGACCCGGTCCGAACCCGGCGACGCAGCCGCCGTCGCCGCGGTGGCGCGCCGGGCGGGCATGCAGGTCGAACGAAGCGGCAATGACCTCACCGTCGTCGTCCCGGCCTGACGGGTGCCAGGATGGACCGCATGAGCACCCGCTGGCAGAAGTCGACGGCACCACGCGGCGACGACTATGACGCCCGGTGGAAATCACTGGCCGACGCCGGCCAGAACATCCACGGCGAGGCGGATCTGATCGAAAGCTTGCTGCGTGAATCGGGCGGCAATTCGGTGCTCGACGCGGGCTGCGGCACCGGCCGGGTGGCCATCGAACTGGCCAACCGCGGCGTGTCGGTGGTCGGCGTCGACTCCGACGCCGGCATGTTGGCCGCAGCGCGGGACAAGGCGCCGCAGCTGCGGTGGGTCGAGGCCGATCTGGCCGGCCTGACGGCGGCGGACGTCGATCGCGTCAACCTCGTTGCGCTGGCCGGCAACGTGATGATCTTTCTGGAGCCGGGGACCGAGGCACGGGTGCTCGCTGCGCTGGCGGGGCGGCTGACACCGGGTGGACTGCTGGTCGCCGGGTTTTCTGTGCGTCCTGATCGCCTGTCGCTGCAGCAGTACGACAAGGCGGCCGACGAGGCCGGCCTGGTTCCAGTGGTGCGCTGGGCGACGTGGGACCGCGCGCCGTTCGGCGGCGGCGATTACGCGGTGTCGGTGCACCGGTTGCGCCGTTCGCCACGCTGAAGAAACTGTCGCCAGCGAAAAAGTTGGTAAAACAGGGGGTGGCCAGTGCAGAAAGCGTTCGCTAGGCTCGTTATCCGGCGCCGGTAGGTTGACTGCGAGATCGTTGCTGGCGAGTCTGCTTTATCGGTGCGATCAGGGGAGGACCGCTTGATGCGATCGGCGTTCTCGGGTCGTCCCGCGAACCAGTACTACACCCTCACAGCGTTGCTGGCCGCCCGCGGCGCACAGACCTACACCTCCAGGGTGATCGCGGGATGCGTCTTCACGCTGGGCCTCATCACGTTGGGGACGATCAGCAGCTCGGCTGCGTTTCAGTGGAAGATCGGCCGAGAGCTGCTGATCGCGATCGGCGTCCTGTGCTTCGTCTCCACGTTCATCTGGCTGCGGCACCGCTGGCCGACCAGGACCGAGTCGGCGTTGCTGGTCGCGATCGCGGCGGTGGCCATTCCGATCGGGACCATCATTCCGGCGATCCCGATGTACGGCTTGCTCGGCTCGTCAACGTTCGCGTTGGTCATTGGCTATACGGCTCTGTTCCACGGCCCACGACTGCTGGCCTCGATCCTGACGGTCGCGGTTGCCACGCTGGCCTACCTGGGATCCCGGATGGTCCAGGTTGACCTTCCACTCGCCCTGGCCGGTGTCGCGTTGATGCTGCTGCTGTACGGGTTCGCCGCGTTCTCGTGCCGCCTGGTTGTCTGGCTGAGCGGTACCGAGGCGGATGCGGACGCCGTCGAACCACTCACCGGGCTGCTCAACCGGGACGCCTTCTATCTGCAGACCTCGACGCTGCTGGCCTCCCGTAACCGCGACGACGATCGCTACCTGGTGATCGTCGTGGTCAACATCGACAGCTTCGCGGCCATGGTCTCGGTCGCAGGCAACCGCGGTGGCAACCGGGCGCGGATCGCCGCCGGACAGGTGTTGCGCGAAACAGTGCGGCGCGACGCGATCGTAGGCCACGTTGGTGACGCCGAATTCTTCGTCGCCGACTGCTTCACCACCCCTGATTCGTCACCGTTGATCGAGCGTATCCGCGGCGCGATCGCGGCGACGCCGGCCGGGATGACGGCCAGCATCGGGGTGGTCAGCACCCCGCTGCGTCCGCTCGTCGAGTACCCGCCGCACGAGATCCTCGACGAGATCGTCGCGCTGGCCACCACGGCGATGTACGACGCACGCCGAGCCGGCGGCAACCAGGCCCGCTATGTGGTGCGCCCGAACCTGAGCATCTCCGACGACGAGACCGACGGATACGACACCCCGTTGTTATGAGTCCTCAGTGGGCGGCGGGCGCCGCAGGCGAATCCGGGTCGATCTCCACGCCGTAGGACGTGATCGACGCGATCTCGGGGCCGGCGAGTTGGCAGATGTGGCAACTGGCGACGATGGTGACGCCGTCCGGGCGCTGGTATCGGCCGAGTGCCTCCACGACGACGGTGCCGGCCAGGCCGCCCGCGGTCTCCCGACACGTGGCGGTGACCGCGTCGGCACCCTCGAGCACCGAGAAGCCGACGATCGTCCATTGAACGTCACGGGCCAGGTGCGGGAGGGCCTCGGCGAGTCGGTGCTGTGCGAAGGTGCGCGCGATCCCCGCCCCGCGGTCATATCCGCTCATGTCCCACACCCTGTCCTCGAGGCTAACGCCAAGCACACGAAGCTGACCCACGTCGGCCCGATAGCGGCGGTAATGTCGGCCCAATGAGCCCCGGCCACGACCACAAACCCGAGCGTGAGCTTCCACCCGGTATGGCCGAGCAGCTGGATCTGCCGTATTCCGGAATGGTCTCGTTCGGGCACCGCCCATTCCTGACCGAGCCCGAACAGCTCGATAGCTGGAAGCCGGATGTGGCGATCGTCGGGGCACCGTTCGACATCGCCACCACCAACCGGCCCGGCGCGCGGTTCGGCCCGCGCGCGATCCGGGCCACCGCCTACGAGCCCGGTACCTATCACATGGATCTCGGACTGGAGATCTTCGATTGGCTGGAGGTCGTCGACTTCGGCGACGCGCACTGCCCGCACGGATCCACCGAGGTGTCACACGCGAACATTCGCGAGCGGGTGCACACCATCGCCTCGCGCGGCATCGTCCCGGTTGTCCTCGGCGGCGACCACTCGATCACCTGGCCGTCGGCCACCGCGGTCGCCGATGTGCACGGCTACGGGAATGTCGGGATCGTGCATTTCGACGCACACGCCGACACCGCCGACATCATCGACGGCAACCTGGCCAGCCACGGCACCCCGATGCGCCGGTTGATCGAGTCCGGCGCCGTGCCGGGAACGCATTTCGTCCAGGTCGGGTTGCGCGGTTATTGGCCGCCACAGGACACCTTCGAATGGATGCAAGAACAGGGCATGGTCTGGCACACCATGCAGGAGATCTGGGAGCTGGGCTTCAAGGAAGTGATGAAGCGAGCGGTCGGCGAAGCCCTCGCCAAGGCCGAGAAGCTCTATGTCTCCGTCGATATCGACGTCCTCGACCCGGCCCACGCGCCGGGCACCGGAACCCCTGAGCCGGGCGGCATCACCAGCGCGGACCTGCTGCGGATGGTTCGGCAGCTGTGCCACGAGCACGATGTCGTCGGGGTCGACGTCGTCGAGGTCGCCCCGGCCTACGACCATGCCGAGCTGACGGTCAACGCCGCGCACCGGGTGGTGTTCGAGGCGCTGGGCGGGATGGCGGCCCGTCGCCGGGACGCGGCGAATGCCAAACCGGGCCCGCCGTCGCCGTTGGCCACGTAGGGGTCTCAGTAGTCGGACTCGGCGGCCAGGATCTCGGCCAGGTAGGCGTCGGGTCCCGGTTGTGCCAGCCGGTTGCGGGCGAATCGGCGGACCCGGTCGCGGGCGTCAGCGGCCTCGGCCGTCTCGGCTCCGACGGTGACGGCAGTGGCCGACCAGTCCTGGTCCCAGGCCTGGGCGACGGCTACCGGCTGGTTGGCCGCATCGACGAGTTCGACGCTCGCCCGTCCCGAATCATCGAGCGCGCCTGCGGCGGTAAAACTGTTGCAGCGCAGCTTGATCGGGATACCGCCGGGCGATCCGGGGCCCGTCACCGCGACGTGCACAACGGCGCTGACCCGATCGCCGTCGGCGGTCACCGCCCAGCTGGCGGTGTCCTCCGCGGCGTCGAACACGCCACCGGGAACCGCGGACCAGGCCACTGACGTGACTCCCCTGGCGATCAACCCGGCCGGCGCGGGTCCGGTGTCGGCGCCTGCGGCCAGCGCGTAGTCGTCTTGGTGTGCCGATGCCGGCGCCGCCGTCATGTTCTCGATCGCGTCGGACAGGTCGGTCCAGCCCGGGGCGTCGACGCCCACGTCCTGGGCCAGCTCCACACACCGGGCCACCAGGTCCACCACTCGCGGCTCACCGACGATCACGTGCAAGGTCAGCGCGGCAGCGTGCGGCGCCAGCAGGGCACCGATATCGGCGTCGAGGGTGTCCTCACCGACGAAGTCCTCCACTTGCGCGGTGAGCAGTGCGATTTCGGCGTCGAGCAGCGCCGGGTCCAGGCCGGCGATACCGTCGCGAACGCTGGCCGGCCACCACCGGCGCAGCCAGTGCCCGATGGCGAGCCTGCGCAGCCCGTCCAATGTTCCGGGATGTACATCTACGCCTGAAAGGTCCACTCCGGCGGCCTGTTCCGGTGGTTGCGCCGCGGCTGTGGCCACCGCACGGTGCCCGGACTCGCCGAGTACGCGCCACAGCCAGTCGGCGCGGTCGGCGTCGGTCAGGGTGATCTGGGCTTGTTCGTGAGGTTCATCGACTGTCCATGCCAGCACCGCGCCGTCGACCTCCACGATCGCCACCAACGGCACAGTGGCGACGGCGGGGCCGATGCGCCACAGTCCGGATTCAGCGATCAGTCTCATTGCATCACCTGGACTTCCAGCATGGACTTGATCCGCTGGCGGTGATCGAGGCTCACCGAACGGGCGACCCCCTCGAGCAGAGCGCGCAGATCGTCGACATCGTCGCAAGGCTCCTGCCAGACATCGCGGCCGTGCAGCCGCGCCCACAGCCGGCTCAGGTAGGGCCGGGCGAAGCTGGCCAGATCGTCGACGACTTGGCGCTGACGCGGATGAAGCGGCGCGACGTCGGCCAGGGCGCGGCGGGCGTGCAGGACGTAGGCCTCTTTGCGCAGTCTGGCCTGAATCGTCGCCGCCAGCTGATACCGGCTCACGGCCCGCTCGTCGAGCGGAGTCAGCTGACCGGCCACCTCGATACCGGCCACCAGGGCGGCCTGTTTGTCCTCGCCGAGGAAACCCCAAGGGGCGCAGGCGCGGTCGACTTCCTCGGCGCACAGCAGTGGTACGTCAGGAAGCTCGTCGCGATCCAGCGCCCGCCGCAGCGTCGCACGGACGCGGTCCACCACGCTGCGGTCCAGCGGCCGTTCGTGATCCGATCCCCCGGACAGCGGCGGCGGGCACAGCGGTAATGCCGACGTCAGCCCCAGTTCGAGGATCGACCACGGTAGCGCCGAAGGCTGGGTGCGTGCCTGGGCGCCCAGATTGTGCGGGGTGGCATCGGCGATCAGCGCCGACCACACCCGTTGTCGCGCAACCGTGGCGCGATGCCCCTCGGCCGGGCCCAGCACCGTGGTCAGACCCGCGAGGAACGGTCCGCTGATGCTGCCGTCGGCACGCACATCGGCCCAGCTGTGCTGCAATTGGGCCGACAGCCTGGTGAGCACCTGCGGCGACGCCACCAGCTCGTTGAGCACCTCGACGCCGGTGCGGTCACGGTCGTCATGCAGGGCGCGCAGTGCCGCGGCTGCCGTGGACTGGCCGTCGCGGCCTGGCGCGCCTGCGGTCACCGCAAGCTCAAAACACACTGGGAAATAAAGGTCTTGGGCATTTCCGGTCGTGATACGCAGCCTGCGCCGTTCGGCCTTCATCAGCTCGAACCACGCGGCGGCCGAACGCAATCGGTCGGCATGACCCACGATCAGGTCGGCTATCTGGGTGGCCACGTCGGCATCGACGAACGGGGCGGAATACGCGGGGTTACTGCGCAGCCGCAGGACGAGCGGGTCGAGGATCCGTTTCACCGTTCGGCGCAGCGGCCCGCCGTCGTCGCCGCTGAGGATTTCCACACCGGGCCCGATCGCCCGCCAGGCACGGTCGATCACCGCCCGCCGCGGCTGCGACGTGCCGACGGCGGTGACCGTGTCCGAGCCGACGCTCATCCGGACAGGATAGAGGCCGGGTGAAGTTGGGTTCGGTAGCCGGTGACGATAGGCACGCTGCTCCCTATGTCTGATGCACTGCTGGGCGCCATCGCCGTCGTCTCCGCCATCGCACTCGCTTCGATCATCGTCGCGGCCGGCTTGGCCGGTCAGCCACCGCGGACGCCCCGCCCCCGCCGAGCGCGCTGCCCGCGCTCGATCGGCGTCGGTACCGTCCAGATGGTGGCCGAAGCCGACGATCCTGTCATTGTCATCGAGGTGGAAAGCGTTGCCGGCCAGCGCTTCACCGGACGGCTCTGCCACGGCCACGGCGACCCCGTGGTGTCGGCTCTGCGGCCTGGGGTGATCGTGCTGGTGTCGTTCGACCCGGCCAGCCGCAAGGAACTCTCGCTGGCCGACGACGCGATCGCCGTACGGGCCGCTGTCGACCACACGCTGCTGCGCCAGGGTGTGCTCACCGGTGACCAGCTGGATGTCATCCGCTTCGGAACCCGCTCGTGCGGTGTGGTGACCGGGATGCGGCCCACCGGCCGCGAACGCGCCGACTATTGCGAGGTCGAACTGGACCTCATGGTCACCCGCCCGGGCGGCGGCCAGTTTCCGGCCCGCGAAACCACGCTGGTGTCCGAGGCCGCGCTGGCCAAGGTCTCCCCCGGCAGCATCGTCGACGCCTACTACCTGCCAGAGGACGAGTCCGCGATCGCCGTCTGCCTGCCCCCTGCGTAAGGATTTCACCGGGCACCCCCGACCGCGAAGGTGACCACCGCGGCCCAGTACAACGGGCTCGCGGTGATGTCGCCGTCGCGCCACCGGCGCATCTGCTCGCGCTGCCAGCGATTCAGGCTCAAGACCGCGTCATCGGCCTCGTGCGCGTCATCGACGGCGATGACGACCTGGGCCATCGGATCCTCGGTCCGGGCGGTGAACCGCCGGTATCCGGCGGTCGTGGGCAGCGACCACAGCGTGGCGGTCACCAGTTCGCTACCGCAGAGCACCATCGCGGCGACCAGGCCGGTCGCCTCGTCGAACTGATAGTCGCCGCCGGAGCCGCACGCAAGCAGAGCCACCCGGGGCGGCAGCGGCAGCTGTGCGGCCATCAAATCGGCGGCTAGCAGCGGGCGGTGATCCCCGACCGGCTGGGCGGCACCGTCCGCCGCGGACGTGCATGCCAGATGGAGGGCGGCGCGGTCGGCGTAGCCGTGGGTACGGTCGGCGGCGCTGGCATGACCGACGAACAGCAATCGGCTCGGCGCGCTTTCCAGGAGTGCGGCCAGCCAGCTCCGGTCGGCGTCGCTGCGGCGGAACAACTCCACCGCCGCGTCGACCTCGGGCAGCACTGTGCGGTGCGCGAGGAGCTCGGCGAAATGGCGGGACAGCGTGCTCTCGTTCGACGGCCGGCCCAGGACCGAGCCCAGCGGTGAATCCGGTCGCTGGCCAGGAACGCGGGGGTCCATCACGAGAAGTGCTGGGGCGCTTCTCCTTTCATGCCAGCGTGCTGGTGTACGCGACGCGTGGGCGATGTTGGGTGGTACCGCCATCACCACGTCGACCATCTCCATGAGGCGGAAACCCTCGGTGACGCTGGCGATGTCGACGAGTTGCCACGGGATGCGCGCGGCGTTGGTCCCTTTGAAGGTGACCGCCGATTTCCGGGCGGTGACCAACTCCTCGGGGCTGGGGCCGGTCAGCGGGACCGCCAGCAGGCCCCACGGGATACGTGCCAGCCGCGCACTCGGTGAGATGAACAGCACCGGCCGCGGATCGGCGACGTGTTCGGAGATCAGCTGCCAGGCCGGTGCGGAGATCAGCAGCACCCCCAGGATGTAGGCGAGGGTCAATTCGCCCTCCGCAGTGGCGAACGGTCCGCGGGTCAGGGCCCGATCGAGGGCTTCGGCGAGGCTTTCGTCGCCGTCGGGGTCGGGCAGCGCCCCCTGGAGTTCCTCGAGCGCGGCCAGCAGGATCGGCTCGTGCACCACCCAGGTCACCGTGCGGTCCGGCCGGCCGACAACCCGCAGGCTGGCATAGGTGGCAACACCCAGGTCAGCGAACCTCAGAACCAGGGCGGCGCTCATGGCCACGTCGACCAGACGGGGCCGCCGGACGTGACGGCCTGGCCGTAGCGGTTCTGCGCCAGCATCCGGTAACGCGCCAGGATGGGCGTGCCGTCGGGGTCCATCTGCAGGGCGGGCAGCGGCCCCAGGGTCGTCAGCGTCAGCGCGTCGACCGAGAGGCCCGCGGCGGCCAGCGCCTCCTCATCCATGGTTTCGACGGGAACTGTCACCGTGGCCGGGGCGTCCCACCCGCCTGCTTCGCCGTGCGGCTCGTTGGCGAAAGTGCCTCGTGCGCAATGGTATTCGATGAGCTCACTGAGCAGGGCGTCGTTCTCCCACTCCCAGGCCACCGAGAAGGCGCCGGCCAGCATGCGTGCCGAGATCTGGGAGGCCCATCGCCAGCGGGCGTCGGCATCGGTCATGGCGTAGCGCACGGAGTCGACGGCCAGTGCGGCGGGGATCTTGAGCTCGGCGGCCTTTTCCAGCTTCGCAAGGGCGCTGCGGTGGCGTTCGCTTCCGGTGTCGAATCGGGTGACGCCGAGCGAGTCCACCTGGCGTTCCTGGATCTGCTGCCAGCTGTCCGACGGATCGCCGATACCGTCGAAGTTCAGGTCGGCCAGGGCGTCGGCCCGCCAGATCGAGCCGAGGTGGTCGTCGAGCCGGGCGTACTGCAGCCAACTCGATCGCGGCCAGCTGTCCAGGAACCCGCGGGCCTCGGCCACCTGCTCGACCGCGTCGGCGAACCGGCCCTGGAACACCGAGATCCAGCTGCGCTGGAGCAGTATCCGGTGGATGTACAGCGGGCGGCCCAGCTCGCGCCACTGGGTTTCGGCGTGCCCCCAGGATTCGTCGGCCTCCTTCAGCCAGCCGACGCCCAGCCGGGTGAGCCCGAAGTACAACCAGCACCGGGCGACGTCGTTGGCGCGGGAGTGTTCGGCGATCACCGGGTAGGCGGACCCGACCAGTCGCTCGGTGGACTCGTGATCACCGCGCATCCAGGTGGCCGCTGCGGTCTCGAGTTCGGCTCGCGCCCAATACAGTTCCCACCCCCGGCGTTTGGCCCGCGCGCCCGCGCGATGCAGCCACTGGTCCCCTTCGGCCAGCCGGCCGGTCTCGACGCAGAACCGGCCGTACGCGATCCCGGCGGCTACCAGCAGTTGGTCGGCCTCGTCGGTTCCGTCGGCCAGGCCCTCGACGATCGGAATGATGTCCTGCCACAGCTCGGCCGCGGGCCCGTGCAGATCGTCATCGCACAGCGCCGTCGCGCAGAGCACGCCTGCCAGGGTCGACAGGTGGCGTTGTTCGGGTGCCAGGCCGGTGAACCGGCGCGCGGCGTCGTCGTCGTGCAGGCTGGCGAGTTCGGTTGCGGCGTCTTCGTGATCACCGGCGGCCGCGGCCAGGCCGGTGCGCAGAAAGCGGGCTCGCAGGGTGTAGCGGGCGACCATCTCGGCGGCGTCAGGGGTGTCGGCGTACTGGGCCAGGCAATCCGTCATCCGTCGCAGGCACTCGTGGGTGCCGTCGTATGCCGTTCTGGTGAGATAGATTTCGCCGAGCTGGGCGAAGGCCTCGAGCGCCAGATCGTCGCGATCGTCGCGTTCGATCTCCGGCATCAGCGACAGCAGGAGCTCCTTGGCCGCCTCCTCCTTGGCGGCAAGGGCGAGCTGGCGAGCCCGCTGCAGCTCACCGGTAATGGACACGGCTGGATCATAAGTCGGCCGGCGCAGACTCTGGAGATAACGCCGAGACGGCGGACGTGCCTGGCACGTCCGCCGCCCCTTGCCCCGGATGGTCATCACCTCACTTGCAGGTGACGGTGATTTCGAACTTCTTGCTGATCATGCCGGCCATGGGGTTCTTCATGTCGGCGCCGGCGGCTTCACCGGTGATGGTGTAGGTGTTGCCGTCCACCTTCACGTCGGCAGAACCGGTGCCCATGCCCCCGGCCTGGCTCACCGCCAGTGCGTTGCCATCCACGACCATGCCCAGAGACTGGACCTTCGGCGGCTGCCCGTCGGTCATGACCACACCGAGCCCCTGCTGACCACCCACCGCCCCGCTGGCGATATTGATCGTGCCGCCCTGCTTGACGCACGTCACGGAGTTCAAGTCCAGGCCCTGCAGGTCGCTTCCATCGACCTTCACCGAGGTCTTCCCGCCGGAGGCGACTGTCGCGCTCGACGGCGCGGAACCCGTCGCCGAGCTGGTGCCCTTGCTGCTGCTGTTGTTGTCGGAGCAGCCAACCAGCATCAAGCTGCAGCCAACCACGCCGACACCGACCGCGAGAATTCGCTTCACCTGTGTTCCCTTCGTTCGCGGCGCCTTGGTGGCACCGTCACGAGAGAAGTACAGGCGGCGGCCGCGGCTACCGATCCCAAACTTTTCGCGGGAGGTCTTCGCCGAGCCATCGAAATCGACGCCAGCGTGGTCAGCTCTCGCACTTCTGCGCACCAGCGTCGATCTCGGCGAATGTCGGACGGCTGGGCGAGCATCCAGGGATGAATCGAGTGTTCATCGGCAGTGAAGCGATCGCATCCGGACAGCTCACTGAATACGAATTGCGTCGCTGGTATCAGCCCATCTACCGCGATGTCTACGTAGCGAGATCCATCGATCCCTCGTTGGGCGACCGCACATGGGCCGCGTGGCTGTGGTCGAAACGTCGGGCGGTGATCGCCGGATTGGCCGCCGCGGCGTTGCACGGCTCGCGGTGGGTCGACGTCCACGAGCCGATTGAGTTGATTGCCCGCAGCGCGCGTAGCCACAAGGGCTTGATCGTCAGGAACCAGACACTCGCGGGCGACGAGATCACCAAGGTCGGTGGACTACCGGTGACCACCCCCGTACGTACTGCTTTCGACCTGGGCCGTCACCTCGACACCGACACTGCGATCGTCCGGCTCGATGCGCTGAAGTGGGCGACATTCTTCTCAGTTGATGACGTGATGCAGTTGGCGCAGCGTTATCCGGGTGCACGCGGATTGCGTCAGCTCAAAACCGTCCTCCCCCTTGTAGACGGCGGAGCGGCCTCTCCGAAAGAGACTTGGCTGCGAATGCTCTTAATCAACAACGGCTTTCCACCGCCCACTACGCAGATACCGGTCACGGACGGCGGGCGCCTGCTCGCCGTCCGTGATATGGGCTGGGAGGACCTGATGATCGCCGTCGAGTACGACGGCGATCATCATCGGACAATCCGAGCCCAGTACGTCAAGGATCGACGACGGATCCGTCGCCTCGAACAACTCGGCTGGATTGTCGTTCAGGTGATCGCCGAGGATCGCCCCGATGACATCGTGCGGCGTGTGAGGGACGCAATTCGACGACGGACTTCACCGAGATCGACGGTGGCGTGAGGCTCACTCGCACTTTCCCTGCCGTTTGTCGGTTTGGCCGAAGGGGGGTCAGGCTTTGGCGAGCTGCTTGTCGGCGTAGCGCTGCGCCCATTCCTTGCGGGAGCGGATGGATACGTCGACGTCAGTGGCCTTCGCGCGCAGCGCGCCGACCGTCGTGTCCTGCTTGGCCGTGCGGGCGAACGGATCCCAGCTGAAGAACCGGGAGGAGTTCTCCCAGGTGATCTTGTTGATATCGGAATCCGAGGCGCCCGCGGCGTCCAGTTCGGCCAGCACCTTCTCGGGGGCGTCGGGCCAGAAGCAGTCCGAGTGCGGGTAGTCGCACTCCCACGCGATGATGTCGATGCCGATCTCATGCCGCAGTTTCAGCGACGTCTTGTCGGTGACGTAGCAGGCCAGCGAATGCTCGCGGAACACGTCGCTGGGCAGCTTGTCGCCGAAGTCGCGGCGCAGCCACTTCTGGTTCGTGTAGTGCCGGTCGGAGCGATCCAGATAGAACGGGATCCAGCCGATGCCGCCCTCGGAGAAGGCGAACTTCAGGTCCGGGTAGTTGCGCATGGCCGGGCCCCACAACAGATCCTGTGCGCACATCGCCGAGATCTGGGTGGCCAGGATGATCAGGTTGTCGATCGGTGCGTTGGGGGCCATGCTGATCGCGCCGAACCCGGTGCCGATGTGCAGGCACATCACCACGTTCTCCTCGGACAGCGTCCGGAACACCGGGCCCCAGTAGTCCTCGTCGTGGTAGCTCGGCAGACCCTCCAGGTGCGGGAGCTCAGGCATGGTGACCGCCCGGCAGCCCTTGGCCGCCACCCGGCGGATCTCGTTGCACATCCCCTCCGGCGTCCACGTCGGCAGGATCGCGATCGGGATGAAGCGGTCCGGGTACGAACCGGCCCATTCGTCGATGTGCCAGTCGTTGTAGGCCGACACCATCACCAGCGTGACGTCCTCGCGGGTCATGTTGAGGTGTCGCGCCGAGAAGCCGGTGAAGGTCGGGAAGCACATCGAGGCCAGGATGCCGTTGCGGTTCATATCGCGGACCCGCTCGTGCACGTCGTAGACACCGGGGCGCATCTCGGCGAAGCCGGCCGGGTCGCGGCCCCACTCCTCGGGCGGCCAGGACACCACGGCGTTGAGGCCGCTGACGCCCTGCGGGCGGCCCTGGTACATCCACTGGTCGACGCCGTGAGCGTCGGTGACGACGATCGGGGCCTCGGGCTTGTACTTGGCCGGGACGTGGTTGAGGAACATGTCAGGGGGCTCGACTACGTGGTCATCGATGCTCACCAGGATCAGGTCGTCGACGTTCATGGCTTAAGTTGTACCCTCGATAATCGTGACCGTCTCCGCACATTCGGCCAGAGGTTTGTCTCAACCGGCCAACATCGGCCAGGTGGAGCTCCGCCGCGGCGGGCGCGTCCTGGCCGGCAGCTATCTCTACGAGGGCGAGCTGCTGGTCACCGGCTGGCATTTTCACGATGTACACCAGATCGAGTACGCGATCGGCGGGGTTGTCGAGGTCGAGACGGCATCGGCGCATTATCTGCTCCCGCCCCAGCAGGCGGCGTGGATCCCGGCCGGCCTGGAGCACCAGGCGACCATGAATCCGTCGGTCAAGACGCTGGCGGTGATGTTCGATCCCGAGCTCATCCCGGCTGCCGGTGACCGCGCCCGGATCCTGGCGGTGTCTCCGCTGGTCCGGGAGATGATGCTGTACGCGCTGCGCTGGCCGATCTACCGGGGCTCAGGTGCCGCCGCCGACGACACGGCCTCCGACACGTTCTTCCGCACGCTGGCCAATCTCGTGGCCGAGGCGCTGGATCATGAAGCCCCGCTGAGCCTTCCGAGCTCGGATGACCCGGTGGTCGCCGCGGCGATGGCCTACACCAAGGAGCACCTGCAGTCGGTGAGCCTGCAGGAGGTGTGCCGGGCGGTCGCGGTCTCCGAGCGCACACTGCGCAGGCAATTCCAGAGCGAGGCCGAGATGTCCTGGCGTACTTATCTTTTGCATGCCCGGATGCTGCGGGCGATGGCCCTGCTGGCCGCGCCCACCCAGAGTGTCCAGCAGACGGCGACTGCCGTCGGCTTCGACAGCGTGGGCTCGTTCACCCGGGCCTTCAGCCAGTTCTGCGGGGAAACCCCGTCCTCATACCGAAGGCGTGTCACCAGCACTGGTGTGTGAGGTGACCGTGCGCCGATGAGAGCGCTCGTGCCAGCGCAGCCGCAACAACAACAACCCGCGGTGCGCCTCGAACCCCAGCGACAACGGATGTCGCCAAGGGCCCGATCGTGATCGCCGTGTTTGTGTCACGACTCCACTGTGCCAGCCGGCCGGCACCTGGCGCCGCGCCACACCCCTCGATGTGCGGCTTGTCACCTGAAGTTCGTTGTCTGTCACGAATCGTCGTCGGCGCCGGTGATCGTCGCGACCAGGATCCCGAGTTCGCCCCCGACAGCGCCACGGACTTCCTGGCCGGCCCGCTTGGCGGACTCGCTCACGTCACCGCGAGCAGCGACCGCCGTGGCGCGCAATTCTCCGACATTGCGGTCGAATACCTCGCGAACATTGTCGCCCTGTGCGGCCGCGGTCGCCACCGCGAAGGCGCCATCGAGAGCCGAACCAGCCACCGTGCCCTGGGCGGAGGCCAGCGACCCCGCGACCTCGCCGGCGTATCCGAGCACCGCGACGGGCAGGGTGGCCTGATGGCCGACGTAGGTGGTGACGGCCGCACGCAACCGGCCGCCGGCCTCGCCGAGCACATCCTGCACGCCTGCGCCGGTGCGCTCCCACGCCGACGCGATGGTGTCGCCGTCTTGAATAGCACCCGCGAACGTTGCGGGTGCGTGGGCGATGGCAGTGGTGACATCCGTTGCAGCGTCGATCAATTGGCTGCTCAGCGCTTGGCCGACGGCGATCTGGCGCTCGAGGACCTGACGGATGGCGAGTTTCATTCGTTCTTCCCGCTCGTCGTCAGCGGCCGTCTCGCCCGGCAGAAGCTCCTCGTCGGCGATCTCCTCGATGTCATCGATCTCGTCGATTTCGTCGGCGACAATATGGGCGACGACGTCGTCGACGGGCGAAGTGGCGGAGAGTGTTTCGGACTCGGTCGTGGATTCAGACATGCGCTCAGTCAACCCGTTTGGGCCGACAGCGCGATATCGGCGAAGTGACGAGCAGAACTCCGGCAGGCAAAGAGAAGGCAGCCCGGCTTGCTCATGGCTTCCAGTGGCTACCAGGTTGCAACCAGCTGTCCCCCAGCTAGTTGCCAGAATGTAGTCCTATTCTCAGTTTTCGCGTCCCGGTGACTGTGACGCTGCCTGTCGGAAACCAGCGGTGGAGGACAATCGCTATGACCAAGCTCATCCGAATCGGACTAGGTGCACTCGGCCTCGGTGCGATGTCGATCACGTTCGGATCCGGTGTGGCGTTGGCCGACGACTACGCCGGCAAGTCGTATTCGGATGCCTCCTCAGCGATCAGTGGAGCCGGTCAGAAGGCCGTCATCGCCACGTCCGTCGGTGACGGTGTCAGCCAGGGCGACTGTGTGGTGACGCGTTCGCAGAAGGCGTCCTGGCTCAAGGGCGACAACTTCTCCCCGGTCACCGACACCGTGCTGCTCTACCTGAACTGCGACGCCAAGCTCGCGAAGGCGGGCAAGGCGGGCAACTCGCTGGCCAGCCCTGAAGGCCAGGCCGAGAAGGCCGCCGAGGACGAGCAGGCTGCGAAGGATGCCGCGGCCCAGCAGGCCGCCGCCCAGCAGAACGAGGCCACCCAACTGGTTTCGCCCGGCGGCGACTGACGATCTCGCGCCCCGGCTTGCCGCCGGGGCTCTCGGCGGCGAGGATTCCGTGGCAATGGACGCCAAACACACCGCTGAACTCGCCGATCTTGACGCCGTCGGGCAGGCCGCACTGGCCGCTTCCGGAGAAGTGTCGGCCGTAGAGCTCCTGGATGCGGCGATCACCCGCACCGAAGCCGCCCGCGGACTCAACGCCGTCATCACCGATCTCTTCGAACGCGGGCGCGAGCAGGCCGCCGCCCTCGACCAATCCGGCGCACTGCGGGCCGGCGAGTCGGGCCCGCTGGCCGGAGTTCCGTTCCTGCTCAAGGATCTTGGCGCCTCGCTGGCCGGCGCCCGCGAGGCGATGGGATCACGCGCGCTGCGCGACCACGTCGCGACCCAGACGGCGTGGATCGTCGAGCGCTACCTGGCCGCCGGCCTGGTGGTGTTCGGCAAGACCAACACTCCCGAATGGGGCAACCACTGCACCACCGAACCGTCGCTATTTGGCCGCACCGCCAATCCGTGGTCGCCGGACATCACGCCGGGAGGATCCAGCGGCGGGTCGGCCGCGGCGGTGGCCGCCGGCGTCGTGCCCGCCGCCTCGGGTGGCGACGGGACGGGATCGATCCGGGTGCCCGCCGCCTGCTGTGGACTGGTCGGGCTCAAACCCCGCCGTGCGCGAACATCGTTCGCGCCGTCCGGGCACCTACTGGAGGGGCTGGCCGTCGAACACGCGTTGACCCGCACGGTCCGCGACAGTGCCGCCCTGCTCGACGCGGTGACCGGCAGCGCCCCCGGCGATCCCTACAACGCGTCGTTGCCGCACCGGGCGTTTTTGGACACGCTCGGCCGGCCGCCGTCACCGCAGCGGATCCTGATCGCCACCGGATCCCCCTTCCCCGCCCCGGCAACCGATCCGCGTGTGATCGCCGCCGTCGAAAATGCCGGGCGCACACTGGAATCCATTGGTCATCACGTCGAGCCGGGAGCGCCGGGATTCGACACCGACGCCGTCGCCGACGCGATCGCGGTATTGCACAACGTCAGCAATGTGCAGCTGTACAACTTCGCGAAATCCCACCTCGGCCGCGACCCGCGCGAGGACGAATTCGAGCCCAGCAGTTGGGTGATGATGCGTGAGGGCTTCACCACCGCGGGTGTCGACTATGCCGACGCCATCGACACCATCCACGCCCAGACCCGTCAGTTCGTCGCAGGCATGAGTGCCCACGACGTGCTGCTGGTTCCGACGCTGCTGGCCCCGCCACCGGGGTATGCGGTTCTGGATCAGCCGCGCGGCACCACACGGGCGTTCTTCGACGTTGAGTTCGCCCACACCGGCTGGACGACGATGGCCAACGTGACCGGCTGGGCGGCCATCTCGCTGCCCCTGGCGGTCACCGAGGACGGCCTGCCCATCGGGGTGCAGCTGATGGCGCCCAAGGAGACGGTCCTGCTGCAGCTGGCCGGCCAGCTCGAACAGGCCCTTCCGTGGGCCCAGCGACGACCTCCCGGATGGCTCGGCGCGCCCGTGTCCTGAGCGTTGCGCCTTTGGATGAACGGCACAGTGGCCGTCGTCTGCGTGACACACTGTGCCCATGGTTGTCTCTATCGCGCGTCCGAAGCTGGAAGGCAATGTCGCTGTCGGTGAGGACCGCCAGATCGGTTTCGCCGAATTCGGCAGCGCTGTGGGCCGGGCCATTTTCTGGCTGCACGGCACGCCGGGGGCGCGACGGCAGATTCCGATGGAAGCCAGGGTTTTCGCCGAACAGAACGACATCCGGCTGATCGGGATCGACCGGCCGGGCATCGGGGCATCGACCCCGTTCCAGTACGACAACGTGCTGGCCTTCGCCAGCGACCTGGCGATCATCGCCGACACCCTCGGCATCGACAAGATGGCCGTCGTCGGGCTGTCCGGCGGCGGTCCGTACACCCTGGGCTGCGCGACGGCGATGCCCGACCGCGTGGTGGCTGCCGCCGTCCTCGGCGGGGTGGCCCCGACAGTCGGCCCGGATGCCATCGGCGGCGGGCTGATGAAGGTGGGCACTGCCGCCGCCCCGCTCATCGAGCTCGCCGGGGCTCCGCTGCGGTTGGCCGCCGTGAGCCTGATCCGGTTGATCAAACCGGTGGCCGAGCCGGCCCTCTACATCTACGCAGGCATCTCCCCCGAAGGCGACCGCAAGATGTTGGTTCGCCCCGAATTCAAGGCGATGTTCCTCGACGATCTGCTCAACGGCAGTCGCAAGCAGCTGGCGGCGCCGTTCGCCGATGTCGTGGTGTTCGCTCGAGACTGGGGATTCCGGCTCGACGAGGTCAAGGTGCCGGTCCGCTGGTGGCACGGCGACCGTGACCACATCGTGCCGTTCGCACACGGCCAGCATGTGGTCGCCAGGCTGCCCGACGCCGAGCTCCACGAGTTGCCCGGCGAGAGTCACCTCGCGGGTCTCGGCCGTGCCGAGGACATCCTGAGCGCCATGCTGGAGCTCTGGGATCGCGCCGAAAAGCCTTGATTACGAACTGAATTCATTGAGATAGAACTGGGAGCGAAAGTTCAGCACAATCATCGCTCCCAGTTCCATTCCGATGTGATCGGCTAGGTACCCAGCTGGCTCTTGATCAGCGCGTCCTGTTTCTGGCCGAACTCGACGACCAGATCCTGCGGCACTGGATCACCGGCGGGGCCGGTGAATTCAAGCGACGCCGCCGCGTTGCCTTCGGTGAAATACAGAACACTCAGCGACCGTGTGCCATCCGGAGATTTCCCGGTGACCAGCTGTCCGTTCTGTCCGACCGGGACAGAGACGGTCTTCGAATTGGCGACCGGAGTGGCTGCCTGCGCCGAACTGATGGCACCGGCGGCGGCGCCGGGATCGCCCAGCACCCAGACGGTGTCGGCGATCGTGCGCCCGTCGCGGTGGGTGTAAATCGTCATGGCGCCGGGCTGGCCACCGGGATTGAGGACCGGCGGGGCCGCGGTGTAGGCCAGTGAATCGGTCACCACATTGGGGTCGATGAGCAAAACGGTGTAGTCACCGGGATCCGCTGCGGCCAGGCCGGAGCCGAGCGACATCCCGGCCGACAGCAGCGCTGCGGCGGTCAAACCGCTGAGACGACGAGAGTTCATAAGAGAATTCTTCCGTTCGGGAAAGTTGTTTACTGGCGGGTCAATTCGTCGCGATGTGCGATCAGCAGGGGTAGCAGCCCCAGCCGCGCCATCCGTCGCGCCAGAAAAAGCCTGCGCCACAACCCATATTGCCCGTGCCGCCCTGGCAGTCCAGTGCGGTGATGATGGGCGAATGGCCCGGACCGGATGGCGTTGCGTTGTTGGTAGAGGCCGCATTGGCGGTTACCGCACCAGCCAGCGAGCCGGCGATCATGCTTGCGGCGGCAATACCCAGGACGAATCTTCGCATTAAAGCTCCCCCAATTTGGGTCGCGCTGAATCGGACTTTCTTACGTTACGACAGGTAATGCGCCACAACCGGTAATTCGCATGGTTTGTTCACTGACGTTTCGGAGCCGGTAATGCCCAATGCCTCCATGAGCGAGGGCCAGAAGTCCCTGTCGGCCGGGTAGTGCCGCGGGAGAAGCTGATTGGCCTAAACCGAGACTGTCATCGAAAGGCCCAGCTATGAATGACGCCCTCGCCGAGCGCAGTTACGCCTGGCGGATGATCCGCACCGCGCGGTTGTCCCAGTCCACTACCACGCATGCCGACGGCGCCGATATCGTCACCGTCCTCAGCGAGGCTCTCGAAGCCGGACTGGGCCGGGCCGAGATCATCGTCGAATTGGCCGATCTCGGGGCGCGGATGTTCGCGCTGTGCAATCCGGAGCTGGCCGAGGACGAAGCCGAGTTCTGCCCGGCTTAATCCGTCAGCCCGAGCAGGGTGCGCCGCAACAGGTGCATGGCCACCGTGGTCGATCGCTCGCGGATGTCGGCACGCTCGCCCGGTAGCCGCACCGACCGCGTCACGGTGGTGCCGTCGGCCAGCATCACGCAAAACCACACGGTCCCCACCGGTTTGGCCTCGGTGCCGCCCCCGGGTCCCGCGATCCCGGTGATCGCGACCGCGGTATCGGCACCGAACCTGCGCAGCGCGCCGGCCGCCATGGCCTCGGCGACCTCCTGCGAGACCGCGCCGTTGGCGTCGATGAGCGCCGGATCGACGCCGAGAACGTCGATTTTCGCCTCGTTCGCGTAGGCCACGACCGCGCCCGCGACATAGGCCGACGAACCGGGCTGGTCGGTCAGGCGGGCGGACAGCAGGCCGGCGGTGCACGATTCCGCCGTCGCGATGCGCCGGCCCGCCAGTAGCCGCGCGACCTGGTCGTCGACCAACGAACCATCTTCGGAGAACACCATTTCCCCGTGCCGAACCCGCAGCAACTCCATCAGCTGCCCATAGGCCTCGGCGGTCTGCGGCTCATAGCGGGTGACCATCTCCACTTCGCCCCGGCGCAGGCACGTGGTGATCTCCAAGCCGGCGAAGCCCGGAATGCTCTGCGCCTCGCGCAGCGTTTCGGCGAGCCCGGACTCGGCCAGTCCGAACATCCGTACCGTGTCCTGGCGGTAGATGGTCCGCCCGGCGATCGCCTGCTGGACGGCATCGTCTGCGATGGCCGCCGGCCACATCGCCTGAAGTTCACGCGGCGGCCCGGGAAGTACCAGCACCGTCGGCGTGCTGGGAACGACGACGCCAGGCGCGGTCCCGACCGGGTCGAGGACGTGAGCACCGACGGGAACCATCGCCTGTTTGCGGTTGGCCGTGAGAACCGCGTCGAAATCGACCCCGGTGAATCGGGCCATCAGCTTCTTGAGGATGGCGGCGATCTTGGCTTCCAGCTCGGCGTCGAGCGTGAGTTCGCGATCGCAGAAGCGGGCCACGATCTCGACCGTCATATCGTCGGCGGTCGGCCCGAGGCCCCCGGTGGTGACGATCAGGTCGACACCCTCAGCGGCAAGAAACCGCAGCTGCGCCTCGATGTCGGCAGCACGGTCACCGCAGATGGTGATGTGAGCCAGTTCGACGCCCAACTCCAACAGCCGGTCGGCGACCCACGGGCCGTTGCCGTCGGCCACGCGTCCGGTCAGAACTTCGGTGCCGGTGACCACGATTCCCGCGCGCACACTCATACCGAGCGAGACTACGCAGGAGCGTCTAGGTCACGGGATCGGGCGTCAGCCCGGTGACCTCTCCGAGCGACTGCAGCCAGGCGCTGGTGTCGGGGACATAGAAGCCGATCTCGCCCGGCGCGGTGCGGATCACCAGATGGGTCCAGCCGGCCACGACACTGCCCTTGAAGACCTTCGCCAGGCGCAGTCCGGTGATGGTGTCGAGCGGCACGCTGATCGTCGTTCCGGTCAGCGTCAGGAAGACGAGGCGACGCCGGGTCAGCGCGATGCGGCCACTGTTCTTCACCCCGGGATAGCCGGGAGCCGTCGCACCCCGGTAGTTACCCTTCTCGAAGGGCCGGATGATGGTTTCGGCAGCCAGTTCGGTGGTGAGCTGGTCGGCGCCGGCGCGGTACTTGTTGCGGTAGATCAGCACGATCGGCAGCGCGACGAGCGCAAGAACCACCGCGATACCGACGACCAGCAGAATGACGTGTACCGCGATGGTCACCTCGGTTGGCCCGTCAGCGTGGCGCCGCGCCGGGAGCCCGGATCACAAGCGGCACAGCGGGGAACGCGGCCGCCATCTCCGTGCGTGACTTGCGAAGTGCGCTGGTGCCGTAGCCCTTCTTCCGGTGGTCGGGGTGGATCCAGATCCGGACGTTGACCTCGCCGCCGACCAGCTCGCCGAACACCATACCCACCTTGTCTTCACCGTCGATGGCGACGAACCAGGCCGCCTCCTCGGCGCTCAAACGGTCACGTGCCGAACGGATTTCGTCGTCCAGGTTGCCGGCGGGCGCACCTGAACCGTCACCGGCGGCACCGACTTCCTGGGTGCGGGTGGCGAAGATGTCGCGGTCGGACTCATCCGAGAACGGCCGAAGCTGCAGGCTCTCGTCCGAGCTTGCCGGGCGCTCGCCGAGCGTGAACGACAGCTGACTGTTGAGGTCGTTGAGCTCGGCGGCGATCCGGTCGCGCGAATCCTTGGTCACCTGGGCGAAGGACAGTCCCAGGACGGCTTCGGTGCCCAGGCGCGACGTACCGAGCAGCTCGGTGATGGCGTCCACCGCGGAGGCTCGATCATCCGAGTCGACGATGACGTCGAGCACTTCGTGGCGGCGTTCGAGCGCGTTGAGCAGAGCATCGGCAATCTCGCGGCGGGCGGCGGCGCGGTCGAGGTCGGTCATGGGATCAAGCGTAGTTCGGTGGGCCAGGTTCGGCGGGGTCCGGAGCAAACTCCACCAGCGACGTGCGCCGATCGTCACCGAGGTGCCGTGCGGGGCGCCAGTGGCCATGATGGAGAGGTCCCCACCCGTGCGGTGCCGGATGCGGCGCGCGCACCGCCGCTCTGCCAAGATGAACGCGCGGCAGATGATCGGTTGCGCTGGGGTGTCCTGTCGCAGATCTCGACACGAGGAGTTTGAGGACGGTGGCGAAGACCTTCGGGACGATCTTCGTCATCCTGATCTTGCTGGCGTGCGCGGGTGATCTGCGGGTCTTCGGCGGCCCGCAGCCGCAGCCCGCCCAGGACATCGAGCTGGCCGACGGCTGGCGTCTCACCTCCGCACAGGACCTGTCCGACGGTGGCGCGGCGATCTCGGCGAACGGCTATGACGCCGCGGCGTGGCACCCGGTGCGACGGATGCCCGCCACCGTTCTGGAGACCCTGCAGGACGACGGTGTCTACCCGAACCTGTACTACGGCAAGAACCTGTTCGAGGACGTGCCACAGGACCTCTACGAGCAGGACTGGTGGTATCGCACCACGTTCACCGCGCCGGGTGACTACCCGAACTACGTGCTGGATTTCCCCGGCATCAACTACCGCGCCGAGGTCTGGCTCAACGGCCGCCGGGTTGCCGACAGCCGACAGGTCGTCGGGATGTACAACGACCACCAACTCGACGTCACCCGCTGGATCGCGCCGGGACAGCCCAATACCCTGGCCGTCAGGGTTACCCCGGAGCGTGCCATCCAGGACGTCAGCGGCGTCGAACTCGCCGATAGCTGGTACGACTGGATCAACTGGCGCTACCTGGGCTACCAGGGTCCGGACAAGAACCCCGCCAACGGGAACTCGTTCGTGCCCGATCGCAACGCCGGGATCTGGAAACCGGTGTACCTCAAGATATCCGGGCCGGTGTCGATCGGCGACGCCTCGGTCAACACCGAGCTTCCGCTGCCCGACACCGACAGCGCCCGGCTGACGGTCTACGCGCCGCTGCGCAACTACTCCGCCGACAAGGTGCGCGGTGTCCTGCGGGCCACGATCACCAGGGACGGCAAGGCACCCATCCACGTCGACGAGCCGGTGGCGCTGATGCCGGGTGAGGAGCGTGAAGTCACACTGAGCCCGGATCGGTTCGCGGCCCTGGTGGTCGAGCATCCGGACCTGTGGTGGCCCTACACGATGGGCCGGCCCGATCTGTACGACCTGAAGCTGGAGTTCATCCAGAACGGCACGGCAAGCGAGGTGTCCACCCTCAAATTCGGTATCCGCACGATCACCCAGGGGCGCGACTCCGACGACACCTTTGCCGACCTGGGCACCGGCGGCAACTTCTACCTGCAGGTCAACGGAAAGAACTTCCTCGTTCGCGGCGCCACCTACACCCCTGACCTGCTGTACAAATACGACCCCGACCGCGACGCCGCGATCCTGCGCTACGTCAAGGATCTCGGGCTGAACATGCTGCGGCTGGAGTCCAAGATCTCCTCGCAGCGCTTCGTCGAGATGGCCGATGAGCTGGGCATCCCGCTGATGTACGGGTGGATGTGCTGCAACCAGTGGGAGAAGTGGCAGCAGTGGGACGACGAGGACCGTCGCGTCTCGCAGGACAGCATGCGGTCGCAGATCGCGATGTTGCGCTCGCACGCCTCGGTGTTCGTGTGGGCCAACGGCAGTGACGGCCGGCCGCCCACCGAGGTGCTGACCGAGTATCACCAGATCCTGTCCGACCTGCATTGGCAGAACGCCACCGTCGACACGGTGTCTCAGGTGAACCGGGACGCCGACGGCCAGCAGGTGTGGGACGGCATCCAGATGGCCGGGCCGTACACGTGGCGCCCGCCGTCCTATTGGTTCAGCGGCGAGTACGGCGCGGCGCGCGGATCGTCGGCCGAACAGGGCGACAACGAACACATCCCGCCGTTCGCCAGCCTGCAGAAGTTCATCCCGCCCGACAAGCTGTGGCCGATCAACGACACCTGGTTCTTCCACGCCGGGTCGGATCCGCAGAACTCCCGACTGGCCAACGTCCAGCGCGTCATCGATCGCCGCTACGGCCCGTCGAGCAATGCCAGGATGTTCGCCGACAAGGCCCAACTGGCGCACTACGAGGCCACCCGTGCGCAATTCGAGTCGTTCGCCGCCAACGGCTGGGACGGCCACAAGATGACGATCTATTGGATGCTCAACAGCCACTGGCCGTCGTTCTTCGGCAACATCTTCGACTACTACCTGCGCCCCGGTGGCGCCTACTACGGCGCGAAGAAGGGTCTGCAGCCGCTGTCGGTGGTGTTCGACTCCTACGCCACCGGCAACCACCGCCAGGCCAGGGTGAGCGTCGTCAACCAGACGCCGGACTCGCGCGAGAACCTGCGCGTGCGGGTCCGCACCTACGACCTCAAGGGCGCCCTGCGCGACGATCGCGCCTCCGACGACATCAGCGTCGATCCGGGTGGGGCGGTCGCGGCGATGACCCTGCCGCCGGGACCGGCGGACTCCCCCGTGTTCTTCGTGCGTGCCGAGCTGCTCGACCCGGCAGGCACCGTCCTGGCCAACAACGTCTACTGGCAGTCGCGGCGAGCCGACGATGTCGGCCCGCCGGCCAACGACGCGGCGTTCAACGCCAATCAGGTCAGCTGGGCGGATATGACCGCGCTGAACTCGATGGCCAAGGTGCCGTTGGAGGTCACCGCCACCGGCGGTCAGGACGCCGGGCGCGACGTCACCATCAGCCTGCACAACCCGACCCGGCAGATCGCGTTCTTCGAGCGGGCCGAACTGCTGCCCAGTCCGCTGGCCGACGAGATCCTGCCGATCGAATACGACGACAACTACGTGACCGTGTTCCCCGGTGAGACCGTCCAGATCACAGGCCGGGTACCCGACTCGGGACCCGCGCCGAACTGGGTCAGGGTGACCGGGTACAACAGCACACCGGTGGTCGTACAGGTCCGCTGACACGCACCGCGGGCCCTCGGACCGGTCATCGTTTGCTCGCGTGCCCTACATTCGGTTCTAACGTCGACAGCCCAACACCCGAAGGGACGGATCTTGCTGCAGCACGCACTCGTCGTGGCAGCCGCCCTTGCCGGTGCGGTGTTCGCGGCCATCGGCATCGTGGTGCGGCAGCGGGCCACCATGGACGTGCCGCGCGATCAGGGCGTCAGCACCGTGATGTGGTCCACCCTGCTGCGCCGCCCGCTGTGGTGGGCCGGTACCGGCGCCGCGGTGACGGGGTACGCGTTCCAGGCGGTCGCGCTGGCCTACGGGTCACTGCTGCTGGTCGCCCCGCTGATGGTGTCCGCGCTGCTGTTCGCGCTGCCGCTGAGCGCCCGGCTTGCCCACCGGCGGGTCTCTCGCGCCGAATGGGGCTGGGCCGTGGTGCTGACGATTGCGTTGGGCGTGTTCGTGGCACTGGCCCGCACCAAGCCCGGCGACTACGAAGGGGCCGAATTACCCGCGGTGATCGTGGCCGGGATCAGCCTGCTGTTCGTGGCCGGCTGCCTGCTGGTGGCGCTGCGGCTGTCGAACTGGCGCCGCGCACTTCTGCTGGCGGTCGGTGTCGGCGTCCTCTTCGGCGTGGTGGCGGTGCTGACCAAACTGGTCATGCACATCGTGCGCGAGGGCAGCATGCTGCGGCTGATGACCACACCGGTGCTCTACGTGGTCATCGCCGTCGGAGTCATCGCCACCCTGCTGCAGCAGTCGGCCTTTCACGCCGGGTCGTTGCGCGCCTCGGTCCCGGCGATGCTGGTGCTCGAGCCCGTGGTCGCGGTGCTGCTCGGTGAGGTGGTACTCGAAGAGCACCTCGCGGTCAGTAAGCCGGCCGCGGTGGCACTGGCAATCGCCTTCGCAACCATGGCCGCCGCCACGATCGCACTCGGGCGCGACGAAGGTGCCTGGGAAGAAGAGCTCGAAGCGAAGGCGCAGAGCCGGGTCCCCGGCGGCGCCAGCGCCTCAGCCCACCCAGGGCCCGACGCCGCCGATTGAATCGATCGTGATGCGGGTGAGGTAGCCCGGAGGCGCGTCGGCGGGCGGGAACGGTACGCCCTCGGCCGTGAACATCACCTTGGCGAGCTCCTGCAGGAGTTCGGGCGCACCGCCTTCGACGATGCGGGCGGTGCCGGTCACCGACAGGTACGGGCGCATCACCTCGCCGGGTTTGGTCGAAACGATGGTCAGCGCCACGCGGCCGTCGCGACGCACGTTACGGACCTTCTTGTGTTCGGAGAGGTGAGCGGTCACCAGCTCGTCGCCGTCCTCACCGGACTGCACTGCCACCCAGACCAGCGACACCTGCGGGCTGCCGTCGGGATTGAGGGTGACCAATGTCGCGTCCGCGCCCGACCCGATCAGTGCGCGTGCCTCGTCGTTGAGCTTCATGTGGTTGTGTAACGCCGTTTGGCGCGAGGCATTCCCGCACCGCGTGGTTGTATGGCTGCCGTGACGGTCCTCGCCATCGACCAGGGCACCTCGGGCACCAAAGCGATCGTGGTGGACCCCGCCGACGGTCTGGTCGGACTGGCCGAGGTGCCGGTGCATCCGCGGTATCTGACCGGTGGCGGTGTCGAGCAGGACCCCGACGAACTTCTGGAGTCGGTGCTGTCGGCTGGACGCTCGGCCGTCGCCCAGGCCGGCCGGCCCATCGCTGCGGTGTCACTGGCGAATCAGGGTGAGACAGTATTGGCCTGGGATCCGGCCACGGGCCGGGCGCTGACCCCGGCCATCGTCTGGCAGGACCGCCGCGCCGAGGGGCTGTGCGCCGAACTCGGCGGGCACGCCGAGGCGATCGCCGCCCGAACCGGCCTGGTGCTCGACCCGTACTTCTCGGCGCCCAAGATGAGCTGGCTGCGGCGCAATGTCGAAACGGGCGGTGTCGTCACCACATCCGATGTGTGGCTGCTGCATCGGCTCACCGGGCAGTTCGTCACCGACGCCACCACCGCCAGTCGCTCGTTGCTGGTGGAACTCGGCGGCCGTGACTTCGACGACGAGCTGCTGAACGTGTTCGGTCTGGCCGGCGAACAGCTCCCCCGCATTGTGGGCAATGACGAAATCATTGGTACAACAAACTCTTTCGGCGATGATATCCCCGTCGGTGGGGTGGTCGTCGACCAGCAGGCGGCGCTGCTCGCCGAAGGCTGCCTGCAGCCGGGGATGGCTAAGTGCACCTTCGGCACCGGCGCGTTCCTGCTGTCGAACTGCGGTGCCGAGCCGGTTCGCTCGTCGTCCGGGCTGACGACCTCGGTCGCGTGGCGGGTCGGGGGCGCCGACACGTTCTGCGTCGACGGCCAGGTTTATACCGCTGCCGCGGCGGTGCGATGGTTGGCGTCGCTGGGGATCATCGCCGGCGCCGAAGAGCTCGACACCGTCGCGGCCGCCGACTCCGACGGCGTGCTGTGTGTCCCCGCGCTGGCCGGGCTGGCCGCGCCGTGGTGGCAATCCGGGGCTACCGCAACACTTTCGGGCATGACGTTGGCCACCGGCCGCGGGCATCTGGTGCTCGCCGTACTGCAGGGTATCGCCGCGCAGATCGCCGAGTTGGTGACGGCCATCGGTACCGATACCCGGGCGCCGCTGACCCGGTTGCGCGCCGACGGCGGCCTGACCCAGTCGGCGGTATTGATGCAGGCGTGCGCCGACATCCTGCAGGTGCCCGTCGACGTCTATCCGTCCGCGCACGCCACCGCGCTGGGCGCGGCCGCGCTGGCCCGGCTCAGCCTGGACCCCACCCGGGAATTGGCCGATGTCGTCGGGTCATGGAGTGCCGCGGCCGGTTTCGAACCTCGGTGGGACGGCGACCGGGCCGAGGAATTCCGTTGTGCCTGGCGTGAACTGGCCGAGACCACCTACCCGGCAGCGACATGAGCACCGACTACGACGTGGTCGTGATCGGGGCAGGCATCGTCGGCTCGGCGATCGCCCGTGAGCTGGGCGGCTGTCGGCTGTCGGTGGCACTGCTCGAGGCCCGAGACGACGTCGGCGACGGCACCAGCAAGGCCAACACCGCGATCCTGCACACCGGATTCGACGCCAAGCCCGGCACTCTCGAATCGCGGTTGGTCCGGCGCGGCTACGCACTGCTCTCGGAGTACGCCGCCGCCACCGGCATCCCCGTCGAACACACCGGCGCGATCCTGGTGGCCTGGGACGACGAGCAGCTGGACACGCTGCCCACCCTCAAGGCACAGGCCGAAGCCAACTCATACCAGCATTGCGAACTCGTCCACGCCGCAACGGTATACGAGCGGATACCGAATCTCGGACCGGGCGCGCTTGGCGGGCTGACCGTGCCCGACGAGTCCATCATCTGCACCTGGACGGTCAACCTCGCGCTGGCGACCGACGCGGTGAATCGTGGTGTGACACTGCACCGTGGGTGCGCTGTGGAGTCCGTCGACATCGGTGAGCACAGCACCACGCTGCACACCTCGACCGGCCCGATCAGCGCGCGGTGGGCGATCAACGCCGCCGGACTGGGCGCCGACGTGATCGACGGGCACTTCGGTTTCTCCCGGTTCAGCGTCACCCCGCGCCGCGGCGAGCTGATCGTCTACGACAAGCTGGCCCGCCCGCTGGTCGACACCATCGTGCTGCCGGTGCCCACCGCGCGAGGCAAGGGCGTTCTGGTCAGCCCGACCATCTACGGCAACGTGATGCTCGGCCCGACATCTGAAGATCTGGCCGACCGCACCGCCACCGGCACCAGCCGCGACGGCCTGCAATCGTTGCTGGATAAGGGCGCTCGGCTGATGCCGCGGTTGCTCGACGAGGAGATCACCGCCACCTATGCCGGTCTTCGCGCGGCGATCGACCGTGGCGACTACCTCATCGACGCCGACCCGGCGCAGCGCTACCTGGTGGTCGGCGGCATCCGCTCGACCGGGCTGACCGCGGGCATGGCCATTGCCGAACACGTGCTCGGCCTGCTCGCCGCGGCCGGCCTGGACGCCGAGCCGCGCGCCGAGCTCCCCGATCCGCCCCGAATGCCCAACCTCGGTGAAGCGTTCGTACGGCCCTACCAGGACGCGCAGGCAATCGACGCCGACCCGGCGTACGGCCGCATCGTCTGCTTCTGCGAACGGGTCACCGAGGGCGAACTGCGCGACGCGTGCCGGTCGGTGATCCCCCCGGCCGGACTCGACGGGTTGCGCAGGCGAACCCGGGTGATGAATGGGCGCTGTCAGGGATTCTTCTGCGGCGCCGAAGTGCAAGACCTGTTTGAGGCGCTGCGATGACCGTCGACATCGCGATAGTCGGCGGCGGCCCGGCCGGGCTGACGGCGGCGGCCGCGCTCGCCGGTCGCCACAAAGTCGTTGTCCTGGAACGGGAATCGTCCGCCGGAGGCATTCCGCGACACAGCGACCATCCCGGCTACGGCATCCGCGACCTGCGGACGATGCTGAGTGGGCCGCACTACGCGCGACGGCTGGTGGCGCAGGCGCTGGGCGCGGGTGCCGATATTCGCACTGACGCCATGGTCACCGGCTGGGCCGGTGAGCGCGCGCTGGACGTCACCTCCCCGCGCGGCCGGGAGATCATCGAGGCCAGCGCGGTGGTCCTGGCCACCGGTGCGCGCGAACGGCCAAGGCCCGCCCGGCTCATCGCCGGGGATCGGCCGGCCGGTATCTACACCACCGGGCACCTGCAGAACCTGGTGCACCTGCACGGGCGTGGCGTCGGCCGGCGTGCGGTCGTCGTCGGCGCCGAACTCGTCAGCTATTCGGCCGTTCTCACCCTGCGCCACGCCGGGTGCCGCGTCGTACTGATGACCACCGAGCACCAGCGGCCCGAGTCCTACTCTGCGTTCACCGCCGCCGCCAGGGCCGGGCTGGGTGTCCGGGTGGCCACCCGCACCAGGGTCACCCGGATCATCGGCGCACCGGCACTTCGGGCGGTCGAGATCGAGAACACCGACACCGGGGCGCGGCGAATCGTCAACTGCGACACGCTGATCCTGACCGGTGACTGGATCCCCGACCACGAGCTGGCCCGCTCCGCCGGACTGGACATCGACCCGATCGGCGGGGTTCCACTGGTCGATACGGCGTTGCGTACCAATCGAACCGGCGTGTTCGCCATCGGCAACCTGGTGCACCCGGTGGATACCGCCGATATCGCCGCCCTCGACGGCCGTCACGTCGCCGCACAGATCGACGCGTATCTGGCGGGATACCGCGCACCCCAGGGTGGGGTGCGGCTGGTCGCCGAGGCGCCGTTGCGCTGGATCAGCCCGGGGTTGCTGCGCCCCGGGGACGGCGGTCCCCCACGCGACCGCTTGCTGGCGTGGACCGACACGCTGCTGCGCAGCCCAGTGGTGACCGCGCGCCAGGACGGCACCGTGCTGGCCAGCCGGCGGCTGCCGTGGCCCGCCTCGCCGGGCCGGATGTTCCGAATTCCGGCCCGCATCGTGGCCGGGGCCGCCCGCGACGGCGGACCGGTCACGGTCACCCTCCAGGGAAAATCGGCATGATGGTGTGGTGACCCTGTCATCGGATCCGCTCGGGCAGATTGCCGGTAGCCCACCGGGGCCGGCGGTGGGGGCATTCTTCGACCTCGACGGCACCCTGGTGGCCGGGTTCACCGCCACCGCGCACGCCAGCGACCGTGTCCGTCGCGGGCAGGCCCGGATCGGCGAGATCATGGGCGTGATCGAGGCCTCGCTGCGCTACAAGCTGGGCCGCATGCAGTTCGAGCGGCTGCTGATCCGCGCCGCGGGCTATCTGCGCGGCGAGTCTCTGGTCGAGCTCGACGAGATCGGCGAGCGCCTGTACGCCGAACAGGTGGCGGCGCGGGTGTACCCGCTGATGCGCGAAGTCGTGTCCGCTCATCAGGCCCGCGGGCACACCGTCGTGCTCAGCTCGTCGGCCTTGACCATCCACGCCGAGCCGGTGGCCCGCGCGCTGGGCATCGACCACGTGGTGTGCAACACCTTCGAGCTCGACGCCGACGGTCGGCTCACCGGGACCATCAACAAGCCGATCGTGTGGGGGCGACAGAAAGCCGCTGCGGTGCAACAGTTTTGCGCGGCGAACGAGATCGACCTGACTGGCAGCTACTTCTACGCCGACGGGGACGAGGATGGCGCGCTGATGGCGCTCGTCGGCCATCCCCGGCCGGTCAACCCACGCCCAGGCCTGGCGGCGAAGGCCGCCACCAATGACTGGCCGGTGCTGCACCTGACCATCCCCGGCCGGCGCAATAGTGCGGCCAATGTGGTCGGGCACTTCCCCGCGCTGGGCCGGGCCGCCCTTGGCGCGGTGTTCGCATCCCTGGCGCTGCGAGTGCGCCGTAGCCCCAAGGACTGACTAGGGCATCGCGCGGTGCGGAACGTCCGTGATCAGGCCACCGTCGACCACGTACTCCGAACCCGTGGAGAACGACGACTCGTCGCTGGCCAGGAACACGATGAAGGTGGCCACTTCCTCCGGCTTGCCGGGACGGCCGAGCGGTGCGCTGACCGTGTCATCGGGCAGGTGCTTGGTCATCGGCGTGCGGATGAACCCGGGGTGCACCGAGTTGACCCGGATGTTGTCCGGCGCCAGCTCCAGCGCCGCCGATTTCGTCAGCCCGCGCAGGCCCCACTTGGACGCGACATAGGCGTGCACCCAGGAGGCGCCGCGCATGCCCTCGATGGACGACACGTTGATGATCGAGCCGACGCCGGCCTCCTTCATCGACGGCAGCACTGCTTGGATACCCAACAGCGCACCGGTCAGGTTGACGTCGAGGACCCGCTTCCATCGCTCCACGTCGAGCGACTTCAGCGGCGCGACCTGGACGATGCCGGCGTTGTTCACCAGCACATTGACCTTGCCGAACTCGCTGATCGCGGTCTCGACGGCGGCCTTCCACTGATCGGCTTCGGTCACGTCGAGATGCACGTAGCGGGCGGCGTCGCCCAGCTCGTCGGCCAGTTCCTTGCCCTTGTCGTCGAGGATGTCCCCGATCACAACCTTGGCGCCCTCGGCAACGAGCATCCGCGCGTCAGCGGCTCCCATCCCCTGTGCGCCGCCGGTGATGATGGCCACTTTGTCGTCTACGCGTCCCATGAGGCGTCAGGCTACCGGTAGCGCCGGGCCGCGAGGTAGAACCTGTTCCAGTTTCGGCGCCGAATGCGCATACTGAACCCACCGCAGCCCCGAACGTCAGGAGAACTCATGGCCATCCGCGTTGCCCACATCGGCACCGGAAACGTCGGCCGGATAGCCCTATCAGAGCTGATCGAAAACCCGGGCTTCGAGCTCACCGGACTGTGCGTGTCCGCTGACGAGAAGGTGGGCAAGGACGCGGGCGAGTTGGCCGGCCTGGGCGTGAAGACCGGAATCCTGGCCACCAAGGACCTCGACGCGGTGCTGGCAGGAGAACCCGAATGCGCGGTCTACTGCGCAATGGGCGACACCCGCATGCCCGAGGCCATGGAGGACGTCCGCAAGATCCTGGCCGCCGGCATCAACGTCGTCGGCTCGGCTCCGGTGGTGTTGCAGTTCCCGTGGCAGTCGATGCCCGACAAGTACATCGAACCGTTGGAAGAGGCTGGCCGCCTTGGCAATTCCAGCATCTACATCAACGGTGTCGACCCGGGCTTCATCACGGATCTGATCCCGCTGGCCTTCGCCAGCACCTGTCAGAACATCGAGCAGGTGCGCTGTATGGAGATCGCCGACTACGCGACCTATGACGGCGCCACCGTCATGTTCGACGTCATGGGGTTCGGCAAGCCACTCGACGAGGTGCCGATGCTGTTCCTGCCCGGTGTGCTCGGGATCGCCTGGGGCTGCGGCATCCGCCAGCTGGCCGCCGGGCTGAACATCTCGCTGGACTCGATCGCCGAGAGCTACGAACGTGAGCCTGCCCCAGAGGCTTTCGACGTCGCCGCCGGTCACATCCCCAAGGGCGGGGTTGCCGCGGTGCGCTTCGAGATCAAGGGCATGGTCGGTGACCACGCGGCGATCGTCGTCGAGCACGTCACCCGGCTGCGTGAGGATCTGCGCCCCGACTGGGCGCAACCGGCCCAGCCCGGCGGTTCGTATCGGGTGGAGATCACCGGCGAGCCGTCCTATGTCGTCGACATCTGCCCGACGAGCAAGAAGGGCGACCACAACTACGCCGCCATCGCGGCCGGCGCCGGCCGCATCGTCAACGCCATTCCCGCGGTGATCGCCGCCCCGCCGGGCATCCGGACCACGCTGAACCTGCCGCTGGTATCCGAAGTGGAGTTGTTCAGCAAGCCGTAGGTCGAGTGCGCGCGCGTTTGGCGTCAGCAGTGCCCGGGTAGTCCCGCAGCACCTATTCGACGGATGCGTAAGGAGACACCGACATGGCGGCGCGTCGCTTGATCCTCTTGGTGGGTGCGGTGCTCTTGGTTGCTGGAGTGATCGCCCTGTTGGTGCCGGTATCCACCCCCGACGGCAACGGCGGCAGCATCGGCTGCGGCAACGCGCTCTCCGAAGACCTGTCGGCGGCGCGCGCAGCCAACGACAAGAACATTGTCGCCAATGTGCCGATCCTCAACGAGATCATCCAGCACCCCGACTTCGTGGCGCAGTGCCAGTCGGCGGTGTCCTCCCGGCGGACGTGGTCCATCCCGCTGGCCGTGATCGGAGTGCTGGCGGTGGCCGGTTCGTTCGTGGTCGGCGGACGCAGCGGCGTCAAGACCTAAGGGCGATAGCCCGGGACGATGAGGGTGCCCGGGTAATTCACGTAGTACGACAAGCAGATCGGGTTGTGGCGGCACGCGATGAGCGCCCCGGCATCGGGTGCCGCCCCGATCACCTGACTCTTGCGCGGCGGCAGACCGCAGTTCACCACGTACGGGTTGAGCGGGACGACGCCGTTCGTGCACCCCGGCGCCGCGGTGGCCGGCGGCGTGGCGACGGGCGCGAGTGTCATGGACACAGCGGCTGCAGCGACCAACGCCAGCTTCGAGAAAATCATGGCGCACCCCCGCTAAAAGCAGACAATCAAACGCTACTCCTTTCGGCGTGGATTCAAGGGCGGAGGCGCGATGGGTGTGCTCACCGGTCTGCTGACCGCATGCAGCGGTTTTCTGCTCGCAGTGCTCTGGATGGACCTGATCTTCGACAGTCAGATCCGCGGCGCCGGCCGTCGCGTCGAGCAACTTCCCGAGCCGGCGCTGGCCTCGATCGCCGGCTACTACCACCGGGCCACCACGACATCGCAGCCGATGGGCCGTCTCATCGCCGTTGTGATGATCGTTCTGCTGGGTGCGCTGATCGCCGAAGCGGTGTTCGGGGCCAGCCCGGGATGGCTGCTCGGGGTCTCGGCCGTGCTGGCCGGCGTCCCCGTCGTGCTCGCGCTGATCCGTACCGTCCCGAACGCGGTGCGGCTGGGCCGGCGCACCGACACCGCCGTCGAACAGACTCGGCTGGCCCGGGCGATCTACCACGACCACATCGTGTGCGCGCTGGGCATGCTGGCGTTTCTGGTGTTCTGGCTGGGTTGGCTGGGCCGATAGCCATTCGTCAGCTCGCTGATAGTGGATACCTGCAAATCGCACATCACCGACGTACTAAACTAGAACACGTTCCAGTCTGCTTATGCCCCCGCTTGAAGGAGCCGAACCATGCACACTGCCCTCTGCGATGAGCTCGGTATCGAGTTCCCCATCTTCGCGTTCACCCACTGTCGTGACGTCGTCGTCGCCGTCAGCAAGGCCGGCGGCTTCGGTGTCCTCGGTGCGGTCGGCTTCTCCCCCGAACAGCTCGAGATCGAGCTGAAGTGGATCGATGAGAACATCGGCGACCACACCTACGGCGTCGACATCGTCATCCCCAACAAGTACGAGGGCATGGACGCCACGGACCTGTCCCCCGAGGTACTGAAGAAGACGCTGAACGACCTGGTGCCCCAGGAGCACATCGACTTCGCCAAGAAGGTCCTCGCCGACCACGGTGTGCCGGTCGAGCACAGCGACGACGACGCCATGGGGCTGCTCGGTTGGACCGAGGCGACCGCCACCCCGCAGGTCGAGGTCGCGCTCCAGCACCCGAAGTGCACGTTGATCGCCAACGCCCTCGGCACCCCGCCGACGGAGATGATCAAGCACATCCACGATGAGGGCCGCAGGGTCGCCGCGCTGTGCGGCTCGCCGTCGCAGGCGAAGAAGCACGCCGAAGCCGGCGTGGACATCATCATCGCCCAGGGCGGCGAGGCCGGCGGGCACTGCGGCGAGATCGGCTCGATCGTGCTGTGGCCGCAGGTCGTCAAGGCGGTCGCGCCGGTGCCGGTACTGGCCGCCGGCGGTATCGGCAGCGGCCAGCAGATCGCCGCGGCCCTGGCGCTGGGTGCCCAGGGCGCGTGGACCGGTTCGCAGTGGGTCATGGTCGAAGAGTCCGAGCACACCGAGGTCCAGCACGCCGCCTACGCCAAGGCCGAGAGCCGCGACACCGTCCGCAGCCGCTCGTTCACCGGTAAGCCCGCGCGCATGCTGCGCAACGAGTGGACCGAGGCCTGGGAGAAGGAGGGCAACCCCAAGCCGCTCGGAATGCCGTTGCAGTACATGGTTTCCGGCATGGCCGTCGCTGCCACGCACAAGTACCCCAACGAGAGCGTCGACGTCGCGTTCAACCCGATCGGTCAGGTCGTCGGTCAGTTCACGAAGGTCGAGAAGACGTCCACGGTGATCGAGCGCTGGGTGCAGGAGTACCTCGAGGCCACCGGCCGGCTCGAGGAGCTCAACGCGTCGGCTTAAGCCGAATGTGAGTGTGCCGTCAGGGTTCTCGCCCTTGCGGCACACTCATTTTCAGCTGGCCGGGTAGAAGTCGTTTCCGTTGCCCCAGTCGCCGGAATGCATGGATCCCGGCTGCCAGCCTTGGGCGCCGAGGCACAGCATCGGCAGACCATCGGGCGACTGGGCTGCGGCCTGCGACCCTGGGCATGGCGAGCCCACGGCTTGCACGCCGTAGATCTTGGGCGACAACACCCAGAAGCCGACGCCCTCCGGCGGCCGGTCCATGCCGATCGGCGACTGGCCGGGAATCCAGCGGCAGAGCAACGGCTCGCCACCGGGGCCGCGGCCGAACGCGAACCGATCCCACTGATAGCACGGGGCGCTCAGGTAGGCCTGGTAGCTCATCCCCGGCGGATCACCGGGGAACGGCCCGTGCGGTTCGTCGGCGGCGGCGGTTGGCGCCACTGCCAGCGCGGTGCCCGCAACGGCTGCTGCGATGACGAATTCGCGGAGCATCTATCCACCCTCTAGTTCTCTACCGCCGGGCCCATCGCGATCAGGATGAAGCGCTGTGCCCCCGCTGGCCCTGCGCTGAGCCTAACGGCTGGGGCGGGTGTGCTTCGGGTGAAACCGGAAAGGCGTCGGAGTTTGCAACTTATTGTGACGTCATCGCAGATTTTGCCTTTGCTGACCACTCCGCCCGCACCGAAGCTTGCTAAGCTGCGGCGATTGCGTCGTCGGGGGTAAAGAAGACGACGGGAGATATTCCGTGGCAAAGGCATATGGTGCCCTTTGTGCTGCCGACACGACGATGATGGCACCGGTCCGCGGGGTCGGGCTTAGAGTTGTGCTGACCGCGTTGCCGGTTGCTGCTACCGAAATCGGAACCACCGTCGACAAGCTCAAGGAGTTGCGCTGATGGCAGAGGCCCAGTTCCGGGTCACGGTGGTCGCGGATCGGGAGTCGCCGCATGTGGTTGCCTCCGGTGAGATCGACCTGGCCAATGTCGGCGAATTCCAGGATGTGATGGCCAAGGCCACTGCGGATTCCGCCACGCTGACCGTCGATCTGGCCGACGTCAGCTATTGCGACAGCGCCGCGGTGCGCGCTCTCTTCGCCCTGGCCGCCACGACCGAGCTCACGATGATCGTGGCGTCGGAGGGGCCGATCAGGACACTGTTGGCGATCTCGGGTCTGGACCGGGTGGCCACCGTCGTCACCAAGGAGTGAGCCGAACACCATGCCTGTGCCCGAATTCCACCCGCGCGACCTGTCCCAGCAGGGTGAGTTGTTCGAGCGGATCCTCGAACGCGTCCATCTCGACTTGCCGGACGCCATCGGGCTCTCGATCACCATGCACGATCGGCGCCTCGACGAGGACGAGATGACCCTCCTGGCCGCCCGTGGCTACGGCGGTGAGGTCGTGGAGGCCCAGTTGGCCGGGTTGGGCGGTCCGGTCATCGATGCCTTCGTCCATCAGGTGCCGGTGCTGAGCCTGGATCTCTGGGCCGACGAGCGCTGGCCGGATCTGAGCCTGCCCGCGATGGAGTCCCGGATACCCGAGCACAGTGCGGCCTGGCGGGAAATTCGCGGTTCGGTCGCGGTGCCCGGCGTGTGGAAGGCCGATGGCACGGTCGTGTTGTCCTGCGTGCTGGACCGCCCAGCCACGGCAGGCACCGTGACCACCTTGATCGGCTACGAACAGCTCGTCTCCGCGGCAATGGTGTCGGCAGGCGCCGAGGGTGACGGCACCGCGATCGCCGACATGCTGGCGGTTCTGCAGTCCCGCGGGGCGATCGAGCAGGCCAAGGGCGCGATCATGGGGCGGTTGGCGTGTGATGCCGACACTGCGTGGGCGACCCTGCGCCGCGCCAGCCACGAATCCAACGTGAAGTTGCGCTCGCTGGCGGTGGCGCTGGTGGAACACATCAGCGGTGCACCGGCCGAGCAGCCGGTAGCGGGCTCCCCGATCGTGCCCAACGACCAGGCCAAGCATGCCGCCGGTCTGTTGTGGGCGGTGCTCACCCACGATTCGACACCGATCGAACCGGCGAGCTGACCCCGGTTGGGGCGCGGTGACGCTGATTACTCCGGAGAAACGCCGTTGCACCAGCGCCGGAATCGTCGCCTGAGGTGGTTCGCTTAGGCCATGTCCGCTCACGATCCGCTCTCGCCGTCGAAATTGTTGCCGTGGTTGGGGGTCGGCGGGGTTCTCGCGGCGGTCGGGCTGGTGATCGGGGTGACCGTGTCGACCGGCGCGTCGGACACCCTGCCCATCGCCCAGGCTGCGCCCACCACGTTGACGACGTCCGCGTCGGCGTCGGAAACCGCCAGTTCGTCTGCCACAACCTCGGCGTCGACTTCCGCCGCGACATCCGCCACGACAACGACGTCGGGCGCACCGGCGTCATACCAGGCCGACTCGCGCGGCTACGTGGACACCGGCGCGCGGTGCGACGAGAACCAGACGTTGATGGCCTACGGCCGCACCTCCAAGTCGCTGGTGGTGATATGCGTGAACCGTGACGGCGGACTGGAGTACCGCGGCGTGCGGCTGTCCGACAACGCTCCCCTGCACCTGCCGATCACCCGAAGCGCCGACGGCACCCTGGTTGCCTCCAATGACGGTGTCACCTATGCGGTTTCACCCACCCAGATCCTGGTGTCCTCGGGCGACCACGTCATCTACAAGGACTCGTGGATCGAGTTCAAGGAAGCCAGCTTCTCGCAGTCGGGCACCTCGTCGAGCGCGACCACGTCAGGCAGCGCGACGACGACCGTGAGCACCACGACGGTGACGGTGACGACCTCGGTCACCCCGACCACGACGAAGCCGGCCGGCTGAACCGTTAGGTGTTGCGTCCGCCGTTGACGCCGAGGATCTGGCCGGTGATATAGCTGGCTTCCTCGGAGATGAAGAAGGCGCAGGCGGCCGCGATGTCCTCGGGCCTGCCCATCCGCCGCACCGGGGTGGCATCGATGGTGGCCTGGATGTCGCCCATGTTTCCGCGGGCTTCGGCCTTGCGCAGCATCGGGGTGTCAATGAAGCCGGGCGGGACGGCGTTGACGGTGATACCGGCCGGGCCGTATTCCAGGGCAAGGCTTTTGGTCAGCCCGTTGACGCCGGACTTGGCCGCCACGTAGGCCGACATGTACGGCACCCCGGAGTGGGTGCTCGACGACGAGATGTTGACGATGCGGCCCCAGCCCGCCTCGATCATGTCGGGCAGGACGGCCTGGATGGTGTGGAAGACGCCGTGCAGGTTGATGTCGACGATGTTCTGCCACTGCTCGAAGGACAGGTCGAGGAACCGGCGGAAGCTGTCCTTGCCAGCGGCGTTGACGAGGATCGTGACCGGGCCCAGTGCGGCACGGATGTCGGTGAGCGCGGCGTCTATCTGCGCCCGGTCGGTGACATCGGCGACGTAGGAGAACTCGGCCTCCGAAGGGGTCAGGTCGAGGATGGCCACGTTGTAGCCGTCGGCGCGCAACCGATTGACGATCGCCGCACCGATACCCGAACCGCCTCCGGTCACCACTGCCGTCTTCGAGGTGGACACAAGCTTCCCCTTTCCGGCGGCCATCCCGCCTGGTACATCAACCGCGCCTGATCGCGCTCTTCACTTCGTTCATCGCCAAAGCGTTGTGGTACTAGGACGTTCGTCGAGGCGTGCGCAGACCCAGTGCGCGCCGGCCGGCGTCGAGGAGCTGAGCGTGCAGCCAGTCGTCGTCGGCTTCGCGTTTGGGATCGGCTGAGCCGGCGATTCCGGCGAAGACGAATTGCGCCCGGATGAACCCTTCGGGGCCGGGATGAACATCAGCGAGCAGGGTCATCTGCCGGGAGATGATGTGCGTCCAGTCGCGGTTCGCCTTCAATACGGTGTGCACGCTGGGGTCGGCCGCCAGGACCGAGACCAGCATCGGGCTCTCCACGGCCAGCCGGGCATAGCCGTTGATCATGCGCTCGGCGCGGGCGTGTACACCCCGCTGCCGCTCGGCGTCGTCGACCACCGCAGCCACCTTGTCGATGATCGGCTCGAGGACTGCCGTCAAGAGCTGCTCACGGGTCCGAAAATGGTGGTAGATAGCGGCTTTGGTGAACCCGAGCTCGTCGGCGATCATCTGCAGTGAGGTGCCCGCGAAGCTGTGCCGGATGAACAGCGCGATCGCCGCGTCGATGAGCCGTTGCCGGGTATCGGGGGCAGGGACCGTGCTGACCGCAGCGACTGCGTTCATCGTCAACTCCCTTCGTCCAGCTTTACGATCGGCTAGTAATCTACCATACGATCGACTAGCATCGTCCTTGTCGATCGTATGGCAGCTCCGCGGTGAAGGGACCCTCAGTGACCGATGTCGATAGCGTGAACTTCTTCATGGACCGCGATGTGGTCGCCGATCCGTATCCCTATCTGGAGGCTTTGCAGGCGCGCTGCCCGGTCTCGCGGGAACCGCACAAGGGCGTGTGGATGGTCACGGGTTGGGAAGAAGCCACCGAGGTCGCCGGTGACGCCGACCGCTTTTCGTCGTGCATCGCGGTGACCGGTCCCTTCCCCGGTTTCCCGGTACCTGTCGAGGGCCGTCACGATGTCGCCGAACTCATTGCCGCACATCGCGATGAGCTCCCGTTCAACGACCAGCTACCCGCCTTGGATCCACCGGTGCACACCGATCACCGCGCGCTGCTGATGCGCTTGATCACGCCCAAGCGCCTCAAGGAGAACGAGGACGGGATGTGGACGATGGTCGACCGCGTCCTCGACGATTACCTCGTCGACGGGGGCGGCGAGCTGATTTCGGGCTTCGCCCAACCGTTTACGCTGGTGATCATCGCCGACCTGCTGGGTGTTCCCGACGCCGATCGCGACGAGTTCCTCGCCGAGATGCAGCGCGGCGGGCACCACGGCGGCGGCATCGGCAGCGTCAAGGGCGAAGCACTGGCCAAGTCGCCGCTGGAATACCTCTACGACAAGTTCATCGCCTACATCGAGGACCGTCGGGCCAACCCGCGCGGTGACGTGCTGTCGGAGATGGCCGCGGCGACCTTCCCCGACGGCTCGATACCCGATCCCGGTGACGTGGCCCGCGTGGCGGCCAACCTGTATTCGGCCGGCCAGGAGACGACCGTGCGGCTACTCAGTGCCGCCCTGCAGATCCTCGGAGATCGCCCCGATATCCAGGCGCTCCTGCGGGCGGACCGCTCTAAGGTCGGCAACTTCATCGAAGAGGCGCTGCGCTTCGAGAGCCCGGTCAAGGGCGACTTCCGGCTGTCCAAGGAGCCGGTCACCCTCGGCGGTGTGGACGTGCCGTCCGGCTCAACGCTGATGGTCGTCCAGGCTGCGGCCAACCGCGACCCGCGGCGTTTCACCGATCCCAACACCTTCGACCCGGCACGGTCGAATGCCCGGCAGCACATCGCTTTTGGCCGCGGCATTCACACCTGCCCCGGCGCTCCACTGGCCCGGGCCGAGGCGCGTGTCGCGCTCGAACGGCTGCTGGATCGCACCACCGACATCCGGATCAGCGAGGAACACCACGGGCCCGCCGATGCGCGCAGATACAACTACGTGCCCACCTACATCCTGCGTGGGCTCACCGAATTGCACCTGGAGTTCGATCTCGCATGAAAGCCAGCATTGACGACGGGCGCTGCCGTGGCCACGGCGTGTGCACCACGATCTGCCCGGAAGTCTTCGCCATGACCGACGACGGGTACGCCGAGGCCATCGTGGACGAGGTGCCCGACGAGCTTGCCGATAGCGCCCGCGAGGCTGCCGAGGCCTGCCCGGAGAACGCCGTCGTCCTCGACTAGTAGTTCACGATCGAGCGCCAATAGTCTTCTGGTATCTCGGTATTCGAGCGCATGACCATCGCCAGTCCGGTGGCCATCGCGACACCGAGCAACCCCAGCCACAGCCCCGCCAGCCCGATCATCACCCAGATCACCACGGTCAGCGCGGGCCAGGGCGACACCAGTGCCAACAGCGGCGCCAGGAAGAAGCCGGTGCCGACGAACCACGCCGAGCCGGCGCGGTCGGACTTGAGCACGAAGCGAAGCCAGCTCGGGACCGGGGATGGATCGCTGTTCCTCATGGTGTCCACGGTCCTCCGCAGAGGTAGGCGGGGCAATTACCTCTCAGGTAATGGCATCGCGCACCGACTTGGGCGATGCTGGCTCAGGTGAGCGGTACGGCCTTCGGAGACCTATTGCGCGACTGGCGGCGTCGGCGTCGCCTGAGTCAGCTCGACCTCGCGCTGGAGGCCGATGTGTCGGCGCGGCACGTCAGCTTTGTCGAGAGCGGGCGCTCGGCGCCCAGCCGAGCGATGGTGCTGCGGCTGGCCGATGCGCTGGCTGTGCCGCCCCGCGAGCAGAATCACCTGCTGCTTGCCGCCGGGCTGGCACCGGTGTACGCCGAGCGCAGCGTCGACGATCCGGGAATGGCGGCGGTGCGGGCCGGCATCGACCGGGTGCTGGCCGCCTACGACCCGTATCCGTGTCTGGTGGTCAACCGCAACTGGGATGTGCTGCAGGCGAATCCGGGCACCTCGACCCTGCTGGACGGCGTGGCGGCGCATCTCCTCGAGACGCCCAACGCGCTGCGGATCGCGCTGCACCCGGACGGCCTGGCACCGCGGATCCGCAATCTTGCGCAGTGGCGCCACCATCTGCTGAGCCGGCTGCGCCGGGAGGCCGGCGCCGGTGGTTCGGCGGAGCTACTGGCCGAGATCGAGTCCTACCCCGGTGGCGAGGACTCCTCGACCGATGTCGGCGGGGTCGCGGTGCCGCTGGAGCTTTACCGGCTCGATGGGGTGCTGCTCAGGTTCATCTCCATGGTGACGACGTTCGGGACGGCGCTCGACCTGACGGCCGCGGAGCTCAGTATCGAGGCATTCCTGCCCGCCGACGACGCCACCGGCGAGGCACTGCGGCCGTCGTCCACGCGGGTGTAGAACACGTTTCAGTTATCAGTTTCCGAAAGCTGCCGCCGAGGCCTCCGTGCGTGGTGTAGGCATGGATCACCGGGCACTAGATGACGTCGTATGGAGGTGCGCCTTTTATGCCGAGTCCGAACCTTCCCCCTGGTTTCGACTTCACCGATCCTGATCTGAACAACGAGCGACTGCCTGTCGAGGAACTCGCCGAGCTGCGCCGGGTCGCCCCGATCTGGTGGAACGAGCAGCCGAGAAATGTAGGCGGTTTCGACGATGAGGGTTACTGGGTCGTCTCCAAGCACAAGGACGTCAAGGAGATCTCACGGCGCAGCGACATCTTCTCCAGCCTGGAGAACACCGCCCTGCCCCGCTACCCGGACAATGCGGCAGTGTCGCACAAGGACACCGGCCAGTTCGTCCTGCTGAACATGGACGCGCCGCACCACACCCATCTGCGCCAGATCGTCTCCCGCGCGTTCACGCCACGGGCCGTCGAGACGTTGCGGGAGAACCTACGAGAGCGCGCCCAGGCGATCGCCAAAGCCGCAGCGGCAGAAGGGTCCGGCGACTTCGTCGAACAGGTTTCGTGCGAGCTGCCCCTGCAGGCCATCGCCGACCTCATGGGTGTCCCGCAGGACGAGCGCAAGAAGCTCTTCGACTGGTCCAATCAGATGGTCGGCGAAGCGGATCCCGAATTCGCCCGCAACGACCCTCAGGGCGCCGCCGGCGAGCTGATCATGTACGGCATGGCGATGGCCGCCGACCGGACCGCGAACCCGCGCGACGATCTGGTGACCAAGCTGGTCCAGGCCGATGTCGAAGGGGGCAAGCTCTCCGACGACGAGTTCGGCTTCTTCGTCATTCTGTTGGCGGTGGCCGGCAACGAGACCACCCGCAACTCGATCACCCATGGCATGACGGCCTTCACCGATTTCCCGGACCAGTGGGAGCTGTACAAGGCGCAGCGCCCGAAGACGGCGGTCGACGAGATCGTCCGGTGGGCCACCCCGGTGACGTCGTTCCAGCGGACGGCGCTGGAAGACGTCGAGCTCTCGGGCGTCCAGATCAAGAAGGGCCAGCGGGTGGTGATGTCCTACCGCTCGGCGAACTTCGACGAAGAGGTCTTCGAGGAACCGCTGCGCTTCAACATCCTTCGCGATCCCAATCCGCATGTCGGCTTCGGCGGTACCGGTGCGCACTATTGCATCGGCGCCAACCTGGCCAGGATGACGATCGATCTGATGTTCAATGCGATCGCCGACCACATGCCGGACCTGACACCGCTCGCCAAGCCGGAGCGGTTGCGGTCGGGCTGGCTCAACGGCATCAAGCACTGGCAGGTCGACTACACCGGCGCCAGCGCCGGCACGTAAGAGCCGCTGACGCATCCCGTTACAGTCGAGGCGTGACGGATCCCTGGACACTCACCGCTGCCGAAGGCGAACTGCAGATCCTCACCGGGGTTGGCGGTCCGGCCGCCAAGATGGGCCACCGGCTGACCATCGCGATGGCATCCTGGCGGGCCGATGTGCAGTGGCGCGGCAAGAAGCCGGTCGGCGTCGAGTTGGTGGTCGACGTCGACTCGCTGCAGGTGATCAAGGGTGAGGGCGGTGTCACTCCGCTGACCGGGCCGGAGAAGGGCGTGGTCCGCTCGAACGCGCTGAAGGCACTCGACGTCAAGAAGTATCCGCAGATCACGTTCAGCGCCGAGGACATCAGCGAGACCGAGGCCGGGTATCGCCTGGACGGGACCGTCGAGATCCATGGCACGTCACGGCCACAGACTGTCGACGTGGCGGTCGAGGATTCCGGTGACGCTTGGGTGATGTCCGCTTCGGTGCCGGTGCTCCAGACGCAGTTCGGGGTCAAGCCATATTCGCTGTTCGTGGGGTCGTTGAAGGTCGCTGACGAGGTGAATCTGCGGTTCACCGCGCGGCATCCCAAGTAACCCTGCGCCGAGACCGACGAAATGTCGTAAACCACTCGCAAAACTTCTGCCGAATGTCGGTTTGGGCGCAAGGGAAAAGTCAACTGGTCTGACCACTTGACCTCTGGCCTCTGGGTGGGCATGCTGGGGCCATGGCATTGCAGCCGGTGAACCGGCGTTCGGTCCCCGAAGACGTCTTCGAGCAGATCCTCGCCGATGTGCTCAGCGGCGAAATGCAGCCCGGTGAGCCGCTCCCCTCGGAGCGCAGGCTGGCCGAGGTGCTGGGCGTCTCCCGCCCGGCGGTGCGCGAAGCGCTGAAACGGGTCGCGGCCGCGGGCCTGGTCGAAGTGCGCCAGGGCGACGCCACCACCGTCCGCGACTTCCGCCGTCACGCCGGACTCGACCTGCTCCCCCAATTGCTGCTGCGCAACGGCCAACTCGACGTATCGGTGGCCCGCAGCATCCTCGAAGCCCGACTGCACAACGGACCGAAAGTGGCCGAGCTCGCCGCCGAACGTCGCCAGGCCGGACTGGCCGCACTGCTGGAGGAATCGATCGCCGCACTGGCGTCGGCCGAGGACCCGTTGGAGCAGCAGCGGCATGCGCTGACCTTCTGGGATCACGTGGTCGACGGCGCCGACTCCATCGCATTTCGGTTGATGTTCAACACATTACGAGCCGCCTACGAGCCGGCACTGCCTGCGCTGGCCACGCTGATGGCCGCCGAGGTCGGGCAGACGCAGGCCTACCGCACGCTGGCTGCAGCCATCGCAGCGGGCAAGCCTACAGCGGCCGCCACCGCTGCCCGTGCACTGCTGGAGCCCGCGACCACCGCACTGGTCGCGGCACTGAACGCGCTGGAGGGATAGCGATGAGCGCACCGACGAACACCCGCCGCGGACTCACCCTGGCCGACGCCGGCCGCGAATTCTGGCGGCACCCCACGCCCTGGCTGTTCGTGGTGGCACTGACCGCCGCCGCGATCGCCCGCATCGCCATCGGCGACTGGCAGCTCACCGACGCGGTGGTGCCGTTCGCGATCGCCGCGGGATTCCCGTTCTTGGAGTGGATGATTCACGTCTTCGTCCTGCATTGGCGGCCGCGCCGCATCGGCAGGATCACCCTGGACACGTTGCTGGCCCGCAAGCATCGCGAACACCACGTCGCCCCGCGTGACGTAAACCTGGTGTTCATCCCACTACAGTCGGCGGTCGGTGCGGTCATCGCGGCGGTGGCCATCGCGCTGGTGGTCTTCCCGCGCACCGGCATGGGGCTGACGTTCTTGGTGGTGATGCTGACCTGCGGACTGGTCTACGAGTGGTGCCACTACCTGGTGCACACCGACTACAAGCCGAAAACCGCTGCCTACCGGGTGATCTGGCGCGACCACCGGCTGCACCACTTCAAGAACGAGCACTACTGGTTCGGTGTGACCACACCGGGCACCGCAGACCGGGTTCTGCGCACCCATCCCGATCCCGCGACCGTGCCCGCCTCCCCCACCGCGAAAAATCTGCACTGCCCCATCTAGCGGGACGAGTGTGAAAGCCTTTGGGGCGGTTAGGCGTTGATGACGATCGGGTCGCCGATGTGGACCTGGTTGAAGTACCACGAGGCGTTGTCCGGGCTCAGATTGATGCAGCCGTGGCTGACGTTGGCGTAGCCCTGTGAGCCGACCGACCACGGCGCGGAGTGCACGTACACCCCACCCCAGGTGACCCGAACGGCGTCGTTCACCGTGAGCTTGTAGCCCTCCGGATCGCTCAGCGGGATGCCGATGGTGCGGGAGTCCATCACGACAACGGACTGCTTCTCCAGGGCGGTGAAACTGCCCACCGGGGTCGGATGCCTGGGCTTGCCCATCGACGCCGGCATCTGACGTGCCACCTGGCCGTCGATGCTCACGGTGAACGTGTGCGCCGAGATATCGGCGACGCCCAGCACGATGGCGCCGGTGCCGAAGGTCCGCGGAATGCCGCCGGCCATCATGGTGATCTCGGAATGCGCAGGCCAGTACTGGTCGGGCGTGAACTGGACGGTCTGATCGTCGAGCCACTCGTAACGCCCCGCCATGTTGGCCGGTGACGTGACACCGATCGATTGCTGGGCGCCCCAGCGGTCGATCACCGGCTTGGTGAACGTGACGGTGATCGGCATGGCGACGCCCACGACCTGGCCGTTGGTTGGCTGGACGGAGGCGATGGACGCCCCGCCGATCGAGGGAGCGACCGCGGCCACGCTGGTCTGCACCGAAGTCGCCATCGCCAGCACCGCAATCCCTGCGGCGGCAAATGCTCGTCGAACTGCTCTGGCCATGGATCCCGTCCTCGCGTGGGCGATCAGCAAAGGGCCAGTCTAGATGGTCGCCACCGATGCGCCCGCCAAACATGCGGGGACATGCCGCAACTGCGGTGGGTAGGCGGACGAGTGGGTGTCAGGGCCGAGTGTCAGCGAAACTCTGCAGCTATCCGCCGCCCAGCCCCGACAGGCGATCCCGCAGGCGACTGCGCAACGACGGCTTGGGCTGGACGGGGGGCGGCGCGATGACAGCCGGTACCGGCGGCAGTGCCGCGGCCTCGACGGGCGGCACATCGGCGGGCGGCGCCGCGGGCGGCGGCACGTTCATCGTCATCGCGACGACCGGAGCCGCGTCGAAGGTGGGCTCGGTGGCCGGCGGCCCGGCCGGCCGGGACTGCGCTTCTTCGGGTGCGGCACCAGCCGGAGCGGCGGGGGCAGGCGCCTCAGGAGCGCTTTCGGGCAGCAGTGCGGGTGTCTCGGCGGTGTTCACCACGTCGCGGTGCTCGGCGCGTGTTCCGTGGTCGGGCACCAGTTCCAGACCCACTGCCACCGATGCCGACACCACGAACGCCACCACACCTCCGGCGAGCAGCGCTGTCGCCCCGCGCATCGCCTTCGAGTCGTTACGGCGATCGGCGGGCGGGGCCGGCAGGCTGAACAGCGGATCGTCGAGGACTCCGATGCCGTTCACAGAGGCCAGGGCCGCCCCGCGGGCCAAGGCCAGCTCCGCCTCGGCCGGTGCGAACACCGGGATGCCCACGATCTCTTCGAGCCGACGGGCGATCGACTCGAAACCTTCTCCGGAGCCCAGCAGCACCAGCCCGTCGGGGTGCCATTCGCTGGCGCTCAGGATGTCCGACAGCCAGGTGATCAGGTCCTGGTCGGTTTCGAGGTCATAGCTGATCGCAGTCTGCACGGCGCCCTCGTCGGCGTCGACGACCAGGGCGACGACGGCGTCGGGCTCGACGACACACACCGCGGTCACGTCCGAGCCGATCACCTGCCCGATACCGCGAGCGAAGGCTTCGGTGGCCTCCGGCAGCCGGATCGGGATCACGTTGTTGAATCCGGAGTCGGCCAACGAGTCGAGCAGCAGCGAAGCCTCGACCGAGGCGTCATCACTCCAGGTCACTCCGATGGACTGCAACTGCTGACCGCCGGCGATGGCTTGGGTGCGCGACAGCGCCTCTGCGACGAACTCCGACGTCGTGACCGGGCTGAACCCACCGCGGCGCACCTCGAACGTGTCGTGCCCCTTCGTGGCGCCGTCGACTCCGTCACCTTGGACAAGGACGAGTCCGACAGTGGTCGGGGTCATCGACAGTCCCAGGACCGTGTCCAACTGAAGCACTCCTCTCCGGTCCTGACTTCGCCGGCCGCACACAACGCGCGCGCAGAGACACATTCACCTGCTGCGATACGTCGCGCTGGAAGCGCCGGAAGCGAACCGGGACAGCGTGGTCGTCTTCGATCTCCGTGGAGCCTACCCGCAGTCGCGTATACCGGCGAATGAGCACCGAGTGGTCCCGCTTCGGAGACGATCCGATAACGGCCGGAACCTGGGGTTACCGAAGAAGAGGAGGTGTGGATCAGTGCGGCTGGTGCGGCAGCGCGGCAACCATCGGGGTGTCGACACCGACCGGGCCGAGCTCATAGGCCCCGCCCGGGTCCCCGATCGGGGCGTCGCGGCCAGGCAGGATCTCGCTGAAGAACGCGGCGTTGTCGGCGAGGAACTTCTTCTCCTCCTCAGGCAGGTCGCCCTCGAAATAGATGGCGTCCACCTCGCAAAGGATCTTGCAGGCACCGCATTCCACGCATTCGGTGGGATTGATGTACATGGTGCGGTCACCCTCGTAAATGCAGTCGACCGGGCATTCCTTCATGCAGGCCTTGTGCTTGATATCGACACACGCACTGCTGATCACGTAGGTCATGGCCGCAGCCTATCTGTAACTCGACGTACCACACACGAGGTAGAAGGCCCGTGCCACAGGGACGAAAGTCCCCATCTGGCAGGGACCCGGTAGTGGTCAGCGGGGCAATGCGGCGGTGACGTCGACCCAACCAGTCGGGTCGCTGCGATGGTCGGTGGTGTTCCGGCATTCGCCGTAGATCTGCATCGTGGCCCGGTCGGCCTTGTCGGAATTGCGGAAGAAGAAGATGGCCGTGACCCCGTTGCGGGTCAAGGTCCGGCCGCCGGGGTGGCCGCCCGGCGGCGTCGCCTCGGCCCAGCCCTTGGCGGTCATCGCCGTCGCGATCGACTCGAAGTACTGCGGGGTGGCCATGACGCCCGGCACGTCGAAGTTGAGGTAGACCGCGCCCTGGTACGGCGGGTCGTCGGCGTTCGTGCACGACATCAGCAGATAGCTTGCGCTGATGCCCTTCAGCTTGCCGGTGGCGGTGATCTCCCCAGCCGGCTCGAGGACCTGGCGTTTGGCCTGCTCGTCGGTCAGTGGGTGTGCGACCGGATCGACAGCCTCGCCACGCAGATCCCGAAACCGGTGCATCGCAACGAAACTCAGCCCGAAGACCAGGCTGACGAGCAGTGCCGCAGCGATGAGCAGCACTGCGGGTTTGGAGCGAAGGCCGGTCGCCGCGGGCATCACATCAGGACAGCGGGGTGCAGCTGTAGGGCCGTTGGTCGAAGAAGTGGACGCCCGCCATGCCGTCGACGTAGGTGTATTCCACTCCCGGACCCCAGTTGGTGCCGGGGACCACCCACGGCGGGACGCCGGCCGGGTAGGCGACGGTGAAATCGGTGAAGAACGCCGCGTTGTCGGGGCAGCCGGCCCGGCCGGGGACCGGATTCCACGCGTGCACCACGATCGGGTTGTACAGATGTGGTCCCTGCGCGCAGTTGGGTTGGCACTGAACGGCATTGTCGATGCCGGCGCCCCTGGCGCCGTCGGCTCCCCATGAACTCCACGTCATGTTCTCCATGATGCTGGTGGAGTCGCATCCGTAGACCACTTGCAGCGGTTTCTCCAACAGCGGCTGGCTCGGGTCATAACAGCTACCGAACATGTAGACGGTGTCCTCGGCGGCGGTGGCCACGCCGGGATCGCTCAAGCCGGACGCCATCATGACCAATGCCGCGCCACCGATTGCCACTGCGCGGACCATTGCATCTCCTCACCGACACCAACGACGCGCGCATGCTAACACCCAGGCGAGGACCAATGGCCCTACGAGATGTGGGCCTTCGACTCGGGACGCCACCACGGCACAGCCCATAACGTCGATGACGACATCGTGATTGTGGCGCACACCGGGGGATGCGCCGAGGTGTGCCCGTTCACCCGCGGGTGGTGAGGCGAAGGGCTGGCAGCGAGCCTGTCAGCCCTTGGCCAGGGTGAACTGGCAGATGTCGGTATAGCCGTCGCGGAACAGCTCAGCGCAGCCGGTCAAGTACCTCATGTACCGGTCGTACACCTCGCGCGACTGCAGGACCACGGCCTCTTCTTCGTTGGCCTCCAGCGCCGCTGCCCACTGGTCCAGGGTGCGGGCGTAATGCAGCCGCAGCGGGTGGACCCGATTGACATTGAAGCCGGCGCGGATGGCGTGCTCTTGGACGTCCGTCACCTTGGGCAACCGGCCGCCGGGGAAGATCTCGTCCATGATGAATTTGAAAAACTTCAAGTGCCGCATCGTAATTGGCATTCCGCGCTCGGCGAATTCCTCGTCACTCGGCAGAACGATGGTGTGCAGCAACATCAGCCCATCGGCGGGTAGCGCGTCGTAAGCCATCTTGAAGAAGGCTTCGTAGCGATCCGATCCGAAGTGTTCGAACGCACCGATCGAGACGATTCGGTCGACTGGCTCGTCGAACTGCTCCCAGCCCTCGAGCAAGACTCGCCGCGACCGAGTGCTCTCGGAGTCGTCGAACAGCTGCTGGACGTGCAGCGCCTGGTTCTTGCTCAGGGTCAGCCCGATGACGTTGACGTCGTAGCGCTCCAGAGCACGCATCAGCGTGGCTCCCCAGCCGCAACCGACATCCAGCAACGTCATGCCCGGCTCAAGGCCCAGCTTCCCCAGCGACAGCTCGATCTTGGCGATCTGCGCCTGCTCGAGCGTCAGATCCTCGGTCTCGAAGTACGCGCAGCTGTAGGTCTGCGTCTTGTCCAGGAAGAGCCGATAGAAGTCGTCGGACAGGTCGTAATGGTGCTGCACGTCGTCGAAACGCGGCTCCATACATTCGGCTTGTTCGGCGTCTGCCGGTGTATCTAACACAATGGTGTCCTGTTCTTGCGTCGCACTCCGGCCCACCCCCGCAAGACCGGCCACACTCCCCGGGTGACCTAACCCCGGTAGCCTACGTGACCGAACCGCGAAGTCCCCACTCGAGCAAACTGTGAAGCAGCTAAGTGTCAGCTGTTATGCGGAATTCCCGGCATTGTCGTGCTTGCCGTAAATGGGCTGTCCTTCCTCGTCGAGCCAGTCGTTGACGGCGGTGCCGGTGACGGTGTTGTCGGAGCCCGGCAAAACCGCGGTGGGTCGCTCGTCGTAGGCCTTCATCATCTCTCTCGCCTTGGCCCGACATGCTCGTCCGGCACCGGTTTGTCGGCCTGGCTTTGATGCTCGTGGGCCTGGTCGGAGGGCCTTTCGGAGCGTTCTTGGGTCCTCACGAACGGATTCCCTTCTCGTCCGGTTGGGGCGATGTCGAGGATTGGTGGTTCATTGGCGGCAATTGATGCTGTGCAACGGACTGCCCAAATGTGTGCTCCACCAAACCGTGATATTCCGCCTGGCAACCCCGCGGGCGGCGAAAAGAGTGTCCGAGTGCCACTCGAGCTTCTTTTCAGGCAAAGTTGAGCTATGAACGCAAAGGTTCCGCTTCGCCGCGGCCGCCGGCTCATCACCATGCTGGCGGCCCTTCTGCTGGTGCCGGCTCTGGTCACGTGGCCCGCGCACGCCGCACCGGCGCCCATTGGCCCTGCTCCCCTGGCGCCGCCGCTGGACCAATCGGCAGTGCTCGGACTGGTCACCCCGGGACTCGTCGATATCAACACGACTCTCAACTATCAGGGTGCGGTCGGCGCGGGCACAGGCATCGTGCTCGACGCAGGCGGCGAGGTGCTGACCAACAACCACGTCATCGAGGGCGCCACCGGAATCACCGCCACGAGCTTGGCCAACGGGCGCACGTACCCCGTCGACGTCATCGGCTACGACCGGACCAACGACATCGCCCTGGTCCGGTTGCGCGGGGCCGGTGATCTCCCGGTCGCGTCACTGGGCACCTCGTCGGGCATCGCCGTGGGTGATCCGATCGCGGCGATCGGAAATGCCGGCGGGGCCGGCGGAGCGCCGAGTTTTTCGCCGGGCAACATCACCCAACTCGGTGCCTCGGTGCGCGCCTCCGATGAGTCCGGTGGCGGGACTCGAGAACTCTCCGATCTGATCCGGGTGGCCGCCGACGTCCGGCCCGGTGACTCGGGCGGTCCGTTGGTCAACGCCGCCGGCCAGGTGGTCGGCGTCAACGTCGCCGCCACGCTGACCTACCGGATGGGGAACGTCCACGGCGGCGAGGGTTTCGCCATCCCGATCGACCGTGCCCTGGGCATCGCCAACGCGATCCGGTCCGGTGGCGGCGCGGGTGTGCACATGGGCGATACCGCGTTCATCGGTGTCGGCATCGCCGACGCACAGAATGGTGGCCCCGCCGGAGCCGTTGTGCGCCAAGTGCTTCCGGATACTCCCGCCCGCGGGGTGGGTATCGCGCCTGGTGACGTCATCACGGGGGTGGACGCGGTCACGATCAATACCGCCGCCGATCTGTCCAACGTCATGGACTCCCACCACCCCGGCGACACCATCACGCTGAACTGGATCGACCGTGAGGGCAATCCGCGCAGCGCGCCGCTGGTGCTCGGTGCGGGGCCGGTCGGCTGATTTCAGGTGTGCAGCTCGGCGCGCAGCTGCATGAACCGGAACAGGCCGGGACGGCCCGCCACCGGTTCGTAGGCGGCCACCATGTCGTCGATGAACCCGGCGCGGTCGGCCTCGGGGATGTGGTCGGTCCAGGCCGTGCAGCCCACCGTGCACCACGCCGTGAACTTCGCGGTGGACTCGAAATCCCATTCGCGATCGCGCACTGTCAGCGAGTCGACGTGAAGGCCGCAGCGCTGCGCCAGCTCGCCGAATGCCGCAGGATCGGGGTGGGCGAACGGCGCCTCGAACCCGGTGAAGTACGACGCCCAGCGGTGGCTGCGGGCCACCTACATCGCGGTGGACTCGATGCTGGGGCGCGCACTGTCGCAGACCATCTGAATCAGGGCCCGGCCACCCGGGCGTAGCGCCTCGGCGATACCGGTCAGCGCCTCGGCGAGCTGCGGTACCCAGTGCAGCGCGTTGAACGAAACCACCATGTCGAAGCTGCTGCCGAAGGGCAGCCGGCGCGCGTCACCGCAGACGAACACCGGGCCGGCCGGTCCCGGCGGGCCGGCCTGCCGGGCGGTGGCCACCATTCTGGGCGAGGCGTCGACGCCGATGATGCACCCGCGAGGAAGGCGATCGGCGATTTCGCGAGTGAGGAAGCCGTCGCCGCAGCCGACGTCGAGCACCCACTCGCTGCCGTCGACGACGAGTTCGGCCAGGGTCTCGGCGGCAACGGTGCGCTGCAGGCTGCTGACCCGGCTGTAGTCCCGGCCGCTCCAGTCCGCCACCGGGACAGTTAACGTCAAGGCTGGTATCGGCGGCAATAGCAAGGATGGAAAATACATGAGCACTGCCCCGGCGCGCGGCGTCGCGACGATGATCACGATGCTGGCGGTCGCGACGGCCGCACCGGCGCGGGCTGATTCACCCGAACCGCTGTACAACCTGGTCGACGCCGCGGCGCAGCGGTTGCAGACCGCCGATGCGGTGGCCGCCAACAAGTGGCTGACCGGTGGCCCGATCACCGATCCCGCCCGGGTCAAGGTGGTGTTGGATGCGGTGTCCAAGGATGCCGAATCTCGCGGTGTGGCAACCGATTACGCTACCAGTGCGTTCACCAACCAGATCAACGCGACCGAGGCGATCGAGTACGCCCGGTTCGCCGGCTGGAAGTTCGACCCGGCCGGCGCGCCGACGGCGGCGCCGGACCTGTCGGCGTCCCGGTCGGTCATCGACGGTCTCAACCGCCAGATCGTCGAGCAGTTCTCGGTGCAGTGGCCGCTGCTGAACTCCCCTGGCTGTGGTCCGGCGCTGGCCGCGGCCAAGGGCGTCGTCGCCGGCGAACGGCAGTTCGACGATCTCTACCGGACAGCGTTGGACGTCGCCACCCGGTCGTACTGTCCCGCAGGCTAATTCGCCGGGTGCGGGTTGCCCAGATACGGGAAGACGTCGAGGGTGTCGGTGTGCGGCGCGAGCCCACTGGGCGGGCAGTCACCCTTGGTCAGGAACGCCAGCCGATAGTCGATGACATCGTCGGTGAACACCCGGCCGTTGGGGTACTTCGCCGGCTTGGCCGGGTCGAAGTGCAGCATGTCGGGCAGGGTGCCCTCGCGGTCGATCTCCGCGATGGCTTCCTCGTCGGTGTAACCGCCGGTGTGGCCCATCAGGTGCACGAACTGCCCCGTCCAGCGCTCCCGGTCGTTGACCGGCACGCTGGCGTTGTATTCGAGTTTGGTGTCGTCGGTGTTGAAGAAGCTGCTCACCGACGGATGTCCGGCACGGTCGACGTGGTTCAGTTCGCCGTCCTCCTTGAGGCTGCACCGGCCCCAGATTCGGATGTCGGGGTTGGCGCCCAGTTCGGCGGTCGGGAGTTCGATCGCGATCGAGAACACGTTGGCGGTCAGATTGGAGTCGACCCCGGTCCACGGCGATGTGCTCCCGAGATGGGGCGCGGTGAAGTTGCGGCCGCCGGTGATGTCGAACAGATTCTTGATGCCGTCGAAGTCGAAGAAGAACGCGTCACTGCGCGCGCCTGCGGCGAACGTGTAGTCCCCGGACCGGTGGACACTGGCGGTCGGACCAAACGATACCTCGACGGCGTCGAAGATCTTCTCGCCCAACGGAAGTGGTGATTCCGCTTCGTCGCCGACGGACTTGAAGACGTCGACGGTCTGGCGCCCGTCCTGAGGTACTGAGAAGATGAAGCTGAAGGCGATGTCGTTGAGCAGATCGCCGTCGTTGTCGACCGCCAGCCGGTAGATGGCGTCGGGGTGTAGCGCGTCGGCGTTCGGATTGGCGTTGAGGATCAGCACCGTTCGCGTGGGGTCGGCGGGAGCCTGAAATGCATACAGGTCGCAGAGATCCAGGCGCTGGTCACCCAGTGGTGGGCCAAGGCTCAGACCGGTGAAATGATTAGACATGGCAAAACTCCTCAGCCGCCGCGGGTTCGGGCACAGTGCCCGCCAACTGCACTTTGCCGGATCAGTTCTGCCGGGGCAACAACTCGTCGATGAAACGGTCGATGAACTCGTCGGCGGGCGTCTCACCGAGTGGGCGGATGACGAACTTGCTGAGCCCCGCAGCGATGAGACAGTCGAGCTGTCTGTGCAATTGCTGCCAGTCGCCGGCCAGAAGCTCGGCCG
>JAHFVD010000019.1:19852-23182 GCA_023264735.1 Mycobacterium sp. | reverse complement strand
ACCGGCCGGCGAAGGTCACCTCGTCACCGGTCAGCATCGCGCGCACCACGTGCAGCGCCTCGTCGAACACCGCGGCGCGCTGGCCGTCGGGAACGGGAAACAGATCCCATTCCGCCGGTGACGCCGGGCGCAGCCCGAACGCGGGCAGCACCCGTTTGGGGCCGAGTGCGGCCAGCGATGCCAGTGCCTTGGCGACCAGAACCGGGTTGCGGCCGGGAAGCACCGCCACCGATGTGCCGACCTTGAGGCGCTCGGTGCGGCCCAGCGTGTAGGCCATGCCGGCGAGGGGGTCGACGGCCGGTGTGTAGACCAGTTCCGAGAACCAGAGGGAGTCGACGCCTGCCGACTCCAGCCGGTCGATGACTCGGGGTAGGTCCGCGATGGCATTCCCGAAACTCACACCGAACCGGATCTTCACGTCGCTCACTCCGCCACGGTAACCCTGCGCGAGATAACGACACAGCCACGGATGTGCGGGGTTTCGGGGGTTGCGAACCTTAACCTATGGGTGTGACGGATGTTACGGATGTGGTTTCTGGGACCGGCGCGTGCCCGAGGTAACCCGGCGCCAGTTCGTCATCGGGCTGCTCGCTTCGGCCAGCCTGGTCGGGACGTCCAGTGCGATTGCGATGTCGCAGACCAACACTCCGTTGTCAGCGACCAAGGCTCCCCCGCCACCGATCGGCGCGGCGCCGTTGCTCCCCCCGCCGTCACCGGCGGCCCGCGTGGCGCTGCCGGGGGGCGCTGAGCTGACCAAGCTGCCCGGCAAGGGCGACCTGCTGGCCATCACGGTCGACGACGGGGTGAATTCCGAAGTGGTGCGGCTGTATACCCAGCTGGCCAAGGACACCGGTATTCGGCTGACGTATTTCGTCAACGGCGTCTACGACTCCTGGCGCGACAACGCCGCCCTGCTGCGGCCGCTGGTCGACTCCGGCCAGATCCAGCTCGGCAACCACACCTGGTCGCACCCCGACCTGGCCACGCTGCCCAAGGATCAGGTCGCCGACCAGTTGCGGCGCAACGACCAGTTCCTGCGCACGACGTTCGGTGCCGACGCCACACCGTATTTCCGGCCGCCCTATGGCAGCCACAACGACGACGTCGATGCCGTCGCCGCCGATCTGGGGTACCGGATTCCGACGCTGTGGTCGGGATCGCTGGCCGACTCCACGCCGGTGACCGAGGACTACATCGTCAAGATGGCCGACCAGTACTTCATCCAGCAGAACATCGTCATCGGTCACCTCAACCATCTGCCGGTCACCCACGTCTACCCCGCGCTGGTGGACATCATCCGGTCGCGCAATCTGCGCACGGTCACGCTCAACGACGTTTTCCTGCAGCCGGAGATCCCGCACGTCACCTCGGAATAGACGCATAAGATCGCCGCCATGGAAGGCTCCGTGACCGTGCACATCGCTGCACCGGCAGACAAGATCTGGAATCTCATCGCCGACGTCACCAAGACCGGTGAGTTCTCGCCGGAGGTGTTCGAGTCCGATTGGCTCGACGGCGCCACCGGTCCGGCGCTGGGCGCGAAGTTCCGCGGCCACGTCCGCCGCAACGAGATCGGCCCCGTCTACTGGACCACCTGCCGCGTCACCGCGTGCGAGCCGGGACGCGAATTCGGGTTCGCCGCGCTGGCATGCGCACGACGCTGGAGCGGATCAAGAAAGTCGTTGAGAACGACTGAATCTCGGCTGCGGTCGCCGACCGGTTTGATACAACCGGTGCATGGGTCGATGGTCACGCGAAGAAATTGAGACAGCGTTCGAAGAACACAAGCAGGTTGTCGTCGGGATCGGCGAGAGCTGGGACTGGTCCCGGTTCGCCGACCAGTTCACCGAGGACGCCACCTACGTCGAGCACTCCTACGGGACGTTCCACGGACGCGAAGCGATCCGCAACTGGATCGTCAGCACCATGAACACTTTCCCGGGCACCGAGATGCCATTCTTCCCTGCGACCTGGCATTCCATCGATGTCGACAAGGGTTGGGTGATCTGCGAATTCCAGAACCGGATGCGCGATCCCGGCGACGGCAGCATCCACGAAGAGCCCAACCTCTCGGTGCTCAAGTACGCCGGCGATGGGCTGTGGAGCTATGAGGAAGACGCCTATAACCCGATGAACTTCATGCCGATGGTGAAGGGCTATATCGAGGCGTCGAAGCGACTCGGAACCATCTCCGAGGACGCGGTGACATTCGCCAAGAACATGGGCTGGGATCTGCCCTGAGCCAGCTTGTCTCACTCACCGGGATGTTTGAGTCCCGCACCGCATAACGGGATCACGACGTCGCCGTTGGCGAGCAGCTCGCGCACGAGCGGCCAGCCCGGCCCCGTGCGGCTCGCGGCGCCGGACGCCGCGGCGTAACAGACTGCTGCCGTGGGCTCTACGAAAAGGCCCTCGTTCTGTGCCAGCGCCCGGCGTCCGGCGATGACAGCGTCGTCGCCGACGGCGACGATCGTGCCCCCGGAGTCCCGCACGGCGGCCAGGATCTGATCGGCGCGTGGCGGCGCGGTGATCGCAATGCCTTCAGCCACTGTCGGCGCGACGGTGTAGTCCTCGGCGAATTCCGGGCCGTGCCACGCCGCGGCCAGCGGTGCGCAGCCGGCCGCCTGGACCGCCACCAATGCGGGCAGCCGGTCGGCGCGCCCGGCGGCGACCAGCTCGCTGAACGCCAGATGGCAGCCCAGCAGCAGTGTTCCGTTGCCGACCGGGACCAGCACCGCCGAGGGCAGGCTGTCCCCGTTCTGGCGCCAGATCTCGTAGCCGTAGGCCTTCACGCCGTGCATGAAATACGGGTGATAGACGTGGCTGGCGTAGAACACCCCGGGCAGATCGGCGATCTGCGCGGCTGCCTCGGCGGCGGCGGCGCGGCTGCCGGGGACCAGGGTCAGCTCGGCACCGTGCGCCCGGATCTGCGCGAGTTTCTCCGGTGATGTCGACGCCGGCACCAGCACCTCGCAGGCGATGCCGGCCCTGGCGAAATACGCGGCCGCCGCGGTCCCGGCATTGCCACTGCTGTCGACGACGGCCTTCCCGACCCCAAGTTCCGCGGCCAGCGAAGCCAGCACCGCCGCGCCCCGGTCTTTGAAAGACAATGTCGGACTAAAGAATTCGAGCTTGAATCGAGCATCGGGCAACGTCCGTGACGGCACGATCGGGGTGTTCCCCTCACCGAGGGTGATCGACGGGTCGACCACCGGCTGCGATGCCCCGGCGACGTCGAACAACCCGCCGCAGGGGCAGCGCCACACCAGCTCGGCGACGTCGAATTCCCGTCCGCACGAGCGACATACCAGCGGCGGGAGGTTCACGGCT
>JAHFVD010000019.1:0-19752 GCA_023264735.1 Mycobacterium sp. | reverse complement strand
TTGCCCTGACTCATGTTGAGCGCGAAGAAGATGACGTTGGCCGTCTGCACATTGGCGAACACCCCGCCGCGGGCCAGGTAGGTGTAGGCGTCGAGGAACCCGTTGGCCATCGTGAGCAGCAGGCCGAACCGCAGTGTCGTCGAGGTGCGCGTCATCGTGTCAGCTAGCTTGCCTGAATCCGCAAACGATCACGACCGTGGGTGGTGAGACTCTAATGTCGTCTCCCATGGGCATCGCCACGCGTGTCAACGGTCAGCCGCCGCCCGAGATGGCACTCGACGACATCAATCTGGGCACCTTCGAGTTCTGGATGCAGGACGACGCGCTGCGCGACGGCGCGTTCGCGACCTTGCGTCGCGAGGCCCCGATCAAGTTCTTCCACGAAGTGGAGTTCGAAGGTGTGCCCGTGGGCCCCGGCCACTGGGCGCTGACGAAGCTCGACGACGTCTTCTACGCCAGCCGCCACCCCGAGATTTTCAGCTCGTACCCCAATATCACCATCGGTGATCAGGTTCCGGAGGTCGCCGAATACTTCGGCTCGATGATCGCCCTCGACGATCCGCGGCACTCCCGGCTGCGCAATATCGTCCGCAGCGCGTTCACTCCCAGGGTCGTGGCCCGCACCGAGGAGTCGGTGCGGGATCGCGCCGAGCAGCTGGTATCGGCGATGCTGGCCAACCATCCCGACGGCAACGCCGAACTCGTGTCCGAGCTGTCCGGGCCGCTGCCGCTGCAGGTGATCTGCGACATGATGGGCATTCCGGAGGACGACCACGACCGGATCTTCCAATGGACCAACATCATTCTCGGCTTCGGCGACCCCGACCTGACCACCGACTTCAACGAGTTTCTCAAGGTGGCATTGGATATCGGCGCCTACGCGACCGCGCTAGCCGAGGACCGCAGGACCAAGCCCCGCGATGACCTGACCACCGCGCTGGTGGCGGCCGAGGTCGACGGGGAGCGGCTGACGTCCGCCGAGATCGCGTCGTTCTTCATCCTGCTGGCTGTGGCCGGCAACGAGACCACCCGCAACGCGATCAGCCACGGTGTGCTGGCCCTGACCCGCTACCCCGAGCAGCGCCGGATCTGGTGGAACGATTTCGAGACCGTCAGCGACACCGCCGTCGAGGAGGTGGTGCGGTGGGCGTCGCCGGTGATCTACATGCGCCGCACCGTCACTCGCGATATCGAGCTTTCCGGGGTCAAGATGGCCGAGGGCGACAAGGTGACCATGTGGTACGCCTCGGCCAACCGTGACGAGGACAAGTTCACCGATCCGTGGCTCTTCGATGTGACCCGCACGCCCAACCACCATGTCGGTTTCGGCGGCGGCGGTGCACACTTCTGCCTCGGCGCGAACCTGGCCCGTCGCGAGATCGCCGTGGTGTTCTCCGAACTGCACAACCGCATACCCGACATCGAGGTGACCGAGGAGCCCGCCATGCTGCTCTCGGCCTTCATCCACGGCATCAAGCGGCTGCCGGTCAGCTGGGGCCAGGCCTGAGGTTATGGCGCTAACGGTGCCGCGCTCGTAGCGTTGGTGAGCATGAAGCAACGGCTGCACTGGTTGGTGATGCACGGCGTGATCCGAACGGTGGCCAGGGCGGCAGCCCGGCGCGGTGACCCGCAGGCCCGGATGGCATTCGATCCGGCGGTGCGCGCCGACCCCGTCCCGTTCTTCGATGAGATGCGCGATCGCGGCCCGATGATCCCCACCCGAGTAGGTTTCCTCACCCTCGACCACGCCGTTGCGCACGAGCTACTGCGGTCCGACGATTTCCGGGTGATCATCCTGGGCGGCAACCTACCCAGACCGCTGCAGTGGGTGGAGCGGCGTACCCGCGACGATCTGCTGCATCCGCTGCGTCCGCCGTCGCTGTTGGCCGTCGAGCCCCCTGCCCACACCCGCTACCGCAAGACCGTCTCCTCGGTATTCACCTCGCGGGCGGTGGCTGCACTGCGTGACCGCGTCGAGGACAGTGCCATTGAGCTGCTCGACCGGCTTTCCGAGGGTCCCGGGGTCGTCGACATCGTCGAGCGGTATTGCTCGCAGCTGCCCGTCGCGGTGATCGGCGACATCCTCGGGGTGCCCGACGCCGACCGGCCGCGCATTCTGGAGTTCGGCGAGCTCGCGGCGCCCAGCCTCGACGTCGGGTTGTCCTGGCCGCAATACCAGCGGGTGCAGAAGGGCCTCGCCGGGTTCAACGAGTGGCTGTCCGCTCACCTACGGCACCTGCGCGAGGATCCGGGCGACGATCTGATGAGCCAGCTGATCTCCGCGTCCGAGGACGGGGAGCACCTCGACGAGGCTGAATTGCAGGGCATCGCCGGGCTGGTGCTCGCCGCGGGATTCGAGACGACAGTGAACTTGCTGGGCAACGGAATTCGGCTGTTGCTGAACTCCCCCGACCAGCTCGCGCGGCTACACGGGGATCCGTCGCTGTGGCCGAACGCAGTCGAGGAGATCCTGCGCCTGGAATCGCCGGTGCAGCTGTCGGCGCGTATCGCGCTGCGAGACACCATGGTCGCCGGCGCCACCGTGCGGGCCGGTGAGATGGTAGCGATCTATCTGGCGGCGGCCAACCGCGATCCCGCCGTATTCGACGATCCGCACCGCTTTGATGTCGGACGTCCCAATGCCGGTAAGCACCTTGCCTTTTCGGGCGGTAGGCACTTCTGCCTGGGGGCGGCGCTGGCACGAGCCGAGGGTGAGGTCGGGCTGCGCCGGTTCTTCACCCACTTCCCCGAGGTGCAGCTGGCCGGGCTCGGCAGCCGCCGCGACACCCGGGTGCTGCGCGGCTGGGCCGAGCTACAGGTGAGCCTCGGCTCTCCTTCTTCGGAGCGCCCAAACCGGCATTTCGCCGAGAAAGTGTGAGTAGAACCCGGCAAAACGTCGAGTTCGGCGCGCTCTAGTTCTTGTGCTCGACCCGCGGATCCAACGAATCAGCCTCAGACCACTTCTCGTCGAGCTCCTCGCGGCGTGCGGACGCGACATCGCGGTGCTTGGCGGCGTTCTCCTCCAGGCGGGCCGCTTCGGCAGCCTTGGCCTCGGCTTCTGCTTGTGCCGCACGGGCTTTGGCTGCGGTCTCATCGGCCAGCGCCTCCCGGCGCTGCACCTTCGCGTGCTCCTGGCGGACTTCCTCGCGGATCTCGTCAGCCTGCGCCGTTCGCCGGCTCATCTGGCGATTGCGGCCAACCCAGACCAGCGCACCGATGACGATCAGCGCCACAACCACGGCGATGACAATCCACACGACAGTGTTCGTAGCCATCCTTGGCTCCATTTCATTGAGCGGACCGCTGATGCGGCGCCGTCAATTAGCGGCGTTCCCGTCGTGGCCGTCTGTCAAACCGCTCAGCGCGGTCAGCATGCCCGCGGCCGCGCGCGGCCAGGTGAAAGTTTCGGCCCGCCGTCGTGCGCAGAACCGCCGCTGGTGTTCGGGGCGGTCCATGACGCCGGTGACGGCCTGCGCGATCGCGCGCGGATCGTTGGCGGCGCATGCGCCGCTGTCAGAGCTCAGGATCTCGGTCAGCGCGGAGGTGCGCGACACGACTGCCGGGGTCCCGCACGCCAGCGCCTCGAGTGCGGCCAGGCCGAACGTCTCGTGCGGGCCGGGCGCCAATGCGACGTCGGCGGTGGCCAACAGCGTCGCCACCGCGTTGCGGGATTCGATGAACCCGGTGAAGTCCACCGGCAAGCGCGCGGCCTGTCGCTGCAACCGGGTCCGCATGGGTCCGTCACCGGCGACCACCAGGCGGGCATCGACGCCCGAATCACGCAGGGCGGCAAGGGCGTCGATGCTGCGGTCGACGCGCTTCTCCACCGACAACCGTCCGCAGTGCACCAGCAGCAGCTGTCCGGGTGCGGCCCAGCGGTTGCGGGTGAGCGTGCAGAACCGATTGGGATGAAACATGTCGAGGTCCACACCCAGCGGCACCGTCATCACGTTCTCGGCGCCGATGCGATCGAACTCTTCGCGGGCAAAGCTGGTGGTACACAGCACCGTGTCGTACATGGCCGCGGTCCGTCGGTTGGCTATGTCGGCGATCCGGCGCGCCAGGCGCTTGGGCATGACCTGGCCGGTCAGCCGGTCCAGGCGCTCATGGGAGATCATCACCGTGGTGACACCCTGTCGAGTCCCCCATCGGCCCAGGGATCGCAGGGTGAACCGGTCGGACACCTCGATCGCGTCGGGAGCCAACTGCTCCAGCAGCGTGGTCACGGGTGCCGGCATGACCGCGCGGTATCCCCCGGTGAACGGAATCTGTCTGGCCGGCACGGTGATTCGGGTGACACCGCTGGGAAGTTCGGTGTGGGAAGCGGCAGACCCCGGAACGATCAGAAAGACTTCGTGTCCGGCGGCGCAGTATTCGGCACCGAGTCGATCGACGGCGGTGCGGAGCCCGCCTGAGCGGGGGCCATAGAAGTTCGCGACTTGCGCGACCCTCATCATGGCCGTATCTGAACCCGTTGCGGTGTGCGCATGGCTACGCCCGCCCTTCGGTGTCCTGAACACGCGGTGAACAGCCCCAATTGGACTACCGGCGCAGTGGGCGCAGCGTTGAGCGACCCGGCCACGCCGTGGCCACCCGGGATGCCCGCGGCCGGGTCACGGTGACCGTCCATCTCGACGGCTAGAGATTGCGAGAGAACCAGTCCTGCAAGCGAGTCCACGCATCGGCGGCCGCGACCGGGTGGTACCGCGGCCCGCTGTCGTTGAAGAACGCATGGTCGGCGTCGGGCTCCACGACGAGGTCGTTGACCACACCGGCCTGATCCAGGGCCGCCTTGGCGGCCGGCTCCGATGAGGTGACGCGCTGATCGAGCGCGCCGTAGAGGCCGAGCACCGCGGCGTTCTTCGAACCCGCGAAATTCGGGTTGTCGGGCAGCGGACCGTAGAACGGCACCGCCGCGGCCAGCCGTGGCTCGCCGGAAGCCAGCAGCCGCCACACCAGTCCGCCGCCGAAGCAGAAGCCGACGACGGCCAGCTTCTGGCCCGGCGATCGGCGCGCCACCTCGTCCAGCCCGGACTTGAGATCGGCGACGAACCGGTCGGACGCGATAGTGCCCAGTGCGGCGGTCGCGGCGGCCGGATCGGTGAAGGTGGCGGTGCCGCCCTCCTCGGAGAGCAGGTCGATAGCCAGCGCGGAGTAGCCGATCCCGGCCAACCGGCCGGCGACCGTGCGCACCCAGTCGTTGAGGCCCTTGTTCTCGTGGATGACCAGGACCGCACCGCGCGGGGTGGCGGCCTGCGCCCAACTGCCCTCGAGCTGGCCGTTGGGTCCCGGCCAGGTGATCGGCGTGGTGGGCAGCGCGCTCGCCATCCCCGGCGGCGGCGAGGCGGACGTCGGCGCGGACGGTGATGGTGACGCCGAGGACGAGGCGGTCTTGGGCTTGTCGGTAGCGCATGCGGCGATCAACGCGCTTGCCGCAGCCGCGCTCACCCCCAGTAGGCCCAGGCGCCGTAATGCTTCTCGGCGGCTCAGCAGGCCGTCGACGTGATCGGTGGCGATCTCTTCGGCGATGTAGCGCTGTAGCGGAGTCACCTCCGCGAGTATGCCTGTGGTGGGCAACCGTTCGCTGAGAACATGATGGTGAACGGAGGTGGCGGGCGTGGCAGAACACCAGGTACTACCCGGTTCCGAGGCGTTCGAACGCGTCGTTGCATTGCTGGACTATCCGATGTTCGTGGTGACTACCCGGGCCGGTGACGAGCGCGCGGGCTGTCTGGTCGGTTTCAGCAGCCAGGTGTCGATCGACCCGCCGCGCTATCTGGTCGGGCTGTCCAAGGTCAACCACACCTATCGGGTCGCGACAGCCGGCGCGACACACCTGGCCGTACACGTGCTGGCCGAAGAACACCGGGAACTCGCGCGGCTGTTCGGCGGTGAGACGGGCGATCGCATTGACAAGTTCAGCCGCTGCCGGTGGTGCGACGGCCCCGAGGGGCTGCCGATCCTGACCGACGCCGCCGGGTGGTTCGCCGGCCGCATCCTCGATCGCTACGACCTGGGCGATCATGTCGGGCACCTGCTCGAGCCGGTGTTCGGCGTCGCACCCGAGCGATTCGGCGACCTAGTCACGTACGCCGACATCAGGGACCTGGAGCCGGGCCATGAGGCCTGACCGGCCCGCGGCGTCCATTGCCGACCTCGACGGCTGGCGGCCGGACGCCTGGTCGCACCGCTGGGTAAACACATCCAAAAAAGTGTCCACTAAATCGTTGACACCTGTCCTGGCGAACGGTTCTATTGACGTTCGTGACATACGACACGATCATCCGCAACGGCCGGTGGTTCGACGGGACGGGTGCCCCGTCCGGAATCCGTGACATCGGCATCACGGATGGCCGCGTCGCCATCGTCAGCCTGCGCCCGCTCGACGTGACCGGCTGCGCCGACGTCGTCGACGCCGGCGGCAAGTGGGTGATACCGGGCATGGTCGACATCCACACCCATTACGACGTCGAGGTGCTGGGCGGCCCGGGCCTGCCGGAGTCGGTGCGCCACGGCGTCACCACCATCCTGCTCGGCTCGTGCTCGCTGTCGATCGTCCATGTCGGTGGCATCGACGCCGGCGATCTGTTCGGCCGGGTCGAGGCGATCCCGCGTGATCATGTCATCGCCGCCGTCGATGGGGCCAAGACCTGGAACACCGCCGAGCAATACGTGCAGGCCTTGGAGTCCCGGCCGCTGGGCCCGAACATCGCGGCGTTCATCGGTCACTCCGATATGCGTACCGCCGTCATGGGATTGGATCGTGCCACCCGGAATGATGCGCGCCCCAACGCAACCCAGCAGGCCGAGATGGAGCGCATGCTCGCCGAAGCTCTGGACGCCGGATTTGTCGGAATGTCCTCGATGCAGTTGCTGTTCGACAAGATCGACGGCGAGACCTGTCGCTCCCGCACGCTGCCGTCGACCTACGCCAAGCCGCGCGAGTTGCGCCGGCTCAAGTCACTGTTGCGCAAGCGCGGCCGGGTTCTGCAGTCCGGCCCGGACATCAAGAACCCGATGAACCTCGTATCGCAAGTGGCGCAATCACTTCCGGTGCTGCGGGACAAACTCAAGACGAGCTTGCTGTCGGCGGCCGACGTCAAGTCCAATCCGTTCGCCATCCTGATGTTGGGGCCGCTGGCCAAGGCGACCAATAAGTTCGGCGGCGACTTCCGCTGGCAGCACCTGCCGGTGCCGTTCGAGGTCTATGCCGACGGCATTGATCTGGTGGTGTTCGAGGAGTTCGGCTCGGGAGCCGCCGCGCTGCATCTGCGCGACGAGGTCGAGCGCAACGCGCTGCTCAAGGACGAGACCTACCGGCGCCAGTTCCGTAAGGATTACGACACCAAGTTCGGGGTGCGGGTCTGGCATCGCGATTTCTTCGACGCCGAGATCGTCGGCTGCCCCGATGAATCCGTGGTGGGCAAGTCGTTCGGACAGGTCGGGAAGGACCGCGGATTGCATCCGGTCGATGCGTTCCTGGACCTGGTGCTCGAACACGGCACGGCGCTGCGCTGGCGCACAACCATCTCCAACCACCGCCCCGGGGTGCTCAAGAAGCTGGCCACGGATCCCGGCATTCAGATGGGGTTCTCCGATGCCGGTGCGCACCTGCGGAATATGGCGTTCTACAACTCCGGGCTGCGGCTGTTGCGTCACGTGCGCGATGCCCAGCGCAGCGGGCGGTCGTTCATGTCCGTCGAGCAAGCCGTGCACCGGATGACCGGCGAACTGGCCGACTGGTATCAGATCGACGCCGGCCACCTGCGCGTCGGCGACCGCGCCGACCTCGTCGTGGTGGACCCCGCGCATCTCGACAGCCACCTCGATGACTACGCCGAGCACCCGGTCGAGCAGTACGGGGGCCTGTCCCGGATGGTCAACCGCAACAACGACGCCGTCGAGCTGGTGCTGATCGGTGGGCGCGCGGTGGTCCGCAACGGCGAACCAACCGATCTGCTCGGTCAGCAGCGCACCGGGAGTTTCCTGCGAGTGGGCCGGACGACGCCGGCACCCCGGACGATGACGGAATCGGAGCTGGCCCATGTCAATTGACACCTCGGCAGTACCCACGGAGGTCGCCCAGATCGTGCTGGGCATGTGGAAGGCGCTGTCGAACCGCGACTGGGAGACGCTCAAGACTTTCCTGTCCGAGGACTGCATCTACGTCGACATGCCGGTCGGCCCGATCGCGGCCGCGCGTGGTCCTGAGGACATCGTCAAGCGGCTGAAGATCGGCCTGGAGCCGTTGGCCGGCTACGAGAACCACGACGGCGTCCTGGTCAGCAATGGTGTGGACACCATGTACGAGCACTCCGAGACGTGGACGTTCAAGACCGGTGAGCAGGGCGTGCTGCGCTTTGTCACGGTGCACAAAGTCCAGGGCGGCAAGATCACGCTCTGGAAGGACTACTGGGACATGAACGGGCTGACGGGTTTCGCCCCGCCCACCTGGCTCGAGGATCTTGCCCAGGCCGACATGTCGTGGATGTTCGACGCCACCGGGCTGATCTGAGGGGTGACGCGCGGAATCGACCGGCACACCAGATGACGCTGCCGCGTCGGCTGCAATGGTGGCTCGATGGTCGGGACACACTCGACTCTCCTGCGTGGTCGCGGCGCTAGGCTGATCAGGCCGGTAGGGCCGGCCGGATCGTCAGGAGGCAGGGATGCGGAAGATCGCCGTTGTGCCGGTTATCGCGTGCGGATTGCTCAGCGCGACGATCCCGCTTGCTACGCCCTCATCGGCCACCTCGTGCCACTCGGCGAGCTGCGTTCCGAACGTGGCCAGGAATGTCGTCGGCGGCACGCCGTGCACGCCGAGCCCGTCGTTCGTGTTCGGGATGGACGCCAACAACGGCACGCTGATCTGCGCGGCCAGCGGCATATGGATGCCGACCGGTCCACTGGTCGGCGAGGCGCAGAACGCGCTGTCCTGCTCCACCCCGGGTACCACCGCGCAGGAACGGATGGCCGGCGACGAGTGGGAGGTCAACGTGCCCGGCGTGCCACTGCTGTGCACCGGCCCGGCTGACATCGCGCGATGGGCGCACTTCCCACCGGCTTGATCAACTACAGCCGGTAGACCCGTCTGGCGTTATCACGCCCGATCAGGTCGACCACCCGGATCGCGTCGGCCTCGCTCCACTGCCCTCGTGCCACGAACCCGGTGAGGACCGCAGCCATTCCCGCGCGCCACAACGCCGAACCCAAGTAGTGCAATTCGGCCGGCCCGAAGGCATCTGAGGAGTAGAGGATCTTGCGGAACGGCGCCAACTCCAACGTTCGTGCGATGAACGCCTCGGCGCGCGCGCCGAGATGGTTGACGCTCAGGCCGACATCGAGATACACGTTGTTGAACGCCTGGGCTAGATAACCGGCCTCCCGCTCGTAGGGATAGCAGTGCAACAGCACGATCGGTGTCGTGCCGGACTGCCGCAGGAAGTCCAGCAGCAGCATCGGATTGGTCCGGTGCAGATCACAGTCACGGTCGCCGAGACCTACATGGAACTGCAGGGGCTTGCCCAGCCGCAGGCCTTCGTACACCCCGAATCGCAAGAGCACCCGGTCGGTCAGCCGTACTCCCCCGGCCTCGCGCCACCGGACGGCGGCGTCGGTGACGTCCCGCTCGCCGGGTTCGGACAGATCGCCGTCGAACCCGCCGCGGTAGGCCAGCACCGTCTTCGTGGCGACGGCATTCTCGGTGCGCTCGTGCAGGATTCGCCGGAACGCATCGGCATAGTCTCCGGCGGCTGCCGCCGCCTGCTCGGCGACCTGTTCGAGCCGTACGATCTCGCCGACAGTGCCGCCGGCGGCGCCGGCCATCTCGGGCAGGCCCGCGATCGCGCCGGGCAATCCCGTGTCAACCAGCCAGTCGCTGACCCCGGCGGCCGGCAGAAACACCCGGGCCAGCTGATCCTCGGTCTATTCGCGGCGGCGGTCCCAATACGTCTGCGGATCAACATGTTCGGGCAGGCCGATCAACGGCGCGCAGTGCGCCCGCACCGCGAAACCGAGCTGGGTGTCGAAGCCCGAATCGAAGTCGGCCAGCGGTTCGATGTTGGCCTCGTTGAGGCCGTTCTCGAAGCGCCGCCGATCACCGGATGTCAGCCAGTAGCCGTGGACGTGGTTGTCCACCAAGCGCACACCGGCGATGTGGTCGGTGAGCGCGCTCATAGGCTCCAGGCCATCCGGAACTTCTCGGTCAGCGCCTCGGGGTCCAGATGCGAATACGTTTCGTGCTCGTAGCGGCGGACGGCGACCAGCACGTTGACGGCCGGATCACCGAGGATCGCCCGCAGCCGCGCGGAGCCCTCCAGCGCGGCGATCTGCTCGGCCTGGTCGGTGCTCAATGCCACCGTGCCTGCCGCTGTGCGCTCGCTGTCGGACAGGGTGGCGGGATCGACCGGAGTCTCCGGCGGTAGCTCGGCGCGGTGCTCGATCCCGTCGAGCGCCAGACCCAGGATCGCCGCGGTGGCGAAGTACGGGTTGGCCGACGGGTCGACGACCTTGACCTCGACATTGGCCCCGTACGGGTTGCCGTGCGTGCCGCGCACGAATCGCACTGCCGCTTCCCGGTTCTCGGTGCCCCAACAGGCGTATGCCCCGGCCCAATTGCCCGGCTTCATCCGCAGCCCGGACACGATCGAGCCACAGAAGATCAGTTGCGCCTGCGGCAGCCCGCTGATGATCCCCCCGATCGCGCTCTCCCCCTCCTGGGTCATGCCCTGCGCGCCGGTGCCGCCGGAGAACAGCGGCACGTCAGCGCGCAGCAGCGAAAAGTGTTGATGTGCGCCCGAACCCACACTTCCGGCGAACGGCACCGGGGACAGGCTCACCCGAACGCCGTACTTGCGGGCCACTCGGCTGATGATGATCCGCGCCAGGATCAACTGGTCGGCGGCGGCCACTGGAGACTTGGGCGCCAACGAGATCTCGAACTGGTTGATGCCGTACTCGGGATGGAACTGCTCGATGCTCACACCGGCCGCGCCCGCCGCGACGGTCACATCCCGGACGAATCCCTCGTACTCGAGTACACCGGCGAGCCCGTACTGAGCCCACAAATTGCCCGGCAGCCGGTTGCCGTCGGGATCGACGAGCAGGAATTCGATCTCGTGGCCGACCAGAGCTCGCAATCCGGCCTGTGCCAACCGGGACTCGATGCGCGCCAGCGTGCCCCGCGCACACGCCGGGATCGGGGTGCCGTCCTGGTCGAAGAAGGAGGCGGGTGCCCACGCCAAACCGCCGCCGATCGTGCGCAGGGCGTCCAGATCGATCCGGATCCGTTCGTCGCCGACAACAGTGATGTCGTCGGCGAACGCGATCCCGGCGCGATCGATGGCGAAGCCGTGGGTGACCGGGCTGAACCCCAGCCCCGCATCGGCGAACGCATTGAGCCGGCGGACCGGCACGGTCTTGGCGTGCGTCAGGCCGGCGGGGCTGACGACCGTCCCGACGACGGCGTCCACGCCGTCGGCTTCGAGTTGGACATCCGGTGTGGTCATGGCAGTTATTCTGCCGACCACACCGCCGGCTTGCGCCCGATAACCGCTAGGCGCGGCTGGGCAGCGTCAGCTTGCAGCTCTGCCCGATGTCCAGCGTGCTGAGCATCCGGCCCATGCCGATCCACATCGCACACGACAGCGTCAGGTCGGCCAGCAGCTCGTCGGAGAAGTGCTCGTGGGCGCGATCCCAGAATTCCTCGTCGTACTTGAGGTTCACATGGTCGGTCCCGAACCGGTGGGCGAACTCGGCGGCGACGCGCTCCTGCTCGCTGTAGCCCGGCCAGGTTGCCCATTCCAGAGCGTGGTCGTAGAGCTCCTCGTCGACTCCGGCGGCGGGGCCGTCGGCGTCGCGGGTGTTCTGGCACAAGACGCATTCGTTGTCGTGGGCGATCACGGCGCGGGCGAGTTCGCGCACCCGCATCGGCAGACGGTTCTTGTCGCTGTAGACCACGTGGGAGAAGCCCGCCATCGCCGTTCCGATATCCGGGGACTTGACGATCCAGCCTGCGACGTCGTCTTCAGCGAAGTTTCCGATTCGGCTCATGGCGCGATATTACGCCCGGCGAGGCAAATCTGGAACGTGTTCTAGTTCTTTGCGCCGAGGTATCGGCTCGGCTCGTGGACAATACTTCCGGTGGGCTTTCTCCCGGTCCGACTCAGGACGCCGCCGAGCGGTGGCACGCCCGTCACGCTGCCCAACGGCATGCGCATCCGCCAATGGCAGAGGGTCGAAACCGGTTACCTCTACCGCGAGATCTTCGGCCCGGACTCGGTGTATGCGAAGGACAACCTCATCGACTTTCAGCCCGGCGCGGTGGTGGTCGATGCGGGTGCGAACATCGGCATGTTCACACTGTTGGCGGCCCTACGCTGCCGCGGCGAGGCCGAAATATTCGCCTTCGAACCAATTCCCGCGACGTTCTCGGTACTGGCCGCGAACGCTGCCGCAGCCAATCGTGGCGACTACGCCGCTGTGCTGGGCGCCCAACCCGGTGCGTCGCTGAAGATCCACGCCGTCAACAGCGGCTTGTCTGCGACGAGGGAAGAGGTGGTCTTCCAACACCACCCGAACTACTCGATCTGGAGTACGCAGGATGTTGCTTTTGCGCGCCAGCGCGTCGATCGGATCGTCGCCGACGTGGCAGGTTTGGTCCGAGTCGTACCCGCCGCGCTCAGCCGAGCCGCCGTGCGACCGGTCATCGCGTGGATGGGCCGGACCGAGACGGTGGCGGCCACACTGGTCCCGCTGTCGTCGGTCATCTCCGAGCACCGCCTCGAGCGCATCGACGTGCTGAAGGTGGACGTCGAGGGCGCCGAAGTGGCAGTGCTGCAGGGAATCACGACAGCCCAGTGGGACATCGTGCGTCAGGTGGTCGTCGAGGTCGAGTACTTCGCCACCAAGGACCGGGTTGTCGACATGCTCGAAGCGCACGGGTTCACGACGTACTGGTACGCCAGTGAGCGCGAGCGCTACAACACTGAGCGCAGCGAGGTGTGCATGGTCTACGCGTGGCGGGCCGAAGACCGCCGATAGGTTCAGGTAGGTCAGCTCGGCGGGCGCGAGACGCACTGCGCGGAGTAAAGCTCGACGCCCAACTTGTCCATCAGCTCGAGTTGCGTCTCGAGGTAGTCGATGTGGAGTTCCTCATCGGCGACGATCTCTTCGAAGAGGTTGGCCGTGGTGGAGTCCAGCTTCTCCCGGCACAGGATGATCGCCGGTTTGAGGCGGCCGACCACCTCGTACTCGATCGCCAGATCGCTTTCGAACTGTTCGCGCAGGGTCTGCCCGACACGAAGCGAGCCCAGCCGCTGATAGTTCGGCAGGCCGTCGAGGAGCAGGATGCGGTCGGTGATCGCCTCGGCGTGTCGCATCTCGTCGAACGACTCGTCCCTCGTGTGCTTGGCCAGCTCGGTGAAGCCCCAGTTGTCCTGCATCTTCGAGTGCAGGAAGTACTGATTGATGGCGGTCAATTCGCTGGTGAGCTGCTCGTTGAGCAGACGAAGAACTTCTGGGTCGCCCTGCATGACGTCTCCCCCCTGGGTGGCTGTGGAAATCACCCTAGTGCAGCGCCGATGCCGGGCTGGCGAAGTTCACACCACGGGGGTGTTGTAGGCGGGCCTAACTAAGGTTAGTCTCCACTAACAAGTCCGATGCGACGCCGCCTGTGATGAGAGGGGAAGCGCTGATGTACGTGTGCCTCTGCGCGGGGGCTACCAGTGCGACCGTCCGTGACGTCGTCGCCAGCGGAGCGTCCACCTCCAAGCAGGTCGCGGCGGCCTGTGGCGCGGGAGGCGATTGCGGGCGGTGCCGTCGCACCGTGCGGGCCATCATCGAGCAACACTTCGCCACCACCGCCGCTGAAGCGCCCTGCCGGCAGTGCACCGGCAGTCTGTTCTGCCAGCTGCATGCCGGCTCGCGCCGTGCCTCGGTGCGAGCCGGCTGAGCTACGACTTCCCGCGGTGAAAATCCGCCAGCGCCTCGGCGTTGGCGGCCGCGCCCATCAACTTCTCGAAGAACGCGTTCTCGCGCGCGGTCGCGTCGGCGATCCCTGGGCGCAGGGGTTCGACCATCGTCTGCTTGACCGCAATCAGGCTTGAAATCGGCCGGGAGGCAAGCACTTCGGCGTGCTTGCGGGCGTCGGCGATCAATTCGTCGGGTTCACTGACCCGCCACACCAGGCCCATGCGCAGTGCCTCGGCGGCATCCACCCATTCCGAGGACATCAGCAGCCACGCGGCGTTCTGCCGACCGATCAACTGCGGCAACAGATATGACGAGGCTGCCTCCGGGGCGACACCCAGGCTGGTGAACGGACACTTCAGCCGCGCCGTCGAGGACATGAAGGCCAGGTCCGCGTAGCCGAGGATCGTCGCGCCGATGCCGAGACCGACACCGTTGATCGCACAGATCAGTGGCTTGGGGAACTGGGCGAGCGCACTGATCAGCCCGGGAAATCCGTGGGTGCCCTGCACGAAATCGGGATCGGTGATGCGGGCCTGCATATCGCCGAGATCCTGTCCGGCGCTGAACGCGCGGCCGGCGCCGGTGATCAGGACGACGGCCACCCCGGGATCTTCGGCGGCGGCCAGCAGCGCTTCGGCGGTGGCGTCGTAGAGCGCCTCGTTGAAGGCGTTGAGAGCCTCGGGGCGATTGAGGGTGATCGTGCGGACCCGGTTCTCGTCTTCGATGAGGAGCGTCACGCGGTGCAGCTTAGAGCGCGACATGCCCGACGCGCCGGAGAAGCCCGGCAGATGAGACCTAGCCGCCTTCGTCGCTTTTCGGCAGGAAGCGCTCGGGGTGGTGGTAGGTGTTGACCCCGCCGATGAGTGGCAAGTGTGGTGGTGGGATCCATTCGGTGTCGCCGTTGGCGAGTTTGCGGGTCTCCCAGCCGCCGGTTTCGACGAGTTGGTTGTCGGGTGGGCAGGCGAAAGCCAGCTCGTCGATATTGGTGTTACCGCCGTCGGACCAATCCTTCACTGCATGGTGGACTTGCGCGGCGTACCCGGGCACCGTGCAACCCGGTTTGGTGCAGCCACGATCCCTGGCGTGCAACACAATTCGCTGATCGGCGGAAGCGATGCGCTTGGTTCGCCCCAGCCACAGCGCTTGGCCGGTGACCCCGTCGAAGATCGTGAGGTAGTGGTAGCTGTGCCGACTCATCCGGATGACATCGGTAATCGGCATCATGGTGCCACCACCGGTGACACCGTGACCGGTCTTGCTCTGCAGTTCCTGCAGGGTGGTCGAGACGATCACGGTGACGGGTAGGCCGTTGTGCTGGCCCAGTTTCGGATCCCCGAGCTTGCTGCGCAGCATGGCCGTCAGCGCGTCGTGCTGGCGCTGGCCGATGGTGCGAGTGTCGGTCTGCACTTGTTCCGCAGCCGGTTCGCCCTCGGTGATCGACGTCTGATCTGCCGGATTGCACATGCCCAGCGCGGCGTACTTGGCGAACACCGCCTCAACGTAGGAACGCAGCTCCGGTGTGGCCTGGATCCGGATCTCGGTCATCCCGTCGGGTTGTTGACGACCGACCACGACCGACCGCTTGCGGGCCCGGTCTTCGTCGGAGAACTCACCATCGGGGTTGATCTCCAACGCCAACCGATGCGCCACTCGGCTCAATTGATCTGGGCGCAATTCCAGAGCGTGTTGGGCCAAGAAGGCTTCCGCCTCGTCGCGCACCTCTGGCGGCACATCGAACGGAAGCTGCCCGAGAAACTTCTGGATGACCCGCACATGCTCGCCGTCCAGCCTCCCGTCGCGCCACGCCTGTGCGGTACCGGGTTGACGCGGCGCCAACGGCTCACCGCTCAACGCGATGCGCGGCGTCAGAGGTTCGACGACCTGCGCGCGCCGGCGGGCCTCAGCCGGCGTGATCCGCAACCAATCGGCCAATACCTTGCTCGGCTTCCCACCGATTTCACCGACGTCGCGCCGATGCAACTCGTGACTCACGTCGTATCGCACTACATCGTGATGACGGGTGACTTTCTCGGACTCCGCAGCCAGCTCCAACAGTTCGATGGCCGTCAGCCCGGTGAAATCCACTTTGGCCAGGGTGGACAGGCCGGCTTTGATCGAGGCAAAGGCTTCGCCAATTTCGATCGAAAGCATGTTCGAATCATATGTCTGGCCCCTGAAACAAACGAGGCGGCTCAACCCGATCTGTGGATGAACCCGAGACTGGGGATAACCGACGGTCTAGCCGTTGGAGTACACCCGGGTCGGCGCGACCAGGACGGCGACGCGGCCCTGCTCGACCATGGTCTGGTCGTATTCGGCCCAGTTGTCATGGGTGCCACCGCAAGCGGTGAACACCTCGCGCAGCAGCAGCCGCAACTGCTCGGGCCCGTCCAGCCAGGCCGGCTCATCGCCGGGACCGGCGAGCTCGGCGCGGCCCTCCACTGTCGCCCACTGCCAGCCGTTGCGGAACGTCAGCGTCACCGCCGGCCGCGCCCGCAGATTCGCCAGCTTGACCCGCCCATAGGTGACGAACGCCAACACCGGCTCGCCGGTGGCCGGGTGCGCCAGGATCCCGGCGTTGATCAGCGAGGCCTGAATGGTGTTGTCGGCGCGCAAGGTCGAGACCACCGCGAGGCCGCGGTCGGCCTGCGCCAGTGCGACGGCGTCGTCCAGGGTGGTCATGCCGGGACCGCCTGGAACGGGCTCCGGAAGTTGTACCGGCTGGTGGGCACCGCGTCGATGTTGACGTTGGCCCCGAATGCCGCTGTGCTGGCGACCATCTGCTCCATCCGGCTCTGCAGGTCGGCGTCGTCGGCCGCGCCGAAGAACGCGTGCAGGCTGCTCACTGCCTCGATGGGGAAATGCTCCTCGACGATCGCGTTGATCACCGGAGCGTCTTCGGTCAGCGCGCGCACCACGTAGTTCTGCACATAGGTGAAGGTCGACTGGGTGGCGATCGCCACCGGCGTGTGGTTGCCGTGCCAGCGGGACAGCCACGTCGGCTCGTCCATATCGGCAGGCCGCCGCAGCAGCGCCATATTGGCCAGCCCCGGCGACCGCTCGCCGGGCGGCGTCACCGGCGGCGGCAGCGGGGCCGACTCGGTGACCAGGTAGGCGGCGATCTCCTCGGCCTGATGGCCGAGCAACTCGAGTGTCATGAGCACCTGATCGCCGTAGTACTGCTCAGTCCAGAGGCTGACCACCGCCTGCACCGGCGGATCCAGCACCGTCAACGTCATCATCGAATCGCGGACGTCGGCGTCGCGGACGTTGATCGTCAGCCCGGGTAAGCCAAGTGCGAGCAGCTCCTGGGCCACCGGACCGCGCAGGTTCTGCGCCCACTCGTCATCGGCGGCGCTGGAGCGCAGCGTGACTATCACCTTCTCCATGGCGCGAACCTACCTGGCAACGTGCGTGGAGCCACCCGTCGATCCCATTTTGCGGTGCACGCGCGGCGTAGGCTGGCTCGCGTCAGGGGGATCAAGAGGTGATCTCCTCGTGGTCAAGGAGAACCGATGGCGAAAGCCTCACCGCAGCCCACCAACGCCGAGCAGCCGCCGGTGCGTCGCGACGTCCTGCCGATTCCTGACACCCGGCACGTCGGGCTGACCACCTACGACGCCAAGGACCCCGACACCAGTTATCCGCCGATCACCACCCTGCGGCCCCCGAAGGGCGCGCCCAACGTCGTGATCGTGCTCATCGATGACGTCGGCTTCGCCGCGTCCTCCGCGTTCGGCGGACCCTGCGATACCCCGGTCGCCGAGCGACTGGCCGGGGAAGGCCTGAAGCTCAACCGCTTTCACACCACCGCGCTGTGCTCCCCCACCCGGCAGGCGTTGCTGACCGGACGTAACCATCACTCGGTCGGCATGGGCGCCATCACCGAGATGGCGACCTCCGCTCCAGGCAACAGCAGCATCCGGCCGAAGGACAAGGCGCCGATTGCCGAGACGCTGAAACTCAACGGCTATTCGACGGCCCAATTCGGCAAGTGCCATGAGGTTCCGGTCTGGGAGGTGTCCCCGGTGGGGCCGTTCCACCAGTGGCCGACCGGCTCGGGCTTCGAGTACTTCTACGGATTCATCGGTGGCGAAGCGAATCAGTACTACCCCGGGCTGTATGAGGGGACGACACCGGTCGAGCCGCCCCGAACCCCGGAAGAGGGTTACACCCTCACCGCGGACCTCGCCGACCATGCAATCACCTGGGTGCGCCAGCAAAAGGCGCTGATGCCCGACAAACCGTTCTTCATGTACTTCGCCCCCGGCGCCACCCATGCGCCGCACCACGTACCAGCGGAGTGGTCGGAGAAGTACCGGGGGAAGTTCGACCAGGGCTGGGATGCGTTGCGGGAAACGATCTTCGCCCGCCAGAAGGAGCTGGGTGTCATTCCGGAGTCGGCCGAGCTGACCGCTCGCCACGACGAGATCCCGGCCTGGGATGCGATGTCCGACGAGCTCAAGCCGGTGCTGGCCAGGCAGATGGAGATCTACGCCGGCTTCCTCGAGCAGACCGACCACGAGGTGGGCCGGGTGGTCGACGCGCTGGAGGATCTCGGCGTGCTCGATGACACGCTGATCTACTACATCATCGGCGACAACGGCGCATCCGCCGAGGGCACACCCGTGGGCTGCTTCAACGAGATGGCCGTCCTCAACGGTATGGGCGGTATCGAGACCACCGAGTTCCTGTTGTCGAAGATCGACGACTTCGGTACCCCGGACGCGTACAACCACTACGCGGTCGGCTGGGCGCACGCCCTGTGCACCCCGTATCAGTGGACCAAGCAGGTGGCCTCGCATTGGGGTGGTACCCGCAACGGCACCATCGTGCACTGGCCCAGCGGCCTGGCTGACAAGGGTGAGCTGCGCAACCAGTTCCACCATGTCATCGACGTCGCACCCACCATCCTGGAGGCCGCCGGAATCCCTGCTCCGTTGAGCGTCAACGGTATCCAACAGGCGCCGATGGAAGGTGTCAGCATGCTGGGCACGCTGCGCGACGGTGCAGCGCCGGAGTCCCACGTCGTGCAGTACTTCGAGATCATGGGTAACCGTGGGATCTACCACAAGGGGTGGACGGCGGCCACCAAACATCGCACGCCGTGGAAGGCCGACACCCCACCGGCGTTCGACGCCGATGTCTGGGAGCTCTACGGGCCCGACGACTGGACCCAGGCCCGAAATCTCGTCGCCGACAATCCAGACAAACTCGCTGAGCTACAACGACTTTGGCTCATCGAGGCGGTCAAGTACAACGTCGTCCCCCTCGACGACCGCTCGTTCGAGCGGATCAACCCCGACATCGCGGGACGCCCTCAGCTCATCCGCGGCAACAGTCAGTTGCTCTTCGACGGAATGCGAGTCAGCGAAAGCTGCGTGCTGAACCTGAAGAATAAATCGCACTCGGTGACGGCGGACATCGTCGTACCCGACGACGGTGTAGCGGGCGTCGTCATCACCCAGGGCGGTCAGGTCGGCGGGTGGGCGCTCTACGTCCACGACGGGCGACTGAAGTACTGCTACAACTTCTTCGGCATCCAGTATTTCTTCGTCACCGCCGACGAGCCTCTGCCCGCGGGCAAGCATCAGGTACGCATGGAATTCGCCTACGACGGTGGTGGATTGGCCAAGGGCGGCACCGTCACGCTGTATCGCGACGGTGAGTCGGTCGGCACCGGACGCGTGGACATCACCATCCCGATGGGCTTCTCGGCCGACGAGGCGTGTGACGTCGGGCGGGATACCGGATCGCCGGCCTCGCCGGACTACGGGCCGA
>JAHFVD010000150.1 GCA_023264735.1 Mycobacterium sp. | reverse complement strand
CCGGCTTGACCGGACCCGTGAGCGACGAGCAGACCGTCACCGATCTGCTCGTGCGGTTGGCTGACGTCGACGATCGCGGTATCCACGCCGACGACGGCTCGTATTCGACCTGGCGCCAACACATTCAGGACGCTGCCGACCTGGCGGCGGCCCTGAAAGCCAGGTTGGATCCGGCCAAGCCACCGCACATCGGTGTGCTGCTGGGCAATACGCCGTTCTTCTCCGCGCTGCTGGTGGCGGCCGCACTGGCTGGGCTAGTTCCGGTCGGGCTGAATCCCACCCGCCGCGGTGAAGCGCTGGCGCGCGATATCCAGACGGCCGACTGCCAGCTGGTGCTCGCCGACGGCGACCTCCGTACTTACGGTGCCGGTTTCGTCCCCGACGGCATGGCCGTCATCGATGTCGGTTCGGCCGCGTGGGCTGACGAGCTCGGCCGGTATCGTGGGTCGCCGATCACGTTCGCGCCCAGCCGCTGCGACGATCTGTTCATGCTGATCTTCACCTCGGGCACCAGCGGTGACCCGAAGGCCGTGCGCTGCACCCACGAGAAGGTGGCATTTCCCGGAGTGATGCTGGCGCAGCGGTTCGGGCTCGGCCCGGCCGACACCTGCTACCTGTCGATGCCGCTGTTCCACTCGAACGCGGTGATGGCGGGCTGGGCTGTCGCGGTGGCCGCCGGAGCGTCGATTGCGTTGCGCCGCAAGTTCTCCGCATCGCAGTTCATCCCCGACGCGCGCAGGTTCCATGCCACCTACGCCAACTACGTCGGCAAGCCGATGTCCTACATCCTGGCCACCCCGCCCCGCCCGGACGATGCCGACAACCCGTTGCGCGTCGTCTACGGCAACGAGGCCGCGCCGCGCGATATCGACCGGTTCGCGCAACGTTTCGGCGTGACGGTGGTCGACGGCTTCGGTTCCACCGAGGGCGGCGTGAACATCGCCCGCACCCCGGACACGCCGGAGGGTGCGCTGGGACCGCTACCCGAAGGGCTCGACATCGTCGACGTCGAAACCGGACAGCCGTGCCCGCCCGGGGTGATCGGCGAGCTGGTGAACCTCACCGGGCCCGGCAATTTCCGCGGTTACTACAACGCCCCCGACGCCGAGACCGAGCGCATGACCGGCGGGGTCTATCACAGCGGGGACCTGGCCTACCGGGACGACGCCGGTTATGTGTATTTCGCCGGCCGGCTGGGCGACTGGATGCGGGTCGACGGCGAGAACCTGGGCACCGCGCCGATCGAGCGAGTGCTGATGCGCTACCCCGACGTGACCGAGGCGGCGGTCTACGCCATCCCCGACCCGGCGGTCGGTGATCGGGTGATGGCCGCGCTGGTCCTACCGGAAGGTGCGGATTTCGATCCGGCTGCTTTCCGTGAATTCCTGTCCGCCCAGAACGATCTCGGGCCCAAGCAGTGGCCGGCCTTCGTCCGGGTGAGCACCTCGCTGCCGCGTACCGAGACGTTCAAGATCATCAAGCGCAGGCTGTCCGCCGAGGCGCTGGAGTGCGCTGACACGGTCTTCGAGATTCAGCGTTGAAACAGTACTGAGAGCGAATATTTCGCCAAAACATCGCTCTCAGGTCTGTTTCAACGTCTACTAGCCCGCGATCGACGGCATGACGGCCTCGACCAGGTGCGGTCCCGGTTCGTCGAATGCCCATTGCAGTGCGTCGGCGAGCTCCTCGGCGGTGCCTACCCTGCGCGCGGGAACTCCCATGCCTTTGGCGATACGAACGAAATCCAGTGTGGGCCCGGTCAAATCGAGAAGCGCCTCGGCCTTGGGCCCGGGCCCCTGGCCCGCGGCCTCGGCGCCGACGCGCTGCAGTTCGATCCGCAGGATGTCGTAGGCCCGATTGGCGTAGACGACGGTGGTGATGTCGAGATGCTCACGGGCTTGGGTCCACAGCGCCGAGATGGTGTACATCGCTGAGCCGTCGGACTCCAGGCACAGCACCGGACGGTCCGGGGCGGCGATCGCAGCACCCACCGACACCGGCAGCGCATAGCCGATCGCACCCCCGGTCAGGGTGAGCCAGTCGTGTGCCGGAGCGCCCGCAGTCGCTTGGGCCAGAAGCACTCCCGACGTGTTCGACTCGTCGACGACGATGGCCCGCTCGGGTAGCAGCGCACCGATGACGTCGGCTGACGTCACCACGGTGAGCGGACCGCTCGGGAGCGTCGGGCGCGCCAGCGCCGCGGTGGCGGCAGTCTCATTCGGCGCGATCCGGTCCGCCAGTACCTCCAGTGCGGCGCCGGCGCCGACCGGGCCGGCCAGCGTGTGCACGGCACAGCCGTCGGGCACCAGGTCGCTGGCCTTGCCGGGATAGGCGAAGAACGACACCGGATGGGGCGCGCCGGCCAGCACGAGGTGCCGGGCACCGGCGAGTTGCGCGGTGGCTGCCTCGGCGAAGTAGGCCAGCCGCTCCACCGCCGGAATACCGGCGCCGCGTTCCAGCCGGGTCGGGAACGTCTCGCACAGCACTTGCGCCCCGCACGCCTGGGCGAGTCGGACCGCGGCGGACAGTCCCGCGGTGCCGGTGGCGTCGCCACCGACCATGATCACCGTCGGCTCGCCTGAGCGCAGTGCTTCTTCTGCCTGAGGAAGATCGACGTGGGGCGGATCCACCTGCACCACAGTGTTTTCCAGTGTGGCAGCACCCTCGTCCCAGGAGACGTCGGCGGGCAGGATCAGGGTGGAGATGTGCTTGTTGGCACGCGCAGTGGCGACGGCCTCACCGGCATCGGCAGCCACATCGGCGACCGCGAGGGTGCGCCGAAGCCAGCCGGACACCGTGCCAGCCACCGAGTCGATATCGGACTCCAGCGGTGCGTCGTACTTCTTGTGATAGGTCGCGTGGTCGCCGACGACCACGACCACCGGCACGTGCGCCCGTCGTGCGTTGTGCAGGTTCGCCAGCCCGTTGCCCAACCCGGGGCCGAGGTGTAGCAGCACCGCAGCCGGCTCCCCCGCGATCCGGGCGTATCCATCGGCCGCGCCGGTGGCGACGCCTTCGAAAAGAGTGAGCACACCACGCATCTGCGACACGGTGTCCAGCGCCGCGACGAAGTGCATCTCCGATGTGCCGGGGTTGGCGAAGCAGACCTGCACCCCGTTGTCGACCAGCGTGGTGATGAGTGCCTGCGCGCCGTTCATCGGACCGAGCATAGCCAGATCAGCTGGGCGTCTTGCTAGCTGTCGCGGATCGTGTCCAGTTTCCGGCTCGCGGACTCGAATCCGGCAACCAGCTCGGCGATGATGTCGGCGACCGGGCGGATTTCGTTCATCCGGCCGACGATCTGGCCGACCGGCATGGCGACCGTCGTCGGATCCGCAGATTCACTCATCCGCTGGTGCGCCTCGCTGACCAGGATGTTCTGCAGCGGCATCGGCAGCGGCTCGGGAGCGCCCTCGGCATCCCAGGCGTCGGTCCAGCGGCTCTTGAGCAGCCGGGCCGGCTTGCCGGTGTAGATGCGGCGGCGCACGGTGTCGGCCGAGGTGGCCGCCAGCATCGCCTCCTGGATCACCGAGCGGCCGGACGGCAGCCGCACACCGAGGTCGTATTCGGCCGACGTCAGGAACGCCGAACCCATCCACACACCCTGCGCACCCAGCGCCAGCGCTGCGGCGACCTGACGACCGGTGCCGATCCCGCCGGCCGCGAGCACCGCGGCCCGGTCCGAAACCGCATCGACGATCTCCGGCCAGAGCACCATCGATCCGATCTCACCGGTGTGGCCGCCGGCCTCGTGGCCTTGGGCAACGACGATGTCGACGCCGTTGTCGACATGTCGCTGGGCATGTTTGGCCGAACCGGCCAGCGCCGCAATCGGCACCCCGGCTTCGTGCACCTGGTCGATGACATCCTTGGGCGGCGAGCCGAGCGCGTTGGCGATCAGCTTGATGGGATGCCGCAGCGCGACCTCCACATGCGACCGCGCGATCGAGTGCAACCAGCCCAGCGTGCCCTCGTTGCGGGTGGCGTCCTCGGGCAGTGGTGGCACGCCGAGGTCGGCCAGCGTCTTGGCGACGAAATCCCGATGCGACTGCGGCACGAGCTTGTCGATGTCGACGGCGGTGCCCTCGGTGGGGACCTTCGCCGGCATCACGACGTCGACGCCGTACGGCTTACCGTCGGTGTTCGCATCCATCCACTGCAGGACGGCCTCGAGGTCGTCCGGGTCGTTGAACCGCACACAACCCAGAACGCCCATCCCGCCGGCCCGGCTGACCGCTGCGGCGACCTTCTCCGACGGGGTGAAGACGAAGATCGGGTATTCGATGCCGAACCGGTCGCACAGATCTGTATGCATCAGCTGGCGGCACCCGCGTGCTTGGCATGCACTTCATCGGCCGGCCGCAGCTCGGTCTGATCCTTGGCCCACTTGTAGTCCGGCTTGCCGGCCGGTGAGCGCTTCACCTCGTCGACCAGCCAGAGGCTGCGCGGCACCTTGTAGCCGGCGATCTCCTTGCGCACGAACGTATCCAGTTCGGCGAGCGTTGGGTGGGCGCCCTTTCGCGGCGCCACCACGGCGGCGACGTGGCTGCCGAAACGCGGATCGGGCACGCCGACGACCAGGGCATCGAACACGTCCGGGTGGCCCTTCAGCGCGGCCTCGACCTCTTCGGGGTAGATCTTCTCGCCGCCGCTGTTGATCGATACCGAGCCGCGGCCCAGCATCGTGACGCTGCCGTCCGCCTCGACCTCGGCGTAGTCGCCGGGGATCGCGTAGCGCACGCCGTTGTATACGCGGAAGGTCTGCCGGGTTTTTTCTTCGTCCTTGTAGTAGCCGACCGGGATGTTGCCCTTCTTGGCGATGACGCCGCGCACCCCGGAGCCGGGCTTGACCTCGTTGCCCTCCTCGTCGAGGACGACGGTGCGATGGTCGATGGTGACCCGGGGGCCGCCCATGTGGTGCTCCCCCTTGGCGACGATGCTGGTGCCACCGAAGCCGGTCTCCGACGAGCCGATCGAGTCGGTGATGATTCGGTTGGGCAGCAGCTCGAGCAGCTTCTCCTTGAGGCTGGTGGAGAACAGCGCGGCGGTACTGGCCAGCAGGAACAACGACGAGAGGTCGTACTCCTTGCCGCTGTCGAGGGCGGCCTGCAGCGCATCGAGCAGCGGGCGCGCCATGGCATCACCGGTGAAGAACAGCAGGTTCACCTTGTGCTCGTGGATGGTGCGCCAGACCTCGTCGGCGTCGAATTCGGGTGCCAGCACAGTGGTTTGGCCCGAGAAGATCGACATCCAGGTGGCCGACTGGGTCGCGCCGTGGATCATCGGCGGGATCGCGTAGCGGACCATCGGCGGGTTGTCGACCGCCGCCCGGGACAGGTCGTACTCGTCCTTGACGAACTCGCCGGTGGCGAAGTCGGTGCCGCCAAAGAGGACTCGGTAGACGTCCTCGTGGCGCCACATCACGCCCTTGGGGAAGCCGGTGGTCCCGCCGGTGTAGAGCAGGTAGATGTCGTCCTCGCTGCGCTCACCGAAGTCCCGCTCGGGTGAGCTTTCGGCGATGGCCTCGTAGAACTCGACGCCGCCGTAACGCTGGTAGTCGAGGTCGCTGCCGTCTTCGATGACGAGGATCGTCTTGACGTTCGGGGTCTCGGGCAGCACGTTGGCGACGCGGTCGGCGTACTGGCGTTCGTGGACCAACGCCACCATGTCGGAGTTCTCGAACAGGTAGCGCAGTTCGCCCTCGACGTAACGGAAGTTGACGTTGACCAGGATCGCGCCGGCCTTGATCGTGCCGAGCATCGCGATGACGATCTCGATGCGGTTCCGGCAGTACAGCCCGACCTTGTCGTCCTTCTTGACACCGTGGTCGATGAGGTAATGGGCGAAGCGATTCGCCCTGTCCTCCAACTCGGCGAAAGTGATTCGGTCGTCGCCACAGATGAAGGCCACGCGCTCAGGCACGGCGTCGATGGCGTGTTCGGCTAGATCGGCTATGTTCAGGGCCACGGACCCAAACTAGAACGTGTTACATTTCGACACAAGTCTGTGGCAAAGATGCTGGAAGGCAGGTACCCGTGAGCGAGCCCGAAAAAAAGGCCGACGCCCTCATTGAGCAGCGCGGACACACCCTCATCGTCACGCTGAACCGGCCCGAGGCCCGCAACGCGCTTTCGACTGAGATGCTCTCGATCATGGTCGACGCGTGGAACCGCGTCGATGAGGATCCGGAGATCCGCACCTGCATCCTGACGGGCGCGGGCGGCTACTTCTGCGCGGGCATGGACCTGAAGAACGCCACCAAGGCGCCCCCGGGGGACTCCTTCAAGAGTGGCGCGTTCGACCCGACCAAGATCGAGGGACTGCTCAAGGGCCGCAGGCTGACCAAGCCGCTCATCGCCGCCGTCGAGGGCCCGGCCATCGCGGGCGGTACCGAGATCCTGCAGGGCACCGACATCCGCGTCGCGGGCGAGAGCGCGAAATTCGGCATCTCCGAGGCCAAGTGGAGCCTGTACCCGATGGGTGGCTCGGCAGTGCGGTTGCCGCGGCAGATCCCGTACACCATCGCGTGCGACCTGCTGCTGACCGGACGCCACATCACTGCCGCCGAGGCGCTGTCCTACGGGCTGATCGGCTACGTGGTGCCCGATGGCACCGCCTTGGAGAAAGCGCTCGAGATCGCCGACGTCATCAACAACAACGGCCCGTTGGCTGTGCAGGCGATCCTGAAGACGATCCGCGAAGCCGAGGGCATGCACGAACTCGACGCGTTCAAGCCCGACACGGCCAACGGCATTCCGGTGTTCCTGAGCGACGACGCCAAGGAAGGCCCGCTGGCATTCAAGGAGAAGCGCGCCCCGCAGTTCAAGATGAAATAACCCCGCCGGAACTGAGTTCGTCGAAGCGGGCCAGCGCGGCGTCGAGGTCGGCATCGTCGTATAACTCGCAGCGGCTGATCGCGTCACCGTCGAACATCAGAAGGGTGCCCTGACGCCACTCGGCGGCGAAGCCGTCTTCTGAGGTCGCGTGGGCCGCGTGGGTCACGAGGGCCCCAAGGTTGGTCAATCGGTGCACCGCTTCGATGCGGAGGCTTACCTGCGGCGAAAGGTCCAACGTGGCATGCATGTAGGCGGCTAGTTCGCCTGGGGCGAATGACGTTCCCCGCCGGTGATCGAGGGTGACACAGTTCGGCGTCGCGGGAGGGAGTTCACGCCGGTTGAACACGCAGGTCGTCTCGACGACTGACGACCATGTGCGGGAATGAGCCGCTGCTTCGCCGGCGAGGTAGCGGGCGTCGAGTTCGGCAAACGCGGCGTCGAGGTTGTCGGGATCGAACAGCAGACGTGCCACAACTCTTCCATCGGAACGGGTTTCGATGACATCGACGACGTCGACGCGGAACGCCTCGGGGTCATGCTCGTCGACCGTGGCCGCGGCGCGATTCAGTGAGAGGTAGCTGCCACGCACGGCAATGGTTGCTCCCGCTAGTCCCGTGACCCCGACTTCGGCGATCGCCTTGATTTCCGCGATGAGGGCGTTTCGTCCCACGACGCGGCCGACGTTCACCATGCGACGACGATCCTCGGTGACGATGTCGTCAACCACGATGTCACCAAGTGCGTCCCAGTCGCGGGTCGCGAAACAGGCGACCACACGGCAATAAGCTTGTGCTGCCAAATTTTTCGGAAGCGTTGTGGAGCCTTCGAGTTCGTCGAACCGTGCGAGCGCGGCGTCGAGATCGGTCTCATCGAACAGCTCGCAGCGGTCGATCGCGTCGCCATCGAATGTCAGCAGACCGATCTCGCGCCACTCAGCAACGAAGCCGGCATCCGAGGTGCCCCGTTCGGTGTGGGTTATCACCACTCCCCGACTGTTCAGCCGGTGCACCGCCTCGATGCGAGTACTGACGTCCGGAACCAGCGACCAGATCACACCCACATAGGAATTCATATCTCCCGGTGCGGATCCCGCACCGAGCCGGCGGTCGATGTTCACCCAGTCCGGTGTCGTCTTGGACAGCTCATGCCGATTGAACGCAGCGTAAGTCTCGGTGACGAGCGACCAAATGTGCGCGTACGCCGCTGCTTCCCCGGCCAAGTACCGGGCGTCAAGTTCTGCGAAGGCGGCATCGACATCCTCGGGGTCGAAGATCACCTGCGCAACAGTCCGCCCGCCGGCGTCAAGTTCTGCGATGACCAGGTTGTCGACGTGGAACGCCCCGGGCGTCGCGCTGTAGCGTGCTTGCGCACGAGCGAGCACGAGGCGTTCGCCGCGGGTGGCGATATCGGTCGACTCGAGACTGCGGACACCCATGTCGGCGGCGGCGCGCAAGTCCATCAGCAGGGAGTCTCGACCACGCCGTATCCCTGCGTTGACGACTCGTCTGCGGTCCTCATTGAGCAGATCGTCAGCCAGTAGTTCGGTGACGACGTCCCACTCGCGCGCCGCGAAAGCAGTCCGAAGACGCCTGGCTACGCGGCTCGCCGCATTGTCCCGATACGTTGGTGCGCTGATTTGTTCGAAGCGCACGAGCGCTTCATCCAATTCAGCCTCGTCGAATAGCTCACTGTGAATGGTCTGGTCGCTGTCAGCGGTCGCCACGACAACCTCACGCCACTCAGCGTCGAACCCCTGTCGCGAAGTGCCTTTCATGACGTGGGTTACTACAGCACCACGATTGTTCAGTCGATGGACGGCCTCGACGTAGAGCCGGACGTCAGGGACTTCGTCGAACGTGGCCTGCACATATGCCGACATATCGTAAGTAGCGAATGCTATCGGCTTTCGG
>JAHFVD010000100.1:7219-27008 GCA_023264735.1 Mycobacterium sp. | reverse complement strand
GGAAGCGGGCTTCCACGCCGGCATGGGTGCTGAACTCGGCGGCGGCGCGGAGCTTGGTGGCCAGAGTGGAATTGGCCTTGGCACCGGCTTGGGCACAGGGTTCGGTACCGGCTTTGGTGCCGGTGGCGGTGCTGGGCTCGGCGGTGGATTCGAGACCGGCTTCGGTGCCGAGATGGGCCTGGGCTTCAACGCAGGTGCTGAAGTTGGCGGTGGCGCCGAGCTGGGTGGCCAGACTGGGGTTGGTCTGGGCACCGGTTTCGGTGCCGGTGGTGGCGCTGAGCTTGGCGGCGGATTCAACACCGGATTCGGTGCCGAGCTGGGTGGCAACGCAGAAGTGGGCGGACACAGCGGGATTGGCCTGGGCACCGGTTTCGGTGCCGGCGGCAGTGCCGAACTGGGCGGCGGGTTCGACGCCGGACTGGGTGGCGAGTTTGGAGGCGCCGCAGCAGCGGGCGGCGCAGCAGGAGCAGGTGCCGGTGGCGCCATTGGCGGTAGCTCCAACATCCAGGGGCACAGCGGTTTCGGTGCGCAGGGTGGCGGACAGTTCGCCGGCGGTGCCAACGCGGGTAGCGGTTTCGCGGCCGGTGCTGGCAGCCAGTTCGGTGGCGGCGCGCACGTGAACGATCGGGCCCGCGTCATCGACACCAGCGACGTCGAGGCCGAACGGCGCGCCACACTCAGCGGCTCGACAAGTGCCGGTGGCAGCGGATCGGCCAATGTCGGAACGGGTTTGAGCGCACAGGAAAACGCGAACTTCAACAGCACGGCCAACGCCGGATTCACCAGCCCGGTCGGCGGCGCCGGCTTCACAACCCAAACGGCTGCCGCCGGCGGCGGAGCGATCGGCGTCGGTGGCGCAGGCTTGACCGCGGCCGGTAACACCGCGATGAACACCACGACCGCGGCGTCGTTCGCCAGCCCGCTCGGCGGTGCGACCGCGAGCGCACAGGCCGCTGCGAGCAACACTGCGGCCGTGAGCTTCCTGCACGACGATGGTGCGGCCCTTGGCGGCCAGACCAATCTGGGCGGCGGGTTCGGCGGCCAGACCAACCTGGGCGGCGGCTTCGGAGAACAGACCAACCTCGGTGGCGTCTTCGGTGGGCAGACCACTGCCGGCGGATCGCTTGGCGGCCACACCAACGCCGAGGCGGCCTCGGCGGTGGAGGCCAATGCGGGCGGCCACACCGGGATCGCCGGTGGCACCAGCATCGCCGGTGGCACCGGCATCCATGGTGGGGCCACTGCTTCCGGTGGCGGCAGCACCAGCTTCCTCAACCACGATGCGGCGAACCTGAATCTGCACAACTCCGTCGAGGCGGCGGGTTCGGCCAATGGTGGGGTGTCGGGTGATCATGTGACGGCCGGCGGAAGCAGCTCGTACCAGAACGCCTTCGGCGGTCAGGCCGACATCCTCGGCCACGACTCCGCGGCCCTCGGCGGACACGGAGCCGTCAACACTGGAGCGAGCACCACGGCGTCGACGACAACGCAGGGTTCGGCGGTCACTCCGTCGCAGAGCAGCGTCATCCACACCGGTGGGTCCACCGCCGCAGGCGGCTCGGTGAACGCCGGGTCCAACGGTGGCTCGGTGATCACCAGCTCGCAGGGCAGCGCGAACGCCGGTGGCGCAAGCTCGGTCGGCACCACGCACAACTCGGCCACGGTCGATCAGCACGCGGCCATCGACTCGTCGAGCCACGCGGCAGCCGCTGCGGCGCCGGATCACTCGGCGTACGACCAGTCGACGCATGCGAGCACCGACTACTCGAGTCACTCGCTGTACGACACCAGTCACGACAGCGCGGCCTCGCACACTCAGGCGAGCACCGATGTGTCGTCGCACAACCAGGCCGATCACCACATGGGCTTCTGACCCAAGACCTGACACAAAATCGGTGGGGAGCGCATGCTCCCCACCGATGTGTGTTTGGTCGCTGTCTAGTCCGCCAGTCCGGCGAACTCGGTACGTCGGGCCAGCGCCTGCCGGGCGTACGCGCGCACGTCGGCGTCGGTATCGTCCAGCGCCCCCAGTAGCGCATCGTGCGCGGCCGGTTGCGAGACCCACCGGGTCAAGCCGAGGACGGCAGCCTTGCGCACGTCGAGATGCGGGTCGATCAGTGCACGGGACAGCGATTCCACCGCCGCCTCGCCGGCGCCGGACAACGCGCGGACCGCTCCCACCCGGATCTGCCACGCCGAGTCGCCCAACGCGCGTTCGATCAGCGCCAGATCGGCATCGGCGCCACCGATCTCGCCGAGTGCCGCCAAGGCGGCAGCACGTACCAGAGGATCGCGGTCGCTGGCCAGTGCCCGCACCGCCGTGGGTCCGCTGGCCAACGTACCCAGTCCGTTGGCGACCGCGATCCGCACCTCCCGGTTCTCGTCGTCGGCGGCCGACGCCACCCCGTCGGCGTCATCGACGGACACCAGCGCACGCACCGCCTCGATCCGCACCCGGTGGTCAGGATCGGCCAGCGCGGCACGGAAACTGCCGACGTCGCCGACGCGCCGGAAACTGAGCAGATACAACGCCGAGCTACGCACCAACGGATCCGTCGACGACAGCAGTGCTTGCCCGGCAACTGGATTGGGCACTACCTCGACGAGCTCACGCACCCCTTCGGCGGCAGCACGGCGCACACTGCTGTCGGTATCGGTCAGGGCGGCATACAGTGCGTCCGCATAGCCGTCGCAGAGGTTCTCGGTGAGCACATCAACGGCGGTGCGCCGTACGGCCGGGTCGGAGTCGGCAAGGAATTCGGCGAGATCGTCCAGCGACGGTGATTCCAGCGCCAGCACGGCGGCGATGCGCGGCGACGGCGGCTGTGCGGGTGGCTGGTTCACCTCCCGCACCGGCGCCACGGCGGAGTGCCGCTCGTAGGCGATCGTCGGCTGCGCGACCGGAATGGGTTCGGTTCCGCCGGTGGGCAGATCGTCGAGACCGGGTACCGGGACGAAATACTCCGCGACGGGCCGCTTGAAGAACTCCATCGACCCGTCCGGCCTCTTGCGGAGATTCAGGTGGTAGCGCCAGTTCACGTCGTCGCGATCGGGCACATCGGAGCGATCGTGGTACAGCCCCCACCGGGATTCGGTCCGGGTCAGCGACGACCGGGCTGCCATCTCCGCGCAATCCCGGATGAAGGACACCTCCACCGCTCGCATCAGCTCGTGCGGCGTCCTGGCGCCGATCTGCTCGATCTCGTCCCGCATCCGCTCGAACGTGTCGACGGCGATCGCCAGCTTCGTCGCTGTCTTCGGCGGGGCCACATAGTCGTTGACGAAGCGACGCAGCTTGTACTCGACCTGAGGTTGCGGCGGGCCGTCGGGGTGCTGCAACGGCCGGTAGGCCAGTTCATGCGCGGCGCGGATCTGATCGGCGGGAAGTGCTTGCGGCGCTTCGAGATCGGCGAGAGTGCCGGCGGCGTGCTCGCCGGCGAGGTCGCCGTAGACGAACGCGCCGATCATGTAGTTGTGCGGCACGCACGCCAGGTCCCCGGCAGCGTACAGGCCGGGAACTGTGGTGCGGGCATGCTCGTCGACCCACACGCCGGATGCGGAATGACCACTGCACAAACCGATCTCCGAGATGTGCATCTCGATGTCATGGGTGCGGTAGTCGTGTCCGCGGTTGGCGTGGAAGGTGCCACGGGTCGGTCGCTCCGTGGTGTGCAGGATGTTCTCCAACGCCGTCAGCGTCTCATCCGGTAGGTGGCTGACCTTCAGATAGATCGGCCCACGGGCGGATTCGATCTCCCGCTTGACCTCGGCCATCATCTGACCGGACCAGTAGTCGGAGTCCACGAACCGATCGCCGTTGGCGTTGACCTGATAGCCGCCGAACGGGTTCGCGACGTAGGCGCACGCCGGGCCGTTGTAGTCCTTGATGAGCGGATTGATCTGGAAGCACTCGATACCGGACAGTTCGGCGCCGGCGTGATAGGCCATCGCGTAGCCGTCGCCGGCGTTGGTCGGATTCTCGTATGTGCCATACAGATAACCCGACGCCGGCAGACCGAGCCGGCCGCAGGCGCCGGTCGCCAGGATCACCGCCTTCGCGGCGACGGTGACGAACTCACCGGTGCGGGAGTTCAGCGCCGCGGCCCCGACTGCCCGGCCGTCGGCGGTCAGCACCCGCACCGGCATCAACCGGTTCTCGATGCGGATCCGCTCGCGCATCGACTTCTGCCGCAGCACCCGGTAGAGCGCCTTCTTGACGTCCTTGCCTTCTGGCATCGGCAGAACATAGGACCCGGAGCGGTGCACCCGGCGCACCGCGTACTCGCCGTGCTCGTCCTTCTCGAACTTGACGCCGTAGCGCTCGAGGCGCTGCACCATCGCGAAGCCCCGGGTCGCGGTCTGATAGATGGTGCGCTGGTTGACGATTCCGTCGTTGGCGCGGGTGATCTCGGCGACGTAATCCTCGGGCTCGGCCTTGCCGGGGATGACCGCGTTGTTCACACCGTCCATGCCCATCGCCAGCGCACCGGAGTGCCGGACGTGCGCCTTCTCCAGCAGCAGCACCTGGGCGCCGTTCTCAGCGGCCGTCAACGCCGCCATCGTGCCTGCGGTGCCGCCACCGATGACCAGCACGTCACAGTCCAGGCGGGTGGTGTCGGCCAGGTCGGGAATCTGCATCAGCTGTACTCCGGGGTATCGAGTGCGGCAATGGCTTCCGAGCGCAGCGCACTGCGGTCGGCCAACGCATCGCGTGGGGTGGGAACGTCGAGCAGAGCGCGCAGCGGCTGACCGGCGCGCCCGAGGACGGCGATGCGGTCGCCGATGAGCAGCGCCTCGTCGACATCGTGGGTGACGAACACGACGGTGGTCGGATGCGCTCGCCAGGTGTCGATCAGCAGTCGCTGCATGCTGGCCCGCGTCTGCGTGTCCAGCGCTCCGAACGGTTCGTCCATCATGACGGCCCGTGGCGCGCCGGCAAGGCCACGCGCAAGCTGCACACGCTGGCGCATACCGCCGGACAAGCTCTTGGGTAGATAGCGCTCGAACCCGGTCAAGCCGACGTCAGCGATCCAGCGCAGCGCCTCCTCGCGGCGCGCGGCTCGTGGAACCCCGGCCAGCTTGAGGGCCAGCTCGACATTGGATTGCACCGTGCGCCACGGCAACAACGCGTTGTCCTGGAACACCAAGGCCCGCTCACGCGAGGTGGTACGGACGGGCACCCCGTCGGCGAGCACCTCGCCGGAGTCCGGCCGAAGAAGCCCGGCCAGTGCCCGCAATACGGTGGACTTGCCACATCCGGACGGACCGGTCAGCACCAGGATCTCACCGGGCCGCACGTTCAGGTCGAGACCGTTGATGACCGGTGAGCCGCCATAGCTGAGCACAAGCCTGTTGAGCTGCAACGTCATTCCGGTCACGGGGGCGGTGAGTGTCATCGCGGCTTCTCCTCACCGCGCGGCAGCCACCGGGTGACCCGCCGACCCAGCAGCTCAACGGCCGCGGAGGTGGTGAAGCCGAGGATGCCGATCGTGATGATGCCGACGAAGACCTCGGGATAGGCCAGCACGGTGTAGGCCTGCCAGGTCCGGTAGCCCACGCCCAGGCGTCCGGAGATCATCTCGGCGGAGATGACGCAGATCCACGCCACGCCGATGCCGACCGACAACCCACCGAAGACTCCGGGCAGGATGCCGGGCAGCACTACCCGCACCAACACATCCCAGCGGCTGCCGCCGAGGGTGCGCACCGACTCCTCCCAAATCGTCGGCAGGGCGCGCACCGCGTGCCGGGTGCTCACCATGATCGGAAAGTACGCGGCCAGGAAGGTGATGAAGACGATTCCGGCCTCGTCACTGGGGAACAGCAGGATCGCCACCGGGACGATCGCGATCGCCGGGATGGGCCGGGCGAGTTCGGTCAGCGGCCCGAAGACATTGGCGAACGCAGTGGAGCGGCCCAGCGGAATACCGGTCACCACTCCGACCACCGCCGCGAGCGCAAAGCCGGTCAGGATCCTGATCAGCGACTGTCCGAGGTCCAGCCAGTACTCCTGCACGGCAACCCGTTTGGTGAAGGTGCTGACGATCTCGGTCACCGTCGGCAGGGTGTCGAAGCGCAACCAGAGCCGGACGTGATTGGCGGTCAGCAGTTGCCAGAGCCCGACCGCGGCGGCGACCGAGGCGATCCGTACCGCCCACGACCGCCACGGCCGATGCCGGCCCGGGCCGCCCGCAGGCGTGGCACTGACCCCCACACCGGCGGCGGCCGGACCGGCAAGCACCGCAGGGTCGGCGGTCACACCGCACCCGCGAGGGCCGCCTGGTAGTCCACCACCTCAGCGCCGGGATGGGCGGCGAGATAACGCTGAGCGCCGGCGTCGGTGTCGAAGGGCAGGTAGCCGGTGGGCGATTGAACCCACACCGAACGGTCGGCGAACCAGCGGGTGCCCAGCTCGGTGTCGGGAATGTAGGCCGCAATCACCTTCTCGCCCTTGGCCCCTGCGTCGCGGATCGCCCGCAGCAGGCAGCCGGGGTTGGCCGCGGGCTGCGTGGTGGGCTTTCCGTCGATCCACAGCTCACCGGCCACGGCGGGGTCGGTGACCGCGACATTGCACACCGGGTCCTGACCGCTGACCGGAATCGGATTGGTCGTGACCGCCACGGCCTTGTCGTAGTCGAGGTTCCGCGCGGCGAACGCCTTGCGCAGCGGGTCGGCGTTGACGAACTGGTCGATGTTCAGATCGGCGAAGTCGCCGATCGACTTCAGGTACTGGACATCACTCCTGAAGGCGTCGACCAACGAGGGCTTGATGGTGGTGTCGAACGACACCGCGCCGCCAGGCCCGTTGTACAGGTACACGACCTCCTGCGGCAGCCCACTACCCTGAGCGACGAGCTGCGCTGCCTCCAAAGGCTTCTCGTGCAGGAAATCGGTGGCGTCCAGCTGAGCCTGCAGGAACGCGTCGAGCACCTCGGGATGCTGGCTGGCGTAATCGCGGCGCACGACCACACCGTGGAAGGTCGGCACATTCAGCTCGGCGCCGTCGAACAACAGCCGCCCCTTGTTCTGGAACGCCAACAGCCCCGGCCACGCCACGAACTGCGCGAACGCCTGCACCTGACCGGACTCCAGGGCTGATGCACCGACTTGCGGCTGCTGGTTGAGCACCTCCACCCCGGTCTTGGGATCGATACCCGCCTTGGTCAGCGCCCGCACCAGGGTACCGTGCCCGGCCGAGCCGACCGATGCCGACACCTTCTGGCCGCGCAGGTCAGTCAGGCTGCGGTCTGGCGAATTCGGGCTGACCACAACCATATTCAGCGCGCCCTTGGCGTTGTATCCGGTGATCGAGACCAGTTCGGTCTTGGCGCGCTCGTTGGCTTGGGTCTTGGAGCCGTTGATCAGCAGCGGATAGTCACCCATCGAACCGATGTCGATCTTCTCGGCCAGCATCTGGGCGGTGATGGGAGCGCCGGTGTCGTAGTCCTGCCATTGCACCGTGTACTTCACGTTGGTGCGTTTGGTGATGTCGTCGAGGCGCTTCTCCAGGAAGCCCTTGGCCTTCAGCAACGCCCCTGCGGTGGCGGTGTTGATGGTTTTGGATTGGTAGCCGACGACGACGGTGACCTCGCCGGCCGCCTGCGGCTTCGAGTCCAGTGAGCATCCGGCGGTGGCCGTGACGAGGGCAGCGACCAGCACGGCCGCGAAGCGGTATTTCATGAATATCTTTCTGAAGTTGGGTTTTTCAGCGGAGGAGGTAGGGCATGTTGACGGTGACGGCGCCGGTGGGACAGCGGGCCGCGCATGGGCCGCAGTACCAACACTCATCGACATGCATGAAGGCCTTGCCGTTCTCCGGGTTGATGGCCAACGAGTCGAGGGGGCAGATGTCGACACAGAGTGTGCATCCGTCGATACAGAGCGACTCGTCGATGGTGACCGGAACGTCGGCCCGCTGGTTGATCAAAGTCATGACAGCTCCCTGATGAGGTTGCCGCGCAGGGTGATTCGGTCTCCCCGCATGCGGATGTATTCGAGGTCGACGGGCCGGCCGTCGTCGAGATGGGTCAGGCGCTCCAGCAACAGCACCGCAGCACCCTCGGGCACCTGGAGGATGGCGGCCGAGTGGGCATCGGCGGGAACCGCTTCCACGGCCAGGCTCGCTGATCCCAGCCGTTGCCCGGTGACCTCTTCGAGCAGCGCGAAGATGTCGTTGGTCTCCAGCGGATGGCCGAGGATGTCGGCTCCGACGTCGGGCGTCAGGTAGGTCTTGTCGAGGCTGAGCGGAAGATCGCCGAGGAAACGCAGCCGTTCGATGAACAGCACCTGCTCACCGGGTTGCAGCCCGAGCCGGCGTGCGACTGCCGGGGGTGCTGCCACCGACATCGCCGCCCGCACTTCGTTGCGGACCTCGCCGTAGCTTTTGAACGTCTCCTTCAGCCCGACGAGCGCATCCAGGCCGTGGTCGTATTTGCGGATCGCCACCTGGGTACCGACTTTGGGGCCGCGGTCGATGAGCCCTTCGTCCTTCAACGTGGCCAGTGCCTCGCGGATGGTGTTGCGCGATACGCCGAACTCGGCGGACAGCTCGCCCTCAGTAGGTAGGCCTTGCGGATAGCCGCCGACATGGATTTGATGGCGTACGACATCGGCGACCAGTCGAGCCTGATCGGCCCGTGCCCGGCGGATCGGCACCGGTTCGGCGTCGCCCATCGCACCCTCCTGCCTGACGAAATGTCTCGCCAGACACGGTAAAGCCGCTGCGTGGAGCCACGAGCCGGTCGAGCGCTGCGGCTGTGTCGGCCGGCCGCATTGCGCCGGTCCCAACGGCGTCGGACCAGCCGATATCGGTGATTCGGCGGGCATTGCGCCACCACTGTGTCAGCCGAGGCAGTTCTGATCGTCCTGAGCGGAAAGCTGGGCGCCCAACTAGGGCAAGCGATGTGGCACGTCGGTGATCAGGCCGCCGTCCATGACGAATTCCGACCCGGTGGCATACGACGACTCGTCGCTGGCCAGGAACAGCACGAACGTCGACACCTCATGAGGTTCACCCAGGCGCCGCATCGGGGCGGCCACCAGATCGTCGGGCATGTGGGCGGTCATCGGTGTGCGAATCATCCCGGGGTGCAGTGAGTTCACCCGAATGTTGTTGGCGGCCAGTTCGAGTGCGGCGGATTTGGTCAGCCCGCGGATGGCCCATTTGGAGGCGACGTAGCCGTGGTTTCCCGGTGTGCCGCGCATGGCCTGGATCGACGACATGTTGATGATGGAGCCACCGCCGGCATCGGTCATCGGTTCGATCACCGATTTGATGCCGAGCATGGTGCCGGTGAGGTTGACATCGATAACCCGTTGCCAACGTTCGGGTTCGAGGTTCTTCAGGGTGCGCCGGTACACGATGCCGGCGTTGTTCACCAGAACGTTGAGGGTGCCGAACTCGCGCAGGGTCAGGGCGACGGCCGCTGACCAGTCGCCTGGATCGGAGACGTCGAGGTGGAGGTAGCGGGCGGCGTCGCCGATCTCGGCGGCCGTCGCCGCGCCCTCCTCGTCGAGCACGTCAGCGAGCACGACTCGGGCGCCTTCGCTGGCCAGCAAGCGGGCGTGCTCTGCCCCCATTCCGCGAGCGGCACCGGTGATCAGGGCGACCTTGCCCTCGACGCGTGCCATGGGCCGCACGGTACCGGGCCACCCCGACCGGATGGGATTACTTGGCCGCTAGCTGAGACCAGGTGTCCAGCACGCCGAGTTCCCCCGCCAAACGGCGACGCCGCGGATAGGGTGAACGGCTGTGCTGGACGTAATCGACAAGGGCGCGGCGACGGCCACCCACGCCACACCGCTGTTGTTCGTGCACGGCGCCTTCCACGGGGCGTGGTGCTGGGACGAGCACTTTCTGGACTACTTCGCCGACCGCGGCTATCACGCCCTCGCGCTGAACCTTCGGGGCCACGGCGGCAGCCCGTCGCCGGCGCCGATCAATGAGTGCACCGTCTTCGACTATGTCCGGGACGTGAGCACCGTCGCCGATCGGCTGCCGGTCGCTCCGGTGGTCATCGGGCATTCGATGGGCGGCTTCGTGGTTCAGAAGTATCTGGCCGTGCACGCCGCACCCGCCGCTGTGCTGGTCGCCTCGGCGCCCCCCACGGGCATCGCTCCCGCGACGGTGCGGGTGGCCGCCCGGCACTGGCGCCAGTCGATGCGCACGCGGTCGTTCAGCAGACCGCTGGATTTCTTTGCCGCACCGGGTGTTTCACGAGCGACCTTCTACCATTCGGCCACGCCCGACGAGATCGTCGCCGCTTGCACGTCGCGGCTGGGCCCGGAGAGTGCCCGGGTGCTCTACCGTGATCTGCTCTTCCGCCACCTCGCCCAGCCCAAGCGGGTCTCCAGCCCGGTGCTGGTGCTCGGTGCCGAGCTGGACGGGTTCTTTACCCCTCGTGAAGTGGCTGCCACCGCCCGGGCCTACCGCACCGAGCCGGTGATGTTTCCCAGCATGGGTCACAACATGATGCTCGAGCGCGGCTGGGAAGCCGTGGCCGACCGGATTGACCGGTGGGTGGGGGCCAGCCTGCGCTGAGTCCTAGCGCCGAGCGTGGGCGTTGTCGTTGAAACTCGTCGGCGGCTTCACCGCTATCCCGCACGCTCGGCGATGGTTGTCGTGAGTCAAAACTTGCAGCCGCTGCCGCGTCAGGCGCGAAAGCCGGCCAGCACCGCGTGCACCCCGATATCCCAGCGTCGGTCCACCGAATCCGCCGACGTGCCCAGCCACCCTCCGGCCTCCTGGACCGCCAAACCCTGTGCCAGAGCGAGCAATACGTGGGCGATATCCACCGGATCACCGGTGAGCAATCCGGCGTCGATGCAGCGCGCCACCTTGCCGACGAGGATCTCCCGCACGGTCGGCGCGACCGCCAGCTGCTCGGGATCGGGGTCCAGATCCTGGAACGGGCGGCTGAACATCACCCGCGCCAGCGGCGGATAGTCCAGGCAGAACCGACGGAACACCGGGATCACCGCGCGTAGGTCGGCCAATGCATCGGTGGTTTCGGCAATCGCGACCAGCTCACCTCCGAGCCGGCGGAACCCCTCGAAGAAGACCGCCCGCAGCAGCCCGTCCTTGTCCGAGAACAGCTCGTAGACCGCTGGCACCGACGTGCCGGCACGTTCGGCCACCCGCCGGGTGGTGAAGCCGGACATGCCGTCTTCGCACAGCGTGCTCACTGCCACGTCGACCACGCGGTCGCGCAGCTCGGGAGTGCGCTGCTTGACCCTGGGCACGGACTAGGACAGCCCGAACTCGGAGCTGATGTTGTCGATGCCGTGCCGCATGGCGTCCAGGGTGGCCTGGCGAGCGCGCAGCTTGCTGGCCAGGTGCGCACTGGCGTTCAGGGTGGTGAAATCACGGGCGGCTTCTTCGGCGCGCACGAGCACTTGGTCGTTCAGCACGATCTCGTCCACCCAGCCGCCGGCCAGTGCGGTGTCGCCGAGGAAGTTCTTGGCCAGCCCGACCGCCTGCTGATAAGCCGACGGGGTCAGGCGCAGGCGCATCACCTCCAGCGCCGGGTAGGGCAGCACCATCCCGATCGCCACCTCATTGGCCTGAAAGTTGTACGTGGGACCGGTGATTCGATGGTCGGTGCTACACGCGAGGAACGATCCCATGGCGATCGCGTGGCCGGTGATCGCCGCGACGACGGGCTTCGGGAACGACAGCAGCCGGTGGGACAGGTTGAACCCGCCCTGCAGCATGTCGATGGAGGCCTGGATGTCGCCGGAGCGGAACACCTTGAGGTCGAAGCCACCGCTGAACACCCGGTCGTTGCCGGCGATCACCACCGCACCGGCGTCCTCGGCCAGCGCCCGGTCCAGGTTGTCGTTGATCTCGGCCAGCATGGCCGGGCTCAGCACGTTGACCTTGCCGTCGTCCATCGTGAGGACGGCGATCGCGTCGTCCTTGCGATAGCTGACCGATCCACTCATGGATGCTCCTTCGTCGCAGCGTCTACTTTCGTACCGACGTTACGTAACGAAGTTCCGATCGCCAAGAGGCGATCGGGGTCAGCCGTGCCTGGGCAGCCGAACGACCTCGGTGGGGTGCTCGAACCGCTCCCGCCGCCACCGGCTCTGTGTCTCCTCGGCGGCACGCTTCATCCGGTCGATCTCGCTGCGCAGGACGTCCACCCGGGCTTCCTTCGTTGCGTAATGGAAGTAGTCGAGGGTGTTGCGCAGCAGTTCCAGCTTCTCGCGCTCGCGCTTGGCCAGATCGTGCCCGGTCAACATCTCGATCCGGCGGGGCGGCTGCAATGCCTCCCAATCGAGCACGACCTTGGTGCGGTACACCGTGCGCTTTCGTCCGAAGGTCTTGGCCCAGCGGCCCTGCGGCTCGGGCTGGTCGTAGTACGAGACGACGCCCTCGAAGCGTGACTCGATGGACGAACCGAACTGGCTGCGATCGAGCGTGGAATCCCACACTGTGCGCCACTCCTGGGTGGGCGCCAGCTCGGGAATACTCTGCGGCAGAGTCAGTTCCACGATGTCGGTGAACCCATCCTCGGTGTGCTCATAGCGAGCTACGGTCGGTGGTTTGTCGAAGGTGAACCCCACGTCGTAGGCGGCTGTGCTGCCGAAGTTGCGGACGGCCAGCTCGATGACGTGCCAGTCCGCGGCGTGCGGTTCCATGACCATTGCGACGTGCGGTCGCGCCTGTTTGATGGTGCTCTTCTGCTGTCGACGGATCTGCCGATGCGTGTAAAGCAGCGCCGCCAGCCCCAGCAGCACTGCTGCCCAGGCGGCCACCGCCAGCCACGTCCCGGCCCCGACTCCGGTCACCTCACCCCACAGATCCGCGAGATCACTCGCGTTTTCCACCCAATTCTTATATCACAGCAAACTGACGTCTTCAGTATTGACGACAACGAAAGTTATTGTGGCTCAGGCCAACCGGCGCTGCGCGGCGAACGGGCTGGCTGCCGCGAGTGCCCGCCGTCGGCGTGCGGCCTGGGTTACCGGCAGCACAGCGGGGATGCCGCAGGCCTGCGCGAACTGCTGGGCGGTGAGTCCGTCGGCGGAGTTCATATCGCAGCGGCCGAACGGGGGAGCGCCCTCGGGCGGGCCGCCGCCGTAACCCTGCCCATCGGTGTACTGGTGGGCGACCTTGCCCGGATACGGGTGGGTGTCGTTCACGCCGGCCTGCCACTCGGAGACGTCGGCATAGAGCGTGTCAGCCATCGTCGAAAACTCCTGGCTGTCAGTGGAACTGGAGAAACTCAGGCGCCCATGAGTGAACGCCACTGGTCCAGGGTGGAGACCTTGTAGACGTAGTTGGAGCGCTTGACCTCCGACAGGGTGGCGCTGGGCTCCACGGAGTACCAATGCCCGGGGAACACCGTCGGATCGTCGGACAGTGCCGCCAGCTGCTGCAGGCTGCGGAACATCTCGTCGACGTCGCCGCCGGGGAAGTCGGTACGGCCGCAGCCGTCCAGGAACAGGGTGTCCCCGGCAACGAGCCGACCGTCGAGAAGGAAGCACTGACTGCCCGGCGTGTGGCCGGGGGTGTGCAGCAGCTCGATCTCGATGGCACCGACGTCGACCTTGTCGCCGTGCTCGTGGGCGGTCAGGCTGCTCATCGGGATGCCGGTCACCCGCGACACATAGAGCGCTTCATGGGTGTTGACGTGGACGGGCACCTCGACCCGCTCGAGCAGCTCGGCCAGCCCCGCCAGCGTGTAGCCCATCATCGTTCCACCGACATGGTCGGGGTGGTGGTGGGTGACCAGCACACCGGACAGGTGCATGCCGTCGGCCTCGAGGGTGTCGAGCAGATCGCCGGCCGCGTAGGCCGGGTCGACGACGACGGCGTCACCGGTCTCCCGGTCGCCGATCAGGTAGGCGAAGTTGCGCATCTGCTGCGCCATCATGTCGCCGGCGGCGAAATCGCGGCCGGAGAGCAACTGCCGGAAATAAAGGCGGTCCGTCGATGCCATGGCCTAACAGTAGGCGTTCGACCAGCGGTGCTCGCTGTGGCCCAGGGGTCGTTTCGCCGCCTCGACGAGCGGTTTGGCTGAGCCGAGCCGCAGGCTGTACCCTCTTTAAGGCCCACGCCGCGCTGAATATTGCGTCGAGGGTCAGGCCCCCTTAGCTCAGTCGGTAGAGCGTTTCCATGGTAAGGAAAAGGTCAACGGTTCGATTCCGTTAGGGGGCTCGGTGGACACTCGGATCTCTCGGCTGACCTCTGGGCGCGGAGTTCCACAGGTGCCCATCGGGGCGGTGTAGCTCAGCTGGTTAGAGCGCACGACTCATAATCGTGAGGTCGGGAGATCGAGCCTCCCCACCGCTACAGGTAGTAGATGCAAACGAGAACGTGAAAGAAGGCAACGGACGTGGCCTCCAGTACTGACGTACGGCCGAAGATCACTTTGGCCTGCGAGGTGTGCAAGCACCGTAACTACATCACCAAGAAGAACCGTCGTAACGACCCTGACCGCCTCGAGCTGAAGAAGTTCTGCCCGAACTGCGGTCAGCACCAGCCGCACAAAGAGTCGCGCTGACTTATCGGTCGTCCACCGACGGCCGATAGCACAGGAGACCTACACGACGCTTGCTCGGCGCCGTGAGTGAGACGGGAGAGAGTGGCTTCAACGATGGCACTTCGTGAGTTCAGTTCGGTAAAGGTCGGCGAGGAGCTGCCTGAGAAGGTCATCACCCTGACCCGTGCCGACCTGGTCAACTACGCCGGCGTGTCCGGCGACCTCAACCCGATCCACTGGGACGACGAGATCGCCAAGCAGATCGGCCTGGACACCGCGATCGCCCACGGCATGCTCACGATGGGCCTCGGCGGCGGCTTCGTGACCACCTGGGTAGGCGACCCCGGCGCGGTGACGGAGTTCAACGTGCGCTTCACCGCCATCGTGCCGGTGCCCAACGACGGCGTCGGGGCCGAGATCGTGTTCAGCGGCAAGGTAAAGTCCGCCGACGCCGAGAACAAGACGGTGACGATCGCACTGGTCGCGACCACCGGTGGAAAGAAGATCTTCGGCCGCGCCGTGGCGATAGCTAAGTTGGCGTAGGGATGGCACTCAAGACCGATATCCGGGGAATGGTCTGGAAGTACCCCGACACCTTTGTGGTGGGCCGTGAGCAGATCCGCCAGTATGCGAAGGCGGTGAAATCCGCCGCCCCGGCCTCGATCGACGAAAAGGCCGCCGCCGAGCTGGGTCACTCCGGCCTGGTGGCGCCGCTGACGTTCATGTCGATCCTGGCGGTGATGATCCAGCGGCACTTCTTCCAGCACGTGGACGTCGGCCTGAAGACCCTGCAGATCGTCCAGGTGGATCAGAAGTTCAGGTTCAACCGACCGATCGTCGAGGGCGACGCCCTTCAAGGCACCATGTACATCGAGTCGGTCGAGGAGCGCTTCGGCGCCGACATCGTCACCACCCGCAACGTCCTGATCGACCAACATGGCGAGATCGTGATGGAGTCGTTCACCACGCTGATGGGCCACGAGGGAGACAACTCGATCTCGGCGGGCTGGGATCCGGAGACCGGGCAGGTGCTGCGCAAACCGGTCTCTCACGACTGACGACGGATTAACACCTGCCCGATGTGCCGTTGTACACTCGGACCTCGGGGTTTTCCCAGATAAGCGCGCTGTCCGTCGGTTCGGGTTGACCGAACGGGGAGCGCGCGAGCTATGTGGGAGCACTCCGTTACAGAGGGGCGTAGCTCAACTGGCAGAGCAGCGGTCTCCAAAACCGCAGGTTGCAGGTTCAAGTCCTGTCGCCCCTGCAATAACTGAATAAGACTGGTTTGGAACATGGTGGACACTGGAGGGTGCACACCGGGTTGGGGTACTCAGCCCAGACACTCGACACAAAGGAGCATGCGGTGAGCGACGAGCGCGACAGTGCTGACGCCGCAGGCAACGGCGGACTGGCTGGCAACGAGGACACCGGCGGGCAGACCGTCGTCGTGACCCGCCCCGCGCGTCCCACTGGCAAGCGTTCCCGGCGTGCCGGTGCCACCGCGCTGGCTGAGCCGGAGGAAGCCGAATCGACCGCCGAGGAACTCGGCGTCGAGAAGGACAAGTCCGCCAAGAAGTCCAAGAAGGCGAAGAAGGCGAAGTCCGGACCGTCGCGCAACCCGATCCTGTTTGTCTGGAACTACCTCAAGCAGGTCGTTGCCGAACTGCGCAAGGTCATCTGGCCGAACCGCAAGCAGATGGTCAGCTACACCACCGTGGTCCTGCTGTTCCTGGCCTTCATGGTGGCCCTGATCGGTGGGGTCGACCTAGGCCTGGCCAAGCTGGTGCTGTGGGTGTTCGGCTAGCGAACGCTGACGTTTTTTAGAGAGGACTGACTACCGTGACAACCCCCGAAGGCGATACGCCCACGGGTGAGGCCATCGATGTCATCGACGAAACCGCATCGGCGGCGGACTCGGACATCGACGAGACCACACCTGAGCTCGAGGCGGCGCCTGACGCTGACGCGACGCAAGCCGCAGGCGAGGCTGTCGAGGAGGAGCTCGATCCGGCTGACGCACTCAAGGCTGAGCTGCGCAGCAAGCCGGGCGACTGGTACGTCATCCACTCGTATGCCGGCTACGAGAACAAGGTGAAGGCCAACCTCGAGACCCGCGTGCAGAACCTCGACGTCGGCGACTACATCTTCCAGGTGGAAGTGCCCACCGAAGAGGTCACCGAAATCAAGAACGGCCAGCGCAAGCAGGTCAATCGCAAGGTGCTGCCGGGTTACATCCTGGTCCGGATGGACCTGACCGACGACTCGTGGGCCGCCGTGCGCAATACCCCCGGCGTGACGGGGTTCGTCGGCGCGACATCGCGGCCGACGTCGCTGTCGCTGAACGACGTGGTGAAGTTCCTGCTGCCGCAAGGCGCGGCGAAGAAGCCCGGCAAGGCGGCGTCAACGTCTGCTTCTGCTTCCTCTTCGGAGGCCACGTTGGAACGCCCGGAGATCCTGGTGGACTTCGAGGTGGGCGAGTCGGTCACCGTCATGGACGGTCCGTTCGCGACGCTGCCGGCCTCGATCAGCGAGGTCAACGCCGAACAGCAGAAGCTCAAGGTTCTCGTGTCCATCTTCGGCCGCGAGACACCCGTCGAACTGACCTTCACCCAGGTCGCCAAGATCTGATCGCTTTTCGCGATCGCTAGAAAGGAAATAACCCCGCATGGCCCCGAAGAAGAAAAAGGTCGTCGGGCTGATCAAGCTGCAGATCCAGGCCGGGCAGGCCAACCCCGCCCCGCCGGTCGGCCCTGCGCTCGGCCAGCACGGCGTCAACATCATGGAGTTCTGCAAGGCGTACAACGCCGCGACCGAGAATCAGCGCGGCAACGTCATCCCCGTCGAGATCAGCGTCTACGAGGACCGCAGCTTCACCTTCCAGCTGAAGACCCCGCCGGCTGCCCGTCTGCTGCTCAAGGCTGCCGGTATCCAGAAGGGTTCGGCCGAGCCGCACAAGACCAAGGTGGCGAAGGTCAGCTGGGATCAGGTGCGCGAGATCGCCGAGACCAAGAAGGAAGATCTCAACGCCAACGACATCGACCAGGCCGCGAAGATCATCGCCGGCACTGCCCGGTCGATGGGTATCACGGTCGAGTAAGTAACTACCTGTGGGAGAGCCCGCTTCGGCTCGCAACCACAACCTCTGAACCTAGGAGACACCAATGAGCAAGACCAGCAAGGCATATCGCGAAGCCGCCGAGAAGGTGGACCGCACCAAGCTCTACAGCCCCCTCGAGGCGGCCAAGCTCGCCAAGGAGACCTCGTCGAAGAAGCAGGACGCGACCGTCGAGGTGGCGATCCGGCTCGGCGTTGACCCGCGCAAGGCCGACCAGATGGTCCGCGGCACGGTCAACCTGCCCAACGGCACGGGTAAGACCGCACGCGTCGCCGTGTTCGCGGTGGGCGAGAAGGCTGAGGCCGCACTGGCCGCCGGCGCCGACGTCGTCGGTAGCGACGACCTGATCGAAAAGATCCAGGGCGGGTTCCTGGACTTCGACGCCGCGATCGCCACGCCCGACCAGATGGCCAAGGTGGGCAAGATCGCCCGCGTGCTGGGCCCGCGCGGTCTGATGCCGAACCCCAAGACCGGCACCGTCACTCCCGATGTGGCCAAGGCGGTCAACGACATCAAGGGCGGCAAGATCAACTTCCGTGTCGACAAGCAGGCCAACCTGCACTTCGTGATCGGCAAGGCGTCGTTCGACGAGAAGAAGCTGGCCGAGAACTACGGCGCCGCACTCGATGAGGTGCTGCGGGCCAAGCCGTCGTCCTCCAAGGGCCGCTACCTGAAGAAGATCACCGTGTCGACGACCACGGGCCCGGGCATCCCGGTCGACCCGGCCGTCGTCCGGAACTTCACCGAGGATCAGCAGTAAGTTTCATAGCGAATGGCCACCTACTTCAGGTAGGTGGTCATTTGTCGTTTCAGGATGCGGTCGGGTCGATCGGCACTCGGATCGTGGCGAGCAGCGCCCGGTGATCGGAGCCGGGAACCTTGATAGTTCGCACGGATTCGGCCGCGGCGTTTCGTGTCAGTACATGGTCGATGGTGATCACCGGCGGAAACGGCCAGTCGGCGGGAAACGTCGGCGCGAATCCGGCCCCGCTCTGCTGGACGGCGTCGCGGTATCCGTTGGTCAACAGATCCCGGAACTGGCGCATGTCGGGTGTGCTGTTGTAGTCGCCCCCGATGATGACCGCCGCTGGCCCCGCCGTCGCGGCGAAGCCGTCCAATTGCGCTTTCGCGCTTGCCATTCCACCTCGCCACTCAGCGACGGTGTTCGTGTCTCCGGTCACGGGAGACTGGACGTGGAGGCTTGCGACAAGCGGCTCGAAGCGTAGGCCCGGCACCTGTAGGCGTGCCGCGGTAATGACGAAGGGCGATAGTCGAAGTGCTGAGAGGCTGTCGAGCGGATATCGACTCCACATACCAATGCCTCCGGGCCCAGGTTTGGGATCGAGATTCGCGTATGGAAACGTCGATTCGATTCCTGATCGCTTGAGTCTTTGCACCGCTTCGGGTGTCAACTCGGAGACGGTGACGACATCGGCGTTTTCCTTGGCCAGGCTGACCACGAAGGCCGGATCCGCTTGTCCGTAGCGGAGATTCGACGAGAGCACCCGGATTTCTTGGAAGGCGCCGACGTCGGTCGGCCGGCCGAGGTAGTACCACGACACCTGCACCGCGAGGCTGGCCGCCACGACTGCGGCCGCGATGATGGACAGCAGGATTCGCCGGTATGAAGCAGCTAGCAGCAAGCCAGCGAATGCGCTCACCGGCGTGTACGGCGACCCGAGGGCCAGGAGGAGGCTTAGAATGTTCGATATGGGTTGCGTACGCGCGATCAGGGCGACGACGGTTAACAGCAGGCTGGCGACGACTAACGCCGCTGGTAGCGGCGAGCGGCTTCGTCGTTTCAAGAGGGCGACCCTAGCCATTTCATCGCTCATCCGGCGCTATCCCAAGGGCCTCCGCGCCAGCCAATTGCATGGACAGTACCTGATAGCGGAAGGTCAGCCAAACTGTTGATATTTTCCGCATCCGCGTAGCGAAGTGAGGTTCCCCCCGAAAAGTGGACAAGGGGTTATGCGGCTTGTGCGGCCGCGGCCAGTGATTGTTCATAGGCGACGGGGCTGAGCATCCCGATCACCGAGTGACGCCTCTGATTGTTGTAGAAGTTCCGAGACCTGCTCGCCAGCAGCGCGAAGGTCAGCGGTGATCCGGGGCGAGCCGTAGGTCCCGCCGGAGTCGCGATGATGATCGACGATCTTCACGGTCAGGTCGGCCTTCCGTTGCTGCC
>JAHFVD010000100.1:0-7119 GCA_023264735.1 Mycobacterium sp. | reverse complement strand
TCCGAGACCTGCTCGCCAGCAGCGCGAAGGTCAGCGGTGATCCGGGGCGAGCCGTAGGTCCCGCCGGAGTCGCGATGATGATCGACGATCTTCACGGTCAGGTCGGCCTTCCGTTGCTGCCCTTCGGTCAATGCTGTTGTTACCGAACGCTTCGCACGCTTGTAGTAGCCGGAGGTCGAGACCTGCAGCAGTCGTGCCATTCGGGTGATCGCGGTGGTCGCGCACTCTGCGGCCATCAGCTCGAACCGGTCTACTTCGGTTGGCTGGCGGCAAAGTACGCCGAGGCTTTTTTCAGGAACGCGATGTCTTTCTCCTGTTCGGCGACCTGCTTGCGCAGACGTGCCAGCTCGGTGCGCTCCGCGGCGGTCAACGGCACATCATCGCGGGCTGCGGCGGGCCTCGACGCGGCGCCGCTCCTCGGCGCCCCACCGCCCCAACAGGGCCTCATTCACGCCCAGTTCGCGAGCGACCTCGGCGATCGTGCGCCCGGAATCGATCACCCGATGAGCGGCTTCGACCTTGTATTCGGTCGTGAACGACCGGCGGGTTCGGGACATGGAGACATCCTTCCAGCGGGACCATTCATCCCGCTATCGCGATGTCCACCGTCCGGGGGGAGCCTCAGGCTTTGCAGCCGAGTATGCCGGCCTTCACGAATGCGCCGTATTGGTAGGCATATAAATGCAGCCACTGGAGCACCGAGTAGTCGTACGAGCGCGGCACCGCCCGCATCGTGACCGTGCCGTTGTAGCACTGATGAAAGATGTAACGGGCGCGCAGTATGTGGTAGTTCCATGACACCACAATCACGTGAGACCACTTGCGCTGCTTGGCAAGTCGAGCGACAAACATCGCCTCGCCTCGGGTGGTGTAGGGCGTTGCAACGAAGCAGACGACCGCAACCGGCGTGGCGCGCGACGCACACGTGCGGCGATAGTCCGCGTCGTCACGGTATAAGGTCTTGGAGATCACGACGGTGTCAGCGTAGCCCTGCTTGGCGAGGCTAAGACCGTACTCTATACGACCATCGATATCATCGCCCGCGCTCAGAACGATAATCGCGTCAGCCTTCGTCAACGGATTGCCGTGCGGTCGAGTAAACAGAAAGTAACCGGCGCCGATCAGCAGGCCAACGAGACCGCTGGCGATTATCACAAGCAACGCAAGCACTTTACGCAGCCCCCGCACTGCAGAAGCGTAACACGGGATAGTCACGATAGTTCGTTCGCAAGCCTGGCTCGTTCAGTGTGCTCGCGGTGAACTTGCGATTGACCAGAGCCGGCTACCTACGGTCAGTTTCGGTTCCGCAAGCGTAGGTTGAACCGACCGCGCTGGTATTCGTCGCTGACGCGTATTGCGTTCTGGATCCGACTCGGTCGAAGCGGGAAAGGCATTGCTGGCCAATGTATTAGCGGACATCGCCATTCATGCGCACCAAAGTGCGCACACTGAACGCGCCGATAACAGTGACCGGCCCAGGCGCAGAACGTGTGTGCGGAGATCGGCACGCCATGCTCACTAAGCGCGCGGCAGATCGAGGCGACCCCGAAACGGTCCCTGCGGGCGGCGATGAACTTACAGACCGAAGCGGTCAGCGGCGGTTGCGCGGGTCGCTCTCCTGCCGAGGAAAGACGTTGCCGCCTTGATGGTTTCGATGGCTTGCTCAAGTTCGGCGGCGCGGGCGCTTCAGTGTCCGGATCCTGGCGGCGGCATCGCAGGAGGTCCCATCGCGCGGTCCATCGTCGACCTGCTTGTGGCGGATCCCATTGCTCAGCGTCTCGGGGTTCGTCCCCAACCGCTTGGACACCGCTGTGATCGCCGCCCACTCGCTCGGATAGTCCGTCCCGTGCTTCAGGGCCAGACGAACAGCCTTCGCTCGAATCTCCAGCCCGTACCTGCTCGGCATGAAATGCACCTTCCCAAGAAAAGAGGTGCACTAAACGCGGGACGGTTAACCGCGGCCCAACGTTGACCTCGTTGGGCTCGATATCAGTTGACGATAAACGGCGATTACCGGCCAACGCCTGATAATGGGCGTATCGGGTCGCGAGCCGCTCGCGAAGGAACTTTGAGGTCGCCTGCCCGCCGCTACACTGAACAAACCTTCCAGTGGGAATCGCAACGAGCAATACCGGTGACTCCGCTGAACGCCACCAACTACAGGGTTAGGTGATGTCTTGCCGTTGAGTTCCCAGGCTGTTTCAGACGACGGAGGCGAGCTGTTCGATGCCAGTGATCGAGCAGCGATCGTGAACGCGCTGGCCGGGTGGGTGCTGTGGCGAACCTGAACAATGCGGTCATGGTCACAGGCAACGCAGGTTTCATCGGCCGGCCGCTGGCTGCGCGCCTACGTGAGCTGGGTTATCGCGTCGTGGGCGTCGACCGAGCCCTAGAGCTCACCACCGCTCCGGATGCGCTGCGCTGTGACTTGGCGTCGCTGACGGCGGACAGCTTCGGCAATGGACCCTGGCCGTCGACCATCCTTCATCTCGCCGCCGTGTGCAAGGAGCCTGGCTATCCTTGGCGCGACTATTACGCGAACAATGCTGAGGCCACCCGCCGTCTCTGCCAGGCAGCTGACGGAGCGGGAGTGCAGAACATCGTATTCACCAGCACGATGATGACCTTCGCCGCTGGCCCCTGGCGTCGCTCGGAGAGCGATTTCTGCGATCCCGACACCGCGTACGGATGCAGCAAAGTGCAGGCCGAGGAGATCCTGCGGGCGTGGCAGGCCGCCAAGCCCGGGCGCCGTCTGCGCATCGTTCGCCCTGGCGTCGTCTTCGGCCCTGGCGACGAGGGCAATATGCGGCGGTTGATCCATGCCCTACGCCGGCGGCGCTTCGCATACATCGGCCGCCAGGACACGGTGAAAGGCTGCATTTACGTCAAGGACCTGGTGCAGCTACTAGTCCAGCTCATCGATGATGATGGGCCGCATGACACCTACCACGCGGTGTACCCGCAGCCGACTCCGATCCGCGACATCGTCGATGCCATCAACCAGGCCTGGGGCTGGAACCGGCGGCCGCCGACGATTCCCTATCGTTTCGCCCTCGCTGCGGCGGCACCGTTTGCGTTGATCGATCCGTTAGGCACACGCTTCGGGATTCATCCAAGGCGCATCCAAAAGCTGTACCTTGATACCGATATCAGCTCTGACCGCCTCGGCGACATAGGTTTTGCCCCGCAGTATTCCCTTCACGAGGCTTTTGCTGATTGGCGACAGGAATGCGGCGGGAGGCTGCCAACGTGAGCATGCAAATCCACAATGGAGCTTCCGCACGCCCCTCGATTCAGCCCCGGAGGACTTTGAGTACGTAGTGTCTGTTGAAATGTCACGAAACCCTAGTGTTTCGTGTTGTTGAGCCACGAGCAGCTCGTCGGTGTGAAGTGCAGGGTGATCCGCGGGTTTTTGTCCAGCCACGCTTGGACATTGGGGTGCTTGTGGGTGGCGTAGTTATCGCAGATGACGCACAACCGGACTCGGGGGTGGGCTTTGGCGACCAGCTTGAGAAAGGTCAGGAACTCGGCGTTGGTGTGACGCGGGTAGCAGGCGTTGGCGGTGACCTTGCCGGTGGCGACTTCCAGCGCGGCGAACAGGCTGGTGGTGCCGTGGCGGATGTAGTCGTGGGTCTGCTGCTCGGGAATGGCTTGGCGCAGAGGCAGAATCGGCTGGGTCCGATGTCAATGGCAGGTTGAAGTATCCGCTGGTGGCCAGATGAGAGTATCCACCCCGTGCGGTAGTTCCTAGGTTGGTGTGGGTTGCTCCTTCCGGTGTTGGGCATCTTTCATGCGGTAGGAGTCGCCGGCGGTGATGACGACGGTCGCGTGGTGCAGCAGTCGGTCGAGGATGCTGACCGCGGTGGTCTGCTCGGGAAGGAATCGGCCCCATTGTTCGAAGGGCCAGTGCGACCCGATGGCCAGTGAGCGGCGTTCGTAGGCGCCGGCACCAGTCGGAACAACAACTGGGTGCCGGTGTCGTCGAGCGGAGCGAAGCCGAGTTCGTCGAGGATGATCAGATCGACGCGCAGCAAGGATTCGATGATCTTGCCGACGGTGTTGTCGGCCAGGCCGCGGTAGAGGGCCTCGACCAGGTCGGCGGCGGTGAAGTAGCGCACCTTGTGCCCGGCCTGGATCGCTGCGGTCCCCAACCCGATCAGGGTGTGGGACTTGCCGGTGCCGGCTGGGCCGATGATCGTCAGGTTCTGTTGCGTCCGAATCCATTCCCGGCTTGACAGGTAGCCGGCCACGAAAGTTTGTGGCCGGCAGCAGTCGGTGAGTACTCCCCGGAGCCGTGGCCACGGCATTTGGCTGGCCCACTGGCACGGCGAGCTGAGTGCATGAGGGTGCCATGTTTGCGGTTGCAAGCATCGCCGAAGTTGAACTCTTCCAATAGTTTTCGCGTCGTACACGCCGGGGCAGACCACGTTTCTGGCTTTGGCGTGCGGTTCCGGCGCAAACTGCACAACGGGCGGGGTACGCTGTCTGAAGCTACGGTTTCTTCGGGCGGCGGCGTCCGTTGGCAGGGGGATGATGAAACGTCTTATGCGCGTGGGTACGGCTACCTTCGCAAGTGCAATCGGCGTGCTTTTCTTGTTCAGCCTGCTGGACATCGGCGTTGCGAGCGCCGCCCCACCTTTCTATGGCCAGAAGTACAGCCAAGCCGCCCAGACGACCAAGAACGTTGGTCAAACGCCCGCCATCGCGACAGTGATTGGTAGTCAGCTGGCGATCGACGACTGCGTCGTGGTCAATTCCTATATGTCCATCACCCTAAATTCGCAAGGCCGGTCGGCGCGTGGCGCGACGCGTATGTTCGACCTGAACTGCAATCTGCCGCTCGCGGAGCCGGGTAAACCCGGCAATTCGCTTGCCACACAGGTGGGTCAGGATGCTAAGCAGGACCAAATCGTGGTGTCGAACTGGAACAAGGGGATTCCCGGCGCTGTAGCGGCCGGGACTGTTCCCTGGTGCGGTGTTAACGCGACACACGCTCAAAGCTGCATGGACCGATGCGACAGGACCAACATGTGCTCGGGCGAGGTACTCCAGTACCTCGCCAGCATCATCGGCTGAGGACTCCCTCACTCCATGGGTGACCGCATGGGGCTGTCCTGATGGACCCCGTGGTCAGATCGATCTGTTTCGCAGTGCCTTAGTGCTTCCGGCGCGACCCCGCAGAATCGGCGTCGGCCGCGAAAGAACGGTCGAGACGGGATCAACGGGGCCGGCAAAGCTCGATCACCGGCGGCAGGAGGTTGGCGATCTGTCCGACAACCTCTGCAAAGAACTCGGTGCCCTCACCAATGGGATCTGGGATGTCCTGCAGCTCAGACGTGGCCAGATGTGGCCGCAGCGTTGCGAGCTCTGAAACGTTCTGCGCGTTCCACTTTGTTGCCAGGAGCGACGCTTGGCTCAGCGTGAAGGTTCGGTGAAGTTGGCGTGGAGCTATGTCCAAGACCGCGTCGCGATGAGCCCTGGTCATTGCGATGACAAGATCGGCCGTGCCAGCGATTCGTAACGTGAGTTGTCGAGCTGCAAATCCGGATGAATCACCTCCGTAGCTCTCAAGCGCACGAGCCGCGTTGGGATGAATCGGATGATCGATCACAGCTCGTGTCCCGGCACTCGATGCTGTGAAGCCCTGAATCTGATGTTGACAGGCGTACGCGGCGGCGAGTCGCTCCGCAGCTGGTGAACGACATATGTTTCCCGTGCAGACAAACAGGACGTGCAAGAGCAAACCTCGTTTCCGCTAGCTGCGGTGAATCCAGGACGAACTTCGATGATCGTAGAGCGGTTCGATCTGCTGGGGCATGTCGGTCAGGAACGCCCCTGCAAATCTTCCCGGCAAGGGATCGCGACCTGTGTCGGCGCAAGGTTCTGAGAACGGCTGTTCAAGTTACGAGGCGCGGCGGCCAGTGAAAACCGATCGGAACAACACCCGTCAGGTGGGACACGAACCATATGGGCTACGCGTACGCCGAGAAGATTTACCCGTCGCTGTGGGAGTCATTCAAAGCCGCCGGAGTTTTCTGATCTGATCGAGCGTCCTCGGCTTGCGGCGACTTGGCGGCGCGTTCGCTGGTGAGGGCGCGGTGGTGCGGCTTAGTGCCTGAATGCCGGCTGCACATCTTTGCGCGCGAGTCGTCTCGGTCTGGGCCTACGCCGACCAAGCCGGGGTTCTCAGAACGTCGATTCAAGTTACAACGCCCCCTGCCGGTGATAGTGTCGCCTGTATCTGTCGGGGGGTCGCTGGGGGTGAACAGTTGAGCAGACATCTCAGCTTCTTCGGCTGCGGTCTTGGCGATCTTTCAATCAATGCTTGGCGCCCCTCTGGCGGGCTTGGGCCGGTTGATTAGTAGATCGAACATGGTTACCCAGGCTGCAGGATAAAGGGGGCATTGTGCGGCGACGGGCGGTATTAACAGGCGGCGCGGGGTTTGTTGGATCACACCTCGCGGAGCGGCTGTTGGCACATGACATTGACGTAATCTGCTTCGACAACTTCGTGACCGGCACGCCCGATAATGTCGCCCACCTGCAGGGTCGCGACGGGTTCCGGTTGATCAAGGCCGACGTCAGCGACTACATATCTGTCCCGGGGCCGGTCGACTACGTGCTGCATTTCGCGTCCCCGGCCTCACCGGTCGACTATGCCGAGCTTCCGATTCAGACATTGAAGGCCGGTTCGCTAGGCACGCTGCACACCTTGGGCTTGGCGAAGGAAAAGGGTGCCCGCTATCTGCTCGCGTCAACCTCGGAAACCTACGGCGACCCGCTCGTCCATCCCCAACCTGAGAGCTACTGGGGCAACGTCAACCCGGTAGGGCCGCGGGCGTGCTACGACGAGGCTAAGCGCTTCGCGGAGGCACTCACCGTCTCGTACCGGAAAAAGCACGGCGTCAACACCGCGATCATGCGGATCTTCAACACGTACGGCCCCCGGATGCGTCCCAATGACGGTCGCGCGATCCCGAACTTCATCAACCAGGCACTTGTGAATGCACCGATTACTGTTCACGGCAACGGTAGTCAAACTCGATCGGTATGCCACGTCGACGACCTAGTCGAGGGCGCGTTGCGGTTGCTGTTCTCCGATCTCGCAGGTCCGGTCAA
>JAHFVD010000099.1 GCA_023264735.1 Mycobacterium sp. | reverse complement strand
CGATTCGGCATCTACCGTCGCGAATACGACGAGATCGTCGGCAGGCTGATCGAGAAGGCGCTGGCCGATCCCGATCTCGAATCCCGCGACGACGTTCTGGCGCTGATGCTGCTGAGCCGCTACGAAGACGGTTCACCGATGACGCGGGCCGAGATCGCCGACGAGTTGATCACCCTGCTCGCGGCCGGCCACGAGACCACCGCCACCACGCTCGCCTGGGCGGTGGAGCGCCTGCAGCGACACCCGGTATTGCTGGGCCGCCTGGTCGCCGACCTGGACGCAGGATCCGACGCACTCCTGCACGCCACCATCCTCGAGGTCCAGCGCACCCGGCCGGTGATCGACGTGACGTTCCGGCAGGTGACCGCGCCCGCGCTGACCCTTGGCCCATGGACGATCCCGGAGGGTCTGACGATCGTGGCGAGCATCGGGCTCGTACACGCCGACGAAGCCGTCTTCGCCGACGCCGGCCGGTTCGATCCGGACCGGTTCCTGTCCCGATCGCCCGATCCGGCGGAATGGATTCCCTATGGCGGCGGCATCCGCCGCTGCATCGGTGCCGCGTTCGCGAACATGGAGATGCGGGTGGTGTTGCGAACCCTGCTGCGCGATCACACGATCAGCCCGACGGATGCGCGCGGGGAAAAGCAGATGTCCCGAGGAGTGGCCATCGCCCCGGCGAAGGGTGCGCTGGTCGCCGTCACGCCTCGGTAGGCCCGACACGGGCATCGAGTACGGCACTTATCACGCCGTGGCCGACACGCTGAATTCGCAGGTCGCGCTGCATCTCGCGGAGCTGATCCTGGCGGTGCTGGTGTTCGTCGACGCCACCGATGTGCACGGTGGGCTGTTGGGCCGCGATCCCCGCTCGGCGCTGCGGCTGCTGGGCATCGCGCTTCCGCTCAGCATCGGGCTGGCCTTTGTGCTGGTGGTGCTGAGCAGCGTGGTCGTGCACGGCCTGTCCGCGGCCCCTGTCGCGGAGGTCTTTGCGTGTTCCCGCGTGCGACGGCGCGGACGTGTGGAGTTGCGCCACTAGACTGTTCTCGTGACATCTGGGCTCACTGGAGCTGTCGACACCGTCGACCATGCGACGACCACCCCCGAGCACCCGCAGCCGTATCGCGAACTCGGCCTCAAAGACGACGAATATCAGCGGATCCGGGACATTCTCGGCCGCAGGCCCACCGACGCCGAGCTGGCGATGTACTCGGTGATGTGGAGCGAACACTGCTCCTACAAATCGTCCAAGGTGCACCTGCGCTACTTCGGCGAAACCACCACCGATGAGATGCGCAAGGCGATGCTGGCCGGTATCGGCGAGAACGCCGGCGTCGTCGACATCGGTGACGGCTGGGCGGTGACGTTCAAGGTGGAGTCGCACAACCACCCGTCCTACGTCGAGCCGTACCAGGGCGCGGCCACCGGCGTCGGTGGCATCGTCCGCGACATCATGGCGATGGGTGCGCGACCGGTGGCGGTCATGGACCAGCTGCGCTTCGGTGCGGCCGACGCCCCCGACACCCGCCGGGTGCTCGACGGCGTGGTGCGCGGCATCGGTGGCTACGGCAACTCGCTCGGCCTGCCCAATATCGGCGGTGAGACCATCTTCGACCCGTCCTACGCGGGCAACCCTCTGGTCAATGCACTGTGCGTGGGGGTGCTGCGCAAGGAGGACCTGCACCTGGCGTTCGCCTCCGGCACCGGCAACAAGATCATCCTGTTCGGCGCGCGCACCGGCCTGGACGGCATCGGCGGGGTGTCGGTACTGGCGTCGGACACCTTCGGCGGCGACGAGGGCTCAGGCCCTGGCCGCAAGAAGCTGCCCAGCGTGCAGGTCGGCGACCCGTTCATGGAGAAGGTGCTCATCGAGTGCTGTCTCGAGCTGTACGCCGCCGGTCTGGTGATCGGCATCCAGGACCTCGGCGGTGCTGGATTATCCTGTGCCACTTCGGAGTTGGCGTCTGCTGGTGACGGCGGGATGGCCATCCAGCTGGACAAGGTGCCGCAGCGGGCGGCCAACATGACGCCCGCCGAGATCCTGTCCAGCGAGTCGCAGGAACGTATGTGCGCGGTGGTGGCCCCGGAGAACGTCGACGCGTTCATGGCGGTCTGCCGCAAGTGGGAGGTGCTGGCCACGGTCATCGGCGAGGTCACCGACGGCGACCGGCTCCAGATCACCTGGCACGGCCAGACCGTCGTCGACGTGCCGCCCCGTACCGTCGCCCACGAGGGCCCGGTCTACCAGCGGCCGGTCGCCCGCCCGGATTGGCAGGACGCGCTGATCGCCGACACCTCGGCGACCCTGCCGCGGCCGTCGACCGGTGACGAGCTGCGCGCGACTCTGCTTGCGCTGGTTGGCAGTCCGCATCTGTGCAGCCGCGCCTTCATCACCGAGCAGTACGACCGCTACGTGCGCGGCAACACGGTGCTCGCCGAACATGCCGACGGCGGTGTGCTGCGCATTGACGAAGCCACCGGGCGCGGTATCGCGGTGTCCACCGACGCTTCGGGGCGCTACACGCAGCTCGATCCGTACACCGGCGCGCAGCTGGCGCTGGCCGAGGCCTACCGCAATGTCGCGGTCACCGGCGCCACCCCGATCGCGGTGACGAACTGCCTGAACTTCGGCTCGCCCGAAGATCCCGGTGTGATGTGGCAGTTCTCCCAGGCGGTCCGCGGACTCGCTGATGGCTGTGCGGCCCTTGGGATTCCGGTCACCGGCGGCAACGTCAGCTTCTACAACCAGACCGGGGCGACGGCGATTCTCCCCACCCCGGTGGTGGGCGTGCTCGGCGTCATCGACGACGTGAGCCGGCGACTGCCAACCGGGCTGGGCAACGAACCGGGGGAGACGCTGTTCCTGCTCGGTGACACCCGCGACGAGTTCGACGGGTCGATCTGGGCGCAGGTCACCGGCGACCACCTCGGCGGCGTGCCGCCGAAGGTGGACTTGGCTCGCGAAAAGCTGCTGTCCGAGGTACTGGCCGCGGCGTCCCGCGACGGCCTGGCATCCGCCGCCCACGACCTGAGCGAAGGCGGTCTCATCCAGTCGATCATCGAGGCGGCGCTGGCCGGTGAAACCGGTTGCCGCATAGTCCTTCCGGAGCGGGCCGATCCCTTCGTCACGCTGTTCTCGGAATCGGCGGGCCGCGCTCTGGTAGCCGTACCGCGCACCGAGGAGAGCCGATTCACGGCGATGTGCGAAGCCCGCGGACTGCCGGCGACGCGCATCGGGGTGTCCGATCCGGCCTCGGATTCTGTTGAGGTCCAGGACTTGTTCACGGTGACGCTCGAAGAGTTGCGCACCACCTCCGAGAAAGTGTTGCCCGGGCTTTTCGGATGACCAGCGCGGTCGACGACGCCACTGGTGAGGCGCAAGCCCCGCCAGAGCGACGGCGTCGCCGCGAGTCATTCATCGAGTGGGCGTGGAGCCTGGTCCGGCTGGACTTCGTCGGTGTGGCGTTCGGTGCGCTGTTCTTCTGCCTGTCGCTGACGCCGTCGCTGATGCCGCGCGATTGGCTGCTGGCCGGGGTGATCGGCGGCATCAACGCCGCGATCGGCTATGGCATCGGGGTGTTGGCCGGCTGGCTGTTTCGCCGGCTGTTCCTCGAGCACCGGCCGTGGTGGCCGCCCGGAGCCAAGGTGCTCCGCCGTCTCAAGGCGGCGACCGTCGTGCTGTCGATCGGTGCCAGCGTGCTGATACTGGTACCGGCGGCCGCGTGGCAGCGCCAGATCTCGGCGGTGATGGGCATCGAGGGATTCTCGACGCTGGTGTACCTGCGCACCTTGGTCGTCGCGCTGGTCGCAGGCGGCCTGATGGTCAGCCTGGCCCGGGTGATCAAGGACGCCATCAAATTCCTTGCCCGGGTGATGATCCGGCGCTTCAACCTCAACGACGAGGTGGCGATGTTCATCGGCACCGCGATCGTCGTGGTGCTGATCATCACGCTGGTCAACGGGGTGCTCTACCGTGGCTTCATCATCGGCGCCAGTGCGATGTTCCAGCCGGTGAACGACACCACCCGCCCCGGTATCTCGCAACCTTTCCAACCCGAAAGATCAGGTAGCCCAGCGTCATACGCGCCGTGGGACACCTTGGGGTTTCAAGGCCGCAACTTCGTGGCCACCGGTCCGCACGCGCCCGAGCTGACCGAACTCAACGGACGGCCGGCCAAGGAGCCCATCCGCATCTACGCAGGCCTGGAAACCGCCGACAGCCTCGACGGTCAGGTTGCCGTGTTGCTCTCGGAACTGCAGCGCACCAAGGCCTTTGACCGCAAGGTGCTGGTGATCATTCCCACCACCGGCACCGGCTGGGTCGACCCGGTGGCCGCGCGGTCGATCGAGTCGATGTACAACGGCGACACCGTACTGGTGGCCATGCAGTACTCATACCTGCCCAGCTGGATCTCGTTCCTGGCCGACCAGGAGAAGTCGATCGAGGCGGGCAAGGCGATGATCGACGCGATCCACCAACGGTGGCTGCAGTGGCCCGAGGTCAGTCGGCCCAAGCTGGTGCTCTACGGCGAGAGCCTGGGCTCGATGGCCGGCCAGGGTGCGTTCGGCTACCTGCCGGACGTTGTCGACAAGGGGTTCTCCTCGGTGCTGTGGGTGGGACCGCCCAACGCCAGCACCCTGTGGAAGGCCCTGACCGTCCGCCGCGACCCGGGCACGCCGGAAGTTCAACCGTGGTACGACGCCGGGCGCACCGTCCGGTTCGCCCAGGCGGCCGGCCCGCCCGAGATCGCCGGGGTCGCGGCGTCGCCGCCGTGGAAGGGCACCCGGGTGCTGTACCTGCAACACCCGTCGGATCCGGTCGTGTGGTGGACACCCGACCTGCTCTTCGACCGGCCGGATTGGCTGAAGGAGCCGCCGGGCTTCGACCGCAGCCCGGCGATGCGCTGGTATCCGATCATCACGTTCTGGCAAGTCAGCGCCGATATGGCCGGCAATGTCACCAGCGCCCAGGCCTCACCGGTCGGGCATGGCCACAACTATGGCGACAGCCAGCTCGACGGCTGGGTCGCGGTCGCCGCCCCCGACGGCTGGACGCCCGCGGACACCGAACGGATCCGCGGTGCGCTGGAGAAGCTCGTCACCGCCGGCGGTCCCGAATTCCAGTGATCCACAAGCATTCTGGCGTGCCTGCCGTACGGGCGTCGATAGGAACCGGATTGGCGGTCGCGGTGCGCGCGCCGCTGGGACTGCGGCCTCCGGCGCTGTGGGCGGGACTGCGGTTCGGCGGTGCGGCCGCCGCCGCGGTTGCCGCAGGAGTCGCGGCCACGACGGCGCTGCCCCGCGTGCGTGCCGGGATGCACGGCCGCGAATTGCCCGAAGGCGCGGTCCGCTGGCTGGCGTTGGACATTCCGCTCGGCACCGTGTGGACCGAGGAGACGATCTTTCGCGGCGTGTTGGCGAGCCTGGCCGCGCGGGCTATCGGGCCGAGTCGCGGACGGCTGCTGCAAGCCGCTGCCTTCGGGCTCTGGCACATTCCCGACGCGAAGAGAACCGGCGAGCCGATCGTCGGGACCGTGCTGGTGACCGCTGTGGCCGGGTGGGTGTTCGGTTGGCTCGCCGAGCGATCCGGCAGCGTGCTGGCTCCGGTGCTGGCGCACCTGGCGATCAACGAGGCCGGTGCGGTGGCGGCCCTGGTCGTGCAGCGCTAATTGGCCGTGGTCGGCACGTCGCGACTGTCGGGCACCAGATCGGTTCTGCGCTCAGCGCGCGATTTGAGCCCGGCGAGCGCTCTCACCGCAGAATGGATGCGGTCATCGCAGGGTCGAGGGTGAGACGAAGCGAAGTCGACTCGACGGACATACTCAAGCTATGCCCGCCCGCCACACCGCCGACCCCGAGGCCACTGTGGCCGCTGTGCACGCTGTGGCGCCCTGGCTGTCCGACGACAACGCGCCCGCCCCCGATCGCGCCGCGATCGCGGCGGCGGTCCGACTGACCGCCCGCACCCTGGCCGGACTGGCGCCGGGGGCCAGTGTGGAGGTCCGCATCCCACCTTTTGTTGCGGTGCAATGCATCTCCGGTCCCCGGCACACCCGCGGCACGCCGCCCAACGTGGTCGAGACCGATCCACGGACGTGGCTTCGCCTGGTGACGGGCCTGCTCGACGTTGACGAGGCGGCCAAACGCGGGTCGCTGCGGCTGTCGGGATCGCGGGCCGGCGAGATCGCGCCGTGGCTTCCCCTGGTGACAATCGGCGAGTAAGCGGCCCGACACTCGGCGTTCAATTCCGCGATTCCGTCCGATGCCCGTAAACTGAGTTACGTCACCGAACCCCCGCCAGGGAGCAGCCCATATCGTGACCGAAGAAGTCGAAAACCCACCTGCGGAAGAATGCGGCGTCTTCGGAGTCTGGGCTCCGGGCGAAGATGTTGCGAAACTCACTTATTACGGCCTCTATGCCCTGCAACACAGGGGCCAGGAGGCGGCTGGTATCGCCGTCGGCGACGGATCGCAGGTGCTGGTCTTCAAGGATCTGGGCCTCGTCAGCCAGGTCTTCGACGAGCAGACACTGGCCGCGATGGAAGGCCACGTCGCCATCGGCCACTGCCGGTACTCGACGACGGGCTCGACCACCTGGGAGAACGCCCAGCCGGTTTTCCGCAACACCGCGGCGGGCACCGGACTCGCGTTGGGTCACAACGGAAACCTGGTCAACACCACCGAATTGGCGACGCGAGCCCGCGACGCCGGACTGATCAACCCGAACATGCCGGGTGCGGCGACCACCGACTCCGACATCCTCGGTGCCCTGCTGGCCCACGGCGCGGCCGACTCCAGCATCGAGCAGGCCGCCCTCGCGCTGCTGCCCACGGTGCGCGGCGCGTTCTGCCTGACCTTCATGGACGAGACCACGCTGTACGCCGCCCGCGACCCGTACGGGGTGCGCCCGCTGTCGCTGGGCCGGCTGGACCGCGGCTGGGTCGTGGCCTCGGAGACCGCCGCGCTCGACATCGTCGGCGCATCGTTCGTGCGCGATATCGAACCCGGTGAGCTGCTGGCGATCGACGCCGACGGCGTTCGCTCCACCCGGTTCGCCAACCCGACCCCCAAGGGCTGCATCTTCGAGTACGTCTACCTGGCCCGGCCCGACAGCACGCTGGTCGGCCGCTCGGTGCACGCCACCCGCGTGGACATCGGCCGCCGGCTGGCCCGGGAGAAGCCGGTCGAGGCCGATCTGGTGATCGGTGTGCCGGAATCCGGCACCCCCGCCGCGGTGGGCTACGCCCAGGAATCCGGTATTCCGTTCGGCCAGGGCCTGATGAAGAACGCCTACGTCGGGCGCACGTTCATCCAGCCGTCGCAGACCATCCGTCAGCTGGGTATCCGGCTCAAGCTCAACCCGCTCAAAGAGGTGATCCGCGGCAAGCGGCTCATCGTCGTCGACGACTCGATCGTGCGCGGCAACACCCAGCGCGCGTTGATCCGGATGCTGCGGGAGGCCGGCGCCGTCGAGGTGCACGTGCGGATCGCGTCACCGCCGGTGAAATGGCCCTGCTTCTACGGCATCGACTTCGCCACCCCCGCCGAACTCATCGCCAATGCGGTGGACGACGAGGGCGAGATGCTCGAAGCGGTGCGCCACGCGATCGGGGCCGACTCGCTGGTCTACATCTCGCAGCAAGGCATGATCGCGGCCACCGAACAGCCGCCGACCCGGTTGTGCTGCGCCTGCTTCGACGGCAACTACCCGATCGAGCTGCCGGGTGAGACCGCGCTGGGCAAGAACGTCGTCGAGCACATGCTGGCCACCGCCGCCCGTACCGGTCTTCCGATTCAGCCGGTACAAGCCGACAGCGCCAACGTCTCGGCGCTCAGCCGCCCCTGACCGCTATGGGCGCAGCGGTCGTTTGGGCCCGGCCCAGTCCGGATCGCTCGGCAGCTGTCCAGCGTCGCCGGTATCCCAGCTGGGCTTGAACCCGACCCGAGCCAGTGCGGCCGAGACCGCTCGCCGGTACGGCGTGAGACCTCCGGCCGGTGGCTCGATGATGGTGTCGAAGTCGTGGTTGTCCATCACGGCGTCGCAGTGCAGGGATTCGACCAGGGGCCGCGCCAGCCCGGACGGAATCGGCGTCACCAACCCCACCCACAGAGCGGCGATTCGCGGGGTGAGCACCGGCAGCACCAAGATGCGCCTGCGGCGTAATCCGGCGACCTCGGCGTAGATCTGCATCATGTCGCCGTACTCCAGGACGTCCGGGCCGCCGACGTCCCACGCACGTGATGTGGGCACCGCCGCGGTGGCGGCGGCGGCCAGATAGTGCAGTACGTCGCTGATCGCGATCGGCTGGATCTTGTTGTGCACCCACTTGGGTGTCGTCATCACCGGCAGCCGGTCGGTGAGGTGGCGGACCATCTCGAAGGACGCCGAGCCGGCACCCACCACGACCCCGGCCTGCAGCACGACCGTTTCGATGCCCGAGCCGATGAGGATCTCGCCGACAGCGGTGCGCGACGCGAGATGCGTTGACAGTTCTGCACTTTCGGGATGCAGGCCGCTCAGGTAGACGATGCGCCGGACGCCAGCGCGGCGGGCGGCGGTGACGACGTTCTGCGCGGCGCGACGCTCTTCGGCCGCGAAATCCGCGGACGTGCCCATCGAGTGCACCAGGTAGTAGACGACGTCGACGCCGGTGAAGGCATCGGCGAGCGAGTCGGCGTCACCGAGATCGCCGCGGGCGACCTCGATCCGGTCGCGCCATGGCACGCCCGCCAGCTTGCCGGGGGTACGCGCCAGCGCACGCACGTCGAAGCCGTCATCCAGCAGACGAGGCACCAGCCGGCCGCCGATGTATCCGGTTGCGCCGGTCACCAGACATCGAATTCGCTGCGCCGACATACGTCCTCCGTTCATCGACTCGGTGATTCGTAGCAGATGAAGGAAGGGATTGCCCGTTATTCGAAAGGGCAACCCGGATTGGGCATGTCTACGGCCAGCGGGCTGCCGGCCGGATCGATGTAGAGCACCCACATCACCAACGGGGTGGAACCTTCGTTGCGGCCCTCATGCACGTAGCCCGTCCCGCTGCGTTCGGTGATGGCGTCACCCGGGTTGTAGACGCCGTCGACCGAACAGTCGCCGTCGTAGTGCGTCAGCGTGCCTTCTTTGATCACACCGAAGACCTGCCCGGGGTGGTAATGCCACCCGGTGGTTCCGCCAGGGGCGATGGTGATTTCGCGGCTGATGTAGTCCTTGCCGCCCCGCGTGGCCTGCGACATCACAACGCCCTCGACGCCGACGCCGGGCGTGGCCGCAGCTGAACCGGGCGCCAACATCACCGCGCCCAGCGCCACCGACGCTGCCACGGACACTCTCAACGGTTTCATGGGGAGCCAGGGTGTCACACAATGTCTTCATGGCGTTTCGTGGCTGGCCGATCGAGGCCGTCGAGTTCTACGAGGGCTTGGAGGCCGACAACTCCAAGGTCTATTGGACCGAGCACAAAGGCGTCTACGACCGCAAGGTGAAGGCGCCGATGGAGGACCTGCTCTCCGAACTGGCCGAGGAGTTCGGGGCAGGCAAGCTGTTCCGGCCCTACCGCGACGTGCGGTTCAGCGCCGACAAGCTGCCGTACAAGACCAACTGCGCGGCGATGATCGGCTCCGGATACGTCTCGTTCTCGGCCGACGGACTCTCGGTGGGCAGCGGGTTGTACATGCCTGATCCGGCCGCGCTGGCGCGCTACCGCGAGGCCGTCGACCACAAGAAGTCCGGGGCCGAGCTCGTCGGCATCGTGGCGGCGCTGGACGAGGGCGGCTACGACACGATGGCCCACGAAGTGCTCAAGACGGCGCCCAGGGGATATCCGAAGGACCATCCGCGCATCGAGCTGCTCCGGCACAAGGGCATCGCGATGATGAAGACCTGGCCCGTGGGCGCCTGGCTGGGCACCGCCAAGGCCAAAGATCGCGTGGTCACCACCCTGCGGGCCGGGGCGCCGCTGCGTGAGTGGCTGGCCCGCAACGTCGGGTGACGACGGCGCGTTTCGGCGGCGGTCGGGGACCGGTAGCCTTATGCGCGATGACGGATCGCGAGGAAGACAAACACATTTCCTACGCATCGGCCGGGGTGGATATCGAGGCCGGTGACCGTGCGGTCGAGCTGTTCAAGCCGCTGGCGAAGCGGGCCACCAGGCCCGAGGTGCGTGGCGGCCTTGGCGGCTTCGCCGGACTGTTCGCGCTGCGTGGCGGCTATCGGGAGCCGCTGCTGGCGGCGTCGACCGACGGGGTCGGGACCAAGCTTGCCGTGGCCCAGGCGATGGACAAGCACGACACCGTCGGCCTTGACCTGGTCGCGATGGTCGTCGACGACCTCGTGGTGTGCGGCGCCGAACCGCTGTTCCTGCAGGACTACATCGCCGTCGGACGCACCGTCCCGGAGCGGGTCGCCGCGATCGTCGCGGGTATCGCCGAGGGCTGCGTGGCCGCCGGCTGTGCGTTGCTGGGCGGGGAGACCGCGGAACACCCGGGTTTGATGGAACCCGACCACTACGACATCTCCGCGACCGGCGTGGGTGTCGTCGAGGCCGACAACGTGCTTGGCCCCGAGCGGGTACGCCCCGGTGACGTGATCATCGCGATGGGCGCCTCGGGCCTGCACTCCAACGGCTATTCACTGGCCCGCAAGGTTCTGCTCGAAATCGACCGGATGAACCTGGCCGGTCACGTCGAGGAGTTCGGCCGCACCCTCGGTGAGGAACTGCTCGAACCGACCCGCATCTACGCCAAGGACTGCCTGGCGCTGGCCGCCGAAACACAGGTCCGGACCTTCTGCCACGTCACGGGCGGCGGGCTGGCAGGCAACCTCGAGCGCGTCGTGCCGCACGGCCTGGTGGCCGAACTGGACCGCGGAACCTGGACGCCCGCACCGGTATTCGCGATGATCCAGCAGCGCGGCCGGATCGATCGCGTCGAGATGGAGAAGACGTTCAACATGGGCATCGGCATGGTCGCCGTCGTCGCGCCGGAGGACACCGACCGCGCGCTGGCGATCCTGACTGCACGCCACCTGAACTGCTGGACTCTGGGCACCGTCACCAAGGGGAAGGACGGCCCACGAGCCAAGCTCGTGGGACAGCACCCACGGTTTTAACGGGAGAGCAGGCGGCTCAGGGCCGCCAGTCGTCCTCGTCGGTCCACGAGTCGTCGGCCAACCCGTTCTCTGACTTGTCGGGTTCGCTCCCGCCCGAGCCGGCCAACTCCTTGCGGAGACGATCGACATCGATCGACGGAGAGCTGTATTTCAGCTCCCGAGCAACCTTGGTCTGCTTTGCCTTAGCCCGGCCGCGGCCCATGGGGGAACCCCCTCGCGCAATAACGGAGCGGCCCGGGATGCAGGCGGCTCCGATCTGTGTGTTGGTTATTGTCCTGCCAACACCTTACCGTGCCCCGCAGCGATGTGCTGGCAGGCCCGTTCGGCCGTTGGTGAACGTCACACCGCGCCGCGGCGCAGGCGCTCGACGGCCAGCCGTCCGGCACCTACCGCATCGGTCGGCGGGAGCGAGTCGGGGTCGATCTCCGCGGCCACCTGATGCTCGCCGCCCGTGGTCAGCGCGGTATCGGCCGGAATTCCCCGCTTCACCAGAGCCAGGGCGATCGGGCCGAGATCGACGTGGTCGACGACGGTGCCGAGCCGCCCGACGACACGCCCACCGGCGAGCAGCGGGTCGCCGGTGACCGGACGCTCCCCGGACCCGTCGAGGTGGACCAGGACCAGCATCCGGGGTGGCTTTCCCAAGTTGTGGACGCGGGCAACGGTTTCCTGACCGCGATAGCAGCCCTTGTCGAGGTGCACTGCTCCTTGCCCGGGCACGCCGATCCAGCCTGCCTCGTGCGGGATGGTCCGGTCGTCGGTGTCCACCCCGAGCCGGGGCCGCTGAGCGGCGACCCGCTGCGCCTCGTAGGTCCACACCCCGGCGCGACGCACACCGGCGGCCTCCAGCCGGGCCAGCCAGTCGGCGGCGCCGGCGCGCGGCACCACCAGGTCGAGTTCGATCTGGCCCGCTTCGGTGGGCACGCGGCGCAGGTAACCAGCCCCGATCGGTACCGCCCTGGACTCGGCGGGCAGTTCTTCGATGCCAAGGGCGGCGAGTACGGCGGGCTCGGCGAGTCGCGGGCCGAGCAGTGAGAGCACGGCAAGGTCGGCGGCTTCGGGAGCGACGTCGGACCAGAACACCATCTTGCGCAGGTACGCCAGCAACGGCTCGCCACGCGAACCCTCGGTGTCGAGATAGGTGACCCCGTCCAGCTCGGTCTGCACCCAGTGATCCTCGACGCGGCCCTGCCCGTCGAGGCTGAGGTTCTCGGTGGAGGTGCCGTCGGGCTGCTCGCTGACGTGCTGCGTCGAAATCGAATGCAGCCAGGTGCGGCGGTCGGCTCCGGTCAGCGTGAGCACGGCACGGTTGGATCGGTCCACCACGACAGCGTCGTGGGCGGCGGAGCGTTGTTCGCCGAACGGATCGCCGTAGTGCCAGATCGCGCCGGCATCGGGGGAATTGTCAGGAGAGCGGACGGCTGACACACATCAACTCTACGGGGGGCTGCCAGTACGCTGTGGCTTCATGTCTGGCCAGTTGTCGGTGCTCGTCACACTCGACGGCGAGGTGCGTGATCCGTGCCGGCCGCTGCTGTTCGCCGACGACCTGGCCGCAGTGCGCGGTGACGGGGTGTTCGAGACGCTGCTGGTGCGCGACGGCCGCGCTTGCCTGGTGGAAGAGCACCTGTACCGGCTGGTCCAGTCGGCCAAGATGATGGACCTGCCCGAGCCGGACCTGCCGGCCTGGCGGCGCGCGATCGGCATCGCGGTCGACCAGTGGGCCTCAGCCGCTGAAGCCGAGGGCGCGCTGCGACTGGTCTACAGCCGCGGCCGGGAAAGTGGGACCACCCCGACCGCCTACTTGACGGTGAACCCCGTGCCGGAACGTGTCGTCGCCACCCGCCGCGACGGCATCGCTGCGGTGCTGCTCGATCGTGGGTTGCCCGCCACCGGGGTGGATTCCATGCCCTGGCTGGTGGCCGGTGCCAAGACGCTGTCGTATGCGGTCAACATGGCTGCGCTGCGCCACGGTGCCGAAAAGCGCGCCGGGGATGTCATCTTCGTCAGCACCGACGGCTTTCTGCTCGAGGGCCCGCGCTCGACGGTGGTGGTCGCCGCCGACGACGGCGTGGGCGGGACCTGCTTTCTCACGCCGCCGCCGTGGTATCCGATCCTGCGCGGAACCACCCAGCAAGCGCTGTTCCAGGTTGCCCGCGAGAAGGGCTACGACTGTGACTACCGCGCGCTGCGGCCGGCGGATTTGCTTGTTGCCCAGGGGGTTTGGCTGGTGTCCAGCATGACACTTGCGGCGCGGGTGCACACTCTGGATGGTCAACCGCTGCCTCCCACCCGGCTGGCCGCCGACGTCGCCGCGCTGGTCGACGCCGCGATCGTGTGCGATCGCTGACCGCGAAAAACTGTTGGCACACCCCGGTGGGCGCGAGTACGGTCGGCCGTACACAGGGAAGGAGGTGGTCCGGAAAATTGATAGCTTTTAGGACATGTGAGGTGGCTGCCAGCTAGCAGCACCAGGTGCCAGGAATCACCTGCGCCCTGCGCGCGCTGGCGAATTCCCGGCAGCTACCCGGCCCCCGAGCTCCTGGTTTGTCCAACCGGGAAAAACGGCTCGGGGGCCGCCCCATTTCTGGACCCGCTCACCAGTCGTCGTGATCAGGGCGGGACACGTCGATGTACACCGTGGTCGGCTCGTCGGTGGGGCTGGGCGTCCCGCCGGGATCGTGGATCGCGGTGACCGAGCATCTGTCGAGCGATGTGCGGGAGTAGCCGAAAACCCAGTCGATGCCGACGCGGTTGGGCCGCAGGGAATCTCAGTGGATCGTCAGTGCTGTGGCGGCGGCGCGGGCGCCAGCGACTGGCAGGCCTGTAGCCCCTTGTCCCACACGGATTGATCGACTCCCGGCGGTGCCGGCGGTTGACCGCCGCCTGGGCCGCCCTGCTGTTGCTCGATGAGATCACCAGCGCGCTGGATCCCGAGCTCGTCGGGGAGGTGCTCGAGCTGGTCGGCGAGCTCGCCACGTCGGGACGCACGATCGTCATGGCCACTCACGAGATGGGCTTCGCCCGTCAGGTCGCCGACACGGTGTGCTTCCTCGACGGCGGCCGGATCATCGAATCAGGGGATGCCGAACAGGTTTTGACCAATCCCCAGCACGAGCGCACCCAGCAGTTCCTGCGCCGGGTGACGGGCGGAGCCTAGCTCGCCGGCCCCGGCTCCAGCGGAGAGCATGCCTTCCTCGCCTGGTCCCAGACACCGGGGTCGACGCCCGCCGGTGGGCCCAGTACGGCAGGGCCTGCAGAGTCGGGCACGCCGTGCTGGTGCAGGCATTGCGCCAGCGATCCATGCTCGCCAGGAGTCGGGCTGGCCGGGCTGGCCGTGCTGCTCGTCGTGGCGAGGCCCGTGGTGCTAGGGGCCGGACTGATCACCGTCGGCTGTGACGGGGTGGGGGCCGGTGCGCAGCCGGCGAGGATCGCGGTGGCCGCCGTGGCGACCCCGAATGACAGGCTGCGCATCAGCCGACGTGTCGCGTCAGCCGGGCGGACAGATGGGGAACCAGGCCGCCGTCGGCGTCCACCCGCTCCTCGACATAGGCCAGGTCGCCACCCTCGACGATCCCGTACAGCCGCTTGGCGCCGCCGACCAGCACACCGGACTTGCTGCGCGCCAGCGCGTCGGTCACCAGCTCCCACGACGACTGGGTGATCGGCTGGCCGTAGAACAACTCGACGTAGCCGGCCGAGTGGGCCAGCAGCAGCTCGATCGCCTGCGATTCGCCCGGGTCGGCCGGGTCGTCGACGAACCGCCAGAAGCCGGTCTCGCGAAGCGCCGGGGAGTGATAGTCGCCGCTCTCGTCGAGGCGCCAGGACCGGGCGTCCCAGTTCAGGTAATCCCCGCCGTCGTGCGACACGATGATCTGCTGACCGAAGCGGTAGTCGCCGGCCGGCCCGCGGCCTTCACCTTCACCGCGCCAGACGCCGACGAGCGGCAGCAAGGCCAGCAGTGCGTCGTGCAGGTTGGCGCCCAGGCGCAGATTGGCGGTGTCGGCGGGCAGCGGCAGGTCGTCGAAGACCGGGATGTTTCGGCCGGCCGTCTCCCTGGCCCGTTCGACCGCCGCAGCCACGGCGCGGTCACCGCTGCCGGCGATGTCCTCGGAACTCACGACTCGTCGGTGATCAGTCGGTAGAGCGCGTACAACGCGAACCAGGTGATCAGAACGACCGTTGCAACCAGCAGGATCTCGAAGAAAAGAACCACGATCGTCAGTCTATCCGGGGCTCGGGCGGGGTGACCGCCCGAGCCGCTCGGAGACTACGCAACTTTGATGTCGACCTCATGGATACCGGCTCCCAACGGCGCCACGGTGGCGTCGCCGTTGCCGACCTTGGACAGCGCACGGACGGTCCAGGTACCCGGTGCCGCGAAGAACCGGAAATCACCGGTCGCCGAGGCAACCACCTCAGCGGTGAACTCGTCGCTGGAGTCCAGCAGGCGCACGAACGCACCCGCCACCGTCTGACCGGAGTCATCGACGACGCGCCCCGTGATCACGGTCTCCTTCTCCAGGTCGACACCGGCAGGCAGGGTCTGTCCTTGTTTAGGTGCAGAGCACATGATCAACTTCCCAACTCGATCGGGGCCCCCACCAGGGAGCCATATTCGGTCCAACTACCGTCGTAGTTCTTGACGTTCTTGTGTCCCAACAGTTCCTGCAGCACGAACCAGGTGTGCGAGGACCGCTCGCCGATGCGGCAGTAGGCGATCGTCTCCTTCTCGCCGTCCAGGCCGGCCTCGGCGTACAGCTTCGCCAGGTCGTCATCGGACTTGAAGGTGCCGTCCTCGTTGGCGGCCTTGCTCCACGGCACGCTGATGGCGGTCGGGATGTGGCCGGCACGCTGGCTCTGCTCCTGCGGCAGGTGCGCAGGCGCGAGGATCTTGCCGGAGAACTCGTCGGGGGAGCGGACGTCGACCAGGTTCTTCTCACCGATCGCGGCGATCACCTCGTCGCGGAACGCGCGAATGCTGTTGTCGGGCGCCGCGGCACTGTACGAAGTAGAAGGACGGGCGGGCACCTCCGTCACCAGCGGGCGTCCGTCGAGCTCCCACTTCTTGCGGCCACCGTCGAGCAGCTTCACGTTCTCGTGGCCGTACAGCTTGAAGTACCAGTACGCGTACGCGGCGAACCAGTTGTTGTTGCCGCCGTAGAGGATCACCGTGTCGTCGTTGCTGATTCCCTTGTCGGACAACAACTTCGAGAACTGCTGCTGGTCGACGAAGTCACGCTTGACCTGGTCCTGCAGCTCGGTCTTCCAGTCGAGTCGGACGGCGCCGGCGATATGGCCGCCTTCGTACGCGGAGGTGTCCTCGTCGACCTCCACGAAGACCGTGTTCGGTGCGTCGAGATTGCTCTCGGCCCAGTCGGTGGAGACCAGGACGTCGGAGCGTGCCATGAAGTAGTTCCTTTCGGTTGCGTGTCGTGAAGCTTTAGGTGGTGGCCGGAGCGGGACGCAACCGAGCCACCAGTGGGTAGAGCTGGCAGCCGAGGCAGATGCCGAAGGCTGCATTGAGGAATGCGGCGAACAGGGCGAAAGCAGTAGCGATAGTGCCGAGCAGCGGCGCACCGAACGCGAAGCCGGCAACGCCGACGACGGCGAACCCGAAGCCCACCAGCTGTGCGAACTTCAACGGCGGTACGGGTTCCCGTTCGGAGACCGGACTCAGCCGCGGCGCCACCAGCTTGGCGAAGATCAGCCCGTATGGGTGCTGACGCGGCCCGCGCCGCGCTCCGATCGCAAACACGACGGCCTGCAACGCGAGCAGCACAGTGGCGCCAACCGTACTGAATCCCGAGATCACGAGCACCACGATCAAGACGGCCGTGGTGACCCACGCGGCGAAGCGGGGACCACGGACGTCCACCTGTGCGGGGGCCGTGGTGGTGTTGGTGCTGGTCGTCATCTATCTACTCCTGTTGCTCATTGGGCTGGACGGAGACAGGCCGCAAACGGCCGCTCCAGAGTGGCGGCGCGAAAGAAGGGCGCGGCTACTCAGCAGCTACAGCAACAACAGCAACAACCCGCGACGCGGCACAGATCAACTGCGCGACGCTTGGTGAGCGATAGCTCGAGGCGGGCTGACACGCCAGTCATGCTACCCAATGACCGGGGTCTCAGGCCAATAGAGGTTCGAGGGCGGAGCGCAGGTCAGCGGCCTTGGGAACCCCCGCCGTGCGGTATCGCTGCCGGCCCTGCGCATCGAAGATGAAGGTCGTCGGCAATGACATGACCGAAAGCTTGCGTGCGGCAGCCGGATTGGCATCCATATCGATCTCGATATGAGCTATGTCACCCATGTCGGCGCAGACCTGGTCGACCACCCGGCGCACCCCTGCGCAGGGTCCGCACCACACCGCGCTGAAATGCACGATCGTCGGCCCGGTGCTGGAAAGGCCCAGGTCGCTGACGTCGACATCCGGCGATCCGGCTTCGCGCACGACGCCCGAACGGCGGTTGTGCAGCACGCCGGCGATCCCGGCCACGGCCAAGGCGGCGGCGATGGCGACGATCGCGGTGAGGTAAGGCGTCATGACTGATTGAACCCGTCGAGGCGGACGGTTACTCCCTCGGTGATTCCTTCGATGATGATGTCCGACCCGCGGGCGCCCTCGGTAGTGGGTCGCACCCCGAACGGCAGCTTCTGGCCCGGCAGGCTGCCGCTGAACGCTGCCAGCACGGCCGGCTTCTTGTCGGCGGGCACAGCCCGGTCAGCGGTGCCCGGGCCGGTCTGTACGTCCGTTGCGGTGAAGACCAGCGTGGTCTGGTCCGCCCCGCCGATCGAGAGGTCGACCGCGACGCTAACGGGCTTGTCAACGCCGACCTCGGTCGGCGTCCCGGTGAACACCAGTCCCTTGCTGCCGGAGATGCCGGACTCGGTGGTGCCGCCGGTGGCGTCGTTGGTCTCCTTGGCCGGGGCCTCCACCATCAGGTCCTTGATCCCCATGAACCTGCCCAGATGGCCGGAGTCGATGATGATGCGGCTCTCCAGCTTGCCGACCGGCAGATTCGCGTCCGGCCTGATCAGCCATGATGCGTCAGTAAGGTCGATGTTGTGCAGGGTGGCTTCCAGCGAGGCCCTGCCGACCATCGGGTGATCCACCCCGTTGGCCTTGATCTCGATCTCGTCGAAGCGGTGCTGGGCGGCCTGGCGGATGAACGGGAAGCCAAGGATGGCCACCGACGGGTCGAACGGGAGTCCCGCGGCGGCCCGGACGGTACGCGCCAGCCGGTATTCGGCGTAGATCGTCGCCCCGAAATCCGCGCCGACTGCCCCGACGACCACGGTGATGACCGCAGCGCCCAGGGTGATCAGCAGCTTTCGCACCTGCACATTCTGGCCCACGGCCGCCCGGGAGCCGCCGCCGCGCACCCCTGAACAGCGATGGTAATTCCCCCAGATCGGCTAAATAGCAGGTAGCGGGTTAAAGTTAGACGACGCATGGTCGGGTAACGGCCATATGTCGCCCATGAGTCTGGTGGGTCAACGCGACGGCGCTGTCGGCGATTGAGTATCCAGGGCATTGGAGAGTCTGTTGGATCTGCTACTTCTCACAGTCGACCCGCACCCAGAATCGGTGCTGCCGTCGCTGGCGTTGTTGGCGCACACCGTGCGGTCCGCGCCAACCGAGGTGTCGTCACTGCTGGAAGCGGGCACCGCGGATGTGGCCATCGTCGACGCACGCACCGACCTGGCCGCCGCGCGGGGCCTGTGCCGGCTGCTCGGGACCACCGGCACGTCGGTGCCCGTGGTGGCCGTCGTCAACGAGGGCGGCCTGGTCGCCGTCAACATGGACTGGGGTCTCGACGAGATCCTGCTTCCCAGCACCGGCCCGGCCGAGATCGATGCCCGGTTGCGTCTGCTCGTCGGGCGCCGCGGCGGCATCGCGAGCCAGGAGAGCGCGGGCAAGGTCAGCCTCGGTGAACTGGTCATCGACGAAGGCACCTACACCGCGCGGCTGCGTGGCCGCCCCCTTGACCTGACCTACAAGGAGTTCGAGCTCCTGAAATACCTCGCTCAGCACGCCGGCCGGGTGTTCACCCGCGCGCAGTTGCTGCAGGAGGTGTGGGGTTACGACTTCTTCGGCGGCACCCGCACCGTCGACGTGCACGTGCGGCGATTGCGCGCCAAACTCGGCCCGGAATACGAGTCGCTGATCGGGACCGTCCGCAACGTGGGCTACAAGGCGGTGCGCCCGGCCCGGGGACGTCCCGCTGCGACCGAACCCGAATTCACCGAGGACGACGACGAGGACGGCTTCGACGACGGCGAGGACGTCATTTCGGAACCGGTGCGGTCCGGCACGATGTCTCACCCGCTTCGCAGTCAGTGACGGCGCCGCACTGGCGCACCGTCCTGACCCCGGTTGAGCAGCAGCAGGTGCGCGCGGTCATCGAGGCCGCCACCCGGGTCGATGGTGTCGCTCCCGTGGGCGAGCAGGTGTTGCGCGAGTTGCCCCACGCACGCACCAGGCATGTGGTGGTCGCCGACGACGACACGGTGGTCGGCTACCTCAATCTGACCCCGGGACACGATGACGCCGACGCGATGGGCGAACTCGTCGTCCACCCGGACGCCCGTCGTCGCGGGATCGGGACGGCGCTGCTGCGGGCGGCCGCTGATGAGCTCGGCGGCGCCGTCCGGTTCTGGGCGCACGGCACCCTGCCCGCGGCGCGCGCGGTGGCCGACGCGCTCGAGATGACTGTGGTTCGGGAACTGATGCAGATGCGCCGCACACTGCGCGACGTGCCCGAGCTCGTCGTGCCCGATGGCATCAGCATCCGCACCTACCGGGGCGCACCCGACGATGCCGAGTTGCTGCGGGTCAACAACGTCGCTTTCGCGTGGCATCCCGAACAGGGCGGTTGGGAGCAAGCCGACCTCGATGAGCGACGCGGCGAATCGTGGTTCGACCCCGAGGGCCTGTTCTTGGCGCTCGACGACGACACCGGCGCTCTCCTGGGCTTCCACTGGACGAAGGTGCACGCCGACGAGCCCGGGCTCGGCGAGGTGTACGTCGTCGGCGTGGACCCCGCCGCACAGGGGCGCGGCCTGGGCCGGGTGCTGACCGTGGTCGGCATGCAGTACCTGGCGGATCGGCTGACCTCCCACGATCAGCCCGATGGCACTCCGGAAGTCATGCTCTACGTCGAGGCCGACAACGCCTCAGCGGTCAAAACCTATGAGCGACTTGGGTTTGCTGTTTCGAGCGTCGACACCGCGTATCGCCCAGCCTCGCCAGCGAATATTCATGTTGATGGCACCCACACCTAGTTAGCGACATTTCGCAACGCACCGTTCACGAACCTGTTCACCTTCCGTTCACATTCCGGGTGGGTTCCGTCCACTACGAACGCCTAACTTCCCGGATGGTGCATGCGCCCTACCGGGGCGAACAGGGCAACTGGAGAAAGTGGGATAGGTGAATCTGAACAGATTTGGCAAGGCGTTCTTCGTGACCGTGTCAGCAACGGCCATCACCGGCCTGACGCTCACCGCCTGCGGGAGCGACAACAATGCCGGAACGTCGTCGTCGACCAAGGCGTCCGGCTCGTCCGGTGCGTCCGCCGACTGCGGTGGCAAGAACGCCGTGACTGCCGAGGGCTCGACCGCGCAGCAGAACGCCATCGCGGTGTTCAACCAGGTGTGGGGCCAGAAGTGTGCTGGCAAGAACCTCTCCTACAACCCGACCGGCTCGGGCGCTGGTGTCACCCAGTTCATCGCCGGCCAGGTCGACTTCGCGGGCTCCGACTCGCCGCTGTCGAAGGATCAGCCTGATCAGGCCGCCAAGCGCTGCGGTGGCAACCCGGCGTGGAACCTGCCGCTGGTCTTCGGCCCGGTCGCCCTGGGCTACAACCTGCCCGGCGTCGACAAGCTCGTCATCAACGCCGACGTGCTCGCCAAGATCTTCACCGGTGCCATCACCAACTGGAATGATCCGGCGATCGCCGCGCTGAACAGTGGCGCCTCGCTGCCCGACCAGAAGATCACCCCGATCTACCGCTCGGATTCCTCGGGCACCACCGACAACTTCCAGAAGTACCTGACCGCCGCCGCTCCGCAGACCTGGACCAAGGGTGCGGGCAAGGAGTTCCAGGGCGGCGCCGGTGAGGGTGCGCAGAAGTCGGCGGGCGTGGTGCAGGCCGTGCAGGCCACCCCGGGTGCGATCGGTTACGTCGAGAAGGGTTTCGCCGACCAGGCCAAGCTGACCGCCGCCCAGATCGATACCGGCAGCGGGCCTGTCGCGCTCAGCGACGATTCCGCCAAGACCGCGATCGACTCGGCGAAGTTCGCGAGCGAAGGCAACGACCTGAAGCTGGATCTGAACTCGCTGTACGCCACCAAGGCCGCGGGTGCCTACCCGCTGATGCTGGCGACCTACGAGATCGTCTGCTCCAAGGGCTACGACGCCGACACCTCCGCGGCGGTCAAGTCGTTCCTGACCGTGGCGGCCAACGACGGCCAGGCGGGTCTCCCGGCGGCCGGGTATGTCCCGCTGCCCGACGCGTTCAAGCAGCGACTGCTGACCGCCGTCAAAGCAATTCAGTAGTAGCGCTGGCGAGGCAGGTCGATTGCGGTGACGATGGAGAGATCAGTGAGCGATGGGGTGGATGTGACCCAAGACGTACCCGGACCTAATCCAGTGAACGCTGGATCCGGAGAGGTTGTGGCCGCACCCTTCCCTGAGAAGCCTTCGATTCCGACGAATCCGTCCGGAACCGCCAAGGTACGGCTGGGCGACCGGATCTTCCGAGGGCTGTCCGAAGGCTCCGGCATTCTCGTCATCGCGCTGATCGCCGCGATCGGCCTGTTCCTCGTCTGGCGTGCGGTACCGGCGCTGGGCCGTAACGACGTCAACTTCTTCACCTACGGCGGCAACTGGGTCACCACCGATACCGCCCACATGAAGTTCGGCATCCTGGATCTGCTGCAGGTGACGGTGTTCGTCTCCCTGTTCGCACTGATCCTGGCGATGCCGGTCGCGCTCGGTATCGCGATCTTCCTGACGCAGTACGCCCCGCGTCGGGTGGCCGGGCCACTGGGCTACATGGTGGACCTGCTGGCCGCGGTGCCGTCGATCATCTACGGCGTCTGGGGCCTGTACGTGCTGGCCCCGGTGATCAAGCCGTTCGCAATGTGGCTCAACGGCAACCTCAGCTGGATCTTCCTCTTCGACACCGGCAATGCGTCCGTGGCCGGCGGCGGAACGATATTCACCGCCGGAATCGTGCTGGCGGTGATGATCCTGCCGATCATCACCGCGGTCAGCCGCGAGGTGTTCGTCCAGACGCCGCGGGGGCAGATCGAGGCGGCGCTGGCGCTGGGCGCGACCCGCTGGGAGGTGGTCAGGACCACCGTGCTGCCCTTCGGGCTCTCCGGCTACATCAGCGGTGCGATGCTCGGCCTTGGCCGCGCCCTGGGTGAGACGATCGCGCTGTTGATCATCCTGCGCGGCACGCAGAAGGCGTTCGGGTGGTCGTTGTTCGATGCCGGCTACACCTTCGCCAGCAAGATCGCCTCGGCTGCTTCGGAATTCAATGACGAGTACAAGGCGGGGGCCTACATCGCCGCCGGCCTGGTGCTGTTCATCCTGACGTTCGTGGTCAACTCGGCGGCCCGTGCCGCGGTGGCCGGAAGGGGTGCCCGATGACCTCGACCCTGGACCAGCCGGTCAAGGCGCCCACCTTTCAGGCGGTCAGCCTGCGGCGCAAGCTGACGAACAACACCGCCACCGTTCTGGTGACGCTGTCGGTGGCGGTCGCCGTGGTACCACTGATCTGGGTGCTGTACTCGGTGATCACCAAGGGGCTCGAGACCGTCCTGGACAGCACGTGGTGGATGAACTCGCAGGCCGGAATGACGGCCTTCGCGGCCGGCGGCGGCGTCTATCACGCCCTGGTCGGCACTGTGCTGCAAGGGCTTTTCTGCGCGGTGATCTCGATCCCGGTCGGCGTATTCGTCGGTATCTATCTGGTCGAGTACGGCGGCGGGACCCGCCTGGGCAAGATCACCACCTTCATGGTGGACATCCTCACCGGTGTGCCGTCGATCGTCGCGGCGTTGTTCATCTACGCCCTGTGGGTCGCGACCCTGGGCTTCCAGCGCTCCGGTTTCGCGGTGTCACTGGCCCTGGTGTTGCTGATGATCCCGGTGATCGTGCGCTCCACCGAGGAGATGCTGCGCATCGTTCCGATGGATCTGCGCGAGGCCAGCTACGCGCTGGGTGTGCCGAAGTGGAAAACCATTGCCCGCATTGTCATTCCGACCGCCTTATCGGGCATCGTCACCGGAATCATGCTGGCGTTGGCCCGCGTCATGGGGGAGACGGCGCCGCTGCTGATCCTGGTCGGGTACTCGCAGGCGATGAACTTCGACATGTTCAACGGGTTCATGGGCTCGCTACCCGGCATGATGTACGACCAGACCTCGGCTGGCGCCGGCGCCAATCCTGTTCCCACTGATCGGCTCTGGGGTGCGGCGCTGACCTTGATCGTGCTGATCGCGATCCTCAACATCGGCGCACGTTTCGTCGCCAAATTCTTTGCCCCGAAAAAGGTTTAGGAGACTTCGATGGCCAAGCGGCTAGATCTCAAAGACGTCAACATCTACTACGGTTCGTTCCACGCCGTCGCCGATGTCTCGCTGGCGGTGCCCCCGCGCAACGTGACCGCGTTCATCGGGCCGTCGGGCTGTGGCAAGTCCACCGTGCTGCGCACACTCAACCGCATGCACGAGGTCATCCCGGGCGCCCGAGTCGAGGGTTCGGTTTTACTCGACGGTGAGGACATCTACGGCTCCGGCGTCGACCCAGTGGGCGTGCGCAAGACCATCGGTATGGTCTTTCAGCGGCCAAACCCGTTCCCCACCATGTCGATTCGCGACAACGTGGTGGCCGGCCTGAAGCTGCAGGGCGTGCGCAATCGCAAGCTGCTCGACGAGACCTGCGAACGCTCACTCAAGGGCGCCAACCTGTGGAACGAGGTCAAGGACCGGCTCGAGAAGCCCGGCGGCGGCCTGTCCGGCGGTCAGCAGCAGCGCCTGTGCATCGCCCGCGCCATCGCGGTCCAGCCCGACGTGCTGCTGATGGACGAGCCGTGCTCGGCGCTGGACCCGATCTCCACGCTGGCCATCGAGGACCTGATCGGCGAGCTCAAACAGGAGTTCACGATCGTCATCGTCACGCACAACATGCAGCAGGCGGCGCGGGTCAGCGATCAGACCGCGTTCTTCAATCTGGAGGCCACCGGTAAGCCGGGCAAACTGGTCGAGATCGACGACACCGAGAAGATCTTCTCCAACCCCAGCCAGAAGGCCACCGAGGACTACATCTCCGGCCGGTTCGGCTAACCCCGGCGCAGCGAAAAGCCCGGTATCGCTGCGCGATACCGGGCTTTTCGGGTGTTGAGGCAGAGCCTCAGTAAGTCGGGATTTCCTCTTCTTCTGGCAGCCGGCCGGTGACCTGGAAGATCACTCGCCGGGAGATCTCCACGGCGTGATCGGCGAAGCGCTCGTAGAACCGGCCCAGCAGCGTCACGTCCACCGCGGCCGCCACGCCGTGCTTCCACTCCCGATCCATCAGCACGGTGAACAGATGCCGGTGCAGGTCGTCCATCGCGTCGTCTTCCTCGCGGATGCGACGAGCCTTCTCCGGATCCCGGGACAGCAGGACCTCGCGGGCGCTGTTACCCAATTCGACTGCAACACGGCCCATTTCGGCGAAGTAGCCGTTCACCTCTTCGGGAAGCGCATGCTGCGGGTGACGACGGCGGGCGATCTTGGCGACGTGCAGCGCCAGCGCTCCCATCCGGTCGACGTCGGCGACGATCTGGATCGAGCTGACGATCGCTCGCAGATCACCGGCCACCGGCGCCTGCAGCGCAAGCAGCACGAAGGCCGCTTCCTCTGCGCGCGCGCTGGCCGCAGAGATCTGGTCGTGATCGGTGATGACTTGCTCGGCCAGCACCAGGTCGGCTTGCAGGAGCGACTGGGTCGCTCGTTCCATCGCAAGCCCGGCCATCCGGCACATCTCGGCCAGCTGGTTGGTCAGAGCATCAAGTTGCTCGTGGTACGCGGTGCGCATGGCATTCACCCTACTTTCTGCATGCGCGCTCAGTATGCCCAGGCGGGGTGAACGAACGGTGAATGAAAGCAAACCGCGCTATGCCCGCACCGGGCTTATTCGCAGGTGACGTCCGCGGCGTTGGTAACCGTGAGGTCTTCGGGCAGCTCAGTGGGGGTGCTCTTGGAGTTGTGGCTGACGTGCACGCTGACCGTGGATCCGCTCGGCGGCGGCGCCCCGACGGCGCTGAAGTCGGGCCCGAGCACCACCTGAACGGTGTTCTTCAGGCCGTCCACCCGCTCCATCTGGGCAGCGGGAAACGCCGAGGCGACGGTGGCGGCGGCCTGCTCGTTGCCCGCCGAGAACATCACCATCGTCGTGGTGACGGCACTGCCCGAATAGTCATCGGGGTCCAGCACGCGGAAACCGTGTTCGCGCAACGCGGCCGCGGCGGTGGCGCCCAGCCCGTCCTGGCCGGTGGAATTGGAGACCTGCACGCTGATGTCGTGCGGATCGGTCGTCACGGCGTTGACCAATTCGGTCTGGGTCCCATCGGCCTGCTGTTCGACGGGGTTCGGCTTGGCGGCCTGAAGTGTCCTCTGCGCCGCGGTCAGCGGGCTCGTCGTCGCGTTGGTGTCGTTCTCGCCCGGCAGCGGGTCATCGTTGATGATCGCGTCGAACAATCCCCGGATGTCCTCGGTACGCGGCTGCTCGTTGCCGTCGGAGTCGGTGATACCCGTGGTCGGGACGGTGACGAAGGTGATCCGGCCGGCGTTGACGCCCTGCAGGGACTGCCCGAGATCGACGAGATCCTTGGTCCGGACGTTGTCGACGTAGGTGTCGTCGATGAACATGTTCACCACGTTGTTGAGCTTGCTCAGGCTGAACAGCGTGTCCTTGGAGATGATCGAACGCAGCAGCGAGGACAGGAACAGCTGCTGGCGCTTGATCCGGCCGTAATCGCCGTTGACCTCGGTGGTGACCTGGCGGGCGCGGACGTAGTTCAGCGCGGTGTGCCCGTCGAGCGTCTGGTGCCCGGCACTGGCGAGCACGGTGCCCAGCTCGTAGTCGTCCATTGGCGTGGTGCTGCAGACGTCGACCCCGCCGAGGGCGTCGACCATCTTGGAGAACCCGGCGAAGTCGACCGCCATGAAGCGGTTGATCGACAGCCCTGACATCTTCTGGATGACCTTCACCAGGCACTTCGGCCCGCCGTATGCGTACGCCGAATTCAATTTGGTCTCGGTGTAGCGGTATTCGTCACTCGTCTGACCGGTGTACTTGTCGACGACCGGGCCGTATTTGCCGCTGTCGGGGTCCCAGGCCTGGCAGTAGGCCGGGGTGATCGCGAGGTCGCGGGGGAAGGACACCGCGACGACGCGTTTACGGTCGGCGGGAACATTGACCAGCATCACGGTGTCCGAGCGGGCTCCGTCGGCGTCCTCAGTGGTGCCGGCACCGATCTCCCCGTTGGCGCCGGTACGGGTGTCGACCCCGACGATCAGGAAGTTCTCGTCGCCGAACTGCGCGTTGGGGTCGACGATGTCGCGCGAGTGGGGATCCAGCGCCGCGACGTTGCGCAGCAGTTCGTTCTTGGTGGATTGCCACTGCCAGGCACCACCGGTCAGCACGAGCGTGGCCACCGCGAACAGCGCCGCCGCAGAGCGGCCGGCCACCAGCACGGGCTTGAGCGCCCGTACCTTGTTTTTCTTGGCGCTCTTCAGCGCAGTCGGCGCGGCCGGGTCGGGGTCGGCCACCAGCGGGCCTCTGGCCCGGTTCAGCGCCTCGAGGTCGGGCACTTCGTCGGCGTAGGCAGCGCTGATCACCGGGATCGGCACGGTGAGGTCGGCGGAGTCCTC
>JAHFVD010000098.1 GCA_023264735.1 Mycobacterium sp. | reverse complement strand
TCAGGCCGGCTGGCCGTAGACCGCCACCAGAACTGAGCGGTCAAGGCTGTTCACCGACCAGACGCCGATTGCGGTGTTCGCGCAGTTGGCCATGATCGCGAAATCGGCAGGGTCGTAATACCACTGGTTGATGACGTCGAGGTTGTTGATCGCCAGCGCGGGGTTGATGGCCACCGTCTGCGCCACCGTCCCCTTGAAACCGGCTGCGGCAGCGCGGCTCTGGGGCGTGGAGCCGTCGGAGCCCAGATCACCGTCCAGGGAACGATTGTTGAGGACATCGTTGGCGTGCCACTCCGCGGCCAGGGTCAGTGCGGGGTTCTTCTTGATGTTGCCGGTGCACCCCGCCTGATGCTGGACGGTGTAGACATTGGCGACCACACCGTTGTTGAGGCGAGTGTTGTCGGCGTGCGCGGCAGGAGCGCCTGCAACAGCAAGCAGGGTCGCCGCGCCAGCCGCAGCGAGTGCGTGAATAGCTTTGGTTACCAACGTCTTTCCTTACTATGCGGACGGGACGTAGCCGGCCGCGGACTGGCGCAGTTGCCAGGTCGCGGCGGGGCACAGTTCCTGGGCGGACTGGCTGATCAGATACGACGCCTGGAACTCGTCGTTAGTGGAGAAGTCGGCCTTGATGTTGTTGACCAGCTGGCCGTAGCTGACCCCGGAATTGATCTGATCGCAGACGCCGTTGCCGTAGGCGAGCGCGGCGTCGGCATTGGGGAAGTTGTAGCCGGGCCGGAGGGTGACATTGATGAGGTAACCGATGTCATCGGCGTGGGCCGGTTGTGCGGTGATCAGCACGCCTGCGCTGCCCAGTGCGGCGAGGGTGCCGGCGATCAGCAGGCGGGCTTTTGAGCTAGGCATTCCCATATTGTCCCATGGTTGATCGGCGCAGGTCGGGGAGTACTGGCGATCCGCGCAATATACATCGACGCTGATTCCCGTGATCTAGTATTCGGCCATGATTCGGCCGACCCACGCGGTGTCGATGGCATTCATGTTGGTTTTCGCCGGCGTAACCGGAGGCGCCGTCGCGCACGCCGGACCCCTGCCGCCCTGCACGTACACCCTCTCGCCGCCCGCGGTTGGTCCCGGCGGGGTCACCGCGACCGCGGAGCTGGCCGGATGTGGGCCGGCCGGGGGCCCGTACAAGGCGGTCGCCTGTCTGCTCGGTGCGGACGGGGTTACGCACTGCTCGCAGGGACGCGGCGCGGATCCCGCGACGATCACGGTGCCGTACCAGCCCGGCACGACCTACATCGCGACCGGCCGCGGTTGCCCGGTCTGGCTCGGCCAGAACGTTGCGCCCGACTGCCAGCTCCTCGGCCCTCTCAACGCCACTCTCTAGGAACGACATGTCGATCGACAAGGCCGCGGTTGTCGCGGGAAGTATCCGGCTGGCCTCAGGAGTGCACTTCCTGGTGGATCCGCTGGGCGCCAACAAGCTGTGGGGCGAGCCGAACGATCCCGGCCCATCGGCGCGGTTGTTGCTGCGGTCGATGGGCTACCGCGACGCGCTGATCGGCGGGTTGCTGCTGTCCGCGGGGCTGCGTGGTCGCAACACCCGGGGCTGGTTCCTGGCCTCCGGCGGCGCCGACGCCGCCGATCTGCTCGGTGGGTCCAGCGTCCACAGCGACCTCACCCGCGGACAGCAGATCATCGGGCTCGGCGGCGCGGTCGTGGGCATCGGCGTCGGCCTGTGGGGCGCGACCCGGCGTCGTAAGCCGGCCGAAGAGGTAACCCTGTAATTCGGCGGGCAGGAGCGAAGCGACCCGGGGAATTGGTCAAGCGGGCCGCACTCTCGGCCGTGGCCGCCATCCTCGTCGCCTGCGGTGCGCCGTCTCAGCCACCGGTCACCTCGGCACCTGTCGCGTCATCCACCACCGCCGCAGCAGGACCCGTCGTGCGGTCGGTGACCGCGGCCGACCTCGGCGCCACCTGGCGTCCCGGCTGCCCGGTCGCTCCGGAGCAGCTGCGCCGCGTCGAACTGGACTATGTCGGTTTCGACGGCCGCAACCACCGCGGCGCCCTCGTCGTGCACGAACAATTGGTGGCCGATGTGATCGCGATCTTCGGCGACCTGGCGCGACAGGGCTATCCGATCGCGAAGATGCAAACCGCCGAGCACTATCCCAATGCCGCCGACGAACTGTCGATGGAGGACAACAACACCTCGGCGTTCAACTGCCGGCCGTTGCCCGGCAGCACCAGCTGGTCATTGCACGCGTACGGCCGCGCCATCGACCTCAACCCATTCCTCAATCCGTACATCGACCGGACCGGCGATCTCGAGCCAGCGACCGCGGGTGCATACCTGAACCGCGCCCGCACCGATCCGGGCATCCTGCATGCCGGCGCCCCGGCGGTGCGGGCGTTCACCGACCGCGGATGGACCTGGGGCGGCAACTGGCACAACCCGATCGACTATCAACATTTCGAACGCCGGTAGGGAGGCACGCCGTGCAGATGTGGGAATTGGTGGCCAGGGAGCGGATCCGCGACACCCTTGCGCTCTACAACTGGTCGGGCGATGCGGGGCGCATCGAGGATCTGATCCAATCCTTCTGTCCGGACGGTGAACTCGAGGTCCGCGGCACCACGGGTCGAAACGGCGGTCAAGAGGATCGTGCGGCACACCCTGACCAACATCCGCTTCACCGAGCTGACTGCCGAGCGCGCGCAGGTCTCGTCGTACTTCACCGTGTTCACCGAGATCGGGCTGGATCACTACGGCCGCTATCGCGACGTCTTCGCCCCGTTTGGTGACGCTTGGCTGATTGCCCACCGATTCGTCTCGACCGACTGGCGGGCACCGAACTCGACGATGGCCCCACCGTCGTCCGTGGCGTAGCGCAGGCTCAGTGCCGCAGGCCAGAAGCCATGGCCTCGCCGAACGCGATCAGGCCCACCCGGCCGATTTCCAGGATCGCCTCGTCGAAGTCGCTGTTGTCCCGGTAAGCCAGCTCGAGCATGCGGTCGGCCATCTCGACGGCCACCAGCATGGCCAGTGGGTCGGTCTCGGCGGGAAGTAACCCGGCAGCCACCAGGATGTCGTGTAACCGGCCGGCCAGGGCTTGCATCCGGGCGTGGACATGTTTGGTGACGGTGGGTGAGGTGCGCCCGCCCATCCACAGCCCGGCCGCGCCCGGATGCTTGCGGTAGTAGTCGACGTGCAGGTCGAGTTCGTTGTTGAGTAGCTCGGCGATCGAGGTGATCACCCAGGTCTGCTCGGCGGCCACGCAGCGCGTGTCGATCTCGGCGCAGTGCTGCTCCATCAGCTCGTCGAGGATGGCATCGCGGTCGGCGAAGAACCGGTACAGCGAGGGATAAGACACCCCGGCACGGTCGGCGATCGCGCGGGTGGTGACCGCGTCGACGCCCCCTTCGTCGGCGATGGCGGCCGCGGCATCGAGAATGCGGGCCACGGTCTGCCGGCTGCGAGCCTGAACGGGTGCCCGCCGCGGAACCGACGCCGTGGTCATCGCTTACCTCCTGGGAACCCTTGACAGTTGTTCGCAAAACTATAACACTATTCACGTTACAGTTTGAACCTTGAAACCGGAGAGTGCCCGATGACCGTGAACTCGCTCAACCAGGTCCGCCCGACACAGTCGCTGAGCGGCCACGTCGATGTGTTGATCGTCGGCGCCGGAATCTCCGGTCTCGGGATGGGGCACTACCTGGCGGCCAGCCAGCCCGGCAAGACGTTCGCGATCGTGGACAGCCGCGAGGCCATCGGTGGCACCTGGGACCTGTTCCGGTACCCCGGTATTCGGTCGGACTCCGACCTGCACACTTTCGGGTACGAGTTCAAGCCGTGGACCAGCGACAACGCCATCGCGGATGCCCACGAGATCCTCGACTATCTGCACGAAGTCGTCGACGAGGACGATTTGTCCCGGCGGATCTACCTGCAGCACAAGGTGATCCGGGCGGATTTCGACTCGGATGCTGCGCAGTGGGCGGTCACACTGGAGCGTGCCGGCCAGCAGTTCGAGGTGAGCTGCGACTGGTTGTTCGGGGCGACCGGATACTACGACTACGCCGGCGGCCATCGTCCGGACTTCGAGGGCGAAGCCGACTTCGCAGGGGTGATCGTGCACCCGCAGGCCTGGCCGGAGGACCTCGACTACAAGGGCAAGAAGGTCGTCGTCATCGGCAGCGGAGCGACCGCGGTCACGTTGATTCCCGCGATGGCCGGCGACGTCGAGCACATCACCATGCTGCAGCGCTCGCCGTCCTATGTGCTGCCGCAGCCGCGCAAGGATCCGATCGCCAATGCGTTGCGAAAGATCTTGCCCGCCAAGGCGGCCTACGCCGCGACGCGCCGGTTCAACATCGGCAAGGGCCGGTTCATCTACAACCTGTGTCAGCGCCATCCCAAGCTGGCGCGGCGCATCATCCAATCGATCAACGTCAAGGCGCTGCCCGAGGGCTTCGACGTCGACACCCACTTCAAGCCCACCTACAACCCGTGGGACCAACGGCTGTGCGCGGTGCCCGATGCGGATCTGTTCCGGTCCATCAAGCGCGGCAAGGCCGACGTGGTCACCGACCGCATCGCCCGCTTCACGAAGGACGGGATCCTGCTGGAGTCCGGCAGGACGCTCGAGGCCGACATCATCGTCACCGCGACCGGTTTGAAGCTGCTTCCGTTCGGTGGCATCCAGGTCTCCGTCGACGGTGAGGTCAAAGATCCGCACCAGTCCCTGGTCTACAAGAGTTTCATGATCTCTGATATCCCGAACATGGCGTTCGCCTTCGGCTACACGAACTCGTCGTGGACCCTCAAGGTCGGGCTGGTCTGCGAACACCTCTGCCGCCTCATGGGTTACATGGATCGACACGGCTACAGCACGGTGGTTCCCGTCGTCGACAATCCGTTGATCGAGAAGCGTCCGATGCTGGACTTCTCGGCCGGCTACATCCAGCGTGCCGTGGACCTGTTCCCGCAACAGGGAACAAGTGGGCCGTGGACGGTCGAGATGGACTACTGGGCCGACCACGCCCGGTTGCGCAAGGGCTCGGTCGACGATCCGGCGCTGCGATTCAGCGCTCCCGTTGCGGCCAAGGCGGTTGCGAGGCTGGCCAGGGCATGAGTCGCCCGACGTTCGTCGAGGTCGACGGCCGCCGTACCCGGGTTCGGGTCGACGGCGACGCGGGCGCCCCGCCGGTACTGCTGGTGCACGGGATCGGGCGCAGTATGGAAGATTGGGCGCCCCAGTACGAACGGCTGGCGCAGTCCTACCGGACCATCTCGCTTGACGTGCCCGGCTTCGGCTTCTCCGAGCGCACCAGGGAGGCAATCACATTGGCGGCGCTGGCACACGGCGTCGCTGACACCCTCGACACACTCGGGGAGACCAGGCCCGTCCACGTGGTGGGCAACTCCCTCGGCGGGGCGATCGCCCAGCAGCTGCTGGCCGACCGGCCCGAGCGAGTCGCCAGCCTGGCGCTGATCAACAGCGCCGGGTTCGGCAGCGAGGTCACCCTGCTGCTGCGGATGCTCACCATGCCGGTGCTCGGCGCCATGAGCACGCGACGGCCCACCCGTATGAGTGCTGTGCTTTTCGAGCGCACCATCCACGCCAACAAGGCGGTCGCCACCAAGGAGCGCGTCGACCATGCGTTCGCTGTCGGGTCGCAGCCCGGAAACGGTGCGGCCCTGCGGGAAACGGCCATGGAACTCAGCACGCCGCGCGGGGTGAAGCCGCAGTGGCGGCGTGATCTCGCCGCCGCGGTCAGTCGAACGCCACGGCCGACGCTGATCATGTGGGGCGCCCAGGACCGCATCCTGCCCGCGCACCACATCGACGAGGCCATGCGGGTGTACCCGCACGCCGAGGTGCATCTGCTGAACGGGGTCGGCCACATGCCGCAGATCGAATGCCCGCAGCGGTTCGCCGACCTGCTACTGCCTTTCCTGGCGCGTGCCAACGCTTGACATGGTTGGCGCTTTTTCAGTCGTCGGCGATACCGGCTCCGGCCAGAGCGGGCACGGTGGCTTCGCGGTGCAGCACCGAGTGCGCACCGGTTTTGAATCGCCCGAACAGCTCGACGATAGCCTGCCCCTCGGGGGTGTGTCCCCAGATGCTGATGCCCTGATGAGTGGTTGGTTCCCAGGTGGATTCGTCGACGACGATCGGATTCCAGCCGACCTCCCACTCGAATCCCGACGGGCTGACCGCGTAGAACGACAGCTCCTTGTCGTTGGTGTGCTGGCCGACCGACAGGGCCATGTCGAATCCGAGTTCCCTGACCCGGTGGTGTGCCATGGTCATGTCGTTGAGCTCGGCGACCTGTACGTTGCAGTGCTGAATTCTGGTGCGAATCGGGTTGAGCGGCAGGCGTGTTGTCGCCGCGATCGCGACGGTGTGGTGACGTTCGTTGACCCGCAGGAACCGGATCTTGAACTTGAGGCCACTGATCGTCTCGTCGATGTAGTCGGACAGCCGGGCGTCGAACACCGTGCTGTAGTAGCCGCGCATCTGGTGCGGTCTCTTGGTGGCGATCGCGACATGACCCATTCCGGCCTGCCCGGTGACGAATCCACCACCGGCATTCAGCCGCAACGGTTCCGACCCGGCGCGGGGGTTGACGTAGATCTCCTGGGTGAGTCCGTTGGGGCCGGGGAAGCGGGCGAACCGTTCGACACCACGCAGGGCGGCATCCTCGGCGGAGCCCGCGGTCACCAGCACCCCGTGGCTTCGCACGCGCGCCTCGATGGTCTCGAAAGTGGCGTGGTCATCGAGCTCCCAGCCGAGCGCGGTGGTGTCCTCGGCGGGACCGCGCTGTAGCAGGAAGCGGCAGGTGTTGTCATCGAGGCGGAAGCGCATGACGTCGGCCCGGGTCTCGTCGAGATGCATGCCGATGGCGTCGCGGCCGAATCTGCGCCAGTCGGCGAACTTCTCGGTTTCGATGACGAGGTACCCGAGGTGAACCTTGCCGAAGACGTTCATGCGATCGCCAAATCCGATTCGGGGGACAGGAAGTCGGCGACCAGCCGGTTGAACAACTCCGCGCGTTCCCATTGCATCCAGTGCCCGGTGTGGGAGGTCATGACAAGCTCGGCGTTGGGCATGAGCCGCAGTAGCAGCGGGCCGCCCGAGGGGCGGTTGACCTTGTCGTCGCGGCCCCACAGCACCAGAGTGGGATTGGGCAGCTGTGCGAGGCGCTTGTCGCGGCTCAGGTCCATCCGCCACAGCGTGCGCAGTCCGGACGGCCGTTGCAGCGGCGGGTTGGCCACCACCTCCGGGTCGAGAGACGCCTGGTAGCGCAGGTCGATCAGCTCGTCGGGCACGGCGGCACCGTCGTAGACCAGGTAGGTGCGAATGAACGTGGCGAGTTTCTCGCGGCTGGGCCCTTCGTCGCCGTAGTACGACAGCAGGCTCTTCAGTCCGTCGGTCGGCAGACCACGGGTGGTGCCGATGCCGCCCGGGCCCATGAGCACGAGCCTGCCGACGCGCTGCGGGGTGTCCAGGGCCAGCCGCAGCGCGGCGGCACCGCCGTAGGAGTTGCCGACCAGATGTGCGCTGGCGATACCCAATTGGTCGAGCAGGCCGCGGATGGTGTCGGCGAGGTCGCCGAACGGATCGCTGTGATCGACGCGCTTGGCCGATCGGCCGTAGCCGGGCATATCGGGTACGACGACCCGATAGCGTTCGGCGAGTGCGTCGATGTTGCGCGCGTAGTTCGAGACTCCCGAGGCGCCCGGTCCGCCGCCGTGCAACATGACAACCGGTGGCCCATCGCCCTTTTCGGCCACGAAGATCTGTTTGCCCGCGACGGTGACGGTGCGTTCGGTGAGTTCGGTGACGGTCATGCGTGGTCCTTTACTCGGATGGCAGGCGTGGTCAATCCGGCCGGCGGTGGGGGCAGCGGTTGTTCGTCGGTGCCTGCGGCGTAGACGAATCCGTCGGGTCGCACGGCCACGACCGTTGCCTTCTTCTTGTTGAGCCAGGCGGTCAGAGCGCCGTCTTGGTCGACGATGCGGTCGATGCCAGCGGGGCTCCCGGACGGCACGATCCGTAACGCCCGTACGTCGGCCGATCGCCACTGCGGCCACGGACGTTCCACGCTGGTGTACAGCACCATCCATCTGCCGCCGATGATGTCGTCGAAGCGGGAGAGGCCGCCCGTTTCGTCGATGACCCACGGCTGGGGCATCAGCCAGCCTGCAGCGGGATTGCCGTTGCGGGCAAGCAGGCCGGAACGGTAGCGCGCATCGGGCAGCCACCGGTGATTGCGCAGCCACGTCGTGAATCCGGGCACCTTGGTGGCGAACCGGAAGAACCGATTGCGCACGGCAGAACGGATGCGATTGCGCTCGATGATGATCTCGCCGACCTTCACCGCGCGGTTGGTGACTTCTTTGACATGGGGCAGTCGCTCGGCCTGATAGGTGTCGAGCACCGAATCCGCCAACGATCCGGATATGACGGCGTGCAACTTCCAGCACAGGTTCGCGACGTCGCGTACACCGGCGCACATTCCCTGGCCGATCCACGGCGGCATCGCATGGGCCGCATCACCGGCCAGGAATACTCGACCGATCCGCCACCGGTCGGCGAACCGGACGTGGTGGTTGTAACACGCGAAGCCGATGATCGCGACGTTCGCCTTGGTGATGCCCTGCCCGGCAAGGACGTTCCAGATGGCGTCCTCGTTGAGGAGGTCCTTCTCGTCCTCCTGGTCGCGCACCGGAAACTCCCACCGATGATGACCAAGGGGCGTGGGGCAGTCGACCGTCGGCCGCGCGGGATTGCAATGGAAGCGCAGATCATCATGGCCGGGCCATTCCTCGATGACCTTGGTATCGATGACAATCCAGCGTTGCGAATAGGTCCGGCCGGTGAATCCGACGCCCAGCTGACCGCGAATGGCGCTCGAGCCGCCGTCGGCCGCGATCACGTACGTGGCTCGGATGCGCTTGAACTGGTCGCGGGTGAGGTCGGCCAGCATCAGCTCGATCGAGTCGGTGTGCTGGATGAGGCGCAGGCACTCGTGTTCGAGCAGCAGTGAAACATTCGGGAACCGGTCGACGCCCGCGCGCAGCACCCTGTCCACCGCAGGCTGGTAGATGAACTGCTGCGGTGGATGCCCGTTGCCCCGGTCGGCCGGGAGCAGCTTGACAATGGATACGCCGGCCGCGTCGACGAAGTTGGCGCCGCCACCGGGCTGCATATCGGCGTTGAGTTGGTCGGACAGCCCGACCTGCTGCCAGATCCGCACCACCTCTTCGTCGGTCGAGATCGCGCGGGCCCGAAAGTAGATATCCGGATCACGTTCGATCACAACGACATTGAGGCCCATCTGGCCCAGCAGATTGGCGGCGGTGGCGCCGACCGGGCCATAGCCGACGATCGCGACGTCGTAGGTGGCTGCGTCACTCATGGCTGGCTCTCATCCGTCGGGTCCCCGTCGACCAGGACTTGTCCTGTAGTGATCGATACGGTAGTGTATCGATCACTACAGAGTCAAGAGTTGGGAAATCGATGGCCCCGAAGGAAGCGAAGACCCGGCAGCGCCGAGCTGACGGCGAGTTGTCTCGCGCCCGAATCCTGGACGCGGCCACCGAAATCGCCGCGGAGCGTGGCTATGAGGGCACCAGCATCGGCGCGGTCAGCACGAAATGCGGACTGCCGGCCAGCTCGATCTACTGGCATTTCAAGGACAAGGACGATCTGATCGCGGCGGTCATCGAGCGCAGCTTCAACAACTGGCTGAAGGTCTGGCAGTTGCCGGAGGATCTGGTCGGCCTCGACCGGCTGGTGGAGGTCGCCATCGGTACGGCGAAGGCGATCATGGATTCCCCTGATTTCCTGCGGCTTGGCCTGATGCTCGCCCTGGAGCGGCGGCCCGTCGAGCCACGGGCCCGGGCGATGTTCATCGGCGTCCGCGACCAAGCTTTCGGCGCGCTGACCCGCAGTCTCGCCGACCTGGCGGGCGGGCTGACCGAGGCGCAGGTGCAACAACTGGCGACCTACGCCATTGCCGGTGCGGACGGCTTGTTCATCGCCAAGGAGGTCGGCGGTGACAGTGTGGATCTGGTCGCGATGTTCGAGATCCACGGACAGGCGCTGTACGCCACCGCGCAGCGGATGATCGCCGAGAACGAGGGTTAGGCGCCCGAGTGCGCCAGTGACCACGCCGTGCTGGCCAGACTGCGGTACCGGTCGCGGAATTCCGACGATGCCGCTCTCGCATCGGCCGCGTTACCGTCGAGGCCGCGTCGCCACACGCCTGCGGTGATCGCGGCCAGCCGGAACATCGAGAACACCACGAACGGGGTCAGCACTTGCGGCGGCTCACAGCCCGCGGATCGGGCGTAGGTCGCCACAAAAGTCTCTTGGTCGGGAATGCCCGTGTGGCTGAGGTCCTCGCCGAGCAGCCCTGACAGTCCGCTGCTACCGGCCTCGAAATGGTAAGTGATGCAGGTATATCCGAGATCGGCAAGCGGGTGGCCGATCGTGGAGAGCTCCCAGTCCAACACCGCGACGATACGGGGCTCAGTCGGGTGGATCAGGACGTTGCCCAGCCGATAGTCGCCGTGGGCAATACAAGCATCCTGCTCTTCGGCGGGGATGTGCCGCGCCAGCCACTCGGCCAACCGGTCCATGTCCCGGTTGTCTTCGGCGCGCACGGCATCCCACTGCTTGGTCCACAGCGCGAGCTGGCGTTGCATATAGCCGCCGGGCTTTCCGAAGCCGTCGAGCCCGCACTCGCGCCAGTCGACGCGGTGAAGCAGACCCAGCACTCGCGCGAGTTCGTCGTAGATGGCGCGGCGCTCGTCCGGTGTGCCCTCACGCATCACCCGGTCGGGATACATCCGTCCCGGCACGTAATCCATGACGAAGAACGGTGTGCCGATCACCGAGTCGTCGGTGCAGAGCAGTCGGGCTTCGGGTACCGGCACCTCACTTGCGGCCAGTGCGGCGACGATGCGGTGTTCGCGTTCGACGTCATGCGCGCGCGGCAGAAGCTTGCCGGGCGGCTTCTTGCGCAAGACGTAGTCACCCGCGGTGGTGCGCAGGTGAAACGTCGGATTGCTCTGGCCGCCTTGGAATTGGGACACTTCGAAGGGTTCATCGAATCCCGGCAGCTGCGGACTCAGGTAACGCGCCAACGATTCCTGATCAAAACGATGCACCGCCAGTGGTGGTATCAGTTCGGGTTCGCCCACAACAAGCGACGCTACAACGAACTGCTCGAGGGCCGTATGGTGATGCCGTGACCAGCGACCGATGGGGATCTCGGTGGATTCTCGCCGCGGTCTCGATCGCCCTGTTCTGCGTCCAGATCGACTACTTCGCGGTGAACCTGGCGCTGCCGCGGATGGCCGCCGACCTGCACACCACCACGACCGACCTGCAGTGGGTGATCAGCGTCTACATGTTGACCCTCGGGGCGTTCATGGTGCCCGCGGGGCGCATCGGCGACATCTTCGGCCGGCGCCGTGCGCTGCTGGCCGGCATCGCGCTGTTCGGGGTTGCTTCGGTCTGCTGCGCGATTGCGCCGGGCGCCGGGGTGCTGATTGCCGCCCGCGCGGTGCAGGGTATCGGCGCGGCGTTGATCTTCCCGGTCTCGGTCAGTGTGTTGACGAATGCCTATTCGGCGCAACAGTCAAGCCGGGCAATCGGTTTGGCCTACGGTATCGCGGGTCTGGGGAACGCGGCCGGGCCGGTGGTGGGTGGCATACTGACCGACACGTTAGGTTGGCGCTCGGTGTTCTGGCTGCTGGTCCCGTTCGCGGTGGTGTCGCTGATCCTCGGTGCGCTCGCGGTCCCAGAGACGTTCGACGACACCGTCCCGCGCCGGCTGGACTTGGCCGGCCTTGCGTTGATCACCACGGGCGTCGGCCTTTTCACGCTGACCGTCGACCGGGCACCGTCCTGGGGGTGGACGTCGGTCGCCACAATCGGTGCGTTCGCCGGGTCGGTGGCGCTGCTGGCCTTCTTCGTCACCGTCGAACGGCGCACGCGTTGGCCGCTGCTGGACCTGTCGCTGTTGAGCAACGGCCGGTTCGTCATCCTGGTGGCCGCGGGCACGGTGGCCAACGTCGCCTACGCGGTGACGGTGTTCTTGTCGACGCTGAATCTTCAACAGGTGCGCGGACTCACGCCGCTGGTGGCCGGTCTGTTGTTCCTCGGCCCGTCGGCGGGCGCTGCGCTGGGCGGGGTGATCTCGGGCCGGCTCGCCACCCGGCACTCGCCGATCGTGGTGATGGGCGTCGGGTGCACGGCCGCCGCGCTGTCGCTGGGACTGCTGGCCGTCGCGGGCAATCCGGTGGTCTATGTCGCCGCGCTGACCGTGTGTGGGTTCACGATGGGGTTGGTGTACGCGTTCACGACGGTCGCGACCCAGGCCGTCGTCGCGCCGGAGCGTGCCGGCGGCGCCGCAGGCGTCACGCTGACATTTCTCGTCACGATCGCCGGCGTCGGGGTGGCGGTCGCGGGCACCACGCTGGAAGCGTTGCAGGGCAACGGCTTCAGTGCTGGAGGAGGCATCAGCACGATTCTGGCAGTCGTCGCCGCGCCGCTTCTGGTTGCGGGGCTGGCGGTGCTGCAGCGGTCGCGGGTCAGTCGATAGGCACGTCGAGGATCGGGCGCTGAACCCCAGCGCCGGGACCGTCGAAATGCCACCACTCACCGGAATAGACCGCCAAGCCGCCGTCGGCCATCGCGGTGCGCAGCCGTGCGCGGTTGGCTTGGGCGGCTGCGCTGACCCCGTCGGTCGCATAGGCCGTGGCGCGGGCGGAGAAGTCGTCGAAATCGGTGCCCATGTCGACCAACTGGCCGCGCTCGGCGAGGGTCACGTCGACCGAGCGCCCGGCCTCGTGGCTGCGCGCGTACGGCCCGGGTTTGGCCACCCACGCCGGGTTCGGCACCGCGTCGAACATCCGCACCTGGACATCGTGCGGGCGATAGCAATCCCAGAACACCAGCACGTCCCCCTGGGCCCGCAGTTTTTCGGCGGCCTTCGCCAGGCCCGGCGCCATCGACTCGTGCACCAAGCAGCGGGCATCGGCGGGGTAGAGCGGGACGCCGACGAAATTGTGCGGCGTCGCGTAGCGCAGGTCGAGGACCGCATCGGGAACCACGGTTCGCACATCGACGAAGCCGGCCGCGGCGGCCTGCGGGCTCACCGGCGGAACGTCGCCAGGCGCCGCGCCGGCCGGCGCGGCCACCGCCACCGAGATGATTGCCGCGGCTAGGACGCCGCGGCGAACACCCAGGTCAGTGCGAGTGGGTCTCATGTGAGCCAACGATGCGCTGATCGGCAGTCAGCAGCAAGTTGTCGTAGGACGACCGTTGCGGCGACGTCTCGGATTGCGACAGGCCGACGAAGTCGGCGACCACCCGTTCGGCCAGGAGCCGAAGCTTGACGTTGGCCTCCTGGGAACGCCACCGCAGCAGGTCGAACGCCGCCGAGGAGTCGATGCCGTAAACCACCATCAACATGCCCTTGGCCTGCTCGATGGTCGCCCGGTTCTCGGCGATCTCGGCGATCGCCGCGCGGAGCTGCTTCTGCTGGTTGTCTTCGGCGGGGGTGACGTCGACATAGAAGCCGTGGGTGCCGACCACCACACCGGAGTCGTCCTGCAGCTTGTCGGCGACCACGATCACGTGGTGGATCCGGCCTGCGGTGTCGATGATGCGGTGCCGGGTGCTGAAGGCCTGATGGTGGCGGCGGACGTCATCGAGCGTGGTCGCGACCTGTTGGTAGTCGTCGGGATGTTTGTGAGAGAGCACCAACTCGGTGGTGGGGAACACCGTGCCGGGCTCGTACCCGTGCATGGCCTGGACCTCGGCCGACCATTCCCAGCGTTCGTCGCCGAAGAAGAAGCGAAACCAGCCCACCTGCTCCGGGCGTACCGCCGCCTCGTCGCTGTCGTCGACACTCGCTACCGGATTCTCGTCCGCAACCATCGCCACCCCTCCTCAACAACTCTTCGCTCTTGAGAATTGCCGCATGTGCCCGGGATGCCGCAGGGTGCCGTGGGGGCAGAACCCATCGCCATCCCAGGTTCTGCGGGCAGACATGTTTTACCCCGTCAGCCGCCGCGTTATCAAGCTCAATCCCCGGTCTCGGCGACCATGGCGAGGTGCCTGAGACTGAGGTGGCAAAAGTGACAGGTGTAACAAACTGAGTTTCCCGCCGAAATCACCTGTACAGGGAGTTCACCGGCCGGTCGGGCGCGGGGACGCCGTCCTGCAGGACCCGCGGAGGACACGACGGTGAAGATCATGATGGGGCTCGGCGCACTGAGCGTCGCGACGGCACTTCTGGCAGCGCCCGCGGCGGTTGCCGACCCGACTGATCCCGCCGATCCGGCGGTGCCGATCCCGGTGGCCACCGATACAAATCCCCAGGTCGCGGCGGCCGCGCTGGCGGCCGCCCCAGCCCCGGTCCAGCACCTGTCCAGCCCGGACAACCTGCCGCCGGGCACCTCGGCGGACGCCATCCCACCGCAGGGCCGCCTCGGCTATTGGCGCGACCTGTTGCACGCGATGCGCACCCAGGAAGTGTCGGGTAGCGACGCGCTGCTGTTGCTCACACAGCGTCCGCTCGACGCCGATACCGCCCCGCCGCCCGGGATGCCGGCAGGCCCGTCCGGACCGGTCGGTTCGTCCGCGGTCCCGCCCGCGGCCGATGCGAGCGTGCCAGCGCCGGGTTAGGCCTACTGGCCGCCGAGCGTGGCGGCTATCGGTGAAACCACCTCGGGAAATCGACGACAACGCACACGGTCGGCGCGTCAACGTGGCCTGCGTGCGCTACGAACCTTTGCCGAGGGTGAATTGGTTGACGTCGATGTAGCCGACTCGGAACATCTTGGCGCAGCCGGTCAGGTACTTCATGTATCGGTCGTAGACCTCTTCGGACTGGATCGCGATCGCCTGGTCGCGCGCGGCTTCCAATGAAGCCGCCCACTGATCCAGGGTGCGCGCGTAGTGCAGTTGCAGGGACTGCACTCGCTCGATGGTGAAACCCGCTGCGGCTGAGCGTTCTTCGACCATCGGGATCGACGGCAGGCGCCCGCCCGGGAAGATCTCGGTCACCATGAACTTGACGAACCGGGCGAACTCGAACGACAACGGGATGCCGCGGTCGATCATCTCCTTGGGGTGCAAGCCGGTGATGCTGTGCAGCAGCATGACGCCGTCGTCGGGCAGTATCGCGAAAGACCGGGCGAAGAAGTCGTCATAGCGGTCGTGCCCGAAGTGTTCGAAGGCACCGATCGACACGATGCGGTCGACGGGTTCGTCGAACTGCTCCCAGCCCTCCAGCAGGACGCGCTTGGTGCGGGCACTGTCTGAGGCATCGAACAGTTGTTGGACGTGGGCGGCCTGATTCTTGCTGAGCGTCAACCCGACGACGTTGACGTCGTAGGACTGCAGCGCCCGCATCATCGTCGCGCCCCAGCCGCACCCGACATCGAGCAGCGTCATGCCGGGTTGGAGTCCCAATTTGCCCAGTGCCAGGTCGATCTTGGCGATCTGCGCCTGTTCGAGCGTCATGTCGTCGCGTTCGAAATATGCACAGCTGTAGGTCTGCGTGGGGTCGAGGAACAGCCGGAAGAAATCGTCCGACAGGTCGTAGTGGGCCTGGACGTCCTCGAAATGCGGGGTGAGGTTGCCCCCCGGCGGCTCGTTGCTCATGAATCAGCTAAGCACGTATCGGCGGGGACGCCCACCACTACTTCGTTGCGCCGCAGGCAGGGCAACGTCCACGGCGGATCGTAGAACCACGCCAACGGGTCGCCAGTTGGTTCAATATGGTTGCGGTACAAAATCTTCAGGAGTTGTCCGGTGCGCGCGGAAACCGCTTCCGGGTCGATGGTCCCGGTGAACCGCAACACCGCCACGGTTTCGGAAGGAACCGTCACCAGGCGCACTCGGTCGTCGTTCGGAACTGGCAGCGATTCCAGGGTGTACGTCGACGGCATGAAGAAACGGATCACCCATTCACCCGAAGGTGTGCGCTGAGTTGCGACCGGCGCCGTCATCGCGATCGTCTCGCTGGTCTGTTGGGCCACGGGAGCCGTCATCGCGATCTTGTCGCCGCTGGAGTTCGCGCCGAATATGTAACCAGCCAGCAGCCTGAACCCTTGATTGCGCGCCGACTTCTCGTCGGCGCCGACAATCGTCTCGGCGGCGACGCGCGGCCCATAGCGGCGAACCTGGACTCTGCCGACCTCGCCCTCCACCGTGAACGCGGGCTCCTCGGTGCCGTGTCGGATGCCGAAGATATTGCCCACGCCCTGGGCGACCTGTCCCGCCGCATCAGTAATCGTGTTGAGCATGTGCCGACCTCCTCAGATGTTGGTAGGGATACCCAAATACTCAGGTGAAAGTCGATGACGTGTTTGTGACTCAATTTCTGGCCTGTCATCCGCCGGCGATGGCTCGCCGTATATCGTCCGGGCATGAGTCGGGTTTCGATAATCACAGGTGGCGCTGGTGGCATGGGTCAGGCCACGGCGAAGATCGTCGGTCAGGACCGCACACTGGTGCTCTGCGACGTCAGACAGGATCGACTGGACGCGGCGTCGGCTGCGCTGAGCGATCTCGGGATCACGGCCACGGCGGTCAATTGCGATGTCACCGACCGCGACGCCGTCAGCCGGCTGTTCGAGACGGCGTCCGGCATCGGGCCGATCGCCTCGGTGATCCACACCGCCGGGGTCAGCCCGAGCATGGGCAATGCCGACTACGTGATGACCACCAATGCCATCGGCACGCTCAACGTCAACGAGGTGTTCTTCGCCTCGGCCGGTGAGGGTGCTGCGATCGTCAACGTGGCGTCGATGGCGTCGCACATGCTGCCCGAGGAGCTCGTTCCGTCACAGCATTTCGACCTCGCCTTCACCGACGAACAGCGGTTCCTCGCTGAGATGCTGACGGCCTGCGATATCGCGGGGGAGGAGATGCGCTCCGGACTGGCCTACAGCGTCAGCAAAACCTTTGTGCGGTGGTACAGCTCGTCACAGGCTGAACGGTTCAACGGGCGGGGCCTGCGCATCGTGTCGGTCTCCCCGGGGTCCGTCGACACCGAGATGGGCTTGCTGGAGGCGGAGGCCGGCGCCGGGGCGATGGTGGCCAACGCGGCGGTGCCGCGGTGGGGAACGGCGCAGGAGATGGCAGAGCTGTTCGCCTTCTGCGCGAGTGACGGTGCGGGCTATCTCACCGGAACCGACATCCTCAACGACGGCGGCGTGATCGCCTCGATGCGGGAACGGGCGCGGCAAGCCGCCGAAAACGGCTAGGGGCGAGTCAGTTTCGCGTACCGCGCGCGGTGCTGGTCGGTGGAGCCGAACTCGTACTGCAGCGCGGTGAGACGCTTGAAGTAGTGGCCGATCGCCAGCTCCTCGGTCATGCCCATGCCGCCGTGCAACTGGACGGCGTTCTGGCCCAGGAACCGGGCGGCCCGGCCGATGGTGGTCTTGGCCGCCGAGACCGCGCGGGCCCTGGCGTGTGGCTCGGCGTCGAGGTTCAGCACCGCGAGATAGACCGCGGCGACGGCCTGCTCGACCTCCATGTACATGTCGACCATGCGATGCTGCAGAACCTGGAAGGTGCCGATCGGCTGACCGAACTGCTGTCGCTGCTTGCAGTATTCGACGGTGTCGGACAGCACCTTTCGCATCGCGCCGACGGCCTCCGCGCACACTGCGGCCGCACCTTCGTCGCGGGCTTGCGCCAGTGACGCCGTCGCGTCCGCGGCGAGCAGCGCATCGGCGGGCAGGCGCAGTTGGTTGAGCGTCAGATCGGCGGCACGCCGATCGTCGATCGTGCGGTAGCTGTGCACCTCGACGCCCGCCGGCGGTGCGGCCGGATCGAACTCGGCGAGGAACAGCGAAATCCCTTGGTCCTCATCGGATGTCCGTGCGGTGACCAGCAGATGGGTGGCCAGTGGTGCGGCGGTGACGACGATCTTCTCGCCGGTGAGCGCCCACTGGTCTCCATCACGGACCGCGGTGGTCGACACGGTACGTTCGCCACCTGGCTCGGTGCTCGCGAGGGCGACGATGGCGCTGCCCTCGGCGATACGTTCCAGCAGCGCCGCGGCGGCGGGGTGGTCAGCTCGCTGCAGCAGGCCACCCGCGACGACGACCGTGTCGATGAACGGCTCGATCGCCAGCGCACGACCCAATTCCTCGGCGATCACCATGATTTCGACAGGGCCCCCGCCGATTCCGCCGACCGACTCTGGGAACGCGGCACCGAGGATGCCGAGCTCGTCGGCCAGTCCGCGCCAGATATCGGGCTGCCAGCCCGGCCCCAGCTTGGCCGCGGTGCGGCTCTTCTCCAGGTCGTAACGGGTGGCCAGAAACTTGCCGAGGCCGTCGCGCAGGAGCTCTTGTTCTTTGTTCAGGTTGAAGTCCATTACAGCCCCAATGTCGCCTTGGCCAGGATGTTGCGCTGAATCTCGTTGCTGCCGGCGTAGATCGAGCCGGCCCGGTCGTTGAAGTAGCGCAGCGCCGCCACCGCCTGCCAGGGCTGCCCGCTGACGTAACCGTCCGCCGGCGGTTCGAAGTCCGAGACCGGTCCGCCGGGCCGGGTCGCGTGCGGCTGATACGCCCGGCCGCGCGGGCCGGCGGCTTCCATGGCGAGTTCGGTGATGGCCTGCGAGAGTTCGGTGGACAGGATCTTCAGCATCGACGACGCGGCCCCGGGATTGCCCCCTTCGGCAACCGTTGTCAGGACGCGGTATTCGAGGATCTCGAGCACTTCGGCGCGGATGCGAATGTCGGCGAGTTTGGCCGAGAACGCCGGATCGTCGATCAGCGCGCCGCCGGCCGGGCCGGGCTGCTCGCTGGCCTCGGCGGCGATCGCGCCTGCCAGCGCCTGCAGCGCGGGAGCCGTTGCGCCGCCGCCACGTTCGAACTCCAACAGGTACTTGGCCACCGTCCAGCCGTCGTCGATATCGCCGATCACATTCGACTTGGGTACCCGCACGGCGTCGAAGAAGATCTGATTCTGCACCTTCTCGCCCGACGTCATCACCAGCGGGCGGATCTCGATGCCCGGCGTGCTCATGTCGATGAGCACGAACGTGATGCCCTGCTGCTTCTTGGCCGAGCGCGACGTACGCACCAGCGCGAAGATCCAGTTGGCCTCGGTGGCGTGGGTGGTCCAGATCTTGCTACCGGTGCAGATCAGGTCGTCGCCGTCGTCGGTCGCCGACATCGTCAGCGCAGCCAGGTCGGAGCCCGCCTCCGGTTCGGAGTAGCCCTGGCAGAAGAACACTTCACCGGTCAGGATGCGCGGCAGAAAGAAGTCTTTTTGCTCGGCGGTGCCGTAGGCGATGATCGCGTGGGCGACCATCCGGATGCCCATCGGCGACAACGACGGCGCCCCGGCCAGCGTGGATTCGCGGCTGAAGATGTAGTGCTGGGTCAGCGTCCAGTCGCAGCCGCCGTGCTCCACCGGCCACGCGGGGGCGGCCCAGCCGCGTTCGTGCAGGATCGCCTGCCACGCCATGCTGGCCTCGTGGTCGGCGTAGACGCTGGTCATCAGCCGACCCGCCTGCCGCAGATCCGGGGTGAGTTTGTCCTCCAGGAACGCCTGCACCTCGTCGCGGAACTCGAGATCCTTCGCCGACCACGACAGGTCCATCTGCTGTCCCCTTATCTGCGCACGGCTGTTTTCAGAAATGACCATAGCCCGTCGATGTCCGCGGGCCTGCTGAGGGTGCCGCCTGGACCCATTCTGCGCGGCCGGGTTTGAGGATCCAAGAGTGGGGGAACAGTGCTGGAGGCTGCCGACGGGCGTCCCCGAAACGTGACACTGAGAGGCCCGGTCCCTGGACAAGGGACCGGGCCTTTCGTCTGCTCAGGCGGTCGGCGTGGCGCCCAATACCCGTTGGATGTCGGGCTTCATCGCCTGCAGCTGGCCACCCCAGTAACCCCAGCTGTGTGTGCCGTTGGGCGGGAAGTTGAAGACACCGTTGCGTCCGCCCGCGGCTTCGTAGCGGGCCTGAAACGCGTGGTTGGTGCGACTCGTCAGGCCCTCGAGGAATTGCGCGGGAACCTGCGCGTTGCCCAGTCCGGCGTCGAGGTCGGTCGGGTTGCCGTTGCCGCTGTAGACCCAGACCCGGGTGTTGTTGGCCACCAGCTGGCCGACGTGGAGCATCGGGTCGTTGCGCTGCCAGGCCGCTCCGCCGAAGACACCCCACATGTCGAGGGCGTTGAAGCCGCCGGCGTCGGCCATCGCGATCGAGACCAGCAGCGGCCAGGTCTGCGCCGACAGGTTCAGGAAGCCCGACAGCGAGCTTGCGTAGACGAACTGTCCGGGATGGTAGGCGGCCAGTGTCAGCGCGGCGCTGCCCGACATCGACAGTCCGACAACGGCGTTGCCGCTGGGGCTGATGCCCTTGTTGGCCGACAGCCACCCCGGCAGTTCGGAGGCCAGGAAGGTCTCCCATTTGTAGGTCTGCGTGGTGCCGTTTCCGGTCGCGGGCCGATACCAGTCGGTATAGAAACTCGACATGCCACCGACCGGCATCACGACGGAGACGCCGGAGTCGTTGAACCAGGAGAATGCGCCGGTGTTGATGTCCCAGCCGCTGCGGTCGTCCTGGGCGCGCAAGCCGTCGAGCAGATACACCGCCTTGGGGCCGCCGCCCTGGAACTGGACGGTGATGTTGCGACCCATCGACGCCGACGGCACGCTGAGGAACTCGACCTCGGCGGCGTTGGCCGCCGGTGGTTGGGCCGCGACGGCGCCGACCACCAGGAGTGCAGCGATGGCGGCAGTCGCCGCCCGAATGATCCCCCGACTGCGTATCTTCCGAAATGGATTCATGAGAGGTCCTGTTCTGCAGTCGTCAACCCCCGGACCTACCCGACGTATCGGAGGCCGTTAGCCATCAGTTACGCCCGCGATAGTTTTCTCGATCTTCTGGTCGGCGACGTCACCGCATTGCTCTTTCGCGTGCCCGGCCGCGTGGTCGTCGGCATCACCGGACCGCCCGGGGCGGGCAAGTCCACGTCGGCGCTGGCGCTGGTGACGTCCTTCGGCGGCGCGGCATATCTGCCGATGGATGGCTTCCACTTGTCGAACGCGGCACTGGACCGGCTGGGGCGCCGCGACCGGAAAGGCGCGATCGACACCTTCGATGCCGCGGGTTACGTCGGTGCACTGCACCGGGCGGCGGGGGAGTTCGGCCGTCGCGCTGTGTACGTACCGGCCTTCGACCGCAGCCTCGACGAACCGATAGCCGCCGGGCACGTCATACCCGCCGAGTGCCGGCTGGTGGTCACCGAGGGCAACTACTTGGCCGTGCCCGACGGTGACTGGGCCGCGGTGCGTCCGCTGCTGAACCGGCTCTACTACGTGGATTGCCCGGCGCCGGTGCGCCGGGCCCGTCTGGTGAAGCGTCACATCGACGGCGGTCGCTCACCTGCGGCAGCCGCGGCGTGGGCGGAGGAGGTCGACGAGGCGAATGCGCGGGTGATCGCTACGACGCGGCAGTTCTGTGACCGGGTGCTCGGCGACTAGCAGCAGCGGGCCGTCGGATTGGTGTCCGCGTCGTGGTGGCGCATGCGCCAGTACTGCGCCTCGCTGAGCACCGGCTCACCGGGGTGGGTCCGAGCCCGGTGCTCGACGTAACGGCGGTAGTGGCTATCGCCCATCAATGCGCCGATGTACCAACGGATTTGGCGTGCGACGAGGGTAGCGCGTCCCATTGTTTCTGCACCTCCTTCTCCGCGGAGGTGGAGATCAGGCTGGACGGCCCGAAGATCTTCGACGGCACCGGGGTGTCCTCGGTCAGCTCGCGGCCGCGACCGCGGATGGCCCGCAGCGCCATGATCACCCCGGCGAGCACCACGATGATCACCAGGACGGCGAACACGATCGACAGCGTGCCCTGGATGAAGGTATTGCGGATGACGGCATGCAGCTGATCGGCGTTCTTGGCCGAGCCGAACGTGGTCTTGCCGGCCTCCGCGGCGGCGCGGTAGGCGAAGTGCTGCGTCCAGTAGCCGAGCTTGGGATCGCCGGAGAAGATCTTCTGCCACGACGCGGTGAGCGTGACCGTCAGATCCCATAGCAGCGGAATGCCGGGTATCCACGCCCATTTCAGCAGACCCTTCTTGATCACCACGACGGTGACCACCGTCAGCGCGATCGCGGCCAGCAGCTGGTTGGCGATACCGAACAGCGGGAAGAGGGTGTTGATGCCGCCGAGCGGATCGGTGACGCCCATCAACAGGATGGAACCCCAGCCGGCGACCACCACCAGGCTGCAGATCCAGGCCCCGACCCGCCAGCTCGGGTTGCGGAGCCGCTTCAACGGGCCGCCGAGATTGGCCAGGGCGTCGGAGAGCATGAACCGGGCGACTCGGGTTCCGGCGTCGACGGTGGTCAGGATGAACAGCGCCTCGAACATGATCGCGAAGTGGTACCAGAACGCCTTCAGCGAGGCGCCGCCGAACACCTGATGCAGCACCTCGGACATGCCGAATGCCAACGTCGGCGCCCCACCGGTGCGGGAGACGATCGAGTGTTCACCCACGCTCTTGGCCGCGTCGGTGATCTCGGCGCCGGTGATCGGGGCGCCGGACAGGCCAAGGCCGTTGACGTACTTGGCTGCGGTCTCGGCGGTGCCTCCGGTCTGGGCCGCCGGTGCGTTGATCGCGAAGTACAGATGCTGGTTGAGGATCGCGGCGGTGATCAGCGCCATGATCGCCACGAACGACTCGGTGAGCATGCCGCCGTAGCCGATCAGGCGCATCTGGCTTTCCTTCTCCAGCAGCTTGGGCGTGGTGCCCGAGGAGATCAGCGAGTGGAATCCCGACAGCGCACCGCAGGCGATGGTGATGAACAGGAACGGAAACAGCGAGCCGGCGAACACCGGACCTGAACTGTTGGAGGCGAACTGCGAGATCGCCGGGGCGTCCATGACCGGGCGGGCCAAGAGGATGCCCACTGCCAGCAGCGCGATGGTGCCGACCTTCATGAACGTCGACAGGTAGTCGCGCGGCGCTAGCAGGAACCAGACCGGCAGCACCGAGGCGGCCAGCCCGTAGACGATGATGCACCACGACAGCGTCACCTTCGAGAGCGTGAACCAGTCTGTGCCCCAATCGGTTCCGGCGACCCACCCGCCACCGGCCACGGCCAAGAGCAGTAGGACGACACCGATGAGCGAGACCTCGGAGACTCGGCCGGGCCGCAGGAACCGCAGATACAGGCCCATGAAGATGGCGATCGGGATCGTCATCGCGATGGAGAACACGCCCCACGGGCTTTCGGCCAGGGCGCCCACCACGACCAGGGCCAGCACCGCAAGCAGAATGACCATGATGACCAGCACGGCGATGATCGCCGCGGCGCCGCCGATGGCGCCCAGTTCGTCGCGGGCCATCTGCCCCAGCGAGCGACCGCGCCTGCGGGTGGAGATCGACAGCACCAGGTAGTCCTGGACGCAGCCGGCGAACACCGCGCCGACGATGATCCAGATCGTGCCGGGCAGATAGCCCATCTGCATCGCCAGCACCGGGCCGACCAGCGGGCCCGCCCCGGCGATGGCGGCGAAGTGGTGACCGAACAGCACCCGCCGGTCGGTGGGCATGTAGTCGGTGCCGTTCTCGAGTATCTCGGCCGGCGTGGCGTGCTCGTCGCGCGGGCGGACGATCTTCATTTCGATCAGCCGGGCGTAGAACCGGTAGCCGATGACGTAGGTGCAGATCGCCGCGATGACGAACCAGACGGCGCTGACGGTCTCGCCGCGGAAGAACGCGATGACCGCCCAGGCGATCGCCCCGAGGACGGCAACCGCACCGAAGATCAGTTTGTGCCGGGTGGTGATCGGCGAGCGGTCGACGACGGCGACCGGCGGCAGATCCTTCTCGGTACGGATGTAGGTGACGTCGCCCCTGGTCTCCTCGGTGTACTCCGACGGCGCGGCGGTCGGTGAAGCCACGTGTTTCTCCCTTGACGAGACGTATCTGGGCGAGCGCAGCGACGGGAAGGCCCGAGTGTCTGGCTGTGCGGTGATCCTTCCATTCACACGGTTCGCCAGTTCGGAGAACGCGGAAACGGCGCGCCGCTATTCGGTGCGCTGGTAGAGGCCCTGCGAAACGGGCTTCTTAGTGTTACCACAAGTTTCTCTTAAGTTTCTTAAAATTGATGTACGGTCACTGCTCGTAGGGACGGCTGACAGCGTGCTGGCGTCCGGGACGGAGGCGACGAGGATGGCCGAGCTGGGTTCACACGCGGTGGTTTTGGGAGCCGGCATGGCCGGGTTGCTCGCCGCCGGGGTGCTCGCGGAGTTCTATGAGTCGGTCACCGTGATCGACCGCGATGGACTGCCCGACAATGCCGAACAGCGCACGGGTGTGCCGCAGGGCCGGCATCTGCACAGTCTTCTCGCGCGTGGCACCCAAGCGATCGGTGAACTGTTTCCGGGGTTTCTGGACGAACTTGGAGCGGCCGGGGCGGTCGTCGACGACGGTGACGACCTGTCGCGGCTCTATGTGCGCGTCGGACGGTACGAGCTGAATCCCGCTGGCCGCCTGACTGATCCGCAAGCTCTGGCCGCATACCAGGCCAGCCGCCCGTTCCTGGAGTTCCATCTCCGCCGTCGCGTGAATGCGCTGGCGAACGTCGCGTTCCTCGACCGGAACAATATCGTGGCTCCGATTCTTGCGGGCAATGCCGTCACCGGGGTGCGAATCATCAACCGCGACAGCGGTACCGCCTCGACCGTGTCGGGTGACCTGATCGTCGACGCAACCGGTCGTGCGGGGCGGACCGCGCACTTTCTGGCGAACCAGGGCGTCGGCGTCGTTCCGGACGAAAGGGTCCCGTCACGCGGCGGATACTCCAGTCAGCTGCTGAGAGTCCCGCCGGGGCGCATCGCGCAGCGGATGGCATTCGTCAATCAAGGCAGTCGCTCTCCAGGCGCGTTGTTGGTCGCCTACGAACACGACACCTGGATGTTGGCAATCTCCTGCCCTGCTGAATGTGGCAGTCCGCCCGATAGTTTCGCTGTCCTTTTGCAATCGGCGGAGTCGATGCTGCCGTCGAGGATCATGGCCGGCCTGCGCGACGCGACGTGCGTGGGGGAGATCTCGGTCTCCCGCAACACCGCCGCCGTGTGGCGGCGCTACGACCGAATGTCACACCTGCCATCCGGTCTGGTGATCCTCGGCGACGCGTTGTGCAGCCTCAATCCGCTACACGGACAAGGTATGACAATGGCTGCGGTGCAGGCGCTTGCGTTGCGTGACTGCCTGCGCGCGGGCGAAGCGGATCTACCGCAGCGCTTCTTTTCCGCCGCCGCCGAACGCCTCGGACCGGTGTGGGCGGCGAACCGGGCGAACGACCTGCCACCGTCGCCGAAACGCGCTTCAGCGCGACGAGTGAACTCCTGGGTTCAGCGCGCGGCATTGCGCGCTGCGAGCACGGATATCGGTGTGGCCGAACGAATTCTGCGGGTGCGCGGTCTTATCGATCCACCGGAGCGGCTGAGGGACCCGTCCTTGCTGGCGCGAATCGTGCTCGCGAATCTCCGCCATCCGAGGCAAGGGCTCTACGTGCCGGCTCCTTCTGTGCACTCGTCGGTGAGCCGGACCGACGAACGGGAGATCCGCGCCCTCGTCGATGGTCAGGCCAGGCGTCGCAGGGGCCGAACCGAGATCACCGGCCTGAGGTATCTGACGCCCGACGTCGCGCTGATCCAAGCCCGCGCCGTGGTCGCGGGCCGGTTGCGCAGGGTGAAGCGCCGCAACACGACTGTCGCCGTGCGCACCGATGACGGCTGGCTGCTGGCCTTTTCGCAGAACACCGCCTACTGAGACGGAACCCCTGACATCTAACTTCCTCGCCGAAACTGTTGTTATCTAACAGAAGTGCGAGTAACCCTGTCGATAACTACAGGCTCGCGACAGCGAAGCGCCTGCTAGTCACGCTCGTAAATCGCCCGCACGGTGTCGATGGTGTCGGCTTCGGCCGGGATCTTGTCGTCGCGGTAGCGCAGCACCCGGGCGAACCGCAGCGCCATGCCCGCGGGATAGCGGCTGGAGCCCTGCACTCCGTCGAACGCGATCTCGACGACCTGCTCGGGACGCAGCGGGACGACGTACGCATCCAGCGGTCCCGTCGCCAATTCGGTGAAGCGCGCGGTCTGCCAGTCCAGCATCGCGTCGGTCATGCCCTTGAAGGTCTTGCCGAGCATCACGAAGCCGCCGGTCTGCGGATCCAGCGCGCCCAGATGGATATTGGACAGCTTGCCCGTTCGCCGTCCCGAGCCCCACTCCACCGCGAGCACCACCAGGTCCAGGGTGTGCACCGGCTTGACCTTCCGCCAGCCCGCGCCGCGGCGGCCCGCCTCATAGGGGGACGTGGGTGATTTGGCCATCACGCCCTCATGGCCGGCCGCCAGCGTGACATCCAGAAAGTCTTGTGCCGCAGCGGCATCCATGGTGGCCAACCGGTCGACGCGCTGTGCGGTGGGCACGATCGAGTCCAGCGCCGCGAGCCGGGCGTGGGTGGGTTCGTCGAGCAGGTCGGCACCGTCGAGATGCAGCACGTCGAAGAAGAACACCGAAAGTGGTTGTGCCGCCCGGGCTGCGGCCACATCGGTGCTCTTGCCGAACCGGGACGCGGTGACCTGGAATCGGTGCGGGCGGTTGTCGGGACGCAGGGCGATCGCCTCGCCGTCTGCGATCAGGTCGGTGACCGGCAGCGCCAGTGCGGCATCCACCACCTCGGGCAGCCGGGCGGTCACGTCGTCGAGACTGCGGGTGTAGACGGTGACGTCGTCGCCGTTGCGGTGGATCTGGACGCGAGCGCCGTCGAGCTTGGCCTCGAAAATCGCGTCGCCGCCGAGGCGTTCGAGGGCGTCGGCCACGCCCGTCGCGGTCTGGGCGAGCATCGGTCCGACCGGCCTGCCCACCGTCAACGTGAACCCGCTCAGCGCCTCGGTTCCGCCGGTCAGCGCCGAAGCGGCCACGGCGGGCAGGGCGCCGCCGAGCATGGCGGCCCGGCGCACCGCTGCCGCTGGCACGCCGGCCGCCTTGGCGACCGCGTCGGCCATC
>JAHFVD010000149.1 GCA_023264735.1 Mycobacterium sp. | reverse complement strand
CAGCAGGCGGTCGAGGCCACCAAGCGGCTGATGAACCTGCAGCTGGAGAAGTCGGTGATGGCCTCGCTGGACTACGCCAACCTCGCCGAGTACGTGTCGTTCGGCACCGCCGACTTCAACAGGATCGTCGACGGGCTGATCGCCAAGAAGTAGCCTCCCCTCGCGGAGAAGGTCTACTTGGGCGGGAAGCGCAATGCGCCGTCCAGCCGGATGGTTTCGCCGTTGAGGTAGTCGTTTTCGGCGATCGACAGTGCCAGCGCGCCGTACTCGACCGAACGTCCCATCCGCTTGGGGAACGGCACCTGCGGGCCCCAGTAGGCCTCCAGCTGGTCGGCGGCCTTGCCGTACGCCGGGGTGTTGATCGTCCCCGGCGCGATCGACATCACCCGGATACCGAGCGGCGAAAGATCGCGTGCGGCAACCAGTGTCATGGCGACGACGCCGCCCTTGGCGGCCGAGTAGGGCAGCTGGCCGATCTGACCTTCGAACGCGGCGATCGATGCGGTGTTGATGATCACGCCACGGGCGCCGTTCTCGTCAGGCTCCTGACGCGCCATCGCGGCGGCAACATGGCGCATGACGTTGAACACCGCGGTCAGGTAGAACGTGATGGTCTTGGTGAACGCCTCCATCTCCATCGGGGAGCCGTCCTTGCCGACCAGCCGGCCGCCACCGGCCGGGCCGCCGTGGGTGTCGACAGACACGCGCAGCGGGCCGAGTGCCTCGGCCGCGGCGATGGCGGCCAACACGTCGTCGTTGGTGACGTCGGTGCGCACGTAGGGAATCCCGAGTTCGCCGGCGAGTGCCTCGCCCTTCTCGTCGGACAAGTCGGCGATCACGACCTCGACGCCCGCCCCGTGCAGTTTGCGCACGGTCGCCTCGCCCAAGCCGCCCGCGCCGCCGAACACGACGGCCGAATTCCCACTGATCTGCATAGTGTTACCCTTCTTGCAACTGATGCTCTCTTCTTGAGAGAATAGTATTCTCATGCCGTCTGAAATAGGTCAACCCGAATCGGTGTCCATCTCCGCGCTAGCGTTGCCCTCTATGGACGTCGCCGAGCTGATTGCCGCGGCCCGCAGTGGGAATACCCGCGCGGTCGGGCGGCTGCTGAGCCTCGTCGAGAGTTCCCGCCGTGACGACGTGCTCGCTCTGCTCGGTCCGGCCGTGGTACCGGTGGTCGGTGTGACGGGTCCGCCGGGTGCGGGTAAGTCGACGACGATCGCGGTGCTCGTCGCGGCGTATCGCGAACGTGGACAACGGGTCGCGGTGCTCGCGGTGGATCCGTCGTCGCCCTACAGCGGTGGGGCATTGCTGGGTGACCGGATCAGGATGGCTCAGCACATCAACGACCCCGATGTGCTGATCCGGTCGGTGGCCACCCGCGGTCATCTCGGTGGCCTGGCCGCCGCCGTACCCGCCGCCATCCGGTTGCTCGGTGCGCTGGGCTACGACGTCGTGCTGCTGGAGAGCGTGGGCGTCGGACAATCCGAGATCGAGATCGCCGCGGTCGCCGATCCCACGATCGTGATCCTCAACCCGGGCGCCGGTGATGCCGTCCAGGCCGCCAAGGCGGGCCTGCTCGAGGTCGCGGATCTGGTGGTGGTGAACAAGGCCGACCGGGAGGGCGCGGCCCAGACGGTGCGCGACCTCAAGTTCGAGACCCACGTTCCGGTACTGACCCTGGTTGCCGCCAAGGCCGAAGGAGTGGGGGAGCTCATCGAGGCGATCGAGGCCCACCGCCGAGCCGACACCCCCGCACGGCGCGCCGCACGGGCACGGGCACAGGTGTTGTCGCTGGCGCAGAGCCGGTTGCACAGCCACCCGGATCTCGAAGCCTTGGCCGACGCCGTCGCCGACGGGCGGTGTGATCCCTATAGCGCCGCGGAAAAGCTCATCGCGCAACGCATTTTGCCGGCGGTCGAGCCCTAGGGCCTACTTGCGGGCGAAGCCCTGAGAACAGAAGGTCCACACCTCGTCGCCGCTGATCGGCGTGTGGATGTTCTCCTCGTCCTCCACCGAGCTCGACTGGGCGATGAACATGATGGTCTGCATCGTCATCGCCGCCATCCGGCGGGGGTTGGCGTCCTCGCGCAGCTCACCGGCCGCGCCGGCCTCGATCATCAGCTCGGAAAACAGCGCTACCAGCGGTGCGTGGGCGACCTTGACCTCGGTGGGGTGTGAGATCAGCAGTTGCGGTGCGAAGTCGGTGAACAGCGGCCGACGGGCGGTGGGATCCGGGCGGGAGAGCTCGAAGAGCAGCGTGACGGCGACCTTGAGGCGATCCAGCGGATCCTTCTGGGCCGACGTCGCCGCGCGGATCTGATCGGCGGCCCGGCTCAGTGCGTCCTCGAACAGTGCCAGCAGCAGCTCGTGCTTACCGTCGAACTGTAGATAGAAACTGCGCAACGACTGGCGCGACCGATCCACCACTTCCTGCACGGTGAAGTCGGTGCTGCCCTTTTCGGTGATGATGGCTTGTGCGGCATCCAAGAATCGCTGCACGCGCTGTCCAGCACGCACCTTGGCGGTCCGGATGGACCGCTCAACAGCGCGCTGTTTCCAGGCAGGCTCTTCGCTCGGGCTGTTCACTGAAGGACCCTCGACGAGCGCGAGTCAGCGGTTCGGATGTAGCTCACGCGAGTAGAGTACTACTCTCAGCGACGAGAATTACGTTCTCAATCCAATATGGACCAAATTTTTCGTTCCGCACAGTCTAAAGGGTGACCAGCGCATTCGCCGCCATGGCGTACGTCACAGATTCACCAGCCGGGGGGCCGACCCCCGGGCCCGCAATCCCGCCCCGGCTTTGCGGGTCAATTCCCGCGAGCTGCCCAGCAGGCCGTCGAGCACCAGCACGCGCTTCAGATGGTGATGGAACTCGTGTTCGGCGGTGAAACCGATCCCGCCCAGCACCTGCTGACAGTGTTTGGCTGCCGTCAGTGCGGCCTTACCGGAGGCAGCCTTGGCCAGCAGCGCGGTCAGGTCAGGGCTGTCCGCCGCGGGCGTGCTCAGGGTCGCTTCGGCACCCTCGATGGCCACCAGAGTCTCGGCCAGACGATGCCGGATCGCTTGAAACCCTGCGACCGGTCGTCCGAACTGCACTCGGTCCAGGGCGTGCCGGCGTGCGACCGCGAGCATCGCGCGTGCCGAGCCGACCAACCACCAGCCCACCGCCACGCGGGCTTCGGCCACCCGGATCGGATAGCCTTCCTCCTCCCGGCGCAGCGGCAGCCCGCCGAGAGTGGTGTCACTGTCCTCGGTAGCGGTGCGGTCCCACACCACCCAGCTGTTGCCCGCGTACGGCAGCGGCAACTCCACGGTGTCACCGATGGTGTTACCGGTCGCATGCAGCACCACGTCGACGAGAACCGAAGCGTGTGAGCCCGTTTCGCCGAGCAACCGAAACACCAGCGGCACCGCGACCTCGGGGATATCGGACAGCATGTCCGCCCAGCCCAGCTCATTCAGTGCCGCGTCAAGATCCGGTCCGGACGACGACAGCATGGTCTTGCGCAGCCCGGTTTCGAGTAGTTCGAGGGATTGCGGATCCATCTCACTCCTTCCCAAGATCGAGGAGCCGGCGGGCGATGATGTTGCGCTGCACTTCCGCGGTGCCGCCGTAGATGGTCGCCGCGCGCGAGTACAGGTACTCGGTGCGCCACTCGCTGTCTTCGAGCTCGATGGTGCCGGGCAGCAGATCGTGCACGGTGTCGTAGAGCCGCTGTTCGGCACCGGCCAGCAGCACCTTGTCGATCGAGGTGTCCGGACCCAACTTCTGCCCGTCGCCCAGTCGGTGCTGCGTCGCCCTGGACCGGCAGCGCAGCGTGTGCAGGGCGAGAAACACCTCGCCCATATCGGAGTCGATGGGCTCGCCCTGGGCCGAGACTTCACCGATGAGTGCGTCGAATCGCGAGTACAGGTAGGCGATTCGCTGCCAGAAACACGTCGAACGCTCATAGGGCAGCAGATCCATCGCCAGCCGCCAGCCGTCGCCGGGCGCACCGAGCATCCGGCTGGCGTCGACGGCGACATTGTCGAAGTTCACCTCGCAGAACTCGTCGACACCGTGCATGGTGTGTAACGGCCGGATCGTGATGCCCGGCGTGTCGAGGTCGACGAAGAATGCGGTGATCGCCTGATGGTTGGGGGTGTCCGCAGCGCCGGTGCGGGTCAGCAGGATGCAGCGGTGTGAGAATTGCGCGAAGCTGGTCCACACCTTCTGGCCGTTAACGATCCAGTGATCGCCCTGCTGGACGGCGCGCGTGGTCAGCGACGCCAGGTCGCTCCCCGAGCCTGGCTCGGAAAACCCTTGGCACCACTGCTCTTCGCCCGACAGCATCTTCGGCAGCATCTCGGCAGCCAATTCCGGTGTGGCGTAGTCGATCATCGTCGGGGCCAGCACTTCGATCATCGAGTACGGACCGGGTTCGGCCAGCCGCCGCCCGACGATCTCTTCACCGACGATGGCTCGCAACATGTCTGGGCCGCCGAGGCCGCCGGCGTGCTCGGGCCAGCCGTAGCGGCCCCAGCCGGCGTCGTACAGCGCGCGCATGACGCGCGCGAACTGCCGCATGTGGCCGGCCAGTGAATGATCGTCGGGCGGCGTCAGGTCATTCTCGACGAGCCAGGCCCGTAGCGCCGTGCGGAACGCGGCCGGGTCGTGCAGGTCGTCCGTCATCCCGCGTCTGGCCTGCCGATCGCATGCGGGCGACCGGAGTCGTGCACGCCGCTGCGACGGATGAAGGTCATGGCCCTGGTCTTGAGGCGCCAGCCGTCGGCGGTGCGCACGTAGTTGTCCTTGTAGTAGCCGATGCGCATGTCGTGGGCCGAGTGCTCGATGAAACACAGTGGTTGCGTACCAGTCGCAGAATCCGCACCTTCGGTCAGCTCGACCAGCGAGGTGCCGGTCATGAACAGGCCCTTCGGGGCGGCGTCGACCAATTCCGGGAACCGCGACAGTGTGTAGGTCGACCCGAACGCGCTATAGGTGCCGTCCGGCGTGAACACCGAAATCAGGCCGTCGATATCGCCCTGGGTGATGGTGACGGCGTACTTCGCGAGAAGCTGTTGGATCTCGACCAGATCCTCAGTTCGTGACGGTGTCATTCTTGAAGACCTTACCCGCTTTCATTACAAAGTTGACCTCTTGTGTAACGCTTATGTCCTGCAGTGGATCACCGGGCACGGCGATGATATCGGCCAGCAGACCCTCGGCGATCCGGCCCCGGTCGGTGACGTCGATCAGCTCGGCGGCGACCACGGTCGCGGCCCGCAGCACCGCGGCAGGTGGCATGCCCCACTCCACCAGGGTGACCAACTCGTCGGCATTCCTGCCGTGCGGGATGGCGGGCGCGTCGGTGCCGACGGCGATCTTGACTCCGGCCTCGTACGCTGCCTTGATCGACGTCCGCGCCTTCGGGAACATCACGGCTGCCTTGTCCTGCAACGCCTTCGGCGCGTGCGAGACGTCCATTGCCTGGGCCAGGCGGCGAGTGGTCACCAGGAACCGGTCGTTGTCGACCAGCATCTGGATCGCTTCGTCGTCCATCAGGAAACCGTGCTCGATGCAATCGATCCCGCACGCCACCGCGTGCTTGACGGCCTCGGCTCCGTGGGTGTGCGCGGCCACGCGAAGCCCGCGCCGGTGCGCCTCGTCAACGATGGCGCGCAGTTCTTCATCCGAATAGTGTTGTGCGCCAGCCTCACCGGTCAGCGACATGACGCCCCCGGAGACGCACACCTTGATCAGTTGCGCGCCGTGTTTGATCTGGTACCGCACGGCCTTGCGGACCTCGTCGACGCCGTTGGCGATGCCCTCCTCGACCGTCAGCTCGAGGGCGCCGGGCATGAACGCGGCGAACATCGTCGGGTCCAGATGGCCGCCGGTCGGGGTGATGGCATGGCCGGCCGGCACGATGCGCGGGCCTTCGATCCAGCCGGCGTCGATGGCCTTGCCCAGCGCGACGTCGAGCAGGTAGCCGCCGGTCTTCACGAACAGTCCGAGGTTGCGCACTGTGGTGAAGCCGGCACGCAGGGTGCGGCGGGCATTGCCGACTGCCCGCAGCACCCGAGTCGGCGGATCGTCCTGAACCTGGGAGAGGCCGGGGTTTTCACCCCGGCCACCCATCAGGAGGTTGACCTCCATGTCCATCAGGCCGGGCAACAGGATCGAGTCGCCCAGGTCGATGACCTCGCCTTCGGGAGTGCCTCCTACGGACACGATCCGGTCGCCGTCGACCTTCACGATGCCGGGGCGGACGATCTCGCCCGCGTCGACGTCGACGTATCCGGCAGCCTTCAGGGTCAGCACGCTCAGACCACCGGCTCCTTGATCAGTTGGATATATGCGGCGCCGCTGTCGAGCACGCGGGGCTGCTTCCACACCTCGATCGGAAAGCTCACCTGGACGATCGATTGTCCTAGGTGTACCAGAGCCTTGGCCTCCTCCGGCATGCCTTTGAGCGGGAAGCGGGCGTCGACGTAGACCATGATGTCTTCCAGCCGCTCCAGGCCGGCGTCATACAGCTCCTGCATCTCGGTCATCGACGAGCTCAGCCGCTTCTGGTAGCGCTGTTCCTCGGTGGGCAGGCACCAGTCGCTGAAGCGCTCCAGGTCGGCGAATTCCTCTGGCAGCTTAGACATTTGCATCTTCCTTCGTCAGCTTGGTGGCAGCCGCCCCGTTCCCGTTTCCATTGACCAAGGATTCTTTGTACCTGTCCACGTACTTGTGCGCGGTGTGGTGCAGGTGGCGCAACAGGATTTCCTGGTCGCACAGCGGGAAGTCGAGTACGGCGCGGGTGCCGATCTGAGTCTGGGTGGCTTCCAGCGTGTTGGCGTCCTGGAACGCGTACTCCTTGAAGGTCACCGCGGCCAGCTCCTGGGAGAGTCGTTCGCGCAGGTTTTTCGGCGGCACGAAGTACAGGTCGGCCTCGAAGATATGGGAGTCCACACCGGTCGGCCAGTAGTTGTAGGTCAGGTACCAGCCCGGCGCCCAGAACAGCAACGTGAAATTCGGGAAGAACTCGAACGAGTCCTGGCCCCACGTCGAGTGCCGGCCGGGGTTGATCGCGGGTGGCAGCTCGTCGGGCAGGATGCCCTTGATGTCAGGGCGATCCCACGGCCCGAACAGGCCGCTGTGCAGGATTCGCTCGATGGGCTTGACCATCTTCAGGTCCTTCGGCGGACTCATGCCACCCCAGGACGAGATCATCGAGTGGTCGCCCTTGATGTCGTAGTGCAGCGCCTCGAAGCCGAACTTGGCGAGTTTCTCGGCTTCCTCCTTCTCCGCCTGCTTCATGTGCAGGATCGGCGCGTGATAGAACTCGACGAACGCGTCGATGAACAGCTTCCAGTTGGACCCGACCGTCGCGCGGTAGCTGTAGTGCTCGGTCATCTCGTGGAAGGGATAGCCCTTCAGGCCCTGGCCGAACTCGCCCAAGTACTCCTCGAGCGGGACCGCGTCGTCGTCGAAGTTGACGAAGATGAAGCCCTCCCACACCTCACAGCGCACCGGCTTGAGCGGGTAGTCGGCCTTGTCGACGTCGAAGAACTCCTGCTCCTGCTGGATGAAGGTCAGGTCGCCCTCCAATGAGTAACGCCAGGCGTGGTACTTGCAGACGAATTGTCGGCAGCTGCCGGAAACCTCTTCGCCGGGATAGTCGTTCCACACCAGCTTGTTGCCGCGATGGCGGCACAGGTTGTAGAAGGCACGGACCTGGTCGCCATCGTTGACGATGATGATCGACGTGCCCGGGCCGACCGACGGCAGCTCGCGGGTCACGTAGTTGCCCTTCTTTCCGATCAGCTCCACGCGGCCCATTTGCAGCCAGGTCTTTCGGAAGATGGCCTGCTGCTCCAGCTTCCAGTGCTCGGGATCGATTGAATCCTCGTAGTTGACCGGACCGGTGCCCAGCTCGGGCCAGTTCTCGGTCCAGCTGCCGACATCCGGCTTCTTGAAAAATGCCACGTACTTACCTTTCGTTCTCGAGCTGTACGCCAAAAGTGTTGAACGCCATGGCCAACATGCCGTAGCTGCCGACGGTGAAGACGAAATCCATGCGCTGACGGTCGTTGAGGTGTTCGCCGAGCGCGGCCCAGGTCTCGTCGGTGAGATTCGATGTGTCCTCGAGTTCGTCGGTGGCTGTGACCACCAGCCGGTCGACCTCGTCATTGGCCTCGCCGCGCCGGATCGCCTCCACGTCGGCGTCGGTCAGGCCCTCGGCCTTGGCCATCTCGACGTGGTGTTCCCACTCGTACGCGCAGGCGCGACGATGTGCGACGCGCAGCACCGCCACCTCCCGCAGCCGGGCGGGAAGCGTGGAGCGGAACAACAGGTAGACGTTGAAGCCGAGGTAGGCCTTGGTGAGGTCGGGATGCCGCACAAGGGTGGACAGCGCTGTCCCGGCACCCTCGGGGTTCTGCCGGTCACGAGGCAGCATGCCCTTCAGGGCGTACTGCACCTCGTCGTCCCACTGTTCCGCAGGTAGCGGCGTCAGGCGCACCGGTAACCTCCTCTCAAGGTGGAGAATCACATTCTCATATCCGGATAACAGATTTCCATGATCTTGCCGGAAGGTCAATCCCCGCAGGTGAGCAGGGCGGAAAATCCGAGGTCGGGCGGGCGTGTCAGGGGGTCAGCCTACGGCCGCCAACCGCCGGTAAGGCGATTACCGGAGGTTGATTCTCGCGGAATGAGAAGCTAGTTTTCATTAAGAGGGCCGCCACGGAAGGAACTGCCATGCGCAAAGAGGACATGATTCTGATCAGCGTCGACGATCACATCGTCGAGCCGCCCGATATGTTCAAGAACCATCTGCCGCAGAAGTACGTCGATGACGCACCCCGGTTGGTCCACAATCCTGACGGCTCGGATATGTGGCGCTTCCGCGACATCGTGATCCCCAACGTCGCGCTCAATGCGGTCGCCGGGCGCCCGAAGGAGGAGTACGGCC
>JAHFVD010000018.1:22342-116278 GCA_023264735.1 Mycobacterium sp. | reverse complement strand
GGGGCGACCGACGCCGACGTCGCCGCCGAGGTGGACGTCGTCGGGGATGTCGTCGTCGTGGTGACCGGACTGGAGCCGCCGCTGCCGGTGAACTTGACGATGGCATAGACGAGCAGGGCCAGGATGACCGCGGTCAGCACCCCGAGGCCGACCAGCGCGGCGGGCTTCCGAAACCAGGGCGTGGACTCGGGCGGCGGCGGTGGGTAGTCGCCGTAGCCGGTCGCAGGTGTGTGACCCGGTTGGGTGTACTCGCTGTAGGCCTCGCCACCCGTGCCGCCGTAGTTGGCGTACTGCGTCGGGTCGCTGTCGGAGTAGTTCGGGTCGTCAGAACCGTCACGTGCCACGGGTTCCGATAGTAACTGTCAGCCGCTGCCGGGCTGGTTGGGGAAGGCCGGGCGATGGGTGGGACGCACGCTGATCTGCGGCGGCCTGGTCTGCGGCGTGGTCACATTGGGCCGGTCGCCACCGTCGCGCTGCGGATATTGCGGATACCAGGTGCTCTGGGGCTGGTCCGAGGGCGGGGTCTCCGGCGGCGGCGGGGGTGGCGGCGGCGGCTCAGGGGCTTGTGAGCTGGTCAGGCCGGTGGTGGTCGGCTCGCTGGTCACGGTGGCCGACGGGGTGGTCTTGGAGCGTTCGGAACGACCGGAATCCAGCGACACCAGCAGGACCGCCGCCACCACGATCGCGACCACCGCCGCGCCGATGGCGCCCATCGCCAGAGTGGCCTGTTTCTTGCGGTACCAGGGCCGTTCCGGGAACCAGAACGCGTCGGGAGCGAACGGGTCGAACCCCTCGTCGGCGGCGATCACCGGCAGGCCCGGATCAGTGGGCGGGTCCTGGGCCGAACCCGGATACGGGGTCTCCGGATAGGGGCCGAACGGATCCCCGTGGGCGACGGGCGTTACCGCCTCGTCGATATCCCCGGCGGGGTCCTGCTTGCGCATGGCTACCAATGCTAATTGCCTTGCCAGGGCAAACGCAGCATTCCGCAATCAGGCCAGTTGGCGGACTACCTCGGTGGCGAACAATTCCATGTGGTCGAGGTCGGACATATCCAGCAGCTGCAGGTACACCCGCTGCACGCCCGCGTCGATGAAAGGCCCCAGCTGGTCTACGATTTCGGCCGGTGTGCCGACCAGGGGAGTGTTGGTGCGCAGCTCGTCACCCTCGCGCGAAATCGCGTCTGCGCGGCGGCTGATCTCGGCGTCGTTGCGGCCGGCGCAGACCACGAATGCCGCCGAGTAGACGAAGTCGTCGGACTCGCGGCCTGCCGCCTGCAGCGCGGCGCGGACCCTGCCGATCTGGGGTTCGATGAAGTCGAGCGCCGGGAAAGCGAAGTTGTACTCGGCAGCGAACTGCGCGGCCAGCGCGGGGGTGCGCTTGGCCCCGTTGCCGCCGATGATGATCGGCGGATGGGGATCCTGCACCGGCTTGGGCAGTGCAGGCGAGTCTTTGACGGTGTAATACGTGCCGTCGTAGTCGAAGGTCTGGCCTGCCGGGGTGGTCCACAACCCGGTGATGATGTCGAGCTGCTCGTGTAGTCGGTCGAACCGCTCGCCCAGCGGCGGGAACGGGATCGCGTAGGCCAGGTGTTCTTCGTCGAACCAGCCCGCCCCGATCCCGAAGTCGACCCGGCCCGAGCTCATCGCGTCCACCTGCGCCACCGAGATCGCCAGCGGCCCCGGATAGCGGAACGTCGCCGACGTCACCAGCGTGCCCAGCCGGATCGTGGACGTCTCGCGGGCAATGCCGGCCAGCGTCACCCAGGAGTCGGTCGGCCCTGGCAACCCGTCACCGCTCATCGCGACATAGTGATCGGAGCGGAAAAACGCGGAGTAGCCGAGAGATTCGGCGGCCTGAGCCACGGCGAGCTGATCGGCGTAGCTGGCGCCCTGCTGGGGTTCGACGAAGACACGGAAGTCCATGCCGCCCAGCTTAGAAAACCTTGACGCTTTCGGTACTGAGGAACATTCCGTGGCTGGTCCCGTCATTGGTGAACCGGGTTCCGTCGGGGCTGGCATCGATGGTCCAGCCGACCGCGTGATAGATCGCGTAGTCGAGCGGGGTGGTCGGGATGTCGCCAAGATTGCCGGCGATCCAGCGCACACTGCCGCTGGCGGTCACCTCGACCCCGTTGGCCGGCTCGCCGTTGACGACGGGTGGGTTGGTGAAGTCCGATTCGCAGCCGACCGTCTGGGCATTGATCTGGCAGCGGGTCAGGCCCGACTTGGTTTCGATGTAGACGTAGCCGGTGTCGCTGGGCGCCAGTGTCTGTCCGCCGCCAGAGGGCGGCGTTGGGGTGGGCGGCGTCGTCGGCGTTGAGACGGTCGGCTTGCTGGTCGGAAAGCTCGGCTCGCCACCGGCTCCGCAGCCGGGGCACCTGGCGGCGCCGTCGGTGGTGGTGCTGCATCCGGCGGCAGCGGCCACCAGCCACACCGCCGCCACACCGGCCCTCATGCCGTTGGACATCCGCACGCCGAAACTCCTGCCGTCGAATGTCAGGGTACGCAGTCAGTGACGGAAGGGACTGGAGTGACTCGCGGGGTCGAGACTCACAGGCATCCCGCGAACCGCTGATCCGGCCACGGCGATCGCGTTAGATTCGACGCCTCGATGACGGGAGGGCACGCCATGGCGAGCACCGGCGGGCTGTTGTTCAATCCGAACACCTACGACCCGCGACAGTTCGATCCCGGAACCCGGCGCCAGCTGCGGGCGCTGATCGACTGGTTCGAGGAACGCGGCAAGACACGGCTGTTGCAGGACGATTCCGACGCGGTGTGGGTATCGGACTTCCTGGATTTCATCAAGCGGGAGCGGATCTTCGCGACCTTCCTCACCCCGTCGGAATTCGGCCTCGGCGACGACAACAAACGTTGGGACACCTCCCGCAACGCCGCGCTCAGTGAGATCCTCGGCTTCTACGGGCTCTCGTACTGGTACGCCGAGCAGGTCACCATCCTCGGACTCGGCCCGATTTGGCAGAGCGACAACATCAAGGCCAAGCAACGCGCCGCCGAGCAACTCGACGCGGGCGGCGTGATGGCCTTCGCACTCTCCGAACGCGAGCACGGTGCTGATATCTACAACACCGACATGGTCCTCACCCCCACCGAGGAAGACGACGACGGCGTTGTCTATCGGGCGACGGGCCAGAAGTACTACATCGGCAACGGCAATGTGGCAGGCATGGTGTCGGTGTTCTCCCGCCGCGCCGACGTCGACGGCCCCGACGGCTACGTGTGGTTCGTCGCCGACAGTGCGCATCCTGCCTACGAGCTGATCGGCAACGTCGTACACGGCCAGATGTTCGTGAGTAGCTTTGCGCTGCAGGACTATCCGGTTCACGAGGAGGACATCCTGTGCACCGGACCCGAGGCGTTCTCGGCCGCACTCAACACGGTGAACGTTGGCAAGTTCAACCTGTGCACTGCCTCGATCGGGATGTGTGAGCACGCGTTCTACGAGGCGATCACCCATGCCAACAACCGCATCCTGTACGGCAACCCGGTCACCGATTTCCCCCATGTGCGGGCCAGTTTCGTCGACGCCTACGCCCGGCTGGTCGCGATGAAACTGTTCAGCGACCGCGCGATCGACTACTTCCGCAGTGCCGGCCTCGACGATCGCCGCTACCTGCTGTTCAATCCGGTGACCAAGGCTAAGGTGACGTCGGAAGGTGAGACCGTGGTCAGACTGCTATGGGATGTGCTGGCCGCCAAGGGCTTCGAACGCACTACCTACTTCGCGGAAGTCAAGAGTCTGATCGGCGCCCTGCCTCGTCTCGAGGGCACCGTGCACGTCAACGTCGCGCAGATCCTGAAGTTCATGCCCAATTATCTGTTCAACCCGGGTTCCTATCCCGAGGTCGGCACCCGTGACGACCCGGCCGACGACGTCTTCTTCTGGGGGCAGGGCCCGGCCAAGGGTGCGTCGAAAGTGCAGTTCGCCGATTGGGTTCCGGTCTTCGAGAAGGCTTCGGCCATACCGAATGTCGCGCGCTTCACCGAGCAGGTGCGGGCGCTTCAGGCATTGTTGTCCACTGCGGCACCCGATGCCGAGCAGCAGCGTGACCTCGACTTCATGCTTGTCGTCGGGCACCTGTTCACCCTGGTGGTCTACGGTCAGCTGATCCTCGAGCAGGCGGAATTGCGCGGAATCGACCCCGACGTGGTCGACCAGATCTTCGACATTCAGGTCAGGGACTTCTCCGGCTATGCGGTGGCTCTACACGGCAAGGCGAGTTCCACTCCCGCGCAACAGGAATGGGCGCTGTCCGCAGTGCGAAAACCGGTGACCGACGCCGACCGCTTCGATCGAATGTGGCAGCAGGTGCGAGCCTACGACGGTGCCTATGCCATGCGTCCCTAGTTGCCGAAGCTCTTGAATCGCTTGAACCGGCGCAGGTATGGCACGAGCCGCCGGGCGGGCACCGAGCCTGGCCAGTCGTCGGCACGGAAGTAGGCATCTGATCCCCCGTCGACGAAAAGAACGCTGCCACAGAGGAAATCGGCTGCGTCGGACAGCATGAACACCACCCAGTCGGCCAGTTTCCCGGCGTCGCCGAACCCGCCGATCGGCACCGGGAACGAACGGATCGCCTTGGCCTCTGCCGGAGTGGACAGCTGCTTTTGCAGCAGCGGGGTCAGAATGGCACCCGGGGCGATGGCGTTGAGACGGATCCCCGCGCCCGCCCAGTCGCGGGTCACCGCGTGGCGCCGAACCCAGCGGCTCACCGCGACCTTCGACGCCCCGTAGGCCATCGACGGTGCGCCGCGGCCGAACAGTCGGAGTGTCCGCACCGCCTTGTCGCTGTCACCGGCCAGCAACGCGCGGATGGCGCGCCTGGGTATCGCTGGAATGGTGGTGGTCGAATTGCTGGAAAACACCACAACTTTCGCTCGTTCGCCGGCGGCGAGGGCGGGCCGCCACGCCTCCAGCAGCTCCACGACACCGAAGTAGTTGACCTGCGTGATCAGCGCTGGCTGGTCGCGACCCGGCGTCGGCCCGAGCCCGGCCGCCAGTACCGCGCCGTCGAGTCGCCCGCCGCAGGCGCGTGTCACGGCGTCGGCGGCGGCTCGCCGACCTGCCGGTGTCGAGAGGTCGGCCACCACATCGGCCTGCTGGATGTCGACCCCGATCACGGTATGGCCGTTGGCCTGCAGCCTCTCCGCGGCGGCCTTTCCCATGCCGGATGCCGAGCCGGTGACGGCGTAGGTACCCATCGAGCGAGTATGGCCTACCGATGTCCTCGTGAGATGTCAGGCCACCAACACCGAGGCGCCTCGGGCTAGGACCTGAACCACCACTTTGGACACCGCGGCCAGCTGGCTGATCAGGAAGATGTTGTCGTCAGCGACGCCTTGCAGCGTGGCGGTGAGGCTGTTGATGCCACCGTTCAGGAAGTACGGGATGCTGGCGAAGATGGTGCGCACGCTCAGGGCCACATTGGTGGGGATGTCAGGCCAGCCGTTGCGCGCGATGGCGTCGTTGAGCGCCTGATCCAGATCGACCGGAAGAACATTGCTGTCTCCGAGCGTGGCCAGGGACACCCCGGGTGAGCCGGCCGGCGGCGGGGCGCCGAACAAAGACAGGACGGTGGGCGTGACGTCCACGATCGGGCTGGGGCCAGCGGCAGCGGCGGCCCCGTGACGACACCACTGGCCTTCGGCGCCGGCTTACCCGACCTGGCGGTCGACGACGACGGTGAACTCGAAGACTTGGCCGCAGCCGTTGAATCCGGGGAACCCGAGTCGGCGGAGGCTACGGCGGTCGCGAACGCCGCACCACCGCCGGCGACCACACCGGCGACCGCAACTCCTAGACACCTGCTTGATCGTCGTCACGTCGTCGTCCCCGGATCCTTTGCCAGCTATTACACAGCTGTGTCACAGACTGGATCCAGGATGAGCCCGCGCATCGGGTTTCTGCGTGCCCGTTACCATTCGATCGGTGGACGTCGACGTCATGACCACCGCCCTTCCGCTGGGACAGATCGGCGGCCTGGCACAGCGCACGCTGGCTGCCGGATTCTCGGGAATGTTGTTCACCGAGACCGGCCGAACCCCCTACCTCAACGCCGCCGTTGCTGCGCAAGCTGCACCTGGCCTGGAGCTATCGACCGGTGTCGCCGTAGCGTTTCCGCGCAGCCCGTTCATCACGGCGGCGACCGCGTGGGAACTTCAAGAGGCGACTGACGGACACTTCCGACTGGGGCTGGGCACCCAGGTCCGCACCCACGTCACGCGGCGGTACGGCATGCCGTTCGAACGCCCGGGTCCGCGACTGCGTGACTACGTGCTGGCCGTCAAGGCCTGCTTCTCGGCATTTCGTACCGGCACGCTCGATCACCACGGCGAGTTCTACAACCTCGACTTCATCACCCCGCAGTGGAGCGCCGGACCCATCGAGGCGCCCGATCCGAAGGTCGACATCGCCGCGGTGAACCCGTGGATGCTGCGGATGGCCGGCGAGGTGGCCGACGGCGTGCACGTCCACCCGATCGGCGAGCCCGGCTACATCGCGCGCCACGTTGCGCCGAAAGTGGCTGAGGGAGCAGCGAAGTCGGGGCGCAGACCAGCTGATATCGCGTTGATCGTGCCGGTGATGACGGTTGTCGGCGATTCCGACGAGGAGCGCGCGGCCGAACGCGAGCGGGTGCGTTTTTCCATGAGCTTCTACGGCAGCACGCCCAACTACGCGTTCATCTGGGACGAGGCGGGCTTCGAGGGCACCACGGCCCGCATCCGGGAGAAGCAGAAGGCCGGCGACCTCCCCGGGATGGCCGCCCAGATCACCGATGACCACATCGCCACGTTCGCCACCGAGTCGACCTGGGACGGACTGGCCACCGCGCTGGCGGAGAAATACCAGGGCACCGCCAGCCGCGTCGTGCTCTACAACGCACTGGGTGACGACGAGCGTTTCGAACGCTACGGCGAGGTGGCACGCCAGCTGTCCCAGGGCGCCGGTTAAAGCAGAGGTGTCGCTGAGCTGTACGCAGTCGGCGGGAGTAACCTGCGGGCCATGCGCAGAGGCGTTCACCGACGGTCTGTCCGGCGGTGCCCGTGAGCACTCACCTCCCCGTCATCGCCACCCTGGCGCTCGCGTTGCTGTTCAGCCCCGAGACGTTGGTCCTGGGTCTGGTCGTGGCCAGCGACAAGGTGGTGCCCCGGCAGGCGGCATTGGCCTTCGCGGCCGGCGCCATCGCCGGCATCGCATTCGCCACCGGTATCGGTGTGGGGATCGCGGCCCTGACGGGTTACCCCGCGGAGTCCGGTGCCGACCACACATCTTGGCCGGGCTTCGTCGTGCGGATCCTGATCGCGGCCGCGCTGCTGGCGATCGGAGTCAGGCGGGCGCTCGGCGCGATCCGGCACAAGCCGATCGCCGACGTGTCCAAGCACGAGCGCCCTCCCGGCAAGCTGCGCACCCGGCTCGTAGAACGCTTCCCCGGGCTGGACCCGAAAGCTGATCTGTCTGCGCGCCAACGGATTACCCGAGCCGGACTGGCCGGCTTCACCGTCTGCGGACTGCACCCGAAGGTCTTCCCCATCGCCATCGCCGCCGGTCATCAGATCCTGGAGATCACCCATCGCGGTGAACGCACGCTCGGTGCTGTCGTGTTCGCGGTGATCGCCGTCATTCCCGCGCTGGCGCCGACAGTCATCGAGATGGTGCGGCCCGGGGCGGCCGGGCGGATCAAGGACGGTTACGAGCGCATCATGAAGGTGCACGGGCGCTGGATCGTCGCGGTGCTCCTCCTGGCGGCTGCCGCCTTCGTCGCCCATAACGCGTTCGAGCACATGCCAGGACGCTAACACCGGTGAAGCTGGAGACCGACAGCGATTCGGTCCGTCTGGGCGGATTGCTCAGCGGCGTGCTGCTGACCCAGATCGTCAATAGCGCCGTGCATCTGGCGCAGCCGCTCCTGGTCGCCGACCTGTCCGGATCGTTGGGCAGTGCCGCGTTCTTCGCCGCGTTCGGCACGGGGATCCACATGCTCGGCACCTTCCTTGCCGGTTGGCCGACCGATCGGTGGGGCGCCCGGCTCGTCCTGGTGTTCTCGACGTTCTGCGCGGTGTCGTCCTGGCCGGAATTCCGCTCGTCATGGTCTTCGGGTTCGCCACCCTGCCCGTCGTGATGGGGCTCTACACGCTCGAGGCACTGGTCCGCGGTTATGTGGACACTGCGGTGCACACCGTTCCTCTGGAAATGGTGGGCCATCGCCGAGATCTGTTGGACCGGATCAACTCTCGCTATGAAGTGGCCTTCGAGGTGGGGGCAGTGGCCGGGCCGTTGATGCTCGGCGGTCGCTGGCGTCAGGAACTGACCCCGCTCGACCATGCCGGCGGTGTCACGGCCGCATCCGAGTTTGGCCGGACAGCGGTGTCGGTCGGTGTCAATAGTGCTGTGGGCAGCGCATTTTCGTCGGGCGCCAGCGTGTACGGTGCGTTCGGGATCGTCGGTGGCATGTTGGGAGTCTTCGCCGTCGCGCAGCTGGCGCTGGCACGGCTTTACGCCCGCAAGGGCGATCCGAAACTCTAGGTCTACGCCGCGTTGATCGTTACGGTTGACGGATCCACGGTCGGTAGCGACAGCTGCATGTTCGACACGGTCACCTCACCCACGGCCCCGACCGCCCGGTACGAGGCGGACGACGAGAACAGCTGCACTGTCACCTTTTGGCCGGGCTTGAGTGTCTGCGCCACCATCTCCAGGTCGACGCTCGCGGTCTGCTCGGTACCGTCCAGCGTCACGAGGATCGGGGTGACCTGGTTGCCCAGTACCTGCCCGGTGGAGTTGTCGACGAGCTGGGCGTAAAGGTGGTTCCCGCTGCCCGCGCCGGAGTACGTGAAGGTGACGTGCGGTGTGCCCACGACGTAGGTGGTCGTCGTGACAGCCGGGGTGCTGAGGTTCAGGGCATTTATCGCCCGCGACGACCCGATGGGAAGTACGCCGAGCAATCCACCAGCTCCCAGGAAGGGTGCCATGTGCAGGACCTGGGAATCGGGGTTGGACGCCACCACCGGGTCGCTGGGCGTCAGGTCATAGGACGCCGACGAAAGGCGTTGGCCCCGTTGGTCGACCCACTCGAACTGCGGACCGGTCGGCACGCTGGCATCGCCCTTGACGTACCGGTCGAGCCATTCGAGGGCGCGCTCCTCGATGAGTACACCGCCGGTGTTGAACAGGTCATTGCTGCATACGCCGTGCCCGCCGCAGAACCAGAGCACTTTGGTGGGTACGCCCTTGCCGATCAGAGCTAGGGCGTTGGCGTTAGCTTCCTGCAGGGTGAACAGGGTGTCGACGGTGCCTTCGACAAGCAGTGTGGGAGCGGTGATTTGGTTGAGCAGGTAGTCGGGGCCACGCTCACCCAGCAGGTCCTGGTCGGCCTGCGTCATCATCCCGGTCAGATCGCCGTAGATGGTGGCGGGAATGATCTTGGGGTTTGTCCGCGCGAGCGTAAGCACAAGTGCGGCAGCGAGAATCGTTCCCCAGCCGCTCTTGAACGATTGGGCCTTGTAGAGCGAGGTATTCAGGCTGTTCCATGCGATGGTCGGCACGATCGCGTCAACCCGGTGATCGGTTGCCGCCGTGACCAATTGGATGCCACCGCCGTAGGATGCGCCCACCATGCCGATCTTGGGATCAAGGTTGGTGGGATCGCCGTCGAGCGCGACCTCCGGCTGCGTGGCCAGCCAGCTGATGATCGCCGAGACGTCGCGCGCCTCGTAATCCGGGGAGTCGATCTGCAGTGTGCCGCCCGAGCTGTATTCGCCCCGGGGGTCCCACGTCACGACGTTGTAGCCGGCATTGCGCAGGGCCAGGATGCTGGGAATACCAACGGCGTTGGTGAGCACGCCGTCAAGGAAGCTGCCGTAAATGCTGGTCTGGCCCGGCAGTCCCAGCCCCGGGCCGTCCAGAATTGTCGGCGCCTGGCCGTCTTTTTGCAGCCCGGTGGCGGGCATGAAATGGACGTAGATCTCGGTGCCGTCGAACGAGACCACCTTGACGTCCCGCGGTTGTGCTGCGTTGGGCGATGCGCCGGGTTGGACCGGGTAGCCGAGCAGCGGATGCAGAATGTCGCCGACGATCGGGCTCTGGTGGATGAACGCCACGATCGGGGTGACCAGGACCGGCCCGAGGACGGGGACGTGCTGCAGGAATGCCAGCGGTGGTGTCTGCGGGATTGCGACGACGTCGGTGGGGATGGGGTTGGTGGTCACTGCGGCGACGGCCGCGGTGGGGGTGGCCGATGCGCCGGCCGCCGATTCCCGGCGCGATGCCGCCGCGAGAGCCAGCGTCACCGGGTTGTCGGCGGGTACGGCCGGGCTGTCGTCGACCGGCGTGCGCACCTTGCTGACCGCGCCCGTCGCGCCGACCCGGATCACGGCGGTGGGCCGGGTGGCTACCGGCTGCGCGACCTTGCTCGCTTTGGCGGATTCGGCCTTGGCGCTCGGGGCCGACGAGGCGCGCGCCGAGCCGGCCTGATGCGTGGTGGACGAGGAGGACGATGAATCCGATGGTGCGGCCGCGGCCTCTCCGGCGCCGGCGGCGATCGCGACCCCGATCCCCAGCGCTACCGCTAACCCACCGACTCGACCCACGTACCCCGCTGCACCCATTCGTCTATAGGTAGCTTGGCGTGTCGGATGTGTCTGGCAGATGGTCCAAGTTGCGCGCAAACTCTGACGATCCCGTCAAAAGCCGCGGCGGACCGACTACCGCGGGTGAGGAACGCGACTTACGCTTCCAGACAAATCTCTGTGAGGGGAGCGCGGTGGCCGACAAGCTAAAGGTCGGTCCAGAGGCGTCCGCGGCGAAGCTGGGCCATGACCGCAACAGCTGTGTGGTGGTGCCATTCCGGTCGCTGTAGACCTCGAGCGCCGGGAAGCCGGTGACAGTGCCGCCGACTCGTGGCCCGTCAGTGCCCGGGCTGATGCCCAGTGTTCCGTTGACGCTGAAGGGGATGGTTTTGGCCGGCTTTTCCCCGCCCGGGGGAGAAGGGATCGGCTGCGTTGTAGCGGAGCAGTACCGCACCGTCCGTCTGCTGAACCGCCGAGATGTCAGGCCTCCCGGCCCGCACTTGTCCGGTGTCCGCATTCACCGAGGGGTTTTGCCGGGCGACGATGATCCCGTTTTCGAAATCGGTGTATATGGCGACGCGCGATTCCTCGGGAACGACGGAAGGGTCGAAACCCCGGTTGTCGCCGAGGTTGTTGTCGTAAGGCAGCAGGTGACCGTTGAAGAGCGGCAACTCACGCGCGGGTGCCCACACATCCTTGCTGGGAATGAACAGATTGGTGCGCACGACCCCCTGTCCGGGTACTGGTTTAACCCGCGCGACAACGATGTTCGCTTCCACGCCCTTGTTCTTCGGGTTGTAGCTGTGTGGATCCAGAGCGGCAGCTGTCTCCCAATCACTGCGCGAACCGATCTCGGTGTCCAGGGTCGAGGTCGGGAACGACGCCCGGGAACAAATCTGGAATGACCGCCGTTGACCGTCCTGACAACTTGAGTGGACTAGACTCAACTATGGCTTGACAACCGCCCACCCGCGGAGGCAGTCTTGAGCCTGGTTCGCTCAGATCCAAAGAAGTAACTATCAGGAGGATTCATCATGGCTCGTGCGGTCGGCATCGACCTCGGGACCACCAACTCCGTCGTGGCGGTACTGGAGGGTGGCGACCCTGTCGTCGTCGCCAACTCCGAAGGGTCCCGCACCACGCCGTCCGTGGTCGCCTTTGCACGCAACGGCGAAGTGCTGGTCGGCCAGCCCGCCAAGAACCAGGCGGTGACCAACGTCGACCGGACCATCCGTTCGGTGAAGCGACACGTGGGCACCGACTGGTCCGTCGAGATCGACGGCAAGGACTACACCTCGCAGGAGATCAGCGCCCGCGTGCTGATGAAGCTGAAGCGCGACGCCGAAAGCTACCTCGGCGAGGACATCACCGACGCGGTCATCACCGTGCCTGCGTACTTCAACGACGCCCAGCGCCAGGCCACCAAGGAGGCCGGCCAGATCGCCGGCCTGAACGTGCTGCGCATCGTCAACGAACCGACCGCCGCCGCCCTGGCCTACGGCCTGGACAAGGGCAGCAAGGAACAGACCATCCTGGTCTTCGACCTCGGTGGCGGCACGTTCGACGTCTCGCTGCTGGAGATCGGCGACGGTGTCGTCGAGGTCCGCGCGACCTCGGGTGACAACCACCTCGGTGGCGACGACTGGGACGACCGGATCGTCGAATGGCTCGTGGACAAGTTCAAGGGCACCAGCGGCATCGACCTGACCAAGGACAAGATGGCCATGCAGCGGCTTCGTGAAGCCGCCGAGAAGGCGAAAATCGAGCTGAGTTCCAGCGGAAGCACCTCGATCAACCTGCCCTACATCACCGTCGACGCCGACAAGAACCCGCTGTTCCTCGACGAGCAGCTGACCCGCTCGGAGTTCCAGAAGATCACTCAGGATCTGCTGGACCGCACGCGTGCGCCGTTCCAGCAGGTCATCAAGGACGCCGGCATCTCGGTGTCCGATATCGACCACGTGGTTCTGGTGGGTGGTTCCACCCGTATGCCCGCCGTCACCGATCTGGTCAAGGAACTCACCGGTGGGCAAGAGCCCAACAAGGGCGTCAACCCCGACGAGGTTGTGGCCGTCGGTGCCGCGCTGCAGGCGGGTGTCCTCAAGGGTGAGGTGAAAGACGTTCTGCTGCTTGATGTCACCCCGCTGAGTCTCGGTATCGAGACCAAGGGCGGCGTGATGACCAAGCTCATCGAGCGCAACACCACGATCCCAACCAAGCGGTCGGAGACCTTCACCACGGCCGACGACAACCAGCCGTCGGTGCAGATCCAGGTCTATCAGGGTGAGCGCGAGATCGCGGCGCACAACAAGCTGCTCGGCTCCTTCGAGCTGACCGGCCTGCCGCCGGCTCCGCGCGGTGTGCCCCAGGTCGAGGTGACCTTCGACATCGATGCCAACGGCATCGTGCACGTCACCGCCAAGGACAAGGGCACCGGCAAGGAGAACACGATCAAGATCCAGGAAGGCTCCGGCCTGTCCAAGGAAGAGATCGACCGGATGATCAAGGACGCCGAGGCGCACGCCGAGGAAGACCGCAAGCGTCGCGAAGAGGCCGACGTCCGCAACCAGGCCGAGTCGCTGGTCTACCAGACGGAGAAGTTCGTCTCCGAACAGCGTTCTGCCGAAGGCGGATCGAAGGTCCCCGAGGACACCTTGACCAAGGTCGAAGCCGCGGTCACCGAGGCCAAGACGGCGCTGGCCGGCACCGATATCGGGGCGATCAAGTCCGCGATGGAGAAGCTGGGCCAGGAGTCTCAGGCTCTTGCTTCGGCGATCTATGAGTCCGCGCAGGCCGATCAGGCTGCCGGCGGTTCGGGCGGTTCATCCGACGACGACGTCGTGGACGCCGAGGTCGTTGATGACGATGATCAGGAGCGCAAGTGAGCGAAGGTCGCGAGGACGAACCGGTAACTGTCACCGACAAGCGCCGAATCGACCCCCAGACCGGAGAAGTTCGCGAGCCCTCCGGCCCGGCCCCGAGTGGGCCGGCGCCGGAGGGGTTCGCGGGCGAAACGCCGGAGGAGGCTGACAAGGCCGCTGAACTGCTGGGTGACCTGCAGCGCGTACAAGCCGATTTCGCCAACTACCGCAAGCGCGCGCTACGCGATCAACAGGTAGCCGGCGAGCGTGCCAAGGCTGCTGTGGTGAGTCAGTTGCTCCCGATCCTCGATGACCTCGACCGCGCCCGCAGCCACGGCGACCTCGAGACGAGCCCGCTGAAATCGGTTGCCGACAAGCTCACGGCCGCACTGGCCGGGCTGGGCCTGACGGCCTTCGGAGCCGAGGGCGACGAGTTCGACCCGTCCCTGCACGAGGCCGTGCAGCACGAGGGCGAGGGCTCCAAGCCGGTGCTCGGCACGGTGATGCGACAGGGCTACAAGCTCGGCGACCTCGTGCTGAGGCACGCGCTCGTCGGGGTGGTCGACACCGTCGACGATGCGCCTGCGACACAAGCCGGGACGGCCGACACGCCTGTCAACGGAGGGCAGAGCGGCGCTCAGAACGCAGAATCGAACTAGCAACATGACGAACGGTGAGAGGAGGTGACGCTGCATGGTTCAACGCGAATGGGTTGAGAAAGACTTCTACAAAGTGCTCGGCGTCTCCTCCGACGCCAGCGAGGACGAGATCAAGCGGGTAGCCCGCAAGCTACTCGCCGAGAATCACCCCGACCGCAACCCGGACAACGCCGCAGCCGACGAACGCTACAAAGAGGTCGGCGAGGCCAGGGATGTGCTGACCGATCCGGCCAAGCGCAAGGAGTACGACGAGACCCGTCGGATGTTCGCCGGCGGTGGCTTCGGCCGCCGTGGCAACGGCGGTGGCGGTGGTTTCGGCGGCTTCAGTGGCTATGGCTCCGACGGCGGCGAGTTCAACCTGAACGATCTGTTCGACAACGCCGGCCAGACCGGCGGGACGAACATCGGCGACCTGTTCGGTGGTCTGTTCGGGCGCGGCGCTCCGCCGCGTCCCAGCCGGCCGCGGCGTGGCAAGGACTTGGAGACCGAGACAGATCTCGATTTCCTGGAAGCGACCAAGGGCGTGGCCATGCCGCTGCGGCTGACCAGCCCTGCGCCGTGCACGAATTGCCATGGCAGCGGCGCACGTCCGGGCACCAGCCCGAAGGTGTGCCCGTCTTGCAACGGCTCCGGGGTGATCAACCGCAACCAGGGCGCGTTCGGGTTCTCCGAGCCGTGCACCGACTGCCGGGGGAGTGGCTCGCTCATCGAGCACGCGTGCGACGAGTGTCACGGCACCGGGGTGACCACTCGGACCCGCACGATCAATGTCCGGATCCCGCCGGGCGTCGAGGACGGCCAGCGCATTCGGCTGGCTGGTCAGGGTGAAGCCGGTCTGCGCGGTGCGCCGTCAGGCGACCTGTACGTCACCGTGCACGTGCGGCCCGACAAGGTGTTCGGCCGCGACGGCGACGACCTGACCGTGACGGTTCCGGTGAGCTTCACCGAACTGGCTTTGGGCACAACGCTTTCCGTTCCCACCCTGGAGGGCAAGGTCGGTGTGCGGGTGCCCAAGGGCACCTCGGACGGCCGGATCCTGCGGGTGCGTGGGCGCGGTGTGCCCAAGCGCGACGGAGGCCACGGTGACCTGTTGGTCACCGTCAAGGTCGCGGTGCCACCCAACCTCGAGGGTTCGGCGCTGGAGGCGCTGGAGGCCTATGCGACCGCGGAGCGGGTGAGTGGCTTCGACCCCCGTGCTGGATGGGCGGGTAATCGCTGATGGCTTCTTCTAATGAGTCCCGAGAGGTTCGAACATTTCTCATTTCGGTGGCCGCCGAGCTGGCCGGTATGCATGCGCAGACGCTGCGCACGTACGACCGGCTCGGTCTGGTCAGCCCCCGGCGCAGTTCCGGTGGCGGACGGCGGTATTCGGAACGTGACGTCGAGCTGCTCCGCGAGGTGCAGCGGCTCTCCCAGGACGAGGGCGTCAACCTGGCTGGGATCAAGCGGATCATCGAACTGACCAATCAGGTCGAGGCCCTGCAGTCGCGGGTCGAGGAGATGATGAACGAGATCGAGGCGTTGCGCGCCAACCAGCGTCGTGACCTGGCGGTGGTGCCGAAGAGCACGGCGCTGGTGGTCTGGAAGCCGCGCCGATGAGCGAGCTTGCGCCGAGATCGACGAAATACTGCGATCGACTCGTCCTTTCGCTGCCGTTTGTCGGTTTGGACGCAATCACCCCACGCGGACGGTGAAGACCGAGACGGCGGGCCGTCCCGGCTCGGCCGTGTGGTAACCACCCGCGCGTAATGCGTTGGTGGGCGCACTCATCGGCTCGATCGCGACCAGATCATCACTGGCCGGGGCGAAGATCTGCGCCGCCGGGTAACCCTGGTCGTAGACCACCTCGATGCGCCGGTCGCCGCCGGCGAGTGTGAATACCGCTCCCTGCGGCACCTCGTCAAAGCCGTCGTCAAATATCTTGTCGCCCAGCTTCTCCGAGAAGGCTGGCCACTCATCGGTGGCCCCGGTGGGGATGCCCTGACCGTCTACCGGCAGATGGCGCAGCTGCGGAGTCTGCAGCGTCCATTCCGAGCGTGGTACTCCGGGAACGGTGAAGTACGGGTGGAAGCCGTAGCAGAGCGGCACCGATACCCCGGTCGTCGGCGTGACTGTCGTCTGTACCGTGAGCGCGCGCTCGGCCAGCGTGACATCGAGGGTGAGCACGTGGGGGAACGGGAAGCTGGCCAGCAATCGCGGCTGTGCCCCGAAGTCCAGGTCGGCGGTCAGCCGGTTCTCGGTGTGTTCGGTAATCAGCCAGCTCGGGTTGGCTGCGAGCACGCCGTGAATCGGTAGGCCGTGCTCGTCGGTACGGACACCGCCCACCCCGGGCGTCAGGGTCACCGCCCCGTCGTCGAGGGGATAACCGTTGCCGCTCAACCGATTCGCCCATGGATACAGCAGCGGAATACCCATCGTCTTGGCGTCGGATAGGTAGGCGCCCAAGCCGCGGCGCTGCCCAAGCAGTTCGACGCCGTCGGCGGACAGCGAGGTGCAGATCATGCCCGCGGACGGCACGTAGGTGGCGGTCAGTGGGGAAGACGGATCTTTTAGAACGACAGACGGCAGCTGGGCCACGGTCGAAGTTTAGCGGTGCGCGCCGATGTAGCTCGTCAGATCGTCGATCGTGCGCAGCGAGGCGTACTGCGACTCCGGGATGTCGACCTCGAAGCGCTTGTGCAACCGGACCAGAAAGTTCAGCCAGTCCATCGAGTCCAGGTCGACTTGATCACGCAGCAATTCAGTATCGGACAGATCGCCCTCTTCGATCTCCGGTGCGATCGCCAGCAGTTCGTCCACGACCTGGTCGCGGATCCCGGTATCGCTCACGTCGATTCCCTTCTACAACTCTTCAGGCTGCTGCAACAGCCGGTTGACTTCGGCCAGGAACAGCGCGCCCCGATGGCCGTCACTGGCGCGATGATCGGCGGCCAGACTGGCCTGCACCGTCGTGGCGACCCGGATGCCACCGTCGACCACAATGACGCGCTGTGCTGGTCGGCCGAATCCCACGATGGCGACCTGCGGCGGGTAGATGACGCCGAACACTGAGTCGACACCCTTGTCACCCAGGTTGGTGACGGTGATGGTCGGGTCCGACATCTCCGAGCTGCGCAGCGAGCCGGCCCTGGCCCGGCCAACCAGATCCGTCAGGTCAGCCATCAACTCGTCGAGCTTCTTTTCGGCCACGTCGTGGATCGCGGGGGCCACCAGCCCGCCGCCGCGCAGCGAGATCGCCACGCCGACATGCACCGCCGGGTGCGGTTCGTAGCCGTCATCGCGCCAGAACCCGCTGAACTCGGTGAACCGATGCGCGGCCAGTGCCACTGCTTTGAGCTGTAACACGGCCGGCAGCAATCGCTCCGTGATCGGCCGGTTCATATTCTGCTCGGTCAGCCAGGCCAGCGCCGTGTCTAGGATGACTTCGTCGGCCAGGTAGTAGTGCGGAATCTCGCGTTTGGACCGGCTCATCGCCGCGGCGATCGAGGCGCGCATGGCCGCACCGCGCTCCTTGGCCTTCTCGGCCGCGGACTTCGGTTCCGAGCTCGCGGCCGGCGCGGCGGCCGGGGCGGGCTTGGGCTCGGCGTGATGCTTGGTGGCCGCGGCATGCTCGACGTCGCTCAGCGTGATCGCCCCTTGGGGGCCGGTTCCGGTGACGGCTTTCAGATCGACGTTCAGCGAGGCCGCCGTCCGCCGGGCCACCGGGGACACCCACAGCCGATGACCCACCGGTGCCGCCGTGACGGGCGGGTGGCCAATATCGGTGTGTGCGGCGGCGACGGGCGTGGCAGCCGGTGAGGCGGTGCGCGGTGGCACCGCCTCACCGGACTCCGCCAGGATTGCCAATGGTGCGCCGACCGCCACCGTCTGCCCGACCGGGACGAGCAGCTCAGCAACGACGCCCTCGTGCCAGCACTCGATTTCCACTGCGGCCTTGGTGGTTTCGACGACGGCGACGATCTGCCCGCGCGTGACCGTGTCGCCGGGTTTGATCAGCCACTCGTCGAGGGTGCCCTCGTCCATGTCCGCACCAAGGGCGGGCATCGTGAACTCGATCACTGTTCCTCCACCCCGAACAAGCCACGCACGGCCGCGACGATCTTGCCGGGTTGCGGCAGCGCCGCCTCCTCGAGGTGCTTGGCATATGGGATCGGCACTTCGTCGGTGCAGACCCGGGCGATCGGAGCGTCGAGATCGTAGAACGCGCCCTCGACGATGCGCGCACTTATCTCCCCGGCGAAGCTGCCGGTACGCCACATCTCGTCGACGACGACGGCCCGGTGCGTCTTGCGCACTGACTCCAGGATCGTCTCGTCGTCCAGCGGCCGCAGTACCCGCAGATCGATTACCTCACAGTCGATTCCCGCGAGGGACAGCTGGTCGGCGGCGTCCAGCGTCTTCGGCAGGCAGCCGCCGTAGGTGATCAGAGTGACGTCGGTTCCAGTGCGCCGCACCGCTGCCCGGGTGATGTCGGTCGGCTCGAGGGTGTCGACGTCGACCGACGTGTTGTACAGCTGGACGTGTTCGAAGATGACGGTCGGGTCCGGGTCGGCCAGCGCGGTGAGCAGCATGCCGTAGGCATCGGCCACCGTGGCCGGCGCCAGCACCTTGATGCCGGGGATGTGCGCGTACCAGCCTTCCAGGCTGTGCGAGTGCTGGGCGGCGAGTTGGCGCCCAGCACCGGTGGCCATCCGCACCACCAGCGGGACGGAGAACTGGCCGCCGGACATGTGGCGCAGTGCGGCAGCGGTGTTGAGGATCTGGTCAAGCGCGAGCAGGCTGAAGTTCACCGTCATGACTTCGACGATCGGGCGCAATCCGCCCAGGGCCGCGCCCACTCCGATGCCGACGAAACCCAACTCCGACAACGGGGTGTCCCTGATCCGGTCGGGGCCGAACTCCTCGAGAAGTCCCTTCGAAGCGGCGTAGGTTCCGCCATAGGCGCCGACGTCCTCTCCCATCAAGAAGACGCGGGAATCCTGTTGCATCGCATGGCGAATCGCGTCATGAACCGCGGTGCGGTAGGTCGTCTTCATGAGCGGATGTCCGTGGTCGCCGGTGACATCAGATGCCGAGCGAGGTCGTCGACGCTTTCCCAGGTGCCCGCCTCGGCGTAGGCGACCGCCTCGGCCACCTCGGTCTCGGCGGCCGCCCGAATCGTGGCGATGTCCTCGGCGGTGAGAGTGCCGTCAGCCAGACACTTGTCGCCGAAGAGATGGATCGGGTCGCGCTTGCGCCACTCCTCGACTTCGGATTTCTCCCGATAGAGTTCGGGATCGAACATCGAGTGCGGACGGAAGCGGTAGGTGCGGAACTCGATGAAGAACGGTCCGCCTTCGGTGCGGATGTGTTCGACCGCCTGCTGTGTGACGGTGTGGCAGGCCTCTACGTCCATTCCGTCCGCCGACGCGCTGGGCACGCGATAGGAGGCCGCCTTGGCGGCCAGATCGGGCTGTGACAGCTCGTGGTCGATCACCGTGCCCATCGCATATCGGTTGTTCTCACAACAGAACAGCACCGGAAGCTGCCACAGTTCGGCCATGTTCATGGACTCGTGGAACGCCCCTTCAGCGATCGCACCTTCACCGAAATAGCATGCGGTGACGTTCTTTCGGTTCAGTTGGGCGTCGGCGAATGCCAGCCCGGCCGCCAGTGGCAGGCCACCGGCGACGATCGCGTTGCCGCCGTAGAACCGCCGGTCCGCGTCGAACAGGTGCATGGATCCACCGCGTCCGCCCGAGCACCCCTGGACCTTCCCGTACATCTCGGCCATGATCTTGGTCATCGGGATACCGCTCAGCAACGCATGGGCATGGTCTCGGTAAGTCGTCACCACCGCATCGTCGGGCCCCAGCGCGCGCAGTGAACCCGCGGCGACCGCTTCCTCGCCGACGTAGAGGTGCAGGAAGCCGCGAATCTTTGCGGCGCTGTACATTTCGGCGCACATCTCTTCCATCCTGCGGACCCGGATCATGTCGGAGAGCAGCCCGCGGGCCAAGTCCTGGTCGGTCATGCAGGCACCTCGCTGTCGCGTGGTGCGGCGGTGGTCTCCACCGTCGACGTGTCACCTTCGGGCAACCCCAGCTCGCGAGCCTTCAGCAGTCGGCGCATGATCTTGCCCGACCGGGTGTGCGGGAGCGCGTCGACGAAGTCGATCTCCTTGGGCGCCACCGCCGCTCCCAGTCGCTTACGCGCGTGGCCCATCAGGTCACGACGCAGATCCTCGTCACCGACGTAGCCCGTCTTGAGCGTGACGAACGCCTTGACCAACTCGCCGTACGTCGGGTCGGGCTTTCCGATCACCGCCGCCTCGGCGACCGCGGGATGGTCGGTCAGCACGTTCTCCACCTCGAACGGCCCGATCAGATGCCCGGAGGACTTGATGACGTCGTCGGCCCGCCCGACGAACCAGAAATACCCGTCGGCGTCTTGCTTGACCAGATCGCCCGACAGGTACAGGTCGCCGGCAAAACTCTTGCGGTAGCGCTCATCGGAGTGCAGGTAGCCGCGGAACATCGACGGCCAGCCGACGCGCAGCGCCAGCTCTCCCTCGACATCCGGCTCGGTGACCACGCTGACCGCACCGGACTCGTCACGGTGCACCACACAGGCGTCGACCCCGGGCAACGGCCGGCCCATCGAACCGGGCTTGATGTCGAAGGCCGGGGTGTTGGCGACGATGATGCCGCCGGTCTCGGTCTGCCACCAGTTGTCGTGAATCGGCAAGCCCAGCACTCGTTTTCCCCACCACACCGCCTCGGCATTGAGCGGCTCGCCGACGCTGGCGATGAATCTAAGCCGGGGGAAGTGATAGTTGGCCGGCAGTTCGGGGCCGGCCTTGATGAGCATGCGGATCGCCGTCGGAGCGGTGTACCACACCGTCACCTGTTCGTCCTGCAGGATCCGGTACCACCGCTGGGCGTCGAATTCGGCCTCGTCGATGATCGAGGTGACACCGTGCAGCAGCGGGGCGATGATCCCGTACGACGTACCGGTGACCCATCCGGGATCGGCTGTGCACCAATAGATGTCACCTTCGTGAAGGTCGAGGGCGTAGCGGCCGGTGATGTAGTGCATGGCCACCGCCCCGTGGACGTGCTGGGCACCCTTGGGCGTCCCGGTGGTGCCGCTGGTGAAGTGCAGCAACGAGGGGTCGTCGGCCGTTGTGTGCTCGATCGGCGCGTCGTCGTCGGCGGTGTCCATCAGCCGGTGGAAGTTCTCGGTGCCCGCGACGTCGTCACCGACCACCAGGACATGCTTGACCGACGTCAGTTCGTCGCGGATCTTGGCGATCTTGCGCTTGTAGATTGCCGCGGTCGTCACCAGCACGTCGGCGGATCCGATGTTGACCCGGGTGGCGATCGGTTCTGGTCCGAACGCCGAGAACAGCGGGGAGACCACACTGCCGTTGCGCAGTGCGCCGAGGATGCTGATGTAGAGCTCGGGAACCCGGCCCATCATCACGAAGACGCGATCGCCCTTGCCGATTCCCAGGCCTCGCAACACGTTGGTGAACTGTCGGGTCAGCCGACCCAGTTCGGCGTAGCTGATGTCATGAGTGGTCAGCTCGGGGGTGTCGGCGATGAATCGCAGTGCGGTGCGGTCGGCCTCGGGTCCTTCGGCATGCCGGTCGACGGCGGCGTAGGCGATGTTGCAGCCGCCCTCACCCATTGCGCCGCACAGGTTCGGCACGGCCGACCAACTGAACGAGGCCCGGGTCTTGGCATAGTCGGTGAGATTGGGCGCGACCTTCAGATCGTCGGGGCCCTTGTGGATGACGTCCATGATTTCTCAGACGTGGGGTGGGGACAGGACGCCGTCGCGGCGGGCCCGCCCCAGGTTGGCCATTACCCGGTCCAGCACCGTGGCGTAGGCGGCACCGCTCTTGAGGATGTCCTCACGGTCCTGATGGCGAAGGTAGGCGTCGAGTCGCCGCTCCAGGGACCAGTCCCAATACGTTCGCCCGGTGTAGGGCGAGCACAGGAATTCCCATGCGAGGGCATCGAGCTCACACTCGGCGGTCTCGTCTGTCCGACCGGCAGACATCATCAGAACCCCTCACTAACCACCCCCACGCACAGATGGTCGTCTCAGCCCCGCCGGTTGGTAAGGGACGAAAGTCACAGAACTCAGTGCTTCGGGTTGACGGTGGGTCAGGTCAACCCACAGGGTCGTGCTGAATGCGCTCGGGCGGCGCGCCCTTGGCGACCAGCGCGTCATAGGTGGCGCGCACCATGGCCGGGCCGCCGCAGATCAGGATCTGGCGGTCACCCCAGGCACCGTATTTGGTCACCACGTCGGGCAATCGTCCGGTCTGGCGCACGTGCAGGCCGCGCGGCGGTTGGACGTCGGGATAGTCGGCCGCCCACGGTGGGTCACCGGCGTATTCCGACGCCGGTGACACCGAGAGCCACGGGCTGGAGGCGGCGATCTCCCACAGCGTCCGCAGGTCGTACAGCTCGCACGGATAGCGGGCGCCGAAAAACAGGTGAACTCTGGGGTTCTCGCCGAACCGGCACAGGTCCATGATCAGTGCGCGCAGCGGGGCCAGCCCGGTGCTGCCCGCCACCATCAGCACGTCCTCCCCGTCGCGGTCCACCTCCATCGCGCCGTGCGGATTGGACAGCCGCCACCGGTCGCCCGACCGGGTTTCGGACACCATCGAATTGCTGACCATGCCACCCGACACGGCGCGCACATGGAACTCGATGAAGCCGTCCGGATCGGCAGGCATGGCGGGGGAGAGAAAGCGCCAGCGTCGCGGCCACTGCGGGATCTGGACGTTGAGGTACTGACCCGGGTGGTAGGGCATCGGCCGGTCCAGGTGCAGGCGGACGACCGCGATATCGCGTGAGACCCGGTGGTGTTCGACGACGGTGCCGTCCCACCACGCGGGCCCGTCCTCGGCGTCGGCCGCACCGGACATGATGCCGGTGATCAGGTTGATGGCCTGGGTGGCGGCGTCGTCGACCGCGGCGGTCCAGCTGTTGTTCAGATAGCTGCGCATCGTCGAGTACCAGGCTTGCCGCATGCTGTCGTAATGCTGTTCGGTGACACCGTATTTGCGGTGGTCGCGGCCCAGCTGCGCGAGGAAGGCCACCGGTTCGTGGGCACGCTGGGCGACGAACTCGCCGAACACCCAGTGCATGGCCTGCCCGAATGCCGCCCGCTGAGGCGCCAGTTCCGGCGGGAACAGGTCCCGCACGTGCGTGTCGAGGGCGAACCACCGGGTGTAGACGCGGCGAAGCAGTTCGTGAGACGAGGACTGCGGGTCCCCGGAGTTTTCGAATGCAGCCTGCAGCACCCGAAGTGCATCACGATCCTCGAGGCCCACGGGCGCGATTTTAGGCGCGTCGCCTACAGGCCGTGGATGCCCTTGTACAGCACCATGGCACCGATGACGACCAGGATCACCGCGACCAGCGTCGCGTGCTGGGCCTCCATCCAGTTCTTGAGTCTGGTCAGCGGCGCGTCCAGTCGCTCGCCGGCCACCAGGTAGGCCAGCACCGGCAGCGCCACCGACGACGCGGCGATGCCGGTGAACACCGCGTCGGCCGTCCACGCTCCGGTGGCGCCCAGGCCCGCTGACCCGATCGCCAAGCCCGCCGCGGCGCACATGAACAGGACCTTGGGGTTGACGACCACCAGGACGATGGCGGTGATGAAGGCGCGGCCGGGGCCGATGGTGGTCATCGATTTCAGCCAGCCCGGCGTGTGCTCCGAGCGGTTGCGGGTGAACCATCGGTAGAGCCCGAACACGATGAGTGCCGCGCCGATCACGATGCGGACGTACGGCGCCCACGTCGGCTGTTTGTTGAGGCCGCCCAGCGCGTTGGACACCAGCACGAACCCCGCGGTGAGGCCGGCGATGCCCAGTATCCAGCCCAGCAGGAACGCCACGCTGGTCGGCCGGGGCGAGGGCGTGTGGAGCATGAGTATGCCGGGGATGATCGTCAGCGGGGACAGCGTGATGACGAGCGCCAGGGGGATCAATTCGGCCAATTCGGAGCCGAGACTCGTCGTCACAGGTGCCTCCTGGCGATAGTCGGACAACGTGCGGCCACGGCTGACCGTACTATCTCCCCCCGTGGGCAAGGATGCCGACGAGGAAAAGGGTGACGACGGCCACGACGGCCAGCAGACCACCTGGATCTACGTCTCCGGGGTGGCAGCGATAGTGCTGCTCGTGATGCTGGTGTATGCCGTGATGGACACCGCGGAGAGCTCACAGCGGCGGGACGGCCCGGTGACGTACGCGCCGGCGATCAGCACTACCCCGACGACAACCTCTCGCAAGACGTCCACGACATCGCGGACGACATCGCCGCGGATCTCGACCACCGATATGAATCCGACCTCCGGTTCGACGACGCCGACATCGCCGTCCGAAACCGCAGGCGAGCTGACGAGTCCACCAGAAACGGACTACTCCACCCCCACCACGACGGTGACGATGACCAACCCGTATGCGACGACGTCGTCACCGAACGCCGGGCGAACCTAGCCGCCGTCGTCACGATCTGCCGTCGGTCAAGCGTCTGATTCTCCGTGCGGCGCAGGATAATTGCAATATTTGATGTGAAATGTACTGGGGTGCAGGTCATTTCGGTCGTTGATTTCGAGTTGGTCAGCCCGGTTTTCGCCGCAGCGTCCACGCGGGCACCCAGTGCGTCACGGCCTTACCGCGCGATCCGTACGCGATCTCGTAGGTCACCAGCCCCCACCAGTCGCCCTGCTCGCAGATGCCCCAGCAGCTCAGCATGCCGGTGACGACCTTGTGCATCTGGAGGCCGTGCGGGTGGTAGCGCCCCGACCGGTGTGGCTCGCGGGGGAACAACACCGTGAGGTCGATCAGCACCGGGACCGGCGGGCGGACCACCCGAAACGGGTCCCGGACGGGTTGTCCGGTGTAACCGATCGACACCCGCTCCACCATGATTCGATCATATGTTCGAATACCCTGGAATCGGGGCCGAAAGTCCCTCGCGGAAATTAGTCGAGAAAGTTAAAGTTGAGCGGAACAGACTCAACCTTGACGATGTTGAAGAAGGCGACAAGCATTTTGCCGTGCCCTGCCGACTGCGCGCAGGCACGGCCTGACTGAAAGTGAGGTGTCGTGGATTCTTTCAACCCGACAACCAAGACTCAGGCGGCTCTGACCGCTGCGTTGCAAGCCGCCAGTGCGGCCGGCAACCCGGAGATCAGGCCTGCCCACCTGCTGTTGGCGCTGCTCACGCAGGCTGACGGCATTGCTGCGCCGTTGCTCGAGGCTGTCGGTGTCGATCCGGCCACGATCCGCACCGAGGCACAACGGCTGGTCGACCGGCTGCCGACCAGCAGCGGTGCGACCTCGCAACCGCAGCTGAGCAGGGAGGCGCTCGCCTCAATTACCGTGGCGCAGCAGCTCGCAACAGAGATGGACGACGAGTACGTCTCCACCGAGCACCTGATGGTCGGTTTGGCCACCGGTGACTCCGACACGGCCAAGCTGCTCACCGGTCACGGCGCATCCCCGCAGGCGTTGCGGGATGCGTTCGTCAAGGTCCGCGGCAGCGCCCGGGTCACCAGCCCGGATCCCGAGGCCAGCTATCAGGCGCTGGAGAAGTACTCCACCGACCTGACTGCCCGTGCCAGGGAAGGCGATCTCGACCCGGTCATCGGCCGCGACAACGAGATTCGTCGCGTCATCCAGGTGCTGAGCCGGCGCACCAAGAACAATCCGGTGCTCATCGGTGAGCCCGGCGTCGGCAAGACCGCGATCGTGGAGGGCCTGGCCCAGCGGATCGTGGCCGGCGACGTACCGGAAAGCTTGCGCAACAAGACGGTCGTCTCGCTGGATCTGGGGTCGATGGTCGCCGGTGCCAAGTACCGCGGCGAGTTCGAGGAGCGGCTCAAGGCCGTCCTCGACGACATCAAGAACTCGGCCGGGCAGATCATCACGTTCATCGACGAGCTGCACACCATCGTCGGCGCCGGTGCGACCGGCGAAGGCGCGATGGACGCCGGCAACATGATCAAGCCGATGCTGGCCCGCGGCGAGCTCCGGCTGGTCGGCGCGACGACCCTCGACGAGTACCGCAAGTACATCGAGAAGGACGCCGCGCTGGAACGCCGCTTCCAGCAGGTGCTGGTCGGCGAACCGTCGGTCGAGGACACCGTCGGCATCCTGCGCGGCCTCAAGGACCGCTACGAGGTGCACCACGGCGTGCAGATCACCGACTCGGCTCTGGTCGCGGCGGCCACCCTGTCGGATCGCTACATCACCAGCCGGTTCCTGCCGGACAAGGCCATCGACCTGGTCGACGAGGCCGCGTCGCGGCTGCGGATGGAGATCGACTCGCGGCCCGTCGAGGTCGACGAGGTCGAGCGGCTGGTACGGCGGCTCGAGATCGAGGAGATGGCGCTTGAGAAGGAAGAAGACGCCGCCTCCAAGGAGCGGTTGGAAAAGCTGCGCGCCGAGCTGGCCGACCAGAAGGAGAAGCTGGCCGAGCTGACCACCCGGTGGCAGAACGAGAAGAACGCCATCGACATCGTGCGTGAGTTCAAGGAACAGCTCGAGGTACTGCGCGGCGAGGCCGACCGGGCCGAGCGTGACGGCGATCTGGCCAAGGCCGCCGAGCTGCGCTACGGCCGCATCCCCGAGGTGGAGAAGAAGCTCGACGCGGCGCTGCCCCAGGCGGAGGCCCAGACGAACGTCATGCTCAAGGAGCAGGTCGGCCCCGACGACATCGCCGACGTGGTGGCAGCGTGGACCGGCATCCCGGCAGGTCGCCTGCTCGAGGGCGAAACCGCCAAGCTGCTGCGCATGGAAGAGGAGCTGGGCCGCCGCGTCGTGGGCCAAAAGCGGGCCGTGCAAGCGGTTTCCGACGCGGTGCGCCGCTCGCGTGCCGGGGTCGCCGACCCCAACCGTCCGACGGGCTCGTTCCTGTTTCTCGGTCCGACCGGTGTCGGTAAGACCGAGCTGGCCAAGGCACTGGCCGACTTCCTGTTCGACGACGAGCGGGCCATGGTCCGCATCGACATGAGCGAGTACGGCGAAAAGCATTCCGTTGCAAGGCTTGTCGGTGCCCCGCCCGGGTACATCGGCTACGACCAGGGTGGTCAGCTGACCGAAGCGGTACGACGTCGCCCGTACACGGTGGTGCTGTTCGACGAAGTCGAGAAGGCCCACCCGGACGTCTTCGACGTGCTGCTGCAGGTTCTCGACGAGGGACGGCTGACCGACGGTCAGGGTCGCACGGTCGATTTCCGCAACACCATCCTCATCCTGACCTCGAACCTGGGGTCGGGCGGTAGCGAGGAGCAGGTGATGGCGGCGGTGCGGGCGGCCTTCAAGCCGGAGTTCATCAACCGACTCGACGATGTGCTCATCTTCGATGCGCTGAACCCCGACGAACTGGTCCAGATCGTGGATATCCAACTGGCGCAGCTGCAGAAGCGGCTGAGCCAGCGCCGCCTGGAACTGCAGGTGTCGTTGGATGCCAAGCAGTGGCTGGCCAATCGCGGGTTCGACCCGGTCTACGGCGCTCGGCCGCTGCGGCGGCTGGTGCAGCAGGCCATCGGTGACCAGCTGGCCAAGCTGCTGCTCGCCGGTGAGGTGCACGACGGTGACGTCGTGCCGGTCAATGTGGCCCCGGACGGCGAATCGCTGATTCTGGGCTGACGTCCAACGCGAGAGCCCCCGCACGAAATGTGCGGGGGCTCTTTGCGTTAGGCGTCGGGCAGACCCAGTGCGGCCAGCGCACCCGCAATTGTGGCTTGCCGTAGCCGTTTGGGTGGGCTATCGGGAAACTGCAGACTGCAGTCCTGCATTCCGCCGAACGCGATCACACCGCGGGTGGACTGCTCCAGCGTCGGGCGCGAGCCGAACACCAACGCGCACAGCCGTTTCTGCCACGCCAATATCTTGTCCACCAAGCCGAGATCGGCCAGCGTGGTCAGCTCGGTAACCGCCAGCACCAGATCGGAGCGGTGCCGAAAGAGGAAATCGAAGTAGCCCTCGAGTAGCTCGCGCGGGCTCGCGGGGTTGGTTGCACACCCGTTTCCTCGGGGCTATCTGGCGGTGCTGTCGGTGCCTAAAGAGCTTGCGCGCGATGGTGAATCGACGAACTTCGTCGATATCCGCCGGTGGGCGATGATCTACACCGCCGACCACCTCGACGACGCCCGCGCGGTGTTCCTGTTCCGCCCCGAGGCGCCGCTGGACTACCACCATCGCGACGACGCCCGGCAGCGGCTGCTCCTGCGCTCGGCGTCGCCGGCCTGAACCCTGTCGTCGACCGCTGGCTGGGCGCCTACGTGCTGGCCGGTGAACTCGAACGAGGCGGCGGTGATCATGTCGCGGCGTTCGCCGCCTACGAGCGGGTGATGGCCGACCCGGTGCGGCACAGCCGCGCGTTCGCCCGCACGGTCGCCAAGACGCTGGTGCCGCGATCGGAGCTGGGGGTGTGGGCGCTGGTCAACGCCGGCCGCACATTGTCGGCACTTCCGGGCGGCTTGACCAGGGCCATCGCCCGGCTCAACAACAAGGGCGTGCGGTTGTACGACGCCATGGGATATCCCGACTATCCGCTTGGCGCCTCTGCTATTGATTGATGGTGCTGGCCACTGATCCCGTCATCACCGCCGTCCCCGGGAAACCGAACCTCCTGATCGGGGCCTACGACCTGGCCACCGTGGGCTACCGCGCCGACGAGTATTTCGTCGCGGGCACCGCGACGTCCTACGCGCACGACCAATCCCCGGGTCGCTCCGCTCCTGCCTGCCGGCCGGACCAGACCGCGTCCTACACCACCCGCCTCGTCGTCCTGCGCCCGCTGGACGGGGCCGCCTGGAACGGCACGGTGATCGTCGAATGGCTCAACGTCAGCGGCGGGATCGACGCGGCAGCGGTCTGGTTCATGGCCCACCGCGAGATCGCCAGGGCCGGGTACGCCTACGTCGTCGTCTCCGCCCAGCGAGTCGGGATTGAGGGCGGCCTCAGCCTGGTTGGCGATGCGTCACTGAAAACCCTGGATCCCCAACGATATTCAGGGCTGAATCACCCGGGCGACGCCTTCGCCTACGACATCTTCACCCAGGTCGGCCGAGGTGTGCGCGCCGGCGTGATCGACGGTCTCGCACCGCAATTCGTGCTGGCGGCGGGGGAGTCGCAGTCGGCCACCTTCCTCACCACCTATGTCAACGAGGTCGATCCGGCCGCCGGTGTCTACGACGGCTTCCTGATCCACTCCCGGTTCGGGTCGGCGGCACCCCTGGACGGCACGTCCCTGCTCGACGAGACAGGTGAGTTCCACACCCGGCCGGTGCCGTTCCGCGCCGACCTGCGGGTGCCGGTGCTGGCCGTGATCACCGAAACCGACCTGCTGGGTGCGCGACTGCTCGGCTACGTCCACGCCCGCGTGCCGGACACCGAGCACCTTCGGGTCTGGGAGATCCCCGGCTCGGCGCACGCCGACAACTACACGATCCGGGTGGGATTCATCGACAACGGAGCGGTACCGCTGGATCAGATCGTCGCGGCCTACGCGCCGACCAACGACCTGATGGGCCAGCAGCTGCTGCACTTCATCAACTTCGCCCCGCAGCACCACTACGTCCTGCAGGCCGCGATCGCCGGGCTGCACGATTGGGTGCGCACCGGGCGGCCTGCGCCGAGTGCGCCGCAGATGGATTTGACCGGCACCGACCCGCCCGCGATCGCCGTCGATGCCGGTGGTGTCGCGACCGGCGGCCTGCGAACACCGTGGGTGGACGTCCCGACCGCCCGCACCTCCGGCGCCAGCGCCGACGACAACGTGCTGCTCGCGATCTTCGGCTCGGGCGAGCCGTTCGACGCCGAAACACTGGCCCGGCTGTATCCCGGCGGCCGGGCCGAATACCTGGAGCGGTTCACCGCGGCGCTGGACGACGCGATCGGCGGTGGCTTCCTGTTGGCCGCGGACCGCGCGGAGATTCTCGAACTCGCCGCGGCGATGTTCCCGGCTGGGGACTAACCGGTGCCCAGTTCGAATTCGCGGGTCTGCGCGCCGGCGTCAATGACCGCCTGGAGCAGCTGACGCGCGGCCGGCTGGGCGAGGGTCTCGCGAAACAGCTGGTCCTCGATGAGCAAGCCGGTCTCCCGATCGACGCCGGTGTCCAACGCGGCGTCGACCGCACGTTTGGCGGCGGTGATCGCCGTCGGGGCGTACCCCGCGATGCGGGCGGCCAGCTTGTCGACGAACCGCCGCAGCTTCTCGGGCGGCAAAGCTCGATCGACGTATCCCCAGGCTTCGGCCGTCGCGGCGTCGACGTCCATCCCGCCCAGGATCGTTTCCAGGGCACGTCCCCTGCCGACCAGCCGAGGCAGCCGCTGGGTGCCGCCCCCGCCGGGGATGATCCCGACCGCCACCTCCGGATGACCGAGAACCGTGGCGCCCAGCGCGGCGTAGCGCATGTCGAACGCCATCGCGAACTCGCAGCCACCGCCGCGACAGACACCCTCGATGACGGCGATCGTGGGTTTCGGCAGCGTGCGGATCAGCTCAGTCGTCGCGTGGAAGAGCGACAGCTCCTCGTGCAGGCCGATGTCGTCGGCAGGCAAGTCCAGGATCAACGCCACATCGGCGTGGGCGATGAAGATCTCGGGGTCGGCGGAGTCGACTATCAGCACCCGGACCTGGTCGTCTGCCGTGATCTCCCGCGTGAGGCGGTCGATCTCGGTGAGCAGGGGGACGTCGAGGAGGTTGATCGGCGGATTGTCGAGCGTGGCTCGGCAGATCCCCCCATCGACGGTGATGCGAATCAGCTGGTAGTCGTCGTAGGCCATGGCGGGAGGCTATGTGACGGGCTTGTGACCTGCTGGAGTTCTCGCTTCGGGCGGGTGAACAGATACGCTACGTCTAATGGTTCCGTTCTGGTTCACGCTGTCCGCGCTCTGCTTCGTGGGTGCGGCGGTGCTGTTGTACGTCGACATCGGCCGTCGACGTGGCTTGGGCCGCCGCCGTAAGTCCTGGGCGCGGTCGCACGGGTTCGACTTCGAACCCGAGTCCGCCGAGATCATCGACCGCTGGAAGCGCGGTGTGATGTCGACTGTCGGCGATGTCACCGCCCGCAATGTGGTGCTCGGTCAGATCCGCGGTGAGGCGGTGTACATCTTCGACCTCGAGGACGTCGCCACCGTGATCGCGCTGCACCGCAAGGTCGGCACCAACGTCGTGATGGACCTGCGGCTCAAGGGCATCGCCGAGCCGCGTGAGAGCGATATCTGGCTGCTGGGCGCCATTGGCCCGCGGATGGTCTACTCAACCAACCTCGACGCCGCCCGCCGGGCCTGCGACCGCCGGATGGTCACCTTCGCCCACACCGCGCCGGACTGCGCCGAAATCATGTGGAACGAACAGAACTGGACCCTGGTATCCATGCCGATCTCCTCGACCCGCGCCCAGTGGGACGAGGGTCTGCGCACCGTGCGGCAGTTCAACGACCTGCTGCGGGTGCTGCCTCCGACCGCGCAACCGGCACTGCCGCCGTCCGCGGGGCGCCGCAATGCCTCCCCGGGTCGCCCCTTGGCGCCCGCCGGCCGCCGCGAGCTGCCGCCGGGACGGGCCGAGGTTCCGCCGCCGCTGCGCCCGCAGCAGCCGCGGAACGGTACACAGGCTCCCAACTACCAGCGCTGAGCCGGTAGGTTCTCGGCGTGTCTCGTCCCGCGCGGGTGGACCGCGCAATCAACAACGGAAGAGGACGTAGCCGTGGGCGCACCTGAACTCAACGCCGCTGAACGCGCCGAACTCGCCGAGCTGGTCCGCCAGTTGTCGGTGGTGTTCGGCCGTGTCACCCTGTCCTCCGGCAAGGAAGCCGACTATTACGTCGACCTGCGTCGGGCCACGCTGCACCACAAGGCCGCACCGCTGATCGGCCGGCTGATGCGTGAGCTGACCGCTGACTGGGACTATGCGGCGGTCGGCGGACTGACCATGGGGGCTGACCCGGTGGCTGGCGCGATCATGCATGCGCCCGGCCGCCCGATCGACGCCTTCGTGGTCCGTAAGGCGCTGAAAAGCCATGGGATGCAACGGCTTATCGAAGGTGCCGATGTAGTTGGTCAGCGGGTTCTGGTGGTCGAGGACACCAGTACGACCGGAGGTTCGGCGCTGACCGCTGTTCGCGCGGTGCGGGATGCGGGCGCCACGGTCGTCGGTGTCGCGACCGTGGTGGACCGGGCGACCGGGGCGGCCGAGGCGATCGAGGCTGAGGGTGTGCCCTACCGCAGCGTGCTGGGTCTGGCCGACCTCGGCCTGCCGACGTCTTGACGATGAAGACGATGGTGAGCACAGACGAGGAGCTCGTCGAGGCTTCGCAATTGCACTGGGATGACGTCGTCGACGTGATCTGTGCTGGTGTGGGTCCCGGCGTGCTGGCTCATGCCATCTGGTGCACGGACCTCGACCTCGATGTCGAGTTCGCCGATGCGGAGTTGTCTTCGCAGACTTCCGATCCCGATACCGCCGCGTACTTGCAGTCGATGACCGACGATCTGGAGCCAGCGGCGGATCGGGGCCTGGAACTGGCGGTCGTTCACGCCAAACCGGTTGTCGTGAGCAAGGACCGCAGGGCCACGATCGAGCCGTTCTTCGGCTCGCGGCTGCGCGACTTCTCCGCGCGCTGCGCCGCGTCGCCCTTCGGCGTCATCTACAGCCAGATACCCGACAACATGACGTCACTGCGTGCCGGTGGCGAGACGATCCGGGCGGCCGTGCTCGGCGACTACCGGCCCGAAACCGACCGCCCTGGTTTGGAACTGGCGGAATGGCTGCGCGGGCAGGCCGATGAGCGCGGCCTCCTGGACGAGGCGGACACCGCGCTGGAGCGGCTGGTCTTCGAGGACGGGCGCGTCGCCGGCGCGGCGTTGTCCACACCAGACGGAACTCGGTTGGTGCGCGCGATTGTGGGCGTCGCGCTGTCTATCGGACCTGTGCCCGACGCTGCCGATTGGCCGGTTCAGTCCGGGTTGCTGAGCGGCGCATCGCAAGTCGCCGTCGTGAGTCGAACCGCCAGCCGGTTCGGTCTCGTCGAACTGCTGTACAGCTCCTGACTCAGCCCCGGTCTTGGGCGGAAAAGTCCACCGGGATAACCTTTTTGGCGAACAGTTCGGCCATGACATCGCCTGGCACCGGGCGGGACAGCAGGAATCCCTGAGCGCGATGGCAGCCGTGCTGGAGCAGGGTCACCGCCGCGCTCGGTTGCTCGACACCCTCGGCCACCAACTCGAGGTTGAAGGCCTCGGCCAACGCGATGATCGCGCGCACGATCGCCAGGTCCTCCGGGTTGGTGCCGAGATCGAGGACGAAGCCCTTGTCGATCTTGAGGGTGTCCACCGGAAGCGATTTCAGATGTGTCAGCACGCTGTAACCGGTGCCGAAATCGTCGATGGCGACCTGCACGCCGACATCCTTGAGGCCGGCCAGGGTGATGCGCGTGGTCTCGATGTCCTGCACCACAACGCTTTCGGTGATCTCCAGGCACACTGATTTGGCATCGAGGTTGAACTCGGCGATCGTATCGGCCACCGACTCGACGAATCCGTCGGTGACCAGCTGCACCGGGGAGACGTTGATCCGGATAACCGCGTTCTTGGCGATGCCGCGGGCCTGCCAGCCGCTGAATTCCGAGCAGGCGGCGCGCATCACCCAGCGTCCCAATTCGCCTGCCAGGTTGATTGATTCGGCAACATTGATGAACGAATCCGGCAGTAGCAGGCCGCGGGTCGGGTGCTGCCAGCGCACCAGCGCCTCGGTCGCCAGGATCTCCCCGGTGCGCATGTCGACTTCGGGCAGGTAGTGCAGAATCAGCGTCCCGGCGTCGATCACGTTCTGTAGATGCAGCTCGATGTCGTTGCGGAACTCGCTCGTCAGTGACATCTCGTCGGTGAACACCGCGATCTTGTTGCCGCCGGCGTTCTTGGCGTTCAGCACCGCCTGGTCGGCGCGTCGCAGCAGATCCGACGTCGTGTCCCTGCCCGGAACTCCCAGTGCGACACCGGCACTGACGGTGCGGGTGAGCATCTCGCCACCGATCGTCACCCGGTCGCGCAGCACGGCCTGCAGTCGGTGAGCCAGCGCCAGGGCGGCGTCGGCGTCCATCGGTGCCGCCGGGATGACGACGAACTCGTCACCACCGAGGCGGGCGATCAAATCGCCTTCGCCGGTCTCCTCGCGCAGGCGTTCGGCGAACGCCTGGATGAACCAGTCGCCAGCGTGGTGACCCAGATAGTCGTTGATGGCCTTGAGCCGGTCGAGGTCGAGGAACAGCGCCGACACCGGCCCAGCCTTGCCGGCCCGCAGCCTGTCGTCGAGGTACGCGAGCAGTGCCCGGCGGTTGTGCAGTCCGGTCAGGTCGTCATGCTCCGCGAGGTAACGCAGCTCTTCTTCGGCGACCACCCGCGCCTGCACCTGGGCGAACAACGACGCGATCGCCAGCAGCGCGTTCAGCTCCTCCGGTGACCAGTCCTTGATGCCGATCTTGATGAACCCCAAGGCCCCGGTGGTGACGTCTCCGGACAGCAGCGGCACCGAGGCCAATGACGGCAGGGCGACCCCGCTAGCCTCCTGGACCCGGCGCTGGTAGTCGTCGGAGTCGTCCGCGATCGGTTCGGGGGAGAAGAAGACCGGTTCCTTGGCGGTCTCGGCGGCCGCAAAGATCGGATCGGCGTCGGCGAAGTAGACGATGCCGAGCGGGTCGGGATCGGGGACGTCGGGGCGCGGCGGCCATTCAGCGATTAGCTTCGTGGCCCTGATCGCGTGATCGTTGTAGCGCAGGAAACTGAAGTCGACACCGAAGGACGCGACAAGGTCGGCCAGCACGTCCTGGCTCACCTGCGCCGAAGTAGCAGAGGTGGCCGCCATCAGCTTGGTGGCCACATTCGTGACGAGGGTGTCGAGCGCCATTAACCGAGTGTCCCCCCGTTGGCTGCACGACGCCTACTACGCACCGATGCGCCAGGGGCGTGACTGAACCTGAGCACGAGTGCTTGTGCCTCGTCCGGGCCGGTCCCGGTGAGTGAGCGGAACTGACCTTGCAAGTCGCGTAATTCGGCGACGTGCTCGGCAGCGAGCTCGTCGAGGTCTCGATCGCCGTGGGCGTACAGGAACACCGGCGAGACGGGCTGGACACCCATGCCGTGCTGCTCGGCGGCGACCCAGACCGCTTCCACCGCAGCACCTGCGCGGGCGTAGTCGGTCAGGGTGTGGCCGGCGATGGTGACGACGCCCAATGCCGAGCTGGACAGCACCCGTTCGGTGACGTCCTGACCTAGCGCCTCGCCCGCCTGCCATTGCGCCAGGCGGGCCATCACGTCACCGCGGCGCAAGATGTCCAGCGTGGCCATATCGGCGGCGGCGAGCTCAAGGCTGCGGATGTCCAGGCCGTCGGAACTATCGTCACCGGGCCAGCGCAGCTCCGAGATCATCTCGGCGTGCAGGCGTGGCTGCAGATAGCGGATCCGGTCGGTGGCGGCCAGGATCGCCGCCGCCCGTTCGATGTCGGTGCGGATCGTTAGCAGCCGCAGCGTGCTGCCCTCGACCCGCGCCGCCGCTGTCAGATCGGCGACGGTCGCCGTCGTCAGTTGCGACGGTGTGCCGCGGTGCCGGTTCGTCCCCCGGTCCAGCATCGGTCCGTACAGCGCGGCCAGCGTGTCGTCGCGGCCCGCCGCCAACTTGACGACCGCTCGCAGCGGGATCCGCTCGTCGTCCTCGGTAATCGTGACCGGACCCAGCACGCCGAGTGCGGAGGCGGCCACCCGCGCGTTGAACGTCGCAGCCCCGATCGCAACGGCGCTGGCCCGGTAGGCGACGTCCATCGTCGAGGTGTACTTCGGGTCCAGCTCGACGATCACCGAGTTATTGTGCGACACGATGCGCCACGGCTGCATGTTCCCCCCGGACGGGGCGCGCCGCGCGGCCGCTGCCACGGCTTCCGCAGGGGCGCTGTCCAACTGCCCGGTCGGCTCGGCGGAAGCCGACGGGGCCGGCGGGCTCGGTAGTGCGGGCTCTTCCAGTCCGTCGAGTGCGCGGGTGACGTCGATACGGACCCGGCCGGACGACAGGCGCTCGCCCAGTCCGATCCTGCGCACCGCCTCGGCGACGGTGGCCGCACCGACGGCGATGTCCCCGGCGAGCTGCGGCCACGTCGACAACGTGCGGCCGACCTCGACCAGCGAGGCGGCGCCGCGATCGGACAACCGGCCCGCGTCGATGATCCGCAGCACGTGGGGCACCTTGTCAGTGCTGCTCAGGCCCGCCAACTCACTGACGCCGATATCGCCGAGCAGCCCGTGCAGGATGGGCCGTTCCGGCTCGATGTCGTATCGCTCCACGTCGATCAGGCCGCGGTCACTGCTGGCCATCAGTACCGGAATGCGGCGCGCCCGTGCCGCCTCGCGCACCGCCGCCTTGATATCGAGGGAGTCGCACTCCTCGACCACGATGTCGAGGCCGTCGAGGAACGTTCCCATTGTGTCGATGGTCAGACCGTCGGTCATCGCTTGGACCCGCAGGTACGGGTCGAGCTCGGCGATCCGCCGGGCCGCCACGACGGCCTTGTTCACGCCGATGTCGAACACCGTCGCGGGCACTCGGTTGAGGTTGGACAGTTCCAAATCGTCGAAATCGGCCAGTCGCAGCTCGCCGCACAAGCCCTGGGCGGCCAGCGTGTGGGCGATCGCGTGGCCCACCGACAGACCCACCACACCGATGGCGAGTCCGGCCAGTCGCCGCTGCTCCCCGAGGGTGATCATATTGCGGTTGCGGTCGAGCCGCAGGCGCGCAAATGTGCGCGGGCCCGGCACCGCCACCACCGCATGCCGCCACGGGTAGTAGGCCCAGTGCATCGGCTCGGCGAGCAGCTCGGGTTCGACCTCGGGCCGAAGGGCGCGCAGCGCCGAGCCGAACTCCGCTGAGCGGTCGAAAAATTCGGTGCGCGAGTCATTGCGCAGTCGGGCCATTATGGGGTCGTCTTGGGGATCGTCGCTGAGCAAGACTCGCGCCTTGTACGCGTCCGCGCCGGAATCGGCGGAGACGTCGAAACTCACATGCCACTCCCGTACTGCAGGCCGAAGTCGCTGAATTCCTCAGAGATCGTCGCCAGCATGCGCATCTCCTTAACGATTTTGGCCAACTGCCGAGGCTCCGCGTGGTTGGCGAAGGTGCGCCTATCCCACCACATCATCTTGGTGCGGTAGCGCTCGCTGGGGTAGGCCGCGGCCGGAATCTTGGTGGCGACCACACCGCCCGAGGTGCTCCACCGATCAAGGACGTGGGCAGCGGCGGTGGCCAGGATGAACTGGGCGCCCAACAGCTCCATGGTCGGGAACGCGGTGCGGGCGAAGGTGCGGGTCAGCTCGCCGCTGCGGGCGGGGTCGTCACTCACCCACGCCGACTTCATCTCCACCACGCCGAACGGCAGGCGGTCGGTGATCATCTTGCGGACTGTTTCCTGGCCGGGCTGCCCTTCCCACTCGACGATCGCGTGCGATTCGTCGGCGCTGAAGTACGGGCCCTTCGCCCGGAGGCCGCCCAGCATCCGGCCGTTGTCGTCGACGGCGGTGTAGAACAGCGTGGTGTCGCGGCCGTCGGCGAACGACTCGAGGTCCAGTGCGGCTTCGACTCCGTGTTTTTCGTAGCTGCGGAGGGCTCCCTGCAGGTAGTCTTCCCATAGCTCAGGTTCGCTGTCGGGTTGGGCACACGTGATCGTGCAACCCGTATCCGTGTCGCGCCAGCTAATCGTCTCAGGCAGGTGGTAGAGCTTCTGATCAGGGAAGTCCAGCACTGAAGCGTTCATCGTTTCCCATCTATCGGGCGCCTTGCGGATAGGGTGTCCGCAGCGGGCACCGGGGTTGTGCGGGCGCTATTTATTCGAACTTGCAAATATCAGTATCCCGCCGAAGGGCGCAAAGACTCCAGCCGTTAGCTGGAAAAGCCCTGGTTACCGGGGGGTAGCAGTCGCACGCGATGGTGAATAGCGGCTGAAAATACGGTCTCCGCGAACACCTGTGCGCACAACATTCCAGGTCAAGGGCGGCGCCGCTGTTGACTGAACGGGAGACCCTACACTCGTCATCGTTGGAGACCGATTTGTTATTGCGGGCGCGCGAAAAGCCGGATGGTACGTCCGGAGCATGAGCTAGGGGTCAGAAAGGGCGTTGGGTGACCTGTATCGCACCGGCGTTGCGATCTCTCCAGTCGGCTGTTCAAGGACGAAAATTCGCTCACCCGACAGCGGCTTCGCTGGCAGTTGTCTGTGTGATCTTCGCCGCGGCGTGCTCACCTTCGTCCAGCAAATCCAGTTACGGAGCGGCTCAGGCCCGCATCGGGGCGTCGTTGGCACTGCTGGGCTGGAACGTCTCGGTTGCTGATTTCCGACGGAATGGTGATTTCGTCCCCGTCGACATCGATGCTGCGCCGGCGGACCCTGCGGCATCCCGCGCCAAACCCCAACACGTCCCATTCGGCCTATACGGCACTCTTGCCCACCCGGTCGAAGCCACCGAGCTGGGTGACCCGTGACTGACGCAGGCCCTACCGAGTGGAGCACCGGCGCCCCTGGCGTCGGGCCCTGGGTCGGTGAGCTGCCCGACGACCCGCGCTATGACCCAGACCTGTTGCGTGAGGGCGACTCCCGCAACGTCGTCGACGCCTACCGGTACTGGACGCGGGAGGCGATCATCGCCGATATCGATTGCCGCCGGCATGCGCTGCACATCGCGATCGAGAACTTCGGCAACGACGCCAACATCGGCGCGGTGGTTCGCACGGCCAACGCCTTCGCCGTCGACACCGTGCACATCGTCGGACGCCGGCGCTGGAACCGCCGCGGGGCCATGGTCACTGACCGCTACCAACGCCTGACCCACCACGACAGCACCGACGATTTACTCGCCTTTGCGGCCGGCGCCGGACTGACCGTCGTCGCCGTCGACAACATCGCCGGCGCGGTGCCGGTGGAAACCACCTCGCTGCCGCGCGACTGCCTGATGGTGTTCGGCCAGGAGGGGCCGGGGATCTCCGAGGCGGCTCGCGAGGGCGCGGCGATCACGGTGTCGATCGCGCAATTCGGCTCGACCCGCAGTGTCAACGCCGCCGTCGCCGCCGGCATCGCCATGCACGCCTGGATCAGACAATGGGCCGATCTTTCGCAGGCTTGGTAGGGCAGGATTGGCGCATGGACCAGCTGTGGGCCAACCGAGCTGCCAGTGCCGAATCCGCGATCGCGAAGCGCCATCTGCGCACGCTCTGGAATCTACCGGGAACACAGCTCGGCGTCGTCAGCTGGCCGCCCGCCCGCGGTGATCGGTGGTTCGGAACTTGGCACTACTGGTGGCAGGCGCACCTGTTGGACTGCCTGATCGACGCGCAGCTGCGCGATCCGCAGCCCGACCGGCTGGGCAGGATCAAACGGCAGATCCGTGGTCACCGGCTGCGCAACAACGGCCGCTGGACCAACAGCTATTACGACGATATGGCCTGGCTGGCACTGGCCTTGGAGCGTGCGGGGCGCGTGGCGGGCGTCGATCGCCCGCGCGCCCTGGCCACCCTCTGCGAACAGTTCGTCAAGTCGTGGGTGCCTGAGGACGGCGGCGGAATCCCTTGGCGTAAACAGGATCAGTTCTTCAACGCGCCGGCCAACGGTCCCGCCGGGATCTTCCTGGCCCGCTATGACGACCGGTTGCGACGGGCCCAGCAGATGGCCGACTGGATCGACGAAACGTTGATCGATCCCGAGACCCACTTGGTGTTCGACGGCATCGTGGGCGGTTCACTGGTCCGCGCGCAGTACACGTACTGCCAGGGGGTCGTATTGGGATTGGAGACCGAGCTGGCGGTACGCACCCGTGACAATCGGCACCCGGCCCGGGTCCGCCGGCTGGTCGCGGCGATCGGCGAACGCATGGCGCCCGGCGGAATTCTGAACGGGGCAGGCGGCGGAGATGGCGGGCTGTTCTCCGGGATCACCGCCCGGTATCTGGCGCTCGCGGCGACCGACCTGCCCGGGCAGTCCGCCGAAGACACCGCGGCCAGGGATACCGCCCGCGGGATCGTGCTTGCCTCGGCCGGCGCCGCCTGGGACAACCGCCAAAGTGTGGACGGGCTGCCATTGTTCGGGCCGTCCTGGGACAGCACCGCCGAGATCCCGACGACCGGTGGTGGACAGGCGCAGTTCGTCGAGGGTGCGGTCAACTCGTCGCAGACACCCGAGCGCGATCTCTCGGTGCAGCTGTCGGGTTGGATGTTGATGGAGGCTGCACATACGGTGACAGCGTGAGAGGCAGCCGGCTGGGTCGCGACCCGACAGCGAAGCGTTTCGGCGAGAACGCCGCCGCAGCACTACTGCTGATCTTCACCGTCGTGGCCATACTGTGGGCGAACTCGCCTTGGGCGCACACCTATTCCGAGTTCTGGGAAACGCACGTCGGGTTGAGCTTCGGCAATTACCACGGCGCGCTGACGGTCAAGGCGATCGTCAACGACGCACTGATGGCGTTCTTCTTCTTCATCGTGGGACTGGAAGTCAAGGCCCAGTTCACCATCGGGGAACTCACGGAGCGCTCCCGGGCGCTGGTGCCGGTGGTCGCTGCGCTCGCCGGGCTGATCCTGCCCGCGGTGATCTTCCTGCTGTTCAACCCATCCGGCGACGATGCCAGCGCGTGGGGAGTGGTCATCTCCACCGACACCGCGTTCCTGGTCGGCGCGCTGGCGATCATCGCACCCAAGTACCCGGCCCGGCTGCGGACCTTCCTGCTGACGTTGGCTGTCGTCGACGACGTCGGGGCGCTGGCCGCCATCGCCCTGTTCTATTCGGAGCAGGTCCGGATCGTACCGCTGCTAATCGCTGTCGTCTTGGTGGCCGCCCTGATTGGCGTGCGCTACCTACCCGAGGTCATGCGCGGCGTGACGTATTGCGTTCTGGCCGTTGCCCTGTGGTTGGCGCTGTTCAACGGTGGCGTGCACCCCACGCTCGCCGGCGTGGCGGTGGCACTGGTGATCCCGGTGTTTACGCCCGAGCGCCAGCGGGTGGAGGCGGCAGTCGACGTCATCCGCGCGTTTCGACAGTCGCCGAACTCGGAGTACGCCCGGGCGGCCACCCGCAGCCTCCGCGACTCGATCTCGATCAACGAGCGGTTGGTCACCGGGTTCGGGCCGTACGTGTCCTTCGGGGTGCTGCCGCTGTTCGCAATGGCCAATGCCGGTGTGCGACTAGACGCCGACACCGTGATGGCCGCCATGCGGTCACCGCTGACGTGGGGTGTGGTGGCCGGTCTGGTGATTGGCAAGCTGATCGGCATCACCGGGGCAACCTGGCTCGTGCAGAGCACCGGGCTCGGCCGGCTCTCGCCGGGGCTGACGTTGCGGCGGATCGCCGGCGGCGCGGCGCTGTCCGGGATCGGATTCACGATCGCGCTGTTCATCGTCGACCTGGCGATCACCGACCCACACTCGGCCGATATGGCTCGCGTCGGTGTTCTGGCGGCATCAGTCATCGCATTCACGTTGGGGTGGGCGGTCTTCCGGCTCACCGATCGATTCAGCCCGCCGGTCGCGGTGGGGCTCAAGCTGGTCCGCGATATCAATCCGGACCGCGATCACATCCGTGGGCCGGTCGATGCGCCGCTGACCCTGGTCGAATACGGCGACTACGAATGCCCGTTCTGCAGCCGCGCCACCGGCGGGATCGACGAAGTCCGCGCCCACTTCGGTGACCAATTGCGTTACGTGTGGCGGCATCTGCCGCTGGAGCGGGTGCACCCGAGGGCTACGGACGCCGCGCGGGCCAGCGAAGCTGCCGCACTGCAGGGCAAGTTCTTCGAGATGGGAACGATGATGTTCGAGTTCCAGGACTACCTGGAATGGCAGCACATCTACCGCTACGCCGACCAAGTCGGCTGTGACATAACCCAATTCGACGAAGACCTGCACTCGCCGCGGGTGCTACACCGGGTCGATGACGACGCTCAGGACGCCGAGTTGATGGATCTCAACGCGACGCCGACGTTCTTCGTCAACGGCATTCGCCATCGCGGACCGTGGGATTCGGCCAGCCTGATCCGAGCCCTGGAAGCGACCCGGCCGACGAGATGTACTGACCACAGACGTTGAGTGGGCTTCGTCTGCTTGGGTGGAGGTCGGGACCGCGTGTGCCAGCCGAACGGCCAGAACGAGTAAATCCGTATGCCGGCAACGATCCATCACCCCCGACTCCGCTCTGCACTGCCAAACGTGTCACGAGGCGGCACTGTTGCGCTTTGCTTCACCGCAAACCGATCTGATCTATTCGGCCGACATCCCAACATCTGCGGAAGTTATTCTGCCGCAAGGCTGCAACGCTTGCCGATGAAGTTCCTGCAGGATCTTCAGCGGTCGCGGAATTGTCCTTCTTGCAGCACCTTGGTGACTGCATCATCCCAACGTTCCAATTGGGTAGCTGTGAAGAACGGCTCGCCAAGTTGGCGCTCGATGTGCGGGCGGAGGATGAACGCGCCGACGCGCAAGATCAACGGGTTCAACACGGCCCACAACGGATCAAGGTTCTCCCGTATCAAGCCCTGTTCACGGAAGTGGTCCCCTTGGGCCGTGCTAATAGTTACCAATCCGTCAAACACCACCGAGCCGATCTCGCCGCCCTCGCACAACGCGCGGGCAAGGTAGTTGATGACCAGAGGATGATCGATCGTCAACTTCGTCATCCGTTTGCCGGCCTCTTCCAACGCCTCTGCGGGTGCACCCGGCGTCGCCGCGGCCCTCAGGGCCTCGCTGATGACCTGTAACACGTAGCGGTCGACTGTGTTGACCAGATCAGCCTTCGTCTTGAAGTAGTGCTGGACCAAGCCGAGCGATACGCCAGCAGCATCGGCGATCATCCGCATCGAGGTGGCGGCGACGCCGTGGTTCGCGAAGCTCCTCAGCGCAGCATCCCGAATCCGTTCCTCACTGGACGGCTCCGGGGGTGCCGGCGGGGTGTACGGGAAGAGTGGTCCGAGCTCCATTTGCAGCCAGTGTATGCACGCCCTAATCCAATACACTACGATGCGCAACACGATGTATATGTATTGGTTTGCAATACATATTACCTATCGAGGTCCCGCACGGGATATTTTGGCCACGCGCTGGCTGAGCAGGGCAGATGTTGGAGGACCTAACGCGTGACCGAAGCACGCCCGCATGTGAAGCGCCGACTCAACGGTGACTCTGGATGAGTGAGGTCACGATTCCGGCCGCCGAGAGCCGTCTGCGCGGCTACCTCGCGATACCCGATGGCGAGGGGCCGTGGCCTGGCGTCGTGGTCGTCCACGATGTTCTCGGAATGACAGCCGACTTGAGGCGGATCACCGATCGTTTTGCGGCCAGTGGCTACCTGGCGATCGCCCCCTCGCTCTATGACGGCCCCGGCCCCAAAATCAATTGCGTCAGTACTGTCCGTTCGCACTTCACCGGCCGCGGCCTCTCCTACGGCAATCTGCTTGCCGCCCGCGAATACCTGACTTCTGATAGCCGATGCACAGGCAAAGTCGGCGTGGCGGGCTTCTGCATGGGCGCGGGCTTCTGTTTGCAGTTGGCGCCCGGCGGCTTGTTCGACGCGGCAGTGCCCAGCTATGCCGGCCTTCCCAACGATGTCGACAAGCTCGAGGCGGTGCTCACCCGCGGAGAAGTACCACACGATGTGAAGAAGTACCCGCGCGCCGGCCGCAGCTTTATGAATCAACATCCGCTGCCGGCGCCAATTCGGTTGGTAGCCGGTATCGCTGGCATCGCGTACTCGGCACCGGAAGCGGAAAACGCGTGGCAGCGCATCCTCGCGTTCTTTGCGGACCATCTCGCGGCAACCGGCAGCGATCTCGACGCGTACGACAGTATCTAATCCAGCTAGACGGGAAGCGTTGTGCCCGTTTCCTGTTCGGCGAACTGCACGACCCGGGCGGCGGCGTCGTAATCGCACGCCTCTGTTGAGCGGCCGATCAATGCCGTTGCGCCACGCAGGCCCATGCGGCCGGCGGGCCCGACGTAGCTGCCCGGCGGTATCGGCTCGCTGATGCTGTACAGCGTGGGCACCGCGCCTTGGTCGACGTCGTTGGCGAACCGCCGGGCCAGTCCGTCGACCACCTTGTACGCCGCCGACGTCAACGGCGAATCGGAGGTCTGCGCCAGATTGGACGCGACCCAGCCGGGATGAATCAGGTGGGTGACGACGCCGGAATTGGCCGCCCGCAGGCGCCGGTCGAGCTCGAGGCCCCACAGCATCATCGCGAGTTTCGAGTGCCCGTAGGCATTCAGCGCGGTCCATTTGGTTCGGCGCAGGTGCATATCGTCCAGCCGAAGCTTCGCCATGCGGTGGCCGTCGGAGGCGACGTTGATGATGTGGGAGCGCACCCGGGGAAACACCAGATTCGTCAGCGCGAACGGTCCGAGCATGTTGGTGCCGAGCGTCGCCTCGAAACCGTCGACGGTCTCCCGCCGCTGGTCGGTCAGCACACCCGCGTTGTTGATGAGGATGTCGACGTCGCCGTCGAGCGAGTCGGCGAAGGCCCGGACCGAGGCCAGGTCGGCCAGGTCGACCTTGAGCACCTCGGTGGATCCGCCGATCGCGGCGGCGCGCTGCGCACCCAGTTCGGTGTTGCGGACCGCCATGATGACGTGCGCTCCGGCGCGAGCCAGCGCCCGCGTCGTGCCGAGTCCGACGCCGTTGGTCGCGCCCGTCACGATGATCCGTTTACCGGTCAGATTGCCGAGCCGAGTCGGCGACCACTGCGTCACGTCGGCGAGCATAACGGGGAATTCTGGACAAACAAGACCATCTAATCAATCGCTCTGCGATCATGCCCCTAGTTATGAGTGACAGTGCGCAGGCGATCACGAACCTCGTCTACACGTATGCCGAACTGCTGGACGCCGGCGACCTCGACGGGGTCGCCGCATTGTTCACGCACGGCCGGATCTGCGGGGTGGAGAACGGCCCACCCGAGACGGTGTTCGCGGGCCCGGAGCGGGTGCGCCAGATGTACGACATGGCGACCCGCATCTACGAGGACGGCACGCCGAAGACCAAGCACAACACCAGCAATGTGCAGCTCTACATCGACGATGACGCGGGCACCGCGCGCGGCAAGGCCTACTACGCCGTCACCCAGGCGACCCCGGATCTTCCCCTGCAGATCATCGTCACCGGCCACTATCACGACACCTTCCACCGGGTGGACGGCCAGTGGTGGTTCGACTCGCGCACGATGTTCGTCGACCAGGTCGGCGACGTGAGCCAGCATTTGAAGTTCTGACCCGGTGACGACCACGGGCGCTTTCGCGATGGACGCGGTGCTGGCGTCCGCGGTCGGCAAGGAAGGCCTCACCGAGTGGGGGCCGGGGGATTTCCAGGAGCCCCTGGCGGTGCTGCTCGACGACTATCCCGGTGCCGGGCTCAACGTCATCGGCGAGCATATTCTGCGATCCGGTCTGGTGCACAGCCTGCGGATGCGGCTTCGCGCCGAGGAGTGGATCCGCCGCCATCCCGAGATCCTCGACGAACACGTCGAGGCGCCGATCGTCGTCGTGGGGATGATGCGCAGCGGCACCACTCTGCTGCAGCGTCTGCTTGCCGCCGACACACGGCTGCACTGCGCACGCGGCTGGGAGGTGGTGGAGGCCGCCCCCAAACTGGACTACGACTTCGCCGGGACCGACCCGCGGATCACGATCAGTGAAGCGCGGGAGAACAAGTCACGGGAGCTGGCACCGGAACTGTTCGCCATCCATCCGATGTACGCGCGGGAGGCGGAGGAGGAGATCGTCTTTCTGGCCGACGCGTTCCTGTCGCACGTCCCGGAGTCCGGCGCGCACCTGCCCAACTACCGATCATGGCTGAACACACAGGATTTCGCGCCGGCGTATGACTACCTGCACCGGATGTTGCGATTCCTGCAGTGGCAGAAGCGCCAGCGCGGGGTCACCGCCGGACGCTGGGTGCTGAAGTCGCCGGCCCACCTGGGCTACCTCGATGCGCTGCGCAGCCAGTTCCCCGAGGTGCACGTCGTGCACATGCACCGCAATCCGCGGACCACGGTGTCATCCGGCGCCAGCCTCAACGCGACCCTGCACGCCATGCACGCCGACAAGGTGGACACCCACCGGGTGGGCACGCAGTGGCTCGAGCGGATGGGGTGGACCAACGACCGGGCCATGGCCGTGCGGGACAGCTGGGCCGACGAATCGCAGCGGGTCACCGACATCCATTTCGACGACGCGGTGGGCAACCCGATCGGCCAGGTGAGCCGGGTATACGACGCGGTCGGCCTGCCACTGACGGATACCGCGGTCACCGCGATGACCGACTGGATGGCCAATCGGCCGCCCGAAGTCGCCAGGCCACCGTACGACCTGAGCCTGTGCGGATTGACCGATGCGCAAGTAGACGAACGATTTGGCTTGTATAACAAACGTTTTCGAAAGGACAAGCCATGATTGCCGACGATGCGGTGGCGACGGCATCGCAGCACGAGCAGGAGCTGGCCGCACTCGAGCTGACCGAACACCCGACCGTCAAGGCGGCGTATGCGGCCGTCGCGGAGAACTGGCTGAGCCGCGCCAAGGCCTCCGACTCCATGCGGGAGCGGTTCGATGCGGCGTTCGCCGAGGTCATGTTCTCCGCGGCGGTGTGGTCGTCCAACCAGGACAAGCTGCGGCCGAAGGTCAGTTGCATCACCCGGCTGGCGCACCCGGTCGGCGACCGGCATATTCCCGGATCACGTTGGGGTATCGACAATCCCGACACCGTCTACCGAGTGATCCCGATCTCGGGTGACGAACGCTACGAGATTCGCGGCCGCGTCGGTCGGAACCGGATGACGGAGAACTACTTCACGCTGTGGGACCCCAACATGGGCACCGTTGCCGTGTTGAACGGCAAGACCATGGACGTCGACAGCGACGGAAGTTACACCATCACAGTCGATTCCGAGCCCGCTGGCGGCCGGCCCAATCACGTGCAGACCACCGCGGAAGCACACGAGTTCTACATCCGCGACGTTCTGTTGGACTGGGGCTCTGACGATCCGAACCACATCACGGTGGAACGGCTCGGTGGGGCGCCGGCCACACCGGCGCGCACCCTCGACGAACAAGCCGATGCCACCGCGGACATGATGGCCTACTTCGCGAACTTCACCGGCAAGCTCAGCCACGGTATCTACAAGATGCCTGCCAACAATTTCAACCTAGCCTGGTCGGCGGACAAAGTGGGCGCCATGAAGAACCAGGTGTACGTCATGGGCCGGTTCGATCTGGGTCCCGACCAGACATTCGTGGTCGACGTCAAAGACGGTGGCGCCGAGTACTTCACCGTGCCGCTGAGCAATATCTGGGGCACCACGCTGGATATCGTCGACCGCACCGGCAGCCTGAACAAGGCGCAGTCGGTGGCCAACGACGACGGCAGCTACACCTATGTGATCTCACCCGTCGACCCCGGGGTGGCGAACTGGATCGACTCGGCCGGACTGCGGGAAGGCATCCTGACGCTGCGGATGGCCGAGTTCGACGAGGGCGGTCCGCGACCGGATCTCGGTGCGCACGGCCGGGTCGTCGCACTCGACCGGCTCGACGACGAGCTGCCCGACATCGCCCGGGTGACCCCCGCGCAGCGGGCCGAACAGTTGGCTACCCGACGACAGGCGTATCTACGCCGGCTGCCCGAAGGCACCCCGAACGAGAGGACCAACTGAGATGGGTTGCTGGCTGGTTACCGGATGCTCTACCGGCATCGGGCGCGAGATCGCCCGGGCCGCGTTGGAATCCGGAAACAATGTGGTGGTGACGGCTCGGCGGATCGAGTCGGTGCAGGACCTGGCCGACGAGTTCGGCGATCGTGCCCTGGCCATTGCCCTGGACGTCACCGACAAGGACCTGATCGCCGACGCGGTGGCCGCGGCCGATGCGACGTTCGGCGGGGTGGACGTACTGGTCAACAACGCAGGCAACGGGTACTTGTCGGCAGTCGAGGAAGGTGAGGACGCGAAGGTCCGACTCTTGTTCGACACCAACTACTTCGGTGTCGTCGACACCATCAAGGCGGTGCTGCCCTCGATGCGGGAACGTGGGGCCGGACACATCATCAACATCTCGTCGATGACGGGACTGGTGGCCAACCCGCCCAACGCGTACTACTCGTCGACGAAATTCGCGCTGGAAGCGCTCACCGAGGCGCTTGCCCAGGAGGTCAAGCCACTCGGGATCAAGGTGACGGCCATCGAGCCCGGCGCCTTCCGCACCGATTGGGCCAAACGATCGATGTGGGAATCGTCAACGCCGATAGGCGATTACGACGACAGTGTCGGCACCCGTAAATCCTTGATCAAGGATTTCGCCGACCACCTGCCCGGGGATCCACGTAAGGTCGCCGAGGCGGTGGTGATGGTCGCGGGCCTCGACGAGCCGCCGCTGCGCCTGTTGCTGGGCCGCGACGTCCTCAAGGCGGTACGGGACAAGATCGCCGCCTTGTCGGCGTCGATCGACCAGTGGGAAGCCGTCACCAAGGACGTGAACTTCCCGAGTTAATCAGTGCCCAAACCGACAAACCGCAGATGAAGTGCGAGTAGATCGCGACATTTCGTCGATCTCGGCGGCTCGCGACGAGAACAACTCGATGCGCCCTTGCGCAGCTGCGCCACATGCATGGAGATCCCAGCGTCGGAGACGCCCAATTCGGCGGCTGCCGCATGCACGGAGCCCAACCGCACGACGGCCGAGAAGGCTCGAAGTTGCGCCGGTGTCACTGAATCAGCCTACTTTTGACGTTGTGCAAGACGTTCTCGCGGAACTTGCCGCGATCTGGCGAACCGGTGAAACCGCCGGCCTGGGCACCGTGGTGCGCACCTTCCGGTCGGCGCCACGCCAGCCGGGCGCGGCCATGGTCGTCGCACCCGACGGCTCGGTCAGCGGCTCGGTGTCGGGCGGCTGTGTGGAGGGCGCGGTCTACGAATCGGCCACCGAAGTCGTCGCCACCGGCATGCCACGCCTGGAGCGCTACGGGGTCAGCGACGACGACGCCTTCGCCGTCGGGCTGACTTGCGGCGGGATCCTCGACATCTTCATCGAGCCCGTCTCGCAGCGCAGCTTTCCGCACCTCGACCAGGTCATCGACGCCATCGCCAGCCACCGGCCGGTGGCGATCGCCACCGTCATCACCCACCCGGACCCGGAATGGCTGGGGCGTCGGCTGGTCCTCGGGCCAGACCTCGTCGAGGGAGCCCTGGGATCGGCCCGGGCCGACGCCGCGATCACCGACGACGCTCGCGGTCTGCTGGCCGCCGGCCGCAGCGAGGTAATCACCTACGGCCCCGACGGGCAACGTCGCGGCGAGGGCATGGAGGTGTTCGTGGCCAGCCACGCGCCGCGCCCGCGGATGCTGGTCTTCGGCGCCATCGACTTTGCTGCCGCGGTAGCCCAACAGGGCTCGTTCCTCGGCTATCGCGTCACGGTGTGCGATGCCCGCAGTGTGTTCGCCACCCCGGCCCGGTTCCCGACGGCCGACGAGGTCGTGGTCGACTGGCCGCACCGCTACCTGGCCGCGCAAGCCGCAGCCGGAGCCATCGATGCCCGCACCGTCGTCTGCGTGCTCACCCATGACGCCAAGTTCGACGTGCCACTGCTGGAGGTCGCCCTGCGGCTGGACCTCGGCTACGTCGGCGCGATGGGATCGCGGCGCACCCACGACGACCGGCTGGCCCGGCTGCGCGAGGCGGGGCTGACCGAGGCCGAGCTGAGCAAACTCGCCAGCCCGGTCGGCCTCGACCTGGGGGCGCGCACCCCGGAGGAGACGGCGGTCTCGATCGCCGCCGAGATCATCGCCCGCCGCTGGGGCGGCGGGGGCCGTCCGCTGTCGGCTCTCAATGGACGAATCCACCACGACGACGATCACGACAGCGCCTCGGCGCCAGAGCAATTGAGCGACCATCTGAGTCGCTATTGACGTCGGTCTATCACATCGGGGGCCGGTGCGTTGGGCCACCGGAGCCCTGGCACGCTTGAACCCATTGAGTACCGCACTGCACTGGCCACCGGATGAGGGAGAGCCCATGAAGATCGACAACGAGTTCACCATCAGCGTCCCGATCGCGAAGGCCTGGGAAGTCCTCAGCGATATGGAGCAGGTGGTCCCATTGATGCCCGGTGCGCAACTGACGGGTCAGGAAGGCGACGATTTCCTGGGCAAGGTCAAGATCAAGGTGGGTCCGGTGAACAGCGAGTTCGCCGGCAAGGCGCACTTCGTCGAGCGCGACGAGGCAACCCACCGGGCTGTCGTCGACGGCCGGGGCAAGGAGGCACGAGGCACGGGTAATGCCGCGGCCGTCGTCACCCTGCAGCTGCACGAGGCCGGGGACCAGACTCGGGTCACTGTCGAGACCGACCTGAAGATCGTCGGCAAGCTGGCCCAGTTCGGCAGCAGCATGCTGCAGCAGGTCTCCGAGAAGCTCCTTGGCCAGTTCGTCGATGCGCTGGAGGCCAAGCTGGCTGCGGGCGAGACCCCCGCTCCAAAGGAGGTCGTGGCAACCCCGGCGACGCCGGGCGCCGAAGCTCTTGGTGCGCCTGCGGCCGCCCCGACCGCCACCGCGGCACCCCGGATCGCGCCAGCCCCCGAGCCGGAGCCGATCGACCTGCTGCAGCTGGCCGGCGGCACCGCGGTCACGAAGTACGCCGCGGCGGGTGTGGCTGCCTTCGTACTCCTGATCCTCATCGTGCTGCTGCGCCGGCGGCGCACCGACTGACTTATCGGCGCTGCTGCGCGGTGTCGACATGGCCGGATTGGCGGCCGGCTCAGTGAGCGGATTGCAGGAGCTGTTCGCCGCGCTGGCGCGGCTCTAGCCGCCTAGGTCTGTGGTTTGGCGACCATCAGCGGGCCGTTCATCGTTCCGTCCACGGCCGCCTTGTAGTCACCCTGGGTGCCGTCGGAGTCGATTGCCGCACCGCCATTCCCACTGTCGCCGCCCTGGACGGCAAATGTGGTTGTCGGGCTGCCGGCGGAGGCTACGCCGATCCCACCGAACAATGCCGCCAGGCAAATACCCGCCGAAGCTATGAGTCCACTGAAGACGATCTTTACCATTTGCTGTGACCTTTCACGCGATCAGCGCAAAGTAATGGCCATTGCTGTGAGAACCGCTGTACGTCGCCTGGGAGTCCGCTTGGGCGGGGTGGTTGACCAGCGGCGGGAAGGGCCTGAGGGACTTTTGTCAGCAATTGATGGGCCCATTGCTGACTTATCCGTCAATTTCACTTTCTGTTACAGCGCCTCGGACTAGCCTCCATCGGGCAACCAGAACAAAGGACGTGGAATTCGATGAACAAGATCACGGTAATCGCCACGGCCGGAGTGGCAGTGGTTCTGGGCGTCACGCTCGTCGGTTGCGGCTCCAAGACCGGCTCGGGGACATCGGCCACCAACTCCGCGACATCGACATCGACGTCGGCCACCGCCACCGCTGCGCCCTCGACGTCTGCGGCTCCGGCGCGGAACAAGACGATCAACGAATACATCACCGAGAACAACATCGCCGAAACCCCAATCAAGCCAGGGGATCCCGGCACGCCGGACTTCGACTTCCCGTTCCCGCCCGGGTGGAGTCCCGCAGGCGACAAGAAGCCGGATTGGGCATACGGCGCGATCCTCTATGACAAGCCGGCCGATCCGAACGACCCGCCGTTCATGTATGCGATCGCGGTGAAGCTGGCCGGCAACGTCGACGCGACCAAGGTGCTCGAGTTGGCGCCGGGCCAATTGGACGACCTGCCCGATTTCGCGCCGCTCGGGCCCCCGAACAAGAGCTCGCTGTCCGGCTTCGATGCCGTCCAGTACGCCGGCACCTACACCAAAGACGGTAAGAAACACATCGCCGCCCAGAAGACCGTGGTGATCCCCGGCAAGGACGGATTGTTCGCGTTGCAGCTGAATGCCGACGCTCCCGATGGACAGCAGGACGTCATTATCGATGCCGTCAATGTCATCGACGGGCAGACCGTGATCACCCCGCCGGCATGAGCGCCAGCTCGATCCGAGACCTCCCCAGCCCCGCTCACCGACGGAGAAGCAGCGACATGAAATTCCGAATCACGGCTCCAGGGTTCCTTCTGGCTGCGGCGTGCGGCGCGGCGCTGATCTCCGCACCGTTGGTGACCGCACCGTCGGCGCACGCAGCGTGCACGGCTGGGCAGGTGTACGACTCTAAAACCGGGATCTGTTGGTCGCAGGCCAGCGGCAATATCGTGATCTCGGGCACGGGCGGGACCTGCCTGCCCGGCCGATTGGGTCTGTGCATGGCTGCGGTACAGAACTCGCAAGCGCCGGGTGCCAACCTGCCGAAGCCGACAGTGTCGAGTTCGGGCGGACGCTCCTGGCCGTAACGGTACCGGTCGTCAGGACTCGGTAACCGGGTCCGTCGCGGCGCGGGCCGCCTTGCGGCGCTTGTACCACTCCCAAATCATCGGCGCGAACGACGCGACTGCGATGAGGATGAAGATCGGCTCGAGCAGCTTCTGGATGATCTCGAACTGGCCCAGCCCGTAGCCCAGCAGTGTCAGGCCGACACCCCACAGGATCGCGCCGATGACGTTGTAGAGGGTGAAGACCCCGTACTTCATCTTCGCCGCACCCGCGGTGAGCGGAGCCAGCGTCCGCACGATCGGGACGAACCGGGCGAGCACGATCGCGAAGGGTCCGCGCTGCTCGAAGAAGAGGTGGGCCTCGTCCAGGTAGCGCTGTTTGAGGATCCGCGCGTTCGGCCTGAACATCGCCGTCCCGAGGAAGCGGCCCATGAAGTAGCCCACCTGCCCACCGAGGGTCGCGGCGATCGGGATGAACACCAGCAGCTGCCAGAGTTGGAAGTTGGCGTTGACGTCGGCGCCCGTCGCGGCGGTGCCTGCGGCCAGCATGCCCGCCACGAACAGCAGCGTGTCACCGGGTAACACGGGAAACAGCACGCCGGACTCGATGAAGACGACGACCAGAATGCCGACCAGCGCCCAGGTGCCGAACTGCTCGATGAGCTTGAGCGGGTCGAGAAAGTCCGGCATGAGCGCCAGGGTGGTGGTGGTCACGAGGCCCAAGGGTACCGGTGGCAACTGGCTAGGAAGGTCCAGCGCCCCGTGCCAGTCGACACGCTTCTTGACATACTGACTTCATTCAACGCCAGCGTCGAGAGGAAGTCCCATGCCCATCGCAACGCCCGAGGTCTACGCGGAGATGCTGGGCCGCGCCAAGGAGCACTCGTTCGCGTTCCCGGCGATCAACTGCGTCGGCTCGGAGAGCGTCAACGCCGCCATCAAGGGATTCGCCGACGCCGGCAGTGACGGCATCATCCAATTCTCCACCGGCGGAGCCGAATTCGCTTCGGGACTCGGTGTGAAGGAGATGGTGACGGGGGCAGTGGCGCTGGCGGAGTTCGCTCACATCGTCGCCGCGAAGTACCCGATCACCGTGGCGCTGCACACCGATCACTGTCCCAAGGACAAGCTCGACACCTACGTACGTCCGCTGCTGGCGATTTCGGCCGAGCGGGTGGCCAAGGGCGCGAACCCGCTGTTCCAGTCGCACATGTGGGACGGTTCGGCGGTCCCGATCGACGAGAACCTGTCGATCGCGCAGGAGCTGCTGAAGCAGGCGGCCGCCGCCAAGATCATCCTCGAGATCGAGATCGGCGTGGTTGGCGGCGAAGAGGACGGTGTCGAGGCCGAGATCAACGACAAGCTCTACACCACGTCGGAGGACTTCGAGAAGACCATCGAGGCTCTCGGCATCGGCGAGCACGGCAAGTACCTGCTGGCCGCGACGTTCGGCAACGTGCACGGTGTCTACAAGCCGGGCAACGTCAAGCTCAAGCCGGAGGTGCTGGCCGAGGGCCAGAAGGTCGCCGTCGCGAAGCTGGGTCTGGCCGAGGGCTCCAAGCCGTTCGACTTCGTCTTCCACGGTGGCTCGGGCTCGCTGAAGTCCGAGATCGAGGACTCGCTGAAGTACGGCGTGGTGAAGATGAACGTCGACACCGACACCCAGTACGCGTTCACCCGCCCGCTGGCGGCGCACATGTTCACCAACTACGACGGTGTTTTGAAGGTCGACGGCGAGGTGGGCAATAAGAAGGTCTACGACCCGCGCAGCTACCTCAAGAAGGCCGAGGCCTCCATGTCCGAGCGCGTCGTCGAGGCCTGCAACGATCTGCACAGCGCGGGCCGCAGCGTCTCAGCCGGTTAGCGAAATCGCTCAGGACGCCTGGCAGATCTTCCACTGGTTGTCGCGGAACTGTAGGTCGAAGCTGCGGGTGGATCGGGTGGCCGGATCGAAGGCCATGAACGAGGTGACGTTGGCCTCGGCATGGTCGCCGTTGACGACGACCTCGTCGATGCTGGCCACCACCGGGTACTGCCGGGCCGCGGCCACCCGCGCGTGGGTGTCCGACCAGGCCTGGTCGTCGTACTTGACGTAACTGTCCCTGGTCTGGCCGCAGGTGATGCCGCGCAGGGCGGCCAGGTCACCGTTTTGCACCGCCGCATCGAAGCTCTGGATGGTCGAGCGGACCATGTCCTCCTGTGTCGCCTTGGAGGCATCGTCGCGGGTGAGCAGGAACGTGGCCAGGACGGCCACCGCGGCCAGCGCCGCGATGACGGCGATCACGGCGAGCACCAGGGCCCAGCTGCGCCGGCGTGTTGCGGCCGGGCGCGCCGGGATGGCCTGGGGACCGGTCCGTGGCGGTCCGGAGACCGCGAAGACCTCGGTCGGCGTAGAGAAAATCTCGGTCTCGGCGTCCGGCGTGCGGTGGATGATCTGCGTCGATCCCGCATCGAATCCCGGTGCGGTGTAACGACGTTCGGGCTCTGCGTCGGCAGCCCCGATCGCCTCGGTGGCGGCGTCGGTCTCCTGGGTTGGCTGCTCGTCGTCTCGTCCGACGACGGGGTTGGCCGCGTCGTCGTGGTCGGGCCCGGATGGGTTCGACATGGGGTGCTGCCGTCCTCCTGAAGTGCTGGTGCTTCGACCCTAACGGTTGGGTATGACCATCTGCTGACGGTGGCACCGGCACAATGGGGCAATGACATCGTTTGGTGATCTTCTGGGACCTCCGCCCGTGCTCCTGCCCGGTGATATCGAGGCCGAAGCCGAGCTCCTGGCCGGTGAGAAGCCGGCGATCGTGGCGGCCGCTCATCCGTCCGCATCGGTGGCGTGGGCCCTTCTGGCCGAGGAAGCGCTGGCCGAAGACAAGGCGATCACCGCGTACGCCTACGCCAGGACCGGTTACCACCGCGGCCTGGACCAGCTGCGCCGCAACGGCTGGAAAGGCTTCGGCCCCGTCCCGTATCGCCACGAGCCCAATCGCGGCTTCCTGCGCTGTGTGGCGGCCCTGGCGCGCGCGGCCGACACGATCGGGGAGACCGAGGAGTTCGCCCGGTGCCTGGATCTGCTCGACGATTGTGATCCGGCTGCCCGGGTCGAGCTCGGCCTGGCTTGAGCTAGCAGTTCGGTCACCGTGCGGCGTGACCTCCCGCCGACGTCAGTACTGAGGGGCCAGCGAAGCAGCAGCGGTAGACCGAGATGCGCTGGTAGGCCCATTCACCGACCATTTGTGCGGGTTTCCAACGCTCGACGGTCCGGGCACGCAGACTGTGAGAAGTTTGCCCATGCTGGTTAGGGGGAAGGGTGGATCACTTCGCCGAATCCGAGGATGAGTCCGGACAACAATCCGAGGATGAGTCCGGACAACATGGTTTAGCCCGTTCTAGCGCAAAGTCTGATCCCGTGGCCGATCTCGAGGCGGGGACCGCGCTGGTCGCCCTGATCGTCGAGGCCGAGGCCGAGGCCGGCGATGGTGCCATTGCAGAGGCGGTGCGGCGCAGCGGCCGTGACGTGCGCTCTGTACGGGTCGATAGCGAAGATGGGCTGTGCCGTGCCCTGGGTGAGAGGGCGTGGGACATTGTCCTCGCTGGTCATGGCGGCGCTGCCGGCGTTGACGCCCGGGTGACGCTTGACATCCTCCAGCGGTCCGGACTCGCCATTCCGGTCATCGTGATCTCCGCGGTCCGCGGCGAGGAGGTCGCAGTGGAGATGTTGCAACGCGGAGCCGACGACTACCTGCTGGCGACGAGCCTGGACAAGCTGTCCGCAGCGATCGGGCAAGCGATGGTTCGGGCCGACGAGCGTCGTGGGCGTCGGGTTGGGGACCAGCTGATGCGGCTCGTCTGCGACCACTCCCATGACCTAATCGTCCTCTGCGATACCGAGGGCCGATTCTTGACGGTCAATGCGGCCGTCTCCGCGATGCTGGGTTACCAGCCTGAGCAGCTGATCGGCGAGCGGTTCGACAAAATCGTCTACTCCGAGGACTTGGCCGCGATGGAGGAAGAGTTCGCTGCCCTGGCTGCACGGGAGAGCGTTTCCAGGGTGGAATGCCGGTACGTGCACAAGTCCGGCGAGATTCGCCACCTGGTGTGGTCGGTGGCATTCGCCCCGGCCGGTGTCTTCATCGCTATCGGTCGGGACGTCACCGAACGCCTGCGTGCCGAGGAAATGGTGCGTCAGGAGCGGGACTACGCCGATGCCGTGCTGAACACATTGCCGGGCGTCTTCTTCCACGTCGGGAGCGACCGGCTCCTGGTGAGGTGGAACAGCAACCTGGAACGGATCACCGGCTATACGCAAAGCGAATTGAGTCAGATCGACTCTGTCGAATTCACCGCCGAAGAGGATCGGGATCTGGTTGTCGAGCGGATTGGGGAGATCTTCACCCGCGGTGAAGCACGCGTGGAGACCCACCTTGCGCTCAAGGACGGGCGGCGTATTCCGTACCTATTCACCGCGACGCCCTTCGAACACGACGGCGAACTCGGTTATGTCGGTGTCGGGACAGACCTGACCGAACTCCGCAACATGGAGGAGGCGCTGCGCGCCGAGACCGCGATGTTCGAGGGGGTGGTCGCCCACGCCCCGGACGGCATCGTCGTCACGGACATCGACGGCCGGCGGATCATCCAGAACACGCGGCTCAGCGAGCTACTGGCGCTGACGCCCGAGGTTGAGAACGATGCGGACCCGCAGCGCCAGCTGGCGTACATCGCACGCAAGATGGTCGATCCAGACGGATTCACCGCGAAGGCCAACTGGCTCCTGGAGCACCCCACCGAACAGGCACGCGACGAAGTCGAACTGCTCGACGGCACCGTGCTGGATCGGCTTTCTGGACCCATCGTGGACGACGAGGGGCATTATTACGGACGCATCTGGTCCTACCGCGATATCTCCGACCGTCGCCAGGTCGAGCGGACGTTGCGCTACCTGGCCACCCACGACGACCTCACCGGTCTGGCCAACCGGGCCCTCGTAGAGGACCGTATCGAACAGTTGACTGTCGACCCGCGGCGGGCCGGCCGACAGTTCGCGCTCCTTTACGTCGACCTCGACCGGTTCAAGGTCGTCAACGACGGTTATGGACATCCGTTCGGTGACGTGTTGCTCAAAGCAGTGGGCGAGTTGCTGGTATCGGTGGTCCCTGACGAAGGCGTGGTGGCCCGGCACGGGGGTGACGAATTTTTGATCCTGCTGCCCCAGATCGCCGGCCCCGACGATGCAGGCGAGGTCGCTCAGAACGTTGTGGACAATCTGGCGACGCCGTTCTTGATCCGCGGCCGTGAGGTCTACCTGTCCGGCAGCATCGGAGTAAGTCTGTTCCCGGATCATGGCCGGACTGCCCACGCTTTGATCGGCAATGCGGATGTCGCAATGTTCCACTCGAAAGAGGAGGGCCGCAACACCGTCCGGTTCTACACCCGTGAAATGGGTGAGCGGAGCCTGCAGCGGGTGGATCTGGAGTCGGCCCTGCGTGGTGCGGCGGCGGCTGGGCAGCTGCGGCTGGTGTACCAGCCCAAGGTGACGCTCGCCAACGCCCGCGTCGTGGGATGTGAAGCGCTGGTGCGGTGGGTGCATCCGGAGCTGGGCCTGGTGCTTCCGGACCGGTTCATCCCGATCGCCGAGGAATCCGGCCTGATTGTGCCGATCGCCGACTGGGTATTGCACGAGGCGTGTCGGCAGGCCAAGGCCTGGCTGGAATCCGGGTTACCAGCCGTCAGTGTCGCGGTCAACGTGTCCGCCCGGCAGGTTCACGACCAGGATGTGGTCGCCTGCGTGATGCGCACTCTGGATGAAACAGGTTTGCCGCCAACTCTTTTAGAGCTTGAGCTGACCGAGAATCTGATTACGCGCGACGCCGAGGCGGTGGTCGCGACGGTTGACGGGCTGCGGGCCGCGGGGGTGCGGATAGCCATCGACGACTTCGGCACTGGCTACTCGGCCCTGTCCGATCTGCGGCGCTTCCGCGTCGACACGCTCAAGATCGACAAGTCCTTCGTGCGGAGCATGCTCACCGAACCCGACGATGCCACTATCGTGCGGGCGGTGATCTCACTGGCTCACAACCTTGGCATCACCGTGGTGGCCGAGGGCGTCGAGACCGAGGAGCAGGGCACCTTCCTGCGTCGCGCCGGCTGCGACCAGGCCCAAGGCTACTTTTTCGGCAGACCCGTCCCGGCGGAGGATTTTGAAGCCCTGCTGCGTGAGAGCAGTGTGCCGCTTCCGCGGTGCTGATCGCCGCGCGCAGGCCGATGGGCCAGCGCGACGGAGTACTCAACTAACTCACCAGTCGGTCTTTTCGGGGCAATCGTCGGCGCAGCCGGGCGGCTCGACCTGCACGGTCGCGTGGTCCAGTCCGCGGGCGGCCAGCACCGCCCTGGCGTCGTCGAGCACCCGGTCGGAGTCGCCGCTACTGGTCAGGTGGGCGGTGCACATGTCCTTGCCGGGCACCAGCGTCCACACATGCAGATCGTGCACCTCGGTGACCCCGTCGACGGCGGCCAGCGCGGCGCGCAGCTCGTCGACGTCGATGTGCTGAGGCGAGGATTCGGACAGAATCCGCAGTGCGGCGCGGGCCAGCCCGATCGCCCGGGGCAGCACCCACAGCGCGACGAACACCGCGACCACCACATCGGCGTACGGCCAGTGCGTCGTCACGTTCACGATGCCCGCGATCAGCACGCCGATGCTGCCGACGGTGTCGGCCACGACCTCCATGTAGGCGCCCTTGACTGCCAGGCTTTCCTGGGATTGCGAGCGCAGCAGCACCACCACGGCGAGGTTGGCGATCAGGCCGGCGATAGCCACCACGATCATCGGGACGCCGGGGATCTCCGGTGCGTTGCCCAGCCGCTCGATCGCCTCGTAGAGGATGAACGTCGCGACGCCGAGCAGCAGAACGGCGTTGGCCACCGCGGTGAACACCTCGGCGCGATGCCAGCCATAGGTGCGCGCCGCCGAAGCCGGGCCATGGCGGGCCAGCAGCACGGCAGTCAGCCCCATGAACATGGCGACCAGGTCGGTCAGCATGTGGCCGGCGTCGGCCAGTAGGGCGATCGAATTGATCATCAGCGCGGTGGTCAGCTCGATGACGAAGAACACGGTCAAGATGCCCGCGGCGATGAGCATCCGGCTCACCCGCGTGTCACCACCGTGGCTGTGGTCGTGTCCGGAACCCATGCCGGAAATATATGCGTAAAGGCGCATATGTTGCAAGGGCCGGCGCCCACTGTTCGTGTGAGTTGGGTCCTAGGGGGCACCTTCGTCCCTAGGACCCAATTATTTGTCCCAAATCCTGCGAACCCGTGCCCAGCCCGCATACAGGTCGCTAGGTTGAAGTTTGCTAACCGGGGGATGGAGCTGAGCCGGGGGGCAACGACGGAGGGGATCGCTGCCCCCCGGCTTGGTGTAAGAATCAGGCCCAGGCGGACCAGAAGCGCGTGAGCTGAGCGCCGATGGATGCCAGCGGCGCGGGCACCCCGGACAGGTCGAAGAACCAGAACACCACCGAGAAGAACCACTGGTTCAATGCCGGGGCCAGCAGCAGAACGATCAGGAACAAGAACCCGAACTGTTTGGCCGGCGCCACGGCGCGCTGTGTTTCGGGGCTCAGATGGGGTTCCAGCGCCCCGTAGCCGTCCAGGCCGGGGATCGGCAGCAGGTTCAGCAACAGCGCGGTGATCTGCAGGAATCCCAGGAACGCGACCGCCGACCAGAACACTCCGTGGCCGGGGTCGTAGAACGCCCGCACCGCTGCCAGCAGGACGACGGCAAGCAGCAGGTTGGCTGCCGGGCCGGCCAGGCTCACCAGCGTGCGCTGGCGCGGGGTCATGAACGCCGTGCGGACGTAGACCGCACCGCCGGGCAGCCCGATACCGCCCAGCGCGATGAACAGCAGCGGCAGGCCCAGGGACAGCAGCGGGCTGGAGTACTTCAGCGGGTTGAGCGTCAGATAGCCGCGCATCGCGACATCGTGGTCGCCGAACCGCCATGCCGTGTACGCGTGACCGAACTCGTGCAGGCACAACGACACCAGCCAGCCCGCGACGACGAAGGTGAACACCCCGACGTAGGCCAGTGGCCGCACAGATTCGGCGGCCAGCCAGGCCAGCACCCCGCCGGCGACGGTGATCGCGACGATCACCAGGAAGACGGGGCTGGGCCGCACCGACTGGTGCAGCGGACGGATGTTCACCTCACGAAACTACCGGACATGCCCCGTGACCTGGGGTCACGAGACCCGTAGCCAGCCGGTGGTGTGGCGGTAGAACGCCGACCGTTTCGCCTCCCGGGGCAGTTCGACGCCGTCGCGCACGACGCGGGCGCCAGTGGTGCCGAGCTGGACGGCCCGGCCGGTCAGCCAGCGCCTCGGCCGCATCCGGCTGGTCAGCACGGCCGCCCGTAGGCCCGGCATCGAGGTGGTCGGCTCGATCCGCACGGCCGTCACCTCACCGTCGAACAACACGTCGTCGTCGACGACGGCCTCACCGTAGATCACCCGGTCGTCGCCGGGTGGAAGCCAGAACGCGGCGTCGACCAGTACCGTGCCCGTCTCATCGCGGATCAGTGGAATACGTTGCGCGACACCGGTTAACGCCCGCCTGGCGCCGCGCCACCGGGATGCGAAGGCCACCTCGACGTCGAGGCGTTCGTAGCGCATCAGCCGGGTCAGCACCGTCGCGAGGTCGGCCGCCGAACCCACGACTACCACCCGGGACACTCCCTCGATGGCGGTGTCGATCGCGTCCGCATCGGGGCCGTCGTGACAGGGCAACGAGGCCAGCGCACGGGGCAGCCGACGGCCCCCGAAACGCAACACGGCGATCTCGGTGTTGGTCAACGACACTCCTGGTGCTGTGCTCCGATAGGGTAGGTCACCGGCTGCACCACAATAAGCAGGAGAAACGCGATGCCGGCAATCGTCCTCATCGGCGCCCAATGGGGTGACGAGGGCAAAGGAAAAGCCACCGATCTACTCGGTGGACGCGTCCAATGGGTGGTGCGCTACCAAGGCGGTAACAACGCCGGGCACACCGTGGTCTTGCCCACTGGCGAGAACTTCGCACTGCACCTCATCCCGTCGGGCATCCTCACGCCCGGGGTGACCAACGTCATCGGCAACGGTGTCGTCGTCGACCCGGGCGTGCTGTTGAACGAGCTGGCCGGGCTGGAGGACCGCGGCGTCGACACCTCGGGGCTGCTGATATCGGCGGACGCCCACCTGCTGATGCCGTATCACGTGGCCATCGACAAGGTCACCGAGCGCTACATGGGCAGCAAGAAGATCGGCACCACCGGCCGTGGCATCGGGCCCTGCTACCAGGACAAGATCGCCCGGATGGGCATCCGCGTCGCCGACGTCCTCGACCCCGACCTGCTGGCTGCCAAGATCGGTGCCTCGCTGGAGCTCAAGAACCAGGTGCTGGTCAAGATCTACAACCGCAAGGCGCTGGACGCCGACGAGGTCCTCGAGGCCCTGCTGGCTCAGGCCGAAGGCTTCAAGCACCGCATTGCCGATACCCGCCTGATCCTCAACACCGCGCTGGAGTCCGGTGAGACCGTGTTGCTGGAGGGCTCGCAGGGCACGCTGCTCGACGTCGACCACGGCACGTATCCGTACGTCACGTCGTCCAACCCCACGGCCGGCGGTGCGGCCGTCGGGTCCGGGATCGGCCCGACCCGGATCACCACCGTGCTTGGCATCCTGAAGGCCTACACCACCCGGGTCGGCTCGGGCCCGTTCCCCACCGAGCTCTTCGACGAGAACGGTGCCTACCTGTCCAAGACCGGCGGCGAGGTCGGCGTGACGACGGGTCGCGCGCGCCGCTGCGGCTGGTTCGACGCGGTCATCGCCCGCTACGCCACCCGGGTCAACGGCATCACCGACTACTTCCTGACCAAACTCGACGTGCTGTCCAGCCTGGAGACCGTGCCGGTGTGCGTCGGCTACACGGTCGACGGCAAGCGCACCAGCGAGATGCCGATGACCCAGAGCGACATTGCGCGCGCCGAACCGATTTACACCGAACTGCCCGGCTGGTGGGAGGACATCTCCGGCGCCCGCGAGTTCGAGGACCTACCGGCCAAGGCGCGTGACTACGTGCTGAGGCTGGAAGAGCTTGCCGGAGCCTATGTTTCGTGCATCGGCGTGGGCCCGGGCCGAGATCAGACGATCGTGCGGCGTGACGTCCTGGCCCCGCGATGACGGAACAGTTCGAACTCGACCCGGACTATTACAAGCACGGCGGCTTCCCGAAATTCGAAACGGCCCAACCCCCCGAGGGATTCGGCCGGTTCCTGGCCGCGATGCGCCGGGCACAGGACCTGGCCGTGTCGGCCAACCCGGACCCGGACACCTGGGCCGCGGCCGCCGACCGGGTCGAGGAACTGGTGGCGCTGCTGGGCCCGTTCGAAGCGGCGGAAGGTGTCGGCCCCGCCAACCGGGTGCCCAGCCTGCCTGGCGCGGGCAGCCTGCTGATGGCGCCGTACCACTTGACCAAACTCGAGGCCGACGGTGTCGAGTTGACCGTGCGGTTCAGCCGATTTCACGTCGGCGGCAACTATGCCGTGCACGGCGGTGTACTGCCGTTGATGTTCGACTGGGTGTTCGGGATGGTCATCCACGCGACGGGACGCCCGATCAGCCGGACCGCCTTTCTGCACGTCGACTACCGCAACGTCACCCCGATCAACACCGACCTGACGGTGCGTGGCTGGCTGCGGGAAGCCGAGGGGCGCAAGGCGTTCGTCAACGCCGAGCTAAGAGATCCGGACGGAACACTCTGCGCCGAATCGCACGGTTTGATGGTGCGTCTACTGCCTGGGCAGCCCTGAGTCTGTCACCATGACGAGGTGCCGGAAAGCCGCTCGTCAACACTGAAAACCCTGACCACCCCGCGGGCAGCCGCGGCGGCCGGTGTGGCGTTCGCATTGTTGTTCGGCGCCAGCCTGATCCTGATCCGCTCGTCGTTGCCGGAGGGCGCGCAACCGGGCACGCAATGGCTGGACGCCGCCAGCGGCAAGATGAAGATCGCCGCCATCCTGATGCCGTTCGCGGGAATCAGCTTCCTGTGGTTCATCGGCGTCGTCCGCGACAACCTGGGCCGGCTCGAAGACCGGTTCTTCTCCACGGTGTTCCTGGGCAGCGGATTGCTTTTCCTGGCAATGATGTTCATCACCAGCGCAATCGGGGCGGGCCTGTCCGCCAGTAACACTGCGGTAGGGCACGAGGCGATGAGCCAGAGCGAGGTGGCGCTCTTCGGGCAGATGGTGGTGCTGGCCTTGTCGAAGACCTATGCCCTGCGAATGGCGGCGGTGTTCATGATCTCGCTGGCGACGATCTGGCTGCGCACTGGGCTGATGCCGCGCTGGCTGGTGTACATCAGCTATCTGCTTGCGGTGGCGCTGTTGATCGCCGGCGATATCAGCATGTGGCTGACGCTCGGGTTCCCGATCTGGGTGCTGGCGGTGAGCCTTCTGCTGCTGGCCCGCGCAGGCGTGTTCGAGGGGCACCGCGAGGAGTTCGGGTCCTGAAGGTCACCAGGTCACCGGCAGCGCGCGCAGGCCGTAGATGAAATGGAACGGTTTGAACTCGACGTCCTCGAACGGCTCGGCGCACGCCAGGCGAGGAAAGCGGCGCAGCAGTGCGGGAAACGCGATCCGCATCTCCATGCGGGCCAGCGGCGCACCGAGGCAGTGATGCACACCGTGGCCGAAGGCTAAGTGGCTTAACAGATCTCGCTTGATGTCCAACACGTCGGGGTCGTCGACGAGCGCCGCGTCCCGATTGCCTGATGCCAGCGCCGCCAAGACCAGGCTTCCTGCCGGGATGTCGACCCCGGCGACCTCGACGTCGGCGGTGGCGATCCGGGGGATGCTGCTGTGCACGATCGACAGCCAGCGCAGCAGTTCCTCGACGGCAGGGGCGACGGCATCCGGGTCGTCGCGGACGGCGGCGAGCTGCTCGGGGTGCCGCAGCAGCGCCAGCGTGCCCAGCCCCAGCATGTTCGACGTCGTCTCGTGGCCGGCGAGCAGCAGCAGTGCGGAGATTCCGATCAGTTCGTCGTCGCTGAGCTCGTCGCCGTGCTCGCGCACCAGCATGCCGAGCATGTCTTCCTGTGGTGCGCGGCGGGCCGAGGCCACCAGCGAGCCCATGTACTCGCGGCCGGCCCGCACCAAGTCGAGGCGTTCGGGGATCGGGATGGACAGGTCGAGCTGGCGGGCGCTACGGCGCTGGAAATCGTCGCGGTCGGCGTAGGGCACGCCGAGCAGTTCGCAGATCACCAGCGAGGGGATCGGCAGGGCGAAGTCGGCCACGAGATCGGCTGGTGCGCCCGCCTGTTCGATCACGTCGAGGCGGGAGGTGACGATCTCCACGATCCGCGGCTCGAGCGCCTTCATCCTGCGCACAGTGAACTCGCCGGTGAGCATCCGGCGCAGCCTGCTGTGCTGGGGCGGGTCGAGTGCCAGCAGGTTGCCCGCCCGCGCGGCGGCCTGCTCGTCCTCGGCCAGCTGCGGCGCACCGGGCACCACGAATCCGGGTGGCCTGGTGTTGGAGAAGTGCTGGTGGTCGGAGAGCACTGCCTTGATGTCGTCGTAGCGGGTGATCAGGTACACCTGCATGCCGAATGCGTTGACGGCGGTGATCACACCGCTGCCCTCGCGGATCTCGCGAAGTTCGGGTGTCGGATCGAACCCGTTGCGCCGCATATGCAGTGGTGGCAGCGCGGCGGCATTCGTCATGCCACGACGTTACGCGCGCTCGGCCGGCTCGATGTCGCTACGGGTGAACGCCGGCCACCAGATCGCCGGCCCGATCAGGGTGAACAACGCCGGGATCACGACCGTGCGCACCACGAACGTGTCCAGCAGGATGCCGAGGCCCACGATGATGCCCAACTGTGTCATCACGATCAGCGGCAGCACGCCGAGCACGGCGAATACCGCGGCCAGCACGATGCCGGCGCTGGTGATCACCGCGCCGGTCGCCGACACCGCCCGCACGATCCCACCGCGGGTGCCGAACTGCGGTGTCTCCTCGCGGGCGCGCGTCACCAGGAAGATCGTGTAGTCCACGCCGAGTGCGACCAGGAACAGGAACGCGAACAGCGGTGTGGTGTTGTCCAGCGCCGGAAATCCGAGCAGATGCACGCCGACCCAGCCGCCGAGTCCGAGGGCCGCCATCGTGGACAGCACGGTGGCCGCCACCAGCACCAGCGGGGCCAGCGCGGCTCGAAGGAGCACGTACAGCACGGCGAGCACGACGACCAGGATCGCGGGGATCACCACCCAGCGGTCACGGACGGCCGCATCCTTGGCGTCTAGTGCCTGGGCGTCCGAGCCGCCCACGAGCCCCCCGGGGTCGGCCTGATGCACCGAATCACGAAGGGCGGCAATGGTATCGAAGGCCGCTGCCGACGCGGGTTCAGCATCGACGACGACCTGCCACTGGGTCAGCCCGTTCTCGGACTGGCCCGCCGGGTCGGCCGAGACGACGCCCGGGGTGGCCAGGATCGCCTGGTTGACCGCTGAGCTCTTGTCGGTGCTGGCGATCACCCGGGTCGGGTCGGTGAGCCCGCTCGGGAAATGCGCGGACAGCGTGCGGTAGCCGGCCACCGAGTCCGCACTCACCCGGAACTGGTCGATCTGGTTGAGCCCCACCGGGGTTGCCAGCAAGCCGGTGGCCAGCACGGCCAGCACCGCGGTGGCCGCGACGGTGACCCGGCCGGCATGGCGGGACACCCAGTCTGCGACCCGATGCCAGGCGCCGGTGTCGGTGACCTCCTCAGTTCCGGCACGAGGAATGAAGGGCCAGAACAACTTCGGACCGAACAAGGCCAACAGGGGCGGCAGCATCAGCAGGACGAACACAGCGGCGACCAGCAGCCCCGACGCGGCTTGCACCCCGAGACTGCGGGTACTGGGCGACGACGCGAACAGCAGCGTCAGCAGGGCAAGCACCACGGTGGCATTGCTGGCGACGATCGCCGGGCCCGCGTGCCGGACCGCGGTGCGCAGGGCCTGGCGATGGTGGGTTGTGTGACGCAGCTCCTCCCGGTAGCGCGAAATCAGCAGCAGCGCATAGTTGGTGCCCGCGCCGAACACCAGCACGCTGGTGATGCCGGACGTCGAACCGTCGGCGGCCAGGCCGCTGGCCTCGGCGATGGCCGAACCCAGCACCGCGGCCACCCGATCGGCGAACGCGATCACCAGCAGCGGCACCAGCCACAGCACCGGGGAGCGGTAGGTGACGATCAGCAGCAGGGCGACCACTGCGCCGGTGACGGCCAGCAGGGTGATGTTGGCCCCGGCGAAGGCATTTGCGATATCGGCGCCGAACGCCGGCCCGCCGGTGACGTTGACCGCGAGGTCGACGGGCAGCCCGGCCTTGGCGGTCTGCCGCAGCGCCTTGACTTCGTCGCTCAGCGCGAAGCCGGACAAGTTGCTGGCGACCGGGACGGGGGCCAGGGCTGCCTTGCCGTCGTCCGATGCGGCGACCGGGATCGGCGGGCCACCGGTGCCGGTCTCGGCGACCATGCGCCCGCGCGCCCCTTCGGCCGCGGTCAGATCGGCAGGCGTCAACACCGCGCCGTCGGTGCGGGTGACGACGAGGATCACCGGCGCCGACTCGCCGCCAGGAAATTCCTTGAGGAGCGCCGCGACCTTGGCCGACTCGGCGCTGGGCGGCAGCGACACCGGCGACTGCTCGGCCGAGGAGCTCTGCCCGATCGCCCCCATCAGCCCGCCGCCGATCACCGCGACGATCAGGGCCAGCAGCCAGGAATGCCGGTTGCTGACGAGTTCGCCGATGCGATCCCACAGCGGCCGCTTGTCATCGGGTCCTCGATGCATGACCTCCAACATAGCTTCATATTCTGAACATTTCAGCAACTGAACAGATATCCTGGGGGGATGGATGAAACCGGCCGCACCGAGCTGGAGTCGGCCGTGGTCGCCGACGTTCAGGCATTGTCGGCCGAATCCGATCAAGTCGGCCGGGCATTCGCCGGCATCCACGGGCTGTCGGCCAACGATTTCCGGGCGCTGGTGCACATCATGGTCGCCGAGAACGCCGGTACGCCGCTGACCGCTGGGGAACTGCGGACCAGGATGGGCCTGTCCGGTGCGGCGATCACCTATCTCGTCGAGCGGATGATCGAATCCGGCCATCTGCGCCGCGACTCCGACCCGGCCGACCGGCGCAAGGTGATCCTGCGTTATGCCGATCACGGCATCGAAGTGGGTCGGGCGTTCTTCACCCCACTGGCCATCCACACCCACCGGGTGCTCGCCGAGCTACCCGATGAGGATCTCGCCGCCGCGCACCGGGTGTTCACCGCCGTGTTGACCGCGATGACCGCCTTCCGCGCCGATCTGGGTTCCTGACTCCCAGGTTTGTGAGTTGGCTGCGGACTTCGCCCACCGTGAGTAAAGATATTGCAGGCGAACGGGTCTTGGGGGTCCAGGTGGTTGCCCGCACCTGTCGCTGTCGGTCGTTTCGGACGAGGTCGGGAGTGGGCAATGAGTCGTGCCAAGCAACTATGCGTGGGGGTCGCCGCGGCGGGCCTCTTCGGCCTAGGGACGTCCGTCGCGACGGCAGTCGCCTACGCCGACACGGGCGGCTCCGATGCCGGCCCGTCGGCAGGTACGGCCAAGGCCAGCTCGTCCAGCGCGGGGCCGCGGGCACGCAGCCGTCCCCAGACTGACACTCGGCGCATCCCCGGCGCGGTGAGCCAGCCCGCCAAGTCGTCCGCCGCGGCGGCCGCCACCCGCAAGACCGCCGCCGCCGGACGCACCGCGACTCCGGCGGCCGAAGCGCTCGCGGCGGCGCTCTCGACCCTGGGGATCGCGCCGCCCTCCTCGTCCGGAACGGGCTCGACGACGGTGTCGCCGGGGATCGGCCATAGTCGCCGCGGATTGGTGATGACCGCGACCGCGTCGGCCGCAGCGGGCACCGGCGGTTCGGTCAGCACCTTGGACGCCAGTACACCGACCCACGTGCTGGTGATCGGAATCGACGGCACCAATCTCAGCGCGATCCTGGCCGACGACGCCAACGTGAACCTCCAGGCCCTGATGTACGGCGGCACCACCGCCGTGTCGACCATCGTCGGGCACACCACCATCTCCAACCCCTCGTGGACGGGAATTCTGACGGGCGTGTGGGGTGAGACGGCAGGCGTGATCAACAACGTCTTCACCCCGTGGACCTACAACAAGTGGCCGACGATCTTCAACCAGCTCGAGACCTACGACCCGTCCATCGAGACCACGGCCATCGCCGACTGGGAGAACATCGCCCAGATCGCCGGCGCGGGCTCGATTCCGGCCGACACGATCAAGTTCTTCCCGAAGTACAAGGACAGCTGGTTGGAGACCGACAACCTGGTGGGCCAGGCGTCCGTCGACGCGATCAACGGCACCACCGAAGGCGTGTCGAGCTTCAATTTCACCTACTTCGTCGGGGTCGATAACACCGGGCACGAGTCCGATGCCGGATCGCCGGAGTACGCCAACGCGCTGCGCAACGTCGATGCGAATGTCGGCGAGATCATGGCTGCGGTCACCGACTGGAACGCCGCGCATCCAGGCGAGAAGTGGACGGTGATCGTGACCACCGACCACGGTCAGGTGCCGTGGCCGACCATCCGACTCGGCTCCGATATGCGCGCACACGGCTTCCAAACACCTTGGGAAACCACTACTTTCGTGATCGCGAACGGCTCCGGCTTCGTGCCGGGGGCAATCAACAACACCTATCTCAACATCGATGTCACGCCCACCGTATCGGCATTGTTCGGCCTGGCGCCCGAGCCCTATTCGCAGGGCAAACCCCTGATGGACCGCAGCGCAAACGATTACGCACCGATCGATCCCAGCCAGGAAGCGCTCAACCAGGCACTCGACGACGCGATCGCGATGTATGGCTATCCCGACATCGCCACCACCGTCGCCCTCGACGTCCGCACCATCGCAGCGACCATTCCCTACGTCGTGTACACCCTGTTCAATGGCCTCACGACCGGCATGTCCGAACCGCTCAAGCTGCCAATCCAGTTCATCGGCGCCGTGCTCTACCAGCTGACGAACATCCCCGCGCAGATCATCGCGCGCCTGACGGGCGTGACGGGCAATCAGATCATCCCTCCGGAGCTGTGGCCGTACACCACTGTGCCGGGCACCCAGCCCCTGCCGCCCGCGACCGCGGTACCGATTCCCGAGACCATCGCCGCCTGATCGCGGTGTCGGCGCCCTTTGGTTAGGTAGGGGCGTGCTCGACACCGTGGCCGTGGAGAACTACCGCTCGCTGCGTCGGCTGGTCTTGCCGCTGCGTGGCTGCAATGTCGTCACCGGCCCCAACGGCTCCGGCAAGTCCAGCCTGTACCGGGCGTTGCGGCTGCTGGCCGACTCGGCGCGCAACGGCTCGGTCAACGCGCTGGCCCGCGAGGGCGGGCTGAGTTCGACGATGTGGGCGGGGCAGGGCAAGAAGGGTCCGGTGAGCCTCAAGCTCGGCTTCGCCGGTGAGGATTTCGGCTACGCCGTGGATTTCGGGCTCCCCATCGACGGCAATACCGCGTTCAATCTGGACCCCGAGATCAAGTCGGAGGCGGTGTGGGCCGGGCCTGCCCTGCGTCCGTCGGCGCTGTTGGCCGAGCGGTCGGGTCCGGCGGTGCTGATCCGCGATGTCGAGGGCGAGTGGCGCACCGCTGCCACGCTGCGACCGTTCGACAGCATGCTCAGCGAGGTCGCCGACCCACAAGCCGCACCCGAACTGCTGGCCTTACGCGAGCGAGTGCGGTCCTGGCGGTTCTACGACCACGTCCGCACCGACAGTGCCGCACCCGCGCGGAAGCCCCAGATCGGCACCAGGACAATGGTTTTGAGTCATGACGGCGCCGATCTCGCCGCGGCGCTGCAGACCATTGTCGAGGTCGGCGACTCGCCCGCACTGGCCCAGGCGGTGGACGAGGCGTTCCCGGGCAGCCGGGTGGAGATCCCCAACAGTGACGGACGCTTCGAGGTCACCCTGCGCCAGCCCGGGATGCTGCGGGCGCTGACCGCGGCCGAACTCTCCGACGGCACGCTGCGCTACCTGCTGTGGGTTGCCGCGCTACTCACCCCGCGGCCCGCCGAGCTGACCGTGCTCAACGAGCCGGAGGCCAGCCTGCACCCCGACCTGCTGCCTGCGCTGGCCGCGCTGATCGCCCGATCCTCGGAGCGATCCCAGGTCGTCGTCGTGACGCACGCCGACGCCTTGGTGACGGCGTTGCGCCGCCAGCAGCGCGACGTCAACGCCATCGAACTCACCAAGGAATTGGGCCAGACAACCATCGTCGGGCAGGGTCTGCTCGACGAGCCGTCCTGGCACTGGCCTGCGCGGGGATGAGCGCCGGGCGCTCGAGCGCTCGACCGAGGCACAGCGCGTCGTCTCTGGCGTGGCCCATGGAGCTGCACAGGTCAGCGACACCTCAATTGACAGGCGCCCCAACCCCAATGCCGTCGCGAGACTCGTCGTGCCGAAGCCTTTCATAGAGCAGCACAAAGCCAGCAGCGCACAACGTGGTTGACGCCACCACGGCCCAGAACTGCCAGTGCGAACCGATGGTCGGTGCGAGATAGGGAATGAAAAGAAAGCCGAGTGACCCCGGACCGAGCAGCGTTGCCCACACGAAGACACGCGATGTGCCGCGTGCACTCCTGCGGCCCAATAACATCGGGACGCCGAACGCGACGGCGCCAACTTGCACCACGGTCAGGCCAACCAAATCGAGTGGGTCGTCGACCAGCGACTGAGCCCACCACCAGAGCGTGAAGGCCAAGCTCAGAAATAATCCGACGAGTGCACAGACCAGAGGTATCGGCAATCCTGAACTCTGGTACCGCACCCAGTGATAGAGCATGACGAACTCGATGAAGTTGGATACCACCATGCCCACCCAGAACAGCACGAACATAGGATGGCCGACGTCGTGGACGAAGTGGTGATAGCTCAATGTGAACGTCAGATCGTGGGCCAACATCACGATCGTTGTGCCCAACGGCTGGCCGGCGACCCGCTGGGTGAATCCAAGGCGTAACGCCTCGCCGATCTGGACGAATCCGCCGATCCAGCCGAACAGTACGAGCACCGTCACCGTCACGGTGTGCTCGTCGATCACTCGCAGTACATCTGCTACCTGATACATAGGGGTTTGTCGTCGAATTCTCTTGTTTGACTACCGGATCAACGATCCGATAGTGCGGTCTGAGCAGCGAGGCGGCCGGGCCAGGCGCTGACCCCGCCACCGGGATGCGATCCTGCCCCGGCATGGAAGTAACCGGTGATGGGTCCGCGGTAGCCGCCCAGGCCCGGCGCTGGGCGTCGCATCCCCAGGCGCAGCGGGGTCATATCGATGTGGAAGTAAGAGCCGTTCGGTGTGCCGAATTGGGTTCCGTAATCGGCGGGTGAGGTGACGATTCGATCGATCTCGCTGTCGATACCCGACAGGTGCGCCGAAGCGGATTCCAGGATCGCCGTGGTTAACCACGGTTTGGCAGTCTCCCAGCTCTCGCGCGGCTGCGCCGGCACATTGGAGGCGAGGTAGAGGACATCCTGACCATCCGGTGCGACAGTCGGGTCCAGACCTGAGAGCACCGCGATGTAGATCGGTGGTCGCGGCAGGGACTCGCCGCGACGGATCAGCCCGAGCTGGGTGATCTGATCATCGAATGTGCCTGTCATCAACGAGACTTTCCGTAGATCGGATCCATCGACCTTGGCTCGCTGTCGCATCCCGGCGGTGAACTCGACGCGGCCCGCGAGTGCCATGTCGACCTTGAATGTCGCCGAGTTGTTTCCGCTCGCCGGCATCGTCGCCACCTTGGCCCGCACCGCGGTGTCGACGGCCCCGTCGTCCAGCAGCGGACCGTAGGCCGATTGCGGTGGCACCGCGGCGAGAACCCCCCTCCGGGTTCTGATCTCGGTACCGTCGGCAAGGCGCACGCCGACGGCGACGTTGTCGGAAACCAGTACGCGCTCTACCGCGGCATTCGTCCGGATGTCGGCACCGTGGTGCCGGGCTTTGGCGGCGAGGGCCTCGACAACCGATGACATTCCACGGCGCGGCCGCTGCACACCGGTTTTCATGTGCACTGCGGCCAGGCCCACGCAGTAGAAGCCCCCGCCGTCGGCGTCGATGGGACCGATCATGCTGCCCCAATAGGTGCACAGTGACCGCATCTGATCACTGCGGAACGTCTCGGCCATCAGGTCAATGAGGTTGTTGGACATGATCTGTCCGAGCCGGCGTCGTGTCGAACGGTCAGGTGCCAGGCGGAGCAGATTCTTGCCCATCTCGACGCCGACCAGTTTGGCCGGATGCCGTGACATCACGCTGGTGAGCGCGCGAAAAATCCAGGACAGAGCAGGCTGGAGGTCGGCGTAGGCGCGGGCGTCATGCTCGGAAAACCGACGGACCTCGCGCACCGTTCGGTCGAAGTCGGAGAACAACAGCAGCGACTCGCCGTCCTCGCCGAGCCAGCCATATGGTGCCGGCACCGGGATGGTGTCGAATCCGTGCCGGCGCAATTGAAGATCCTCGACGATCGACGTGCACGACATGAACATGTCGTCCATTGCGCCCAAGCTCAGCCAATGCTGTGGTGCGGCAGCAAGATACGGGTAACTCGTCGACAGGCCGCCGACGATGCCGCACTGTTCCAGCACCACCACCGACGCCCCGGCGCCGGCGAGCGTGCACGCCGCGCTCAGGCCGTTGTGCCCACCGCCGATGACGGCGAAGTCGTAGTGGTCGGGCACCGATGTCCTCCTCAGGGTTACGACAATACGACGCTAATTGTCTAATTGTCGTTTCGGTGTTAGTGTGACCTACGGCACGTGGATTGTCCAGACCTCGGCGTGATCGCGTCGGGCTGCGCCCGTCCCATCACGCGAATAGCCCCAGTGGCGAGAGGAATTCGATTGTGGAAGCACGCGTTCAACGAGTCCTGATCTGGGCCGGCCCGCTGATGGTGTTGATCTGGTTTGCCACCTTCATATTCGTGATGGGCTTCTTCCCGCCGTCGCGTCCGAACGCAACTCCCGAGGAGATCCGGCGGCTCTACGCCGATAACACGGTTCTGATCAAGCTCGGGCTTGTCATCGTGATGGCCGCCTCGGCACTTTTGGTGCCCTGGGCCGCAGCCATCTCCGGTCAGCTCAAACGCATCGATGGCGCGAAAGCGCTTGCTGCGACGCAGTTTGTCTCGTGCGGCTTGTTGTCGCTGGAATTCATCACTCCGATCGGCGTGTGGATGGCTGCCGCATTTCGGTTCGATGGGCGCTCAGCCGAGATCACCGAGGCGTTGCACGCTATCGGCTGGATTCTGTTCGTCACCGTGATCTGGTCGCTGTGGGTACAGATGTGGTGCATCGTCGTGGCGATCTTCATCGATCGCGGCACGGAGCCGGTGCTGCCGCGGTGGCTTGCCTACCTGACGGCGTGGGCGGCAATTCTCATCACCCCGGCCGGTTTGGTGCTCTTCTTCAAAGAGGGCCCCTTCGCGTGGAACGGCTTGGTCGGCATCTATATCCCGCTCGCCGCCTTTGCAATCTGGATGGGTGCAATCAGCTATGAAGTCCACAAGGCGCTCACGCGGCAGATCAACGCAGCCACTACCGCATAGTCTTGCGGTATGGAGGAACCGACCGCCGTTCTCGTGAGGGCGGCCCGGCAGGCATTTGCCACGTATGGTCCTGACCGCGCCACGATGACCGACGTTGCGCGATCGGCGGGGGTCGTTCGGCAGACGTTGTACTACACCGTTTCCAGCCGCGATCAGCTCCTGGAACTGGCCATCGTGCAGTGCTGTGAAGATCTCCAGCGCCAGATCGACTCGTGGAAGTTGGAGGAGCACGACAATCTCGATGAGGCGTTGGTGGAATTCCTCGCGCGGGCGGTCGAGCTCACCGGCGGAGATCAGGAACTGGCTGCGCTATCGGCCAGCCTGCCAGAAGACCGGGTGAAAAGCGTATTCGGTGAGTCGCATCCGATCGAGATCCTCATTCGCTCCAGCCTGCGTCCGATCTTGCAGCGTGCCGAGGCTTCTGGGCGTTTGAGACCCGGTGTCACGGTCGGGGAGGCCAGCCGTTGGCTGCAGGGCGTGCTGACCTTCGCATTGCTTCGCGATGACCCCAGTCCGACGCGCCTTCGCGACGAACTTCGAAAGTTCGCTTTGCCATCGGTGTTCGACGGCCAGAGTCCTGCCGTGCGGTCGCGACGTAAGAAATCTTGAGCCGAAGTGAGTCGCCGGACATGTCCGGCGACTTCATCGCTTATGAAGGATGGAGTCATGGCAGGTTCGGGGAAGTATCCGGCTCTGCCGCGTTCACGGTTCCCCACTTCGATAAAGCCCTGCGTCGATCGGTTCCAGAGTTGTCGGTTCCCGAAATTAAGCCGCGGAAGAGACGCCGCTAGTCCGTTGCGCGGTGGTCACCACGACGCCTCCACCTATCCTTGGGCATCATGCGTGTGATGCTGGTCGGATCTGGTGAGCTGAGCCGCGAGCTCGTGCTGGCTTTCCAGCGGCTCGGAGCCGAGGTGGTTGCCGTCGATCGCTACGCCGACGCACCGGCCCACGACGTCGCTGACGAGGCACTCGTCGTCAAGATCACCGACCCCGACGAACTGACCGCCGCCATCGCCCGCGTCGAGCCGGCCTATGTCGTGGTCGACACCAACGCGGTGGCCATCGACGCGCTGCGGGCCGCCGCGGACGGCGGAAGCACCCAGGTCGTGCCGGGTGTCTATGCCACCCAGCTGAGCCTGGACCGGGAGGGGATGCGCCGGCTGGCCGCCGACGAACTGGGCCTGCCGACCGCGCCGTTCTGGTTCGCCGGGTCCGTCGAGGAGCTGACCGCCGTCGCCGAGCACGCCGGGTTCCCGCTGGTGGTCAAGCCGGTGATCGGGGTGCCCGGTCAGGGTCAGTCGGTGCTGCTTCGGCCCGAGGATGTCGAACCGGCCTGGCAGCGTGCCGTCGCCGCCGGCGGCCTGGTGCCGCACAACCGGGTGCTGGCCGAAACCGTCGTCGAGATCGACTACGCGGTCACCCTGCTGACCGTGCGCACCGACGGGCCCGCAGGTCCGGCGCTGCACTTCTGCGAGCCGATCGGGCACCGCCAGCTCGACGGTGGAGTCCTGGAGTCCTGGCAGCCGCAGCAGATGACCGTGGCGGCGCTGGGCGCGGCGAAGTCGGTGGCCGCGCGGATCGTGCGGGCGCTGGGCGGCCGCGGGGTGTTCGGGGTGGAGCTGCTGGTGCGCGGCGACGAGGTGTATTTCTCCGATGTCAGCGTGCGGCCGTACGACAGCGGGCTGGTCACGCTGCGCACCCAGCGGTTGTCGGAGTTCGAGCTGCATGCCCGGGCCGTCCTGGGCCTGCCGGTCGACACCATCATGATTTCGCCGGGCGCCGCGGAGGTCACCTACGGGGGCGCCGACGAGAGCGCGAACACCCCGGAGATCGACCCCGTGCTGCTGGCCGAGGCGCTGGTCGTGCCGGAGAGCGACGTGCGGTTGTTGGGCCGTCACGACGGTTCGGCACGGTCTCGGCTCGGAGTTGCCCTGGCCACCGGGTCCGATGTCACCACCGCCCGCGATCGGGTGCGGCAGGTCTCCGCCGTGCTGCACCGGGTGTGGCAGCCGTGACCGAACCGGAGGACGACGGCGCGAGCCCGATGCCCATTTTGATCGCCCTGGGTGTTGCCGTGCTGGTGCTGGCCGCGGTGGGCGTCGCCTGGCTGTTCAGCAACAAGCCGATGAGCGAGGACGTGAAGGTCGGCCGCGCCGCGGTCGGCCAGAACGACGCCCTGCAGCGGGACAACTACGGCGACTTCCGCAAGTACACCTGTGCCGCGCAGCAAGGTGCCGAAGCCGAAGTTCTTGACCGCCAACAGAAGTCGAAGGCGGCACAGGGCGCGCGCTACGTCGACGACGTCACCGAGGTCAAGATCGACGGCGATCGGGCCACCGCCACCGTGGTCTACCACTTCGACCACGCGCCCGATAACAAGGTCAAGGTGCCGATGAACTTCGTGCGCGAGAGCGGCGAGTGGACGGTCTGCTCACCCGGTCCGGTCTAGGGACTGCTCAGTTCGTCCCAGGATGATGTGGAAGACTCGGGCAGGTGAGTTACGCAGGAGATATCACCCCTGAGGCGAGCTGGAAATTGCTCAGCGAGAACCCGGAGGCGGTCCTGGTCGACTGTCGCACCGACGCCGAATGGCGGTGGGTCGGGGTGCCCGATCTGTCCAGCCTCGGCCGCAACGTGGTGTTCGTGGAGTGGAATCGCGGCAACGGCCAGCGCAACGACGATTTCGTCGCCGACCTGGTCGCCGCCGGCGTCACTCCCGGCGAACGGCCGGTCGTCTTCATCTGTCGCTCCGGTAATCGCTCCATCCCCGCGGCCCAGACGGCCACCGCGGCCGGAATTGCGCCGTCCTACAACATGCTTGACGGTTTCGAAGGCCAGCTCGACGAGAACGGCCACCGCGGCAGCAACGGCTGGCGTGCGCTTGGCCTGCCCTGGAAGCAGTCATGACCGAACCGTCTGTGCCCTCGGTGCGGATCCCCGCGCCGCTGCCCGACGGGGTCAGTCAGGCGACCATCGGGGTCCGGGGCGGGCTGCTGCGCTCGGGCTTCGAGGAGACCGCCGAGGCGATGTACCTCACCTCGGGCTACGTCTATTCCTCGGCCGCCGAGGCCGAGAAGGCGTTCACCGGCGATATCGACCGCTACGTCTACTCCCGCTACGGCAACCCGACGATCTCGATGTTCGAGGAGCGTCTGCGCCTGATCGAGGGCGCGCCTGCCGCCTTCGCGACGGCTTCGGGGATGGCGGCGGTGTTCACTTCGCTGGGCGCGCTGCTGGGCGCGGGGGATCGGCTGGTGGCTGCGCGCAGCCTGTTCGGTTCCTGCTTCGTGGTGTGCAACGAAATCCTGCCGCGCTGGGGGGTGGAGACCGTCTTCGTCGACGGCGACGACCTCTCGCAGTGGGAGGAAGCCCTGTCGCTGCCCACCCAGGCGGTGTTCTTCGAGACGCCGTCCAACCCGATGCAGTCGCTGGTCGATATTGCCGCGGTGTCCGAGCTGGCCCACGCGGCGGGGGCAAAAGTGGTGCTGGACAACGTCTTTGCCACACCGCTGCTGCAGCAGGGCTTCCCGCTCGGTGTCGACGTGGTGGTGTACTCGGGCACCAAGCACATCGATGGGCAGGGCCGGGTGTTAGGCGGGGCGATCCTCGGCGACAAGGAGTACATCGACGGTCCGGTGCAGAAACTGATGCGGCACACCGGGCCTGCGCTGTCGTCGTTCAACGCCTGGGTCTTGTTGAAGGGCTTGGAGACGCTGGCTGTTCGGGTGGATTATTCGAACCGCTCCGCCCAGCGCGTCGCCGAGTTCCTGGAAGCTCAGGCCGGTGTGAACTGGGTGAAATACCCGTTCCTGGAATCGCATCCCCAGTTCGATCTGGCCAAACGGCAGATGCGCGGCGGCGGCACCGTGGTGACCTTCGAACTGGACGGCGGCAAGGAGCGAGCCTTCGAGGTGCTCGACAAGCTGCAGGTCATCGACATCTCGAACAACCTCGGTGACGCCAAGTCGCTGATCACCCATCCGGCGACCACCACCCACCGGGCGATGGGCCCCGAGGGCCGCGCCTCGATCGGGCTCGGCGACGGCGTGGTGCGGATCTCGGTTGGGCTGGAAGGCACCGAAGATCTGCTCACCGACCTGGATCGCGCGCTGAGTTAGCGGTGTCGCGCAACTCCGATGCCAAGAAGGCCCGCCGCAAGAAGCGGCAGGCAACCCGCGATGTGCGGTGGATGCCCGACGAGGTGAAGGACGTCCTCGACGACGTTGATGTCGAACTCGCGCAGGCGGTCGAGACGTTCGACGAGTGGCTGACAACCCGCGGTTGGACCTTCGATGCCGAGTTCTCCACCGACACGTTGATCAGCTGGTTCTACGAGCCGTCGGCCGCCGCCGTCGCCGACGAGGGTTACGAGCCGGTCACCCGAATCTGGATCACCGCGTCGGGGGCCGACGACGACTTTCCCGAACGGGTCACGGCGATACTCGTCGGCACCGCCGGTGAGGACGCCGGCCAGCTCTACACCGTCGCGCCCGAAGTTCTTCTGGCCCATATTGAAGCGGTAGAGGCCTACCGCCCCGGGGCCGCGGTCCCGGTTCTCGGTTAGTCCTTGCTCGTCGTACTTTGGCAGGAAGCGTTCTCCCATGCGTGCGTCGAATCAAGGCGAAAGGTTCACGATGGGCGGTCAAGCGACTTGCTGGGGCCACGAGTTGTCGTAGCCATCGCGCGATGGTTCATGTGCCGAACACGTGACCGACCAGCCGGCTAGCAAACAGGACTCGGACGCCGGATGAGACGGATGATACGTCGGCGGGTTCAGCGTGACGTAGATGTAGGAGGCGACCGCTCCAGCAAGAAACAACGCCACGATTATGCCAACAATGAGCCACCCTTTCCACGAATAGCGGCGTCCTCGGGAAGGTTCGCACATCGTGGCGGGGAAGCCCAGAGCAGACAGGACGGCGGCGGCGTTCACCTGGCCACCTGGATCGATGTTGAACTGGCCGACTCGGGTCAGGAGCTCGACCGTCAACGGATACTCCGGCATCCTCAAGCGCCAGGCCATCGGCACACCGCCTGTACCGCCAACATGACCGATCATCCGACCCGTTCGCGCGGCGATGGCCGGCCGGATGTACGCCTGGGTGATGTCGGCGCGCACTGCCAGTGGCGCACCGTTGGCGTAGACGCCGCTCGGGTCCACGGACAGGGCAACGGAGTCGCGACGGGGCACGAGCGACTTCGAGAGCACCGCCAGATATATGGACCCCACCGCGATGGCGACCACTGTGATCCCCAACTTTTTCACGTCATCGGGAAGCAAGACAGCAGCTGGGATGACTAAAAATGTGGCGGCGATGCCTCCGCCGAACACCCCCCAGATCCGGTTGCGTCTCATCCGCACCACGGTCGCCTGTCCGTGAAACACAGTTGGAGATCTTAGTCTCAAAGCGACTCGACGCCCGGCACCGTGCGGAACAGGCCGAACGTATGGCGGCGTCCATCGCCGGCTTAGTCCTTGTCCGGCGTCTCCACTACTCCGGTGGCGCTCTGAGCCCGCTTCTCGTAGGCCGCACGCGCGCCTGCGTCGAAGTCGAGGAAGACCCGGTCGGTGCCCATCTTCTTGGACAGCCAACGCCGCCCACGCGGCGGCAGGAACACCACCGCGGCGGCCAGGAAGCGTGAATAGTTGGGAACCGAGATCGAGGTCGTCGGCTTGTCCAGCGCCTTGATGACCGCGGCGGCGATGTCTTCGGGCTGCACCGGTTTGGTGGCCGCGGTGGTGTGCGTCCCCGAGATCAACTCGGTGTTGGTGAATGTCGGCATGACACAACTGACTTGGACGCCCTGCGGGGCGTACTCGTCGGCCAGTCCGGTCGACAGACCGACGACGGCGAACTTGGTTCCGGCGTACAGCGCCTGCCCGGGTACGGCCAGCATCCCGGCCATCGAGGCGATGTTGACGATGTGGCCGCTGCGGCGCTTCACCATCTCCGGCAGCACCAGCCGGCAGCCGGTGATCACTCCGTAAAGATTCACCTCGATCGCGGTGCGGACCGCCTGCTCCGAATGGTCGAGGAACGGGCCGACGGGCATGACGCCGGCGTTGTTGATCAGTACGTCGATGTGGCCGCCACCGTCGGCGCGGGCCTTGTCCAGGAACGTCGCGAACGATTCGGGATTGCTGACATCGAGCGGGTAGCCCGAGACCGGCCCGAGCTTGCTCAGCTGGGTGACGGCCGACTCCTCCAGCGCCACGTCCCGGTCACCGATCACCACGCGCGCGCCGCGCTGCAGGAGCGCCCGGGCGGTGGCGAAACCGATGCCCCGGGCGGCGCCGGTGATGGCGATGGTCTTGCCTCGGATGTTGTCCATGAACAGCGACTTTACAGGTGTCAACTTTTAGGTGAAAGGGGCAGAATGGCCCGGTGACCGGATTGCGCTTCGTCCCAGTTCACACCGACGATGAGCTGGCCCAACCGCTACTGGCCGAGCTCGCCGTCGAGTACGCCACCCGCTACGACAGCACCGAGGAGTTCGTCGCGAGGTGGCTGCGCAGCCATCCGGCCGGAACATTCGGGCCGCCCGACGGCGGCATGCTCATCGGGGTACTCGACGGCAAACCGGTCACCGGCGGGGCGTTCTGCCGCTTCGATGACGACACCGCCGAACTCAAACGAATCTGGACTGACAGCGGAAGCCGGCGCCGCGGGTACGCGACGAGGCTTCTGCAAGCACTGGAGGCCGAGATCGCCGATCGTGGCTATCGCCGGGTCTACCTGACCACCGGCAACCGGCAGCCCGAGGCCGAAGCGCTCTACGGCAGCGCGGGCTACGCCCGACTCGATGAGCCCCTCCCCAGCCGGGGGGACGTGTTTCCGGTGGCCTTCGTGAAAGTGCTTTTCCGTGCTTAACTGGGCGAATTTGAAATCAGGGTGAGCGCAACCCCGGATTACGGAATGCGTTCTGCTGCCTCGCGTTAGACAGTTGTGTGATGGCGCAAAACCCTCTGCATCTCGGCGTCGCACTCGACGGCTACGGCTGGCATCCGCAGGCCTGGCGGCACACCCTGGATGCCGATCCTGCCGCTGCGCCGGTGACCTCGGGGCGGCATTGGGCCCAGCTTGCCGCCACCGCCGAACGCGGCTTGCTGGACTTTCTCACCGTCGACGACAGCTTCAGCCCGCAGCCGGGGCGCCGGGAGGAAATCGACCCGTGCCGGCTGGCCGGTCGCGCCGACGCCGTCCTGGTCGCGGCCAGGATCGCCCCGCTGACCCACGACATCGGGCTCATCCCGGTGGCCACGGTGACGCACACCGAGCCGTTTCACGTCTCCAAAGCCATCGCGACACTGGACTTCATCTCGCACGGCCGCGCCGGCTGGCAGGCCCGGGTCAGCCCGGCCGCACACGAGGCAGCCGCGTTCGGACGCCGCTCTGCTCCGGGTGCAGACGACTTGTTCGACGAGGCAGCCGATTTCGTCGAGGTGGTGCGACGGCTCTGGGACAGCTGGGAGGACGACGCCGTCATCCGCGACATCGCCACCGGCCGCTACGTCGACCGCGACAAGCTGCACTACATCGATTTCACCGGCACGCACTTCTCGGTGAAGGGCCCGTCGATCACCCCGCGGCCGCCGCAGGGGCAACCGGTAATCGCCGCACTCGCGCACGCACAACCTGTCTATGAATTGACCGATGCCGCTGCCGATCTCGTGTTCGTCACACCGAGCGACGAGTCCTCGGCCCGGGAGATCCTGGGGCAGGTCTACGCGGCGGGCGGTCATCCCACGGTGATCGCCGACCTGGTGGTGACCTTCGGCGGGGATAGCGAATTCCGCTCCGATGCACGGGTATTCGCCGGCAGCGCGGCGCAACTGGTCGACCTGCTGCTGGGCTGGCATGATCTCGGCCTGGCTGGGTTCCGGCTACGCCCCGCCGTCAATGCCACCGACCTGCCTGTGATTGTCGACGAGGTGGTTCCGTTGCTGCAGCGGGCCGGGCGCTTCCGCACCGCGTACCGGGAACGTGAAACCCTGCGCGAACGCTTCGGGTTGCCGGCGGCGATCAACCGATATTCCGAGGCGGGGCTGTCGTGAACGTCCCGCTGTCCATCCTGGACCTCTCGCCGATCAGTGCCGGGTGTGATGCGGCGTCCGCGCTGCACAACACCGTCGACCTCGCCCGCCATGCCGAGCAATGGGGCTATGCGCGCTACTGGGTCGCCGAGCACCACTTCGTCGCCGTCGCGAGCTCCGCACCGGCGGTGCTGATCGGTCAGATCGCCGCTGCCACCGAACGGATTCGGGTCGGCGCCGCGGCGGTACAACTGGGCTACACCACGGCACTGGCGGTGGTGGAGAGCTTCGGCATGCTCGAGCAGTTCCACCCCGGGCGTATTGACCTGGGGCTGGGCCGCTCCGGCCAGCGGCGCAAGGAAGCCGAGCGGGGCGACCTGCCGGCCCGGCCCGATGTGCCGTGGCGGGAAATCGACGGGGTGGTGGTGCCGTCGCCGTTCGACGTGCGGGCGCTGCTGGCCAGTCCCCGGATGCGAGCAATGTCAACGGTTCTCACCCAGCCCGAGGCCGTCCCACCGGACTTCGCCGAACAGGTCGGTGACATCCTTGCGCTGCTCGACGGCAGCCACACGGTGGACGGATACCCGGTGCACGCGGTGCCCGGGGAAGGGTCCGGCCTGACGCCGTGGATCTTCAGCAGCAGCAAGGGGCAGAGCGCCGAGGTCGCCGGAGCGCGAGGCCTGCCGTTCGTCGCGAGCTACCACATCACCCCGAGCTCGGCATTGGATGCCGTCGACGCATACCGGGCGGTCTTCACCCCGTCGCCGCAGCTCTCGAAGCCGCACGTGGTGGTCTCGGCCGATGTCGTCGTCGCCGACGACTCCGCGACCGCGCGACACCTTGCCGCGCCGTTCGGTCAATGGGTGTATTCCATTCGGGCACAAGGTGGGGCGCAACCCTATCCGGATCCCGACACGGTGGCACCGCTGGCCGACGATCAACGCGCCGTCGTCGAGGACCGGCTCGCCACGCAGTTCGTCGGTGATGCCGACGAGGTGGCCGACAAACTCACCGCCTTGGCGCGGGTCACCGGTGCCGACGAGCTGGTGGTGACGACGGCCACCCATCGTCACGCCGACCGGCTGCGCTCATTCGAACTACTGGCCAAACGTTGGGGTGTGACCGGATGATACGAGAAGAAAAGCAGCGCAAGCCGATTCATCTGGCCGCGCATTTCCCGGGGGTGAACAACACCACGGTGTGGTCGGACCCGGACTCGGGCAGCCAGGTCGAATTCGACTCATTCATCCACCTCGCCCGCAAGGCCGAAGCGGGGTTGTTCGACTTCTTCTTCCTCGCCGAGGGGCTGCGACTACGTGAGCACCGCGGGCGGATTCACGATCTGGATGTCGTCGGCAGGCCCGACACGTTCACGGTCCTGGCGGCGCTGGCCGCGGTCACCGAGCACATCGGCCTGGCCGGCACCATCAACACCACCTTCAACGAACCGTTCGAAGTGTCTCGCCAATTCGCCAGCCTCGACCTCCTCTCCGAGGGTCGCGCCGCGTGGAACATGGTGACCTCGTCGGATGCGTTCACCGGCGAAAACTTCAGGCGCGGTGGCTTTCTCGACCACGCCGACCGCTACCGGCGCGCCGAGGAGTTCATCACCGTCGCCCGCGAGTTCTGGGACAGCTGGGCCGCCGACGCCGTGATCGCCGATCCGGACTCCGGCATCTTCGTCGACCCGGACCGCATCCGGACGGTGTCGCATCGCGGGGCGCAGTTCGACGTCCGCGGGGTGGCGACGCTGCCCGCCGGACCACAGGGCCACCCGGTGCTCCTGCAGGCCGGCGACTCCGACGAGGGCCGGGACTTCGGCGCCAAACACGCCGACGCCCTGTTCACCGGGCACGGCGCGCTGGATGAGGGTCAGCGCTACTACGCCGATGTGAAGGCCCGCGCGTTGGCACACGGACGAAATCCCGATGACCTCAAGGTCTTTCCCGCCGCGACGTTCGTGCTCGGCGACAGCGCCGCCGACGCCGAGGAGCGAGCACGGTTCATCCGCCGCCAGCAGGTGAGCCCGCAGACCGCGATCGCGATGCTCGAGCAGGTCTGGCAGCGCGACCTCTCGGGCTACGACCCCGACGGTCCGCTACCCGACGTCGAGCCCGTCGACGACCCGAGCATCACCCAGGGCCGGGTGCGCCACGGTGACCCCAAGGCGCTGGCCACGGCCTGGCGGGAGCGGGCCGAGGCCGACAAGCTGTCCATCCGCGAACTGGTCATCGCCGTCACCAGCCGACAGCAGTTCGTCGGCACCGCATCCCACGTCGCCACCGAGATCGACCGGCACGTTCAGGCCGACGCCTGCGACGGGTTCATCCTGGTGCCGCACCTGACTCCACACGGGCTCGACGAGTTCATCGACACCGTGGTCCCGCTGCTGCAGGAGCGCGGCGCATTCCGCACCGAGTACAGCGGCGCCACCCTGCGGGAGAACCTGGGGCTCGGCTCGCCGGACAGCGCCACTCAGCGCGGTGTGGCCTGACGGACGGCCTCGCGGATCGGCCCGATCCACACGTCGCCGTGGCCGGGAATCAGCACATCGGTTTCCAGCATCGCCAGCGCGGACAGGCTGCGCACACAGCCCTGCTCGTCGTGGTTGAACACCGGGTGCAGGAGCTGCGGGCCCTTGCGTGGCGCCAGCGGATGGCCGGTCACCAGGGCGTCGCCACTGACCAGCACGCCGTCGACGAGGTAGGAGCAGTGACCGCCGGTATGCCCCGGTGTCGGCACGACCAGCGGGCGGCCGGGCAGGCGCTCGGCGACGTCCTCGGTGAGCGCACCGGTCGACGGGATGCCCTCGTGCACCAGTGCGCCGTTGCGGACGATATCCAGCGACCACTTCACCCACCGCGGCTGCCAGGCGTGCAGCATCAGGTCGACGGGAGAGGCCTGCTGCAGATACTCGCGTTTGGCGTGGCCCACCTCGTCGGCATGGCAGTAGACCGGGGTGCCATGGGTTTTGGCGAACCAGATGGCCGAGCCGCAATGGTCGACGTGGGCGTGGGTCAACAGGATCGCCGTCACGTCCGCGGGGCCGAATCCGAGTTCGGCCAACGATCTCAGGACATCGTCGCGGCTGCCGGGGAAGCCGGCGTCGATCAACATGACGCCGGCGTCGTCGGTGACCACCGTCCAGTTGACCAGTGGTGTTTGCGCCATGTGGACGTGTTCGGTGATTGCGGTCAGGGCCACGGCCATGCCGCGAGTCTAGAACTAGGACGCGACCGTTCACGTTGCCGCCGAGTGGAGTAGAAACGAGAGCGTGGCTGAACTGAAACTGGGATACAAGGCGTCGGCGGAGCAGTTCGCGCCGCGTGAGTTGGTCGAGCTGGCGGTGCTGGCCGAGGCGCACGGGATGGACAGCGCGACGGTCAGTGACCACTTCCAGCCGTGGCGTCACGACGGTGGGCACGCACCGTTCTCACTGGCGTGGATGACAGCGGTGGGTGAGCGCACCAAGCGGCTGGTCCTGGGCACATCGGTGCTGACCCCCACATTCCGCTACAACCCGGCGGTCATCGCCCAGGCATTCGCGACGATGGGGTGTCTGTATCCCGACCGGATCTTCCTCGGCATCGGCACCGGTGAGGCGCTCAACGAGATCGCCACCGGGTATGAGGGGGAGTGGCCGGAGTTCAAGGAGCGCTACGCGCGGTTGCGCGAGTCGGTTCGCCTGATGCGCGAGCTGTGGCTTGGTGACCGCGTCGACTTCGAGGGCGAGTACTACAAGACCAAAGGCGCCTCGATCTATGACGTCCCCGAGGGCGGCATCCCGATCTATATCGCCGCGGGCGGACCCCAGGTGGCCAAGTACGCCGGGCGCGCGGGCGACGGTTTCATCTGCACCTCCGGAAAGGGCGAAGAGCTCTACAAGGACAAGCTCATTCCCGCCATGCGCGAGGGCGCCGAGGCCGCCGGGAAGAACGCGCAAGACATCGACCGGATGATCGAGATCAAGATCTCCTACGACCCGGACCCGAAGCTGGCGCTGGAGAACACCCGGTTCTGGGCACCGCTGTCGCTGACCGCCGAGCAGAAGCACAGCATCGACGACCCGATCGAGATGGAGAAGGCCGCCGACGCGCTGCCGATCGAACAGGTCGCCAAGCGCTGGATCGTCGCCTCCGATCCCGATGAGGCCGTCGAGAAGGTCGCTGAGTATGTGGGTTACGGCCTCAATCATCTGGTCTTCCACGATCCCCGGCAGGACCAGCGCCGCTTCCTGGAGCTGTTCGCCAAGGATCTCGAGCCGCGGTTGCGCAAGCTCGGTTAGGGCTGTTGCTTGTTCGCCGCGGTCACCGGGGGATCCACCCGCTGCGGCGGCCGCGGTAACCCGCCGGACGGCCGGGGTGGAGTGCCGCTGCCAACCCGGTTCGCAGGCGCGCTTCGCGGCCGAGCATGCGCCGGGGCTTGAGGGTTCCGGCAGACTCCTGACGACGTGCTGTATGAGGGAATCGGCAAACGTAACCTATTGCCTGGCGCAGAAGCGTTTGAGAACTTGGCCGACGATGGGCCATACGGAAAGCTGTAGTGGTGACCGCCGCGCGCACCACCACGTCGATCTACATCGCGTCGCCCGAGGGGGATACCGGTAAGTCGACTGTCGCTCTGGGCATATTGCACCGGTTGACGGCGATGGTGCCGAGGGCAGGGGTGTTCCGCCCGATCACCCGGCGGGAGAACCGCGACTACATCCTGGAGTTGTTGCTGGCGCACAGTAATGCGGGCCTGACGTACGAGGAATGCGTCGGGGTGACGTATCAGCGATTACACGCTGATCCCGATGGCGCGATCGCTGACATCGTCGACCGCTATCACGAAGTGGCGGCGCGCTGTGACGCCGTGGTGATCGTCGGATCGGACTACACCGACGTCGCCACGCCAACCGAGCTGAGCGTGAACGCGCGTATCGCGGCCAACCTGGGCGCACCGGTGGTGCTGTCGGTCCGAGCCCGTGACCGCACTCCCGCCGAAGTCGCTCAGGTCATCGAGTTGTGTCTCGTCGAGCTGGCCACGCAGCATGCGCATACCGCGGCCGTGGTGGCCAACCGCGCCAACCCTGCCGAGCTGGATGCGGTGGCGGAGGCGTGCTCGAACCTCGGGCCACGCGTCTACGTCATTCCCGAAGAACCTCTCCTGGTGGCCCCGACCGTCGCCGACCTGAGTGAGGCGGTCGACGGCGTCCTGGTGCATGGCGACAAATCGCTGCTGGGTCGCGAAGCGATGGGGGTGCTCGTGGCCGGTATGACCGCAGAACACTGCCTGGAGCGGCTCACCGAGGGCGTCACCGTTGTCACGCCTGGCGACCGTTCCGATGTGGTACTTGCGGTCACCAGCGCGCACGCCGCCGAGGGCTTCCCGTCGCTGTCGGCCATCATCCTCAACGGGGGGCTGCCGCTGCATCGCTCGATCGCGCAGTTGGTCAACGGCCTGGGCTTGCGGCTGCCGATCATCGCCACCGACCTCGGTACCTTCGAGACCGCCAGCGCGCTGGCAGGCACTCGCGGCCGGGTCACCGCCACCTCGCAACGCAAGATCGACACCGCGATCGCGCTGATGGAGCGCTACGTCGACATCGACGAGTTGCAGGACCGGCTCAGCCTGCCGATCCCCACGGTGACGACGCCGCAGATGTTCACCTACCAACTCATGGAACGGGCGAGGGCCGATCCCAAACGCATTGTGCTGCCCGAGGGAGACGAGGACCGCATCCTGCATGCCGCCGGGCGGCTGCTACGCCGCGGCGTCGCAGAACTGACCATCCTCGGCGAGGAAGCCCAAGTCCGCTCCCGCGCAGCCGAACTGGGCGTCGACCTCACCGCGGCCACCGTGATCAACCCCCGCACCAGCGAGCTGTGCGACGAGTTCGCCGCACAGTACGCCGAGCTTCGCAAGAAGAAGGGGGTGACCCTCGAACAAGCCCGCGAGACCATCCATGACGTGTCGTACTTCGGAACGATGTTGGTGCACAACGACATCGTCGACGGCATGGTGTCCGGTGCTGCGCACACCACCGCGCATACGGTGCGACCGGCCTTCGAGATCATCAAGACCCAGCCCGATGTCTCCACGGTGTCGAGTATCTTCCTGATGTGCTTGGCCGACCGGGTCCTCGCCTACGGCGATTGCGCGATCGTGCCCGACCCGACCGCCGAAGAGCTGGCCGATATCGCGATCAGCTCCGCGCGCACCGCCGCTCAGTTCGGCATCGACCCGCGGGTGGCGATGCTGTCCTACTCGACCGGCACCTCGGGCAGCGGCAGCGGCGTCGACAAGGTCAGGGCGGCAACCGAACTGGTGCGCGCACGGGCCCCGGAGTTGTTGGTGGAGGGGCCGATCCAATACGACGCCGCCGTCGACCCGACCGTCGCTGCCGCCAAGATGCCGGGCTCCCAAGTGGCGGGCCGGGCGACGGTGTTGATCTTCCCCGACCTGAACACCGGCAACAACACCTACAAAGCGGTGCAGCGCAGTGCGGGCGCCATCGCCATCGGCCCGGTGTTGCAGGGACTCAACAAGCCGGTCAACGACCTCTCCCGAGGGGCGCTGGTCGAGGACATCGTCAACACGGTGGCGATCACCGCGATCCAGGCCCAGGGGATGTGATGCGGGATACCGTGCTGGTCCTCAACTCGGGGTCATCATCACTGAAATATCAACTACTGCAACCTGATAGCGCGCTATCGCTCGCGCACGGGCTCGTCGAGCGGATCGGCGAGGACACCTCGACCGCGACACTGACGTCGGGAAACCAAGAGATTCGCCGCGACGGCCGCATCGCCGACCACGAGGCCGCCCTGCGCACCGCGTTCGATCTGTTCGCCGAGGCCGGTCAGGGTTTGGACACCCTGGGTCTGGTCGCTGTCGGTCACCGGGTGGTGCACGGTGGCGAGGATCTGTACCGCCCCACGATCGTCGACGATGCGGTGATCGCCAAGCTGGCGGAGCTCGCGCCGCTGGCGCCGCTGCACAATCCGCCCGCGGTGCTGGGGATCGAAGTCGCACGCAAAGTGCTACCCGACCTCCCACACGTCGCGGTGTTCGACACCGCATTCTTCCACGATCTGCCCGCCGCCGCCGCAACGTATGCGATGGACCGGGAGTTGGCCAGCCGCTGGAAGATTCGCCGCTACGGCTTTCACGGCACCTCGCACCAGTACGTCAGTCAGCAGGCCGCGCAGTTCCTTGGTGTGCCCCTCGAATCGCTCAACCAGATTGTCCTGCACCTGGGCAATGGCGCATCAGCGGCGGCCATCGCCGGCGGCCGCCCGGTCGATACCTCGATGGGCCTCACCCCGATGGAGGGGTTGGTGATGGGAACCCGCTCCGGTGACATCGACCCTGGCGTGCTGGTATACCTGTGGCGCACCGCAGGTATGGGTGTCGAGGAGATCGAGACCATGCTCAACCGGCATGCCGGGATGTACGGTCTCAGCGGCGAGATCGATTTCAGGGTCCTGCATCAGCGGATCGAATCCGGCGACGAGGCAGCGCAATTGGCCTATGACGTGTACATCCACCGGCTGCGCAAGTACATCGGTGCTTACCTTGCTGTCCTCGGCCACACCGACGTGGTGACCTTCACGGCCGGGGTGGGCGAGAACGACGCGCGGGTACGCCGCGATGCGCTGACGGGGCTCGCGCCGTTGGGTATCGAACTCGACGAGCACCTCAACGAGAGTCCGGCCAGAGGCGCACGCCTGATCTCGGCCGACAAGTCGCCGACGACGGTGCTCGTCATACCGACCAACGAAGAGTTGGCGATCGCGCGGGCGTGCCTTGGCGCGATCTGAGCGTGTCGAAGGGCGCTCAGGGCCCTGATTCATCCTTCGCGGGCGGCGTGATGATCTTGGTCAGGTCGATATGCCGCCAATCCGGCTTCGCATGCAGTCGCACGTTGAACTTCACGTTGAAGGTGAACGGATCGTCGGTCGGTACGTCCAAAGACCGGCCGTAAACCGCGGCGACGCCCGCGGGGTCGTACCCCATCAACAGCAACAATGTGGGAAAGATGTTGTAGTGGCTGGACGCATTGCGGTTCTGCGCCAGGTGGGCCTGCCAGTCAAGCGCCTTGATCCCCTTGCCCTGGATCACCACCAGCGGCACCACCCCCTCCTCCTGTACCGGGTCGGTGTCGCAATGGGTGTTGACCCCTGGATCGCCGCGCTCGTGGAGGTTTTGCCCATGGTCGGAGGTGTAAATCACCACGGCCTGGCTCAGGTCCGCCTTTGCGAACAGGCGCTGGAAGAACTCGCCGACGCCCCATGCGACGGTGTTGCGGTAGCTGTTGCGGTAGCGCACCCAAGCGTCCGGACTGCCGTCGAAACCGGTCTTGGTACCGATTTCGGCGACGTCGTTGGATGATCGATCGCGAGGCAGCACCGGCTTGTACGTCTCGAACTCGTCCGGATATTTGTTTGCCACCGGGAAGTGAGCGCCGACCTTGTTGATCACGATCATGTGCTTCTTGCCGTCTTTGAGCAGCCCGACCAGTTTGTCCATCGCTGCCATGTCGCGCTGCACCACGGGCATCCCGTCGAATTGAATGAATTGGTCGATATCGCCCTTCTCGGCCTCGGTCATCTGATTTTGCAGTTTGCCGTTGGTGGTTTGGCCATCGATGTAAACGGTTTCGAACCCGGCCGCCTTCGCGTAACTCCAGATCGACGGCATGCTCGTGTTGATCCGCGGGTAGTCCTCGCGGGTCCCGCCAAAGCGCAGGGTGACATTACTGCCCGCGCTGCAGTTGGTGATGGACGCGGCGTAGCCGTAGTTGAAGATGTCCACGCCGGGCTGGGGCTGGTTCAGATGGGTGGTGACGCCGTTCGGGGTGTTCAGGTCCAGGTAGTTGCCGGTGATGGCTTCATCGATGATCAGCACGATGTCGCGCGCCATCGGCGGTCGGGTACGGGCGATGGTGACGGGCTCGCGCGGGCTGACACTGCCCGAGGCCATCTCGTAGCCGTAAAGGCCCAAGTAGCCCAACGGCGGAAATGTCGGTGCCAGTCCTCGCGCTCCGTCGCCGGATCGGACGAAGAGAATGCCGGTCACCAATACCAGGGCCAGCAGTGGCGCAACGATCGGCAGCAGTCGCCCGATACGTGGCGCGGGCCCCGGCCGAAGGCCGATACCCACAAACAGCAGCAACGACTTGCCGACCGCCAGCAGGATTTGATCGCGGTACTGGTCGAGCGCCTCGTCCGCGAACTGGATCGCGTCGACCATCGAGATGAACGCGTCGTAGGTCAGATACGAGTCTGTGGTGTGGATGTAGGCGTCGAAGAATCCCGCACTGACCGCAAAGAGCAGCGCCAGCGGCCAACGGAGCCAGCCGGGGCGGATCCACGCGGCGAGAAAGAGCGCCGCCGTCGTCAGGACGAAGAGGCCTATGTACATGAGCAGCCCCGTGCTCAAGCCCAACATCGCCACACGGCCCTGGTAGTAGCTGTACGAACTCAACAAATAGGCGACGAGCAATGCGCCCTTGATCCATCCGCGCGTGCTGCGGGCCGCCTCAGACGAATCCGAGGGCGGGCGAAAGGGGTTTCTCACGCCTGCTCATCGTCATCGTGTGGCGACCCGCCACTGCGTGCTCGGGCGCGTCGACTACCCACCTGGAACGCCGCCACGCCGATGACAATTGCGGCGCCTAGACCGGCGACAGCCCACCAAGGCGATACGCCGCCGTCTGAGGCCTTGTGCGCCGCAGGTGAAGTCGGCGGGGAGACACTCAACGGCGTGCGGTCGGGAACCATCTCCGGCTCGCGGCCGGCAATGGCGACCACTACCGAGCCGTTCAGCCCTGACCACCTAGCCGGGTCGGCGTTGAGCCAATTGAGCAATCTGTCGAGTTCTGCCGGCGCGCCGTTGGAGGTGGCGACGAGCAACGAGCGGTTGCCTTCGAATACCGTTTGCAGGCTTCCGAATCCAATACCGGGTTCGAGGGTGAGCGTCGTTTGTTTCGGTTTCTGACCTTGAGAATTGAAGGCCTCGAGCGTCAGTCGATTCTCGTCGGAGCTGACCGGAAGCGCGATCGATTGGTCCGACCAACCGTCAGGACTGATCAGGATGGCTGGTTGGTCGCTCTTGATCGCCTTCTCGAGCGAACCAAGTGCGATCGACAGTGGTGTGACGCTGAGGCGCTGAAGTGCCACCGAAAGCTGTGCAGCGCGGACGGTGTCGGCAAGATCGTTCGTCTTGAGACCAATCTGTACCTTCGGCATCAGCGACTGCGGCAGGGAGCGGAAACCGGTCGGGATCGGTGGATTGGCGGGGGTACTCTCTACGACGGAACTGCCGTCGATTGTGAGCTTGATGGGCCTGAATTCGTCACATTGGCCAATGTTTCCGCTGGTTTCGAGACCTACGACCAGGCTGGTGTAACGCTGGATCAGACGATCCGGTATATCGACCCAGCGGTCGATTTCCCCGTTCGGTCCGGTTGGCCAGGACGCGATGATCTCGTCGCCGATGGAGGCGGTCAACGTCGAACCGACGCCGTTTGGAACCGGTGTGTGGTTGCCCGACAGGTGTAGCCGGAACCCCTGGGTGGCATGACCGAAGCGGGTCTGGTCCAACGCGATGCTGACCTGCGGAGCAACCCCCGCTCCAGTCAGATTCGGCTGACCCAGCGCTGTCAGGGTCGTGGAGTCGCCGGGCAGGGCGGCGTACGGGGAGGGAAGATCGCCTGGAATCACCTTCACGCTGGCGGCCATGGGCAGCGACGAATCGGTGAGCAGTCTGGTTTCGTTGGTGAGCTTGTCCGCAGGCCCCGAGATGAGCAGATCGGCAGTCCCGGGAGCAGGGATCAGTGAAAGTCCCTCGGCTTGGCCTTCTTTGACGACGATTCGGCGTTCGAACGGTTGCGGGGGACCGGGAAAGGTTGTTCCGTCCGCGAGCGGTACCACGGCGACTTGTGGGCGCTGGCTGCGGTAGCGCGCTGTCATGGCTGCGGCCAACTGTACGGCGGCTTCGGACTCGGCCTGCGACGGAGTGACGGGCACCCCGATCGTCAGCGTCCGCAGGACGGGCGGGAGGAAGTCGGCAACAGTGGTCGGCGGGAGTTCTGATCCGTTGTAGGTGATTGAGCTGTCGAACAGGTCAATCGGGTGCAACGGGTCCAAACAATATCCATCTTCGGGCAGTGCGGTCAGAGTCAAGGTCACGGTCGCCGAGTGGTCGATGACTTCCACTCCATCAAGCGGGACGACCACCGGGGCAAGATCCGTCGGTGGCAATTCGATCCGGCCGATACGCCGATCATCCTGCGTGACGGTCAACGTCCCGGACCTGATGTTGAACGGGTAGTCGAGTACGCCGTTCAGCGTCGTAGGCGTCAAGCCGGCAGGCACAGGGAACGACAAAGAGGTCGTACTGGAATCTCCGTAGAACGAGATGGTGGTATCCGCACCCAGATCGCTGAGCGACAGTGTCGGCTCGGCATCGACCATCGGCGCGGAAATCAGCGGCAGCGCAACGACAACAGTGAATGCCGCAAGACGGCTCAGCAATCTTGCACCCGTGGCCGGAACTGTGGACAGTTGAGTCTCCTCACCATCGCGGATCGTCGGAAGCGTCGTGGGCGGCGCAATCCAAGAGTCTTACTGCGCATCCGGCTTGAACTCCGGTTCCCGGCAAGACCCTTTGCCACCTTAGACGACGTCGTGTTTCAGAAGGATGAATCGCCTCGTGTTTAATGCATACCTTCCTTCGACAGAAAA
>JAHFVD010000018.1:0-22242 GCA_023264735.1 Mycobacterium sp. | reverse complement strand
CGTCAAGTCGGACAACTTCTACATCCAGAACTGGTCGCTTGTACTCGACTTGAGATTCATGGCGATGACCGTGCCCGACGTTGTTCGTCGTGCCGAATGGTGCTGTGGGCTAGCGCTCCTGAGCATCTTCGAGCAACCTGCTGAGAGCGGACACCGACAATCCAAGGTCGAACTGTTCGGTCACCAGCGCGCGGCCGGCCTCTGCGAACGCGATCGTGGCGCTGCCGCGCTCCACCATCGCCGTGATAGCGCGGTTGAGACTGTTGGCGTCGTTGGGAACCGCTAGTAACCCGGTGACGCCTTCGACGATGATTTCGGGGATTCCAGAGAGTTCTGTGGCCACCGCAGGCACGCCGCATGCCAGTGCCTCCATCAGCGCCACCGGCAGCCCCTCCATCTGTCCGTCGGCGGCAACGATGCTGGGGAGGACGAACAGGTCCGCGGCGTCCAACGCGCCGCGAACCTCGTCTTCACTGCGTCTGCCGAGGAAGCGGACGCGCTCGCGAAGGCCCAGTCGGGCGGCGAGAGCCTCGAGGTCCCTGCGCAGTACACCCTCACCGATGAGGTCGACGGTGATCCGGTCGACAGAACCGCCGCCCAATGCCAAGGCCTCGAGCAGCACCGCATGCCCCTTGTAGGCCTGTAGCGACGCAACGGTCAATGCCCGCACGGGTCCTTCGGCGGGCACGGCACGCGGGCGGAAGTCATATGCCGACGTGTCGATTCCGGCACGCACGATTCGAATCGGTGTGTGCTGTGGATTATGCCGCTCCAGCAGTGCGCGGTTGTACTCCGAGATCGTCACCACGAAGCGCGCGTCGGTGATCTTGTCGTCGAGCATCGAGGTGTCGACGTAGAGATCGTGCGCGTGGACGGTGAAGCTGTAGGAGGACCCAACGAGCCGTTGGCAGACCCATGCGGCCAGCGCGGGATAGGTGGCGTAGTGCGCGTGGATGTGCGGTGGCCGGGACCGAAGTGCGAGATCCTTGGCATGCGCACAGGAGAGGACCACCGTCAACAGGGCGCGCACCAGAAGCGGCGAACGACGGTAGCCCGTGACGACACGGGCCAACACCGACAGAAGTGCCATCGGCCGCGTCGCGGCGGCCCAGGCGAAGGCCGCCAGCGCGGTACCTGCGGACGGTCGCACCAGATGCTCGGTCCAACGTTTCGAGATCTCGTGCACCGCTTTGTCCGGTGACGGGAACAACGATCTCACCTCGAGGTCGAACCGCCCGGTGCGATCGAGCGCATCGATTTCGCGGACGATGAACGTTTCGGACGTGAGTGGAAATCGCGATACCAGGTACACGACATCGGCTCGGGTCATGGACGCTCGCCCATCAGCTCGAGATATGTCGACCGCAGCCGGCCAACCCATGCCGTCGACGAGAATTCGTCCCGAGCCCGGTCGCGGGCGGCTGCTCCCAGCCGCTGTCGCAAGTCTGCGTCCGCCAACAGGCGGCACACTGCGTCAGCCAGACCTTGCTCGGAACCTGAGTCGAAGAGCAGCCCCGTCTCGTTGTCGAGCACGATGTCGGGGATGCCGCCTATTCGCGACGCGGCGACCGCTCGACTGGTCGCCGAAGCCTCGATGAGCACCGTCGGCAGGTTCTCACCGTAGAGCGATGGCAGCAGTACGGCGTCGGCCGCGCGGTAGACCTCCGGCATGTCGGTGTGCACGCCCGCGAAGACGACCGAATCGGCCAACCCGAGGTCGCCGACGAGTCGCCGCAACTCGTTCTCCAGCTCGCCGCCGCCGACCAACGACAGCACCGCGTCGGGGAACCGTTGAAGTACTGCCGGCCACGCCTTGATCGCGACCGGAATTCCCTTGAAGTCGCGGAAGGCTGCGGACAGTACGACGAGCGTGCAAGTTCGGCCGCCGCTGAGTTGGGCACGTACCGCTGGGTCGCCTTCGCCGGGAGTGAAATTGCCGATGTCGATGCCGTTGTGCATGACGTCCCAATTGCCGGGCATTCGCCGAGGCCGGTAGGCCTCTTGAAAGGAATGCCGCGACGCCTCCGACACGAACAGCACCCGTCGTGAACGGGTCGCAACCTCCACGGCCAGCCGCTCGCGCCCAGCCGCCCGTCCGGTGAGCGGGCGCATCACGTGGTGAAAGGTGCAGACGGCGGGCCGTCGTGCCAGCGCGGCCGCCGGAACCGCGAGAGTCATCGCGAGCTCCAGGTGAGCATGCACGACGTCGTACCCGCCGTGACGAATCACTCCGGCGAGACGCGGTACCCCCAGCGGGTCCAGGGTTCGACGAACGCCGAGTGAGCGCGTCGGGATACCCGCTTCGGCCAAAATGTTCATCGTCTTGTCGGAGTTCGGTTCCTCCGACAAGACGCTCACGACGTCCATCTGGACATCGGTGTTGCGAGAGGCGACGATCATTGGGGCGAGCAATGTTTCGGCGCCGCCCATCCTGAACGCATCGATCAGCACGAGCGCCCGAACTCGCGGTGTCACTTCAGCACCCTGAGCTTGTCCCACGGAATGTGCTCCATCGCGTCGTAGTCCCAACGAAAACCGGCGTTCTTGTAAGTCTGTCCCAACGTGCCAGGAGCAGCGCCAGTATCGAGTTCGAAACTCACACTCAGCGGCGCGTCCGACACGTCCATCACATAGCCCCCATAGCGCTGCATCGCCGTCGCGACCGCAAGTTCGCCTGCGGTCAGCTTCAATGAGCCCAGATCGAGCCACGGGTCCAACTGCAGCCGAGCGCCCTCGGGAATGCAGTCTTTCCGGGTTGAGGTGCCGTCGCTTTTAAGTGCGGGGGAGCGGAAGGTCTCGCACGCGTTATTCGTCTGCAGCGCCAGGGCATGGGGGATGTCTCCGGACTCGATCTCCGCGATTCGGATCACGCCGGCCATTCGCGAGGCGCCAGAGCCGGTAGCCGCACCACCCCAACCGGAGCCTGTTATGTCGGTGACTGCGCCAAAGGCCGCCTGCCACCGATCCCCAACCTTGGCCGCCCGCCAAAACTCGAAGCTGATGTCACGAGACCCGTCGATCGTCACGAGGACACCGTCCGTGCCCGAATTGGGTGCGGCGTCATCCGGAATCAACACCGGCTCGTCGGACAACGGACAATCACCCCATTCGACCTGCGTACAGGTCACCGAGTATGACGGCGTGTTGGCGTCCGTGCCGTAGATCGGGATGCCGTATTCGACCAAATTGGCGAACAAGCCTGGCTCGGGTTGAACCGCAGCGATCATCGCCGCGCTATCGGGGTCGATAGGTGGGTTGGGCTCCACGGTTTGACGCCACGGGCTGTCCGCTGAAAACGGATTGGCGGGCGTCCCGTAGTTTGCCGGCCGCGAACACGCCGCTAGGCCTGGCACCAGCGCTACGACGGCGATGTGCGCAGCGACACGACCAACGAGCCTCAGCACCGGCGACCGCAGCCATTGGTGCCCTCCACTTCGGCCAGTGCTTCCGAGACGCGAGCCGCCGCAGTGCCCCATGCACCACGCACGTACTCCTCGCCTGCCGCGCCTAGAGCGGCGGCCAACGTCGGGTCGCGCAAGAGCTTCAGGATCGCGACGGCCAGTCCATCGGCGTCTCCGGGCTCGACCAGCAGACCCGTGACATCGTTCTTGATCACCTCGGGCAGGTCCCCGATTGCAGTGGCGATGACCGGGCGCCCGAAGGTGTACGCGAGGTGGGCGACCCCACTCTGGGTGGCGCGGATGTACGGGGTCACCACTACCCGTGCTGCGCCGAGTAGGGCGGCCACGTCTTCCGTCGGCACGTAGCCCGGGCGCGCGTCGACGTTGCCGATCTCGCGGGCGCGGTCAAGTACACCGGCGACGTCGATGTCGGCTCCTGGTGCTCCTGCCAACGTCATCCGAGCGTCGGGAAATTCGGCACGCACACGAGCGAAGGCGTCGAGCAATACCTCGATGCCCTTGTACTTGGACCACACCCCGAAGAACAACACGGCAGGATCCGTCTCAATCACCGGTGGTACCGGCGCATTGCCGCGCGCCTCCGACTCCTGGCCGTGCGGAATGATGTGAATCGGGCACCTAGGGTGCCAGTACGAGACGGCGAGATCTCGTGTTCGTGGACCGAGCACGAACGCGACGTCCAGCCGCCGCCAGGCAGACCGGAAGGCTCTGGTGAGCAGGGGCCCGGTCTTCGCCGTGCTCGTGTCCTTCGCATCGGAGCGCGGCACCGGCTCGTGTGCAACGAGACCGAAGATGGTTGACGGCAACACCATTGACAGGCCCACGACGAAAATCGGCTCGAAGGCGAATCGCCATTGCGACCACACCACTGCGCGAGGCCGGACCGCAACGAGGCGGACGCACAGCACGATCCAGGCAAATATCAACTGGGCGGCCCGCAGCACACGCCGCGTCAGCAAAAACGGCCTTGAACGCACGCGGTCGTCGCCCGGGTGCCAGGTTGGAAGCACCGCGCGAACGGTGAATCCTGGCTGCGATGAGGCGAATTCAGGTCGTGGACCGGTCCAGAGCTCGACTCGCTGACCGTGGGCCGCCAGCGCGCGACCTAATTCGTAGGCGAACTGGAACAATCCCCCAGACGGCGAGAGTTCCACCAGTACGATCGGCTTGCGTTTCACGACGACACCAGGTCCTTGGCACGAGGTTGGCCGGACCGTATTTTCTCTCGCCGGAGCGCAAACCTGCGAGACAGCGCCAGGCCGGCCACCAATGTGGTGACGACGCCGATACCGGCGGCGACGAGTTTAGCGAACGGAGAGCGCACCTGCGCGTCGGTGGTGTTCAGGCTGCCAACCGCTAGCAGAGAGTATTGGCGGTATCCAATTGTCGTGTGCAACGCCGTATCACCGCGTGCGATGCCACGTTGTATTTCACGCCGCGCGTTGTCGGCCGTGTCCGAGGTGGCGGTGAATGTCAGCACCCCACGAACCGGGTCGGCGCCTACGGTGACCGGCGATCCTCGGTCGGACATAATGGTCGCGACCGTCGGAAGCATCTCCAGCCGGGAGCGGATGTCGAGCGCATAGGCGTACCACCCGTCGATCGGCCCCACTGGAGCGATCGTCACCTGTTGAGTGGCGGTGACAACTGGAGAACCGCTCATCGACAGGTATAGCCACGACGCAGAGAGCCCGGCCATACCTGCCACCAGCCAGGCGGCGATGACCGGACGCAATCGGCGCAGCCCCTCGACCGCGGGCGGCCAAGCCGGCGCAAGTCCACCGGCAAGGGCCAGCACCAGTCCAAAAGTGCGGAAGTACGCGAGGTGCAACCCGATACTGGCGATTGCCCACGCCGCGATCGCCGCACATGCAGCGGCGGCCAGGACTCGCTCCTTTGAGTCCGGCTGCGCGATTATGCGCAGCATCGGCAAGGTGAGGAATCCAAGTATGAGCACCGCCAAGCCGATCAAACCAATCACGCCGGACTCAGCGGCGAATTGGGCGTAGAGGTTGTGCGGGGCATCCGTCGGCTCCAGCACGGCAGTGGGGACTCGGCCGGCGAAGTTGATCACCTCAGTTGGAAAGGTGGCCGGGCCGAATCCGAAATATGGGCGCTCATCGAACATCATCCACGCTTCCTGCCCAGCAGCGAGTCGCCCCACCACCGAGGGGTCAGCGTCATAGGTCATGTGCGCCTGCGAGAGATCTTCGAAAGCCCGGACAAGCCGGCTTCCGATGCCCGATAACGCAATGGCCAGCGCGGCCAGTGGCAGCATGGCCAAGCCGCTCCGTCGGACCGATCGCCCTGAGGCAAGGAACCACACGACGATCGCGGTGCCCGCGGCAACGAACGTCCCGCGGGACTGGGTCAGGAAGATGCCGGGGAGGATGAGCAACACCGTCGAAAGCCACACCGCCACTTCAAACTTGCGCCCAGATCTCAGGGCCCGAGTCAGCAGCGCCGCCGCCAGCGGAAACCCCATGACCAGGTACCGGCCCCAGAAGTTCGAGTCCGGTAGCGGGCCGCCATAGCGTTGTGTGGCGAGGCCGGGGATGACCTTGCCGGAATGGCGCGCCACTGTCGCGAAACCACCAAACGGCATGCCGCCGTTGAAGATCAGCTCGTTGATGATCGTCAGTGAACACAGCGCGGCGAGCGGCACCACGATGGCTCCGGCCACCACCCACGGCCGCGCTGTCATTTGAATGAGTACCAAGATCAGCATGACGAAGACGCAGTCGAGCGTCGCCCGGGTAATACTGGCCTTTGTCAGTCCCATGTCAACGCTCCCGAGCGCGGACACCACCTGCGTAGCCAGGTACGCGCACAAGATACCCGCGCATACTGCCGTCCACGCGTTGAGTCGAGTCCTGGCCTGCGGATCGCGTAAAGCGAACCCGACGGCGAGCACACCGAGCAACAGGCAGACCGGAAAGACGGGAATTCCAGTATGTGGCGCTAGGACACCCGACACGTTGGTGACCTCGACGACGATGAGAATGATCAACGCCATGAGCGGGCGCCGCGCCGCAAAGATGAACCCGATTCCCCCGATCGGCGCGGCAACCAAGATCAGCGGGTTCCGCGATCCCACGACGGCGAGCGCACCGAAAGTCGCGACAGCTGCGGCCAACATCAGACCCGGGAGTTCGTTGGCGGGCCCGGCCGCCCGGGTAAATCGGATCATGACGGCTGTGGCGCACCATCGTCAGGCTGATGCTCCAGCGGAGGAACTCCGGCACGTCGTCGCGCGACGAACCACGCAAGGCTGCCCCCGGCCAGCAAGCCTGCCAGCGCACCAGCAGCCGCGAACTGCGTTCGGCTGGGAACGGGAACCTGATGGGCGTTACCCTGCCGTGGCGACAAGACTTTGGCCACGTAGGGAGCGGTCACGCCGGCTACTTCCGGCGAGGCGGTGTCCAGGACTTTGTTCATGGCAGCCTCGGCGGCATCCGCTGACTTCGCGGTCACGGTGACGGTGACGATCGTGGTCTCGGGCAGTGCTGCGGCGGAGACCGTCAGCTCGCTCGGCGATACGCCTACCGCGTCCGCCGCGGCTTGCAGCCCGCGAGAGTCGCCGTAGACGATGGCTGCGGTCCGGGTGATCTGCCCGCGAGTCAGAACATCCCAAAACGTGGAGGATTGGTCGGTCGACATATTTGGGGGAGGAAGCAGCGCTACTTTGACAGATGCCTCGTATCGGTGCGCAGTCGGCGCCGCAAGCGCACCTAACCCGGCCCCGAGCACAGTGCCGATCGCCGCGCACAGAACGATGAGGAAGCGCCGCTTGGTCATTGGTCCTCTTTCGATGTGGCCGGCGGGGTTGCCGTGGTTCGGGATAGTCGGCGCCGCACCATCGCCAATGCAGCGTTGGCCAGGTGCGGTGCGGTAAAGCGTAGTAGCACGGCATACACGACGACCCCGACCCCGATCAGAAATCCGAGTTCCAGCGGCGCGGGCAGGCCGCCCGTAACCCGGGTGAGACAAAGCAGAACCACACCCATCGGCAACGCCGCGGCGGCCGGACGAAGCAGAGCGTCGGCTATCGCACCCCATCGCACACTCGTCATGCGACGCAGCACCGTCATTCGGACCAGGAAGTGGACCACCTCGGTACCTAGTAGAGCCCACGCGACGAGCACCACGCTGTGCCCGGCTGCCCACCAGATCGGCCCGATGAGCACGACGAGTTTTCCCGCGTTGATTGCCGTTAGTACGCCGGGTCTACCGATGGACTTGAAGACGTCCCCGGCATGAAAGGACGCCGAGTACAACACGGTGTAGAGGGCCAGCACCGACAAAATGGGCGCGGAACTTGCGTAGTCAGCGCCGTACAGCGTGTCGACCAGTGCTGGTGCTGTCGCCGCCAACATGATCCCGATTGGAGCGGTCAGCGCAGCTACCACGACGAGCGCGTCGAGGTAGTGCCGGGTGAGGGATTCCCGATCTTCCTGCAGACTCGAAAGCGCGCTGAAGAGCACTTCGCTGACCACTACGCACAGGTTGAGCACCACGAGTTCGGGAATGCGATACGCCAGCGTGTACAACCCGAGATCGGTTGTGCCCAAACGGGTTCCAACTGCCAGATAGTCAACGTTGTAGATGGCATACGCCAGCAGCGTCACGGCGGTCACCGGGATTCCGAACCTGATCAGCTCACGAGCGACGCCGCCATTGAACGCAGGCCTTGGAAAGCTCCGTCCGACCCACCAGTACAACACAGTCATGACGACCGTGGCAGCGAGTTGTCCGTAGACAAGACTCCAGACGCCGTGACCGGTCGCCGCGAGTCCGATGGTGAGAACGGTCTTGGTCAAGGCGCCGGAAGCTTCCGGCCACAGCCGCGCCGAGAAATTCATCGACCGCCGCAGCCATGCCGCCGGGATGGTGCTGAGCGCCGAGACTGCGAGGCCGATCGCCAAAACCCTGATGAACCCGGTCAGCTCGTGGTGTCCAAGTGCACGCGCAATGAAAGACGCGGTGGCAACGAGCGCGCCGCTGGCGCACAACCCGAACGCTACCGACAGCGTCAGACCCGTCGGTGCGATCACACGCCAGTCGCGGCGGTTCTGCACCAAGGCCGCGGCCACGCCGAGGTCCTTCACGTAGTCGAACAGGTTGACGACGAGCAGTGTCAATGCGAACAGGCCGAATTCGCTGGGTTCGAGCATGCGCGCGACCACTACCGTCATTAGTAGTGTCGAACTCTTGCTCAACACGAAGACGAAGTAGTTCCACGCTGCCTGCCGCCCTGTCGGGGGCGGCCGATTGGCAGTCGCCTGATCCCCATCAGTTGGCTCTGAAACCGCCACGCCCAACTCCCACCTTTCGGTTTTGAAAGGCTACAGGCAGTGGGCCTCGACCGTGAGCGCCATGGAAACCTTTCGTGCGACGATGTCGCGATGTCAGTCGCGCTCGTCAGTGCTGTCGATCCTTATCCGACCGACGCAGGGAAGAAGGTCGTCCTCGCAGGTTTTCTCGACTACTTCGCCGAACGTTACGGCCCCGACAATGTGCACTACGTCAAGGTCGGGGCGCGCCCGTTGCGTGACGACTTCCCGGTCACCCTGCACGTCGTGCCCGGGCCCAGCCGCGCAGCCGTGTTCCGCAACATCGCGACGAAGGTGGCCATCGGCCGCGCGAGTATTCAGGAGGCATTCCTCGGCTCGCGCGAAACGAAAACGGCCATAGACAAGATCATTGGCGACATCCGCCCCCAGCTGCAGGTGTATGACACCGTCCGGATGGCGCAGTATGCGTCCCCGCACGTGGCCGCCCACCAGATTTGTTACCTCGACGATCTGTTCTCCGAGCGCTACGAACGCATGCTGCAGGCAACCGAGTTCAACCCCGACGTGGACGTCAGCCCTCTGGGCAACTTTGCCGAACACGTTCCACGCCGACTGCACGCGCTGGCCACAAGACGCATTACCCAAACCGCCTTGCTGCGCGCGGAACGGTCGTTGGTGCGGCGCAGTGAGGACAGGGCCGCACGGGCATTCCGCCGCTGCCTGCTCGTCAACGAGGAGGAGGTCGGCGTGTTGACGCGGCGCACCAGCTCGCCACCGGGGCGAATCCGATGTGTCCCGCCGCTGCTCGCACCAGCATCGTCGATCGAGCGCCGCTATCGGGGCGCGCCCGAGTTCGTCTTCCTCGGCCTGCTGTCGCTCCCGCACAATGACGACGGCTTGCAGTGGTTCCTTCGTCGGATATGGCCGACCGTGCTTGCTCAGCTCCCAGACGCCCACCTCAAGGTGATTGGTCTGGATCCCCGCCCCAAGGCGCTTGCGCTGGCCGGCGAACTGACCGACAGCGTATCCATCGATGGATACGTTCCCGACCTCGCCGATGCGTTGGGCGGGGCGGCCGCACTCGTGAACCCGCTGCGTTTCGGATCCGGCGTCAAACTCAAGGTGATTGAAGCGCTCGGCCGCGCACTACCGGTGGTGTCGACGCCAGTTGGTGCGGAAGGAATTGCGAGCGGGCCCGCGAGTGGCGTACTCGTCGGCTCAGAACCCGGCGAGATTGCAGACCTGCTCTGTTCCCTGACCGATCCCGCGCGCAACGCCGAGGTCTCCGCGGAAGCGAAAAGGCACTTCCTGGCGAACTATTCGCGACAGGCAGTATTCGATGCCTACGACGCCGCGTTCGGACCGCCCGAGCTGGCAGACTCTGGCGGACGTCGCTAGAACGTACTGGTGGGCCGCACGTTGTTGGCCATATCGACCAACGCATACCGGTGTGCCTGGCTGGTGGCCACCCGGGCCAGGCTGCGCAGCGAGGCTTCGACGCCCAGACGCAGGCCGTGTTCGGTGAATGGGAAGCCGAGAATGTGATTGGTGCTGGCGGTGTTCTCGCACATCCAGTCCATCGCCGTGCCCAGCACCAGAGCACGGATCTGCAGCACCCTCGGCTCGGAATCGGGTAGCGCCTCCACCCGGTGCGCGGCGTCGCGGATCTGCTCCTCGCTGAGCTCGTGCGCCGACCGGCCGGACAGCAGCGTCACCGCGCTGGTCAACCGTGCGGTGGTGAAATGCCGTGACGCAGCTGGAACTTCGTCGAGGGTGTTCACCGCGGCTTCGCGGTCGCCCTCGACCGACTGCGCTCGGGCCAGGCCGAACGCGGCCGAAATCGAGTTGTTGTCGGTGTGCCACACCGTCCGGTAGAACGGCAGCTCGTCGGATGTCGCAGCGAGCTCGGCGGTGGCCGCCAACGCCAGCTTGGGTGCCAGCTCGCCAGGAAAGATGTCCAGCACCTCGGTGAAATGCTTTGTCGCCGAATCATAATCACCAGTCAGCACCTCGGAAACCGCCTTGAACCAGATCAGCCGCCAGCGCCAGCCGACCCGCTCGGACAGCTCATCGAGCTTACGGTTCGCCTTGGCGACATCGCCGAGGTCGAGCAGCGCGCGCACCTCCATCAGCGGCAGCTCCACCGATTCGGTCAGATCGACACCCTCGGAGTCCAGCACGCCGTGCCGGGCGGCGCGCAGCGAGTCCAGCGTCTGCACGGGTTGCGACAGCACCGTCGCCGAGAGCACCGTCGCCGCGATATCGGTGGGATCCACCAGCGGAACCGGAAGTGCGGTAACGATTTCGGTGGCCGTCAGCTTCTCGGCGTGGGCCAGTCCGTCCAGATACACGTCGGTGTGCGCTACCAGCAATTCCACCCCGAACGCCGCGCGGGTGCGGGTGAACACGTTCGACAACCCGGGTCGTGGCACACCGGTGTCCTCGGCGACCACTTCGCGCAGCACACCCAGCAGCTGCGAGGACATCTCCTCGGAGCTGGTGAACCGGCGGCGCGGGTCGGGATCGATGGCCCGGCGCAGCAGTCGCGCGAATGAGTCGTATTTGACCAGCACCGGATCGTCGTCGGGCAGCCCGTCGACGTAGCGGCCCTTGCGGGTTCGCAGATTCAGCGTCAACGCGGCCAGGGTGCGCCCCACCGTGTAGATGTCGCTGGCAACGGTCGGGCCGGTGCGCACGATCTCGGGCGCCTGGTAGCCCGGCGTGCCGTACAGGTAGCCGAACGAGTTGATCCGCGACACCGCACCGAGGTCGATCAGCTTCAGCTGCTCCTCGGTCACCATCACGTTCTCGGGCTTGAGGTCGTTGTAGCACAGGCCGATCGAATGCAGATAGCCCAGCGCAGGCAGGATCTCCAGCACATAGGCGATCGCCTCGGACACCGGAAGCTTTTCGCCCTTGGGCGCTTTGAGCGGTTTACCGCCGACATACTCCATGACGATGTAGCCGACTGGCTCACCGTGGGAGTCGGGATGCTCGACGAAATTGAAGATCTTCACGATCGACGGGTGAACCACCTCGGCGAGGAACTGCCGCTCGGCCATCGCGATCGCCTGCGCTTCGGCGTCCCCGGAATGCACCAAACCCTTGAGCACCACCGGGCGTTCGTTGACGTTGTGGTCGACGGCCAGGTACACCCAGCCCAGGCCGCCGTGCGCGACGCAGCCTTTGATCTCGTACTGGTCGGCGACCATGTCACCGGGAACCAGTTGCGGCACGAACGAATACGCGCTGCCGCAATGCGGGCACCAGCCCTCGGATGCGGCCTCGCCGTCCTTGGTCGAGCGGCCCACCGGGCGTCCGCAGTTCCAGCAGAACCGCTTCGATTCGGAGACAACGGGATTGACCATCAACGCGGTCAGCGGATCGATCTCCGGGAAGCGCGGAATCTCCACAAGGCCGCCGCCGAGGCGACGGGTCGAGGAGAGCTTGCGGGCTACCGTTGCCTGGTGCATGGCTTCCGGTTCGGTGCCCACACTGCCAACCGAGTCGTCGGCGTCATCGTCGAAATTCGGTCGGAAGATCGCCTGCGTGGCCATCGGCCGCATCGTCGACATCGAATCCACGGTGAGGTCGTCCAACGTCGCCGGCTGGGTTCCGACGTCGATGTCTGGCTGATCCGGGATCTCCATCAGTCCAGATACCTCGGCGTCGGGGGAGCTGGCGCAGGCCCCAGCACCGTCAGCCACTTGCGGTACAACGTGTTCCACGTGCCGTCCCGCCGAATGCGTTCCAGCGTGCCGTTGACGAACCGCACCAGGTCGGTGTTGGCCAGGTTGATGCCGATCCCGTACGGCTCCTGGGCCATGTTCGGCCCGATGATGTGCAAGTAGGGATCTTGGGCCACCAAGCCCGCCAGGATCGAGTCGTCGGTGCTGATCGCATCGACCTCACGCTGCTGCAATGCGACCAGGCAGTCCGCCCAGCTCACCACCGTCACGATGATCGGGGGCGGGGCGATCTGGCGCACCCGGTCCAGCGACGTGGTGCCGCCGGCCACGCAGACCCGGCGCCCGGACAGGTCGGAGGCCTGCGAGATGGCCGACTCCCGCGGGGCCAGAATGCGTTGATAGGCAGTGAAATACGCGGTGGAAAAGTTCACCTGCTTGCGGCGCTCGCAGGTGATCGTCATGGTCTTGACCACGATGTCGACGGTGTTGTTCTGCAGGGCGGTGACCCGGTCGGCCGAGGACAGAATGCGGTACTCGACGGCCGACGGGGTGCCGAAGATGTCGCGGGCCACCTCACCGGCGATGTCGACATCGAACCCGGCGATCTCCCCGGTGATGGGATCCCGGAACGAGAACAGGTTGCTCCCGACGTCCAGCCCGACGATCAGCCGGCCGCGGGCCCGGATACCGGCCACCGCCGCATCGGCCTCCGCCTTGGTGGGGAAGGGCTTCAGGCTGGCGGTGCGGTCGCAGCTGTTCTCCGTCGGATCCGGGGGCTGCGGTGGCTCGGGGGCGAGTTCCTGCATACCGGCCGGCGTGGGCGGAGCCAGGGTCGGCACCGGCGGGGTCCCGATGTACTCGGTTTTGCCGCAGCCGGACAGTGTGATCGCCGCGGCGGCCACGATGCACAACCACTTACGGGCATTCATCCGTTGTCTCTTCTTCGCGCAAGCGCTCATCAGCGGTACTCACTAAGCCTGGGCCACAATCCCAGTGCCACCGCCAACGCCGCACCGACCGAGAGCACCACGCCGCCCACGGTCGTGCCCGACAGCACCCGGCGGGCGGACAGGATGTCGTTGCGGAGCTGGTTGCGACTCTCCCGGATACCCATGGACAGCGCCGCGTCGAGCTTGTCGAACGCCGGCGTCGAGTCGTCCTCGCCGGTGCCGAGCGCCACCTGGGTGGCCGCCTGGTAGTTGCCGACCGAGATGTAGGCGTTGATCCGCTCGTCGGCCTGCCGCCACTTCGTCAGCAGCTGGTCGGCGTTGGCCAGGTCGCCCTTGGCGATGGCGTCGTTGCGACCCAGATAGTCGGCGAGCTGAGTGTGCATGGCTTCAACGCGTTGGTAGTAGGACCGCTTGCGGACGTCTTCGTCGCCCCGCCGGATCAGTGACAGCGTCTCGTCGGCGCGTGCCTGCTGGGCGGTGATCGCCAGGTTAGTCACCGTCTTCAGCGACTCGGCCGCGGTGTTCTTGGCGGCCCGGCTGCCTGCGGTGGAGATGATCAGCGCCGAACCCACCCAGATGATCATCACCACGATCGCGAGACCGCCTGCGATCAGGCCGACGTTGACCCGGCGTCTGGTCCGATCGGCCAGCCACCGGTGCCCGAACACCCCGAACAGCAGGGTCGCGGCCACCACGATGAGCACGGGCGCCGGAATCCGGGTCGAGGCCGTGGTCTCGGTGTCGACCCTTGCCGACGTCTCCTCGTAGAGCCGCTGCGCGTCGGGCAGGATCTGCTGCTGCATCAGCGCCGAGGCCTCCGAGAGGTACGACGAACCGACCGGGTTGCCCATGCGGTTGTTGGTCCGTGCCGTCTCGATCAGGCCGGTGTACACGGCCAGCTGTGCGTTGATCCGGCCCAGAAGCTGAATCATCGGCTCGTCGGTGAGCCCACTGGCCGCCCGGGTGGCCGCGACAGCCGCATCGGTGATCGCCTGTTCGTAGCGCTGCCGGACGGCACGCGGCTCCGAGCCGGCGATGAAGGCGGTCGCCGCGGCGGCGTCGGCCACCGACAGCGTGGTGTAGAGCTGGCCGGCGGCGAAGGACAGCGGCTCGGTGTGGTTGAGCACGTTGGTCAGCTGGGTCTGCCGATTGGTGATTGTCGTCGAGGTGGCGAACGCACTGAGGATCCCCAGGGTGGCCAAGATGAGGCCGAGGGTCAGGATCCGCCCGGGGGTAGTGCGCAGGAACCACCATCGGGGATGAGCGGGCAGGGTCGGCGTCCGTTGCCCCAACGGCTCGGTCGACGGGTGTGCCAGCTCAACGGTCACCTTTCGCGGACCTCATTCCCTGTTGGCCGTAACCCCTTCGCGCTTTCTGAGACAATCCTAAGAGGTCCTGTGACGGATGGGGCGGGATCGAACGACCTACTCTCGGCGTGCCGTGCTTATCCTGAACGCGTGCGTGGGGATGGCGACGGCTGGGTGGTATCCGATACCGGCACGCCCTATTGGGGACGGCATGGTGCCGCCGGCCTGTTGTTGCGAGCCCCCCGTCCCGACGGTACCCCGGCGGTGCTGCTCCAGCACCGCGCCCCGTGGAGCCATCAGGGCGGCACCTGGGCGCTGCCCGGCGGTGCCCGCGACAGCCACGAAACCCCCGAACAGGCCGCGGTCCGCGAGGCCCACGAAGAGGCCGGGCTACTGGCCGAGCACGTGCAGGTTCGCGCGACGGTGGTGACGGCCGAGGTTGTCGGCTCAGGCGGAGCCCACTGGAGTTACACCACCGTCGTCGCCGACGCCCCCGAATTGCTGACCACGGTTGCGAACCGGGAGAGTTCCGAGCTGCGTTGGGTGGCCGAGGACGAGGTGGTGGAGCTGCCGCTGCACCCCGGTTTCGCCGCCAGCTGGGAACGGCTGCGCATCACCGCCATGCTGAGCTCGGCCGATCACGAGGAATGCCAGCAGCCGGTGCCGCACACCGTCGAGATCCAATCCGGGGTCTTCGCGTGGTGTAAGCCTGCGGCCGCGGAAGTCAGTTAGTCGGTCCGGCGGGTTGGGGGTCCCCCAGCCGGAGGCGAGGGGGCGAGCGCAGCGACCCGGGGGTTAGTCGAGCGCGGCACGCAACCGCGCGGCGGCGGCCTTGGGATCGTCGGCCGAAGTGATCGCACGCACCACCACAATTCGGCTCGCCCCGGCGTCCAGCACCTCGGGCAGGCGCGCCTCGTCGATACCACCGATCGCGAACCACGGCTTGTCCGGTGCGCTCGCAGCCACCTCGCGCACCAGGTCCAGGCCGGGTGCGGGCCGGCCCGGTTTCGTCGGCGTGGGCCAGCACGGGCCGACGCAGAAATAGTCGACGTCCTCGGTCAGCGCGCGGGCGGCCTCACCGATCGCGTGCGTGGATCGGCCGATCACGGTGTGCGGGCCGACGATGTCGCGGGCCACCTCCAACGGCAGGTCGTCCTGGCCCAGATGCAGTACGTCGGCGCCGGCCGCGCGGGCGATGTCGGCGCGGTCGTTGACCGCGAGCAGCGCCCCGTGCCGGTGGGCCGCGTCGGCCAGGATCTCGAGTGCGGCCAGCTCGCCGCGTGCTTCCAGCGGCCCGAACTGGTGCTCGCCGGGGGAGCCCTTGTCGCGCAGCTGGATGAGGTCGACGCCGCCGGCCAGTGCCGCCTCGGCGAACTCGGCCAGATCACCGCGTTCGCGGCGGGCATCGGTGCACAGGTAGAGCCGTGCGGTCGCGAGCCTGGTCTGAGGTTCGTGCACACCGCGACCGTAGCGGCTAGCGTGGAGGGTTGGCACGGGAGCCCCGGGAGCGGGGCTGAGAGTGGAGCGCTAGTCCTCCAGACCGTCACCACCTGATCCGGGTCATGCCGGCGAAGGAAGCGAAAGGGATATGTCGAAGGAATCTCTGGCCGTCATCGGGGGCGGCGTCATCGGTCTCGCGGTCGCCCGCCGCGCGGCGCAGCACGGGTTGGCGGTGCGGGTGCATCGGCTCGGTGGGCAGGAGCGAAGCGACCGGGGTATTAACCCAGCCCACCAGGGTGCGTCGTGGGTGGCCGGCGGGATGCTGGCCCCGCACAGCGAGGGCTGGCCCGGCGAGGAGAAGCTGCTGGCGCTGGGCCTGGAGTCGCTGCGCCTGTGGCGCGACGGCTTCCTCGACGGCCTGCCCGACGACGTGGTCACCGCGCGCGAGTCACTGGTGGTCGGGGTCGACCGCGCCGACGCACAGGACCTGCGCACCGTCGCGGACTGGCTGTCGGCGCAGGGTCATCCGGTCACCGTGACCACCACCGCAAGGGACACCGAACCGCTTCTGGCCCAAGGCATTCGGCACGGTTTCATCGCCGCCGACGAACTGGCAGTGGACAACCGCAAGCTGGTGGCCGCCCTCGAGGCGCACTGCGAGCAGCTCGGGGTTCGATGGGCGGCACCGGTGGAGCAGCTCGACGACGCCCGTGACGGCGCGGACACCGTGGTGATCGCCAACGGTATCGACGCACCCGCGTTGTGGCCCGGCCTGCAGGTCCGCCCGGTCAAAGGTGAGGTGCTTCGGCTGCGCTGGCGGCGTGGTTGTATGCCGGTGCCGCAGCGCGTGGTTCGGGCCAGGGTGCACGGCCGATCGGTGTACTTGGTGCCCCGGGCCGACGGGGTGGTGATCGGTGCGACGCAGTACGAACACGGCCGCGATACCGCCCCTGCGGTGGCCGGGGTGCGTGAGTTGCTCGACGACGCCTGCGAGGTGATGCCCGCGCTCGGCGAGTACGAACTGGCCGAATGTGCGGCGGGGTTGCGGCCGATGACCCCGGACAATATGCCGATCGTCGGCCGGCTCGACGAGCGCACACTGGTGGCCACCGGGCACGGTCGGTCGGGATTTCTGTTGGCGCCGTGGACCGCTGAGCGGATCGCCGCCGAGTTGATGGGAGCACTGGCGTGAAGGTGATGGTCAACGACGAGGAGCTGGAAGTCGAGGACGACACCACGGTGTCGCGACTGCTGGAAACCCTCGGCTTTCCCGAACGCGGCATCGCGGTCGCCGTCAATTGGACGGTTCTTCCTCGTTCGCAATGGAATTCAGCCGTTCCTGAGGGCGCCCGAGTCGAAGTGGTGACGGCGGTGCAAGGTGGTTGAGCAGCTGACGATCGCGGGCCGCACGTTCGGCTCGCGGCTGATCCTGGGTACCGGCGGTGCGCCGAACCTGACGGTGCTGGAAGAGGCGCTGGTGGCCTCGGGCACCGAGATGACGACCGTGGCCATGCGCCGGGTCGACGCCGAGGGCGGTACGGGAGTGCTCGATCTGCTGGCGCGGCTGGAGATCACCCCGCTGCCCAACACCGCGGGCTGCCGCGGTGCGGCGGAGGCCGTGCTGACCGCGCAGCTGGCGCGGGAAGCGCTGGGCACCGACTGGGTCAAGCTCGAGGTCATTGCCGACGAGCGGACGCTGCTGCCCGACGCGGTCGAATTGGTGCGTGCGGCTGAGCAATTGGTCGACGACGGGTTCGTGGTGCTGCCCTACACCAACGACGACCCGGTACTGGCCCGTCGGCTCGAGGATATCGGCTGTGCGGCGGTGATGCCACTGGGTTCGCCGATCGGCACCGGGCTGGGCATCGCCAATCCGCACAATATCGAGATGATCACCAGCGCGGCCGGTGTGCCGGTGATCCTCGACGCCGGGATCGGCACCGCCAGCGACGCCGCCCTGGCCATGGAACTAGGTTGTGACGCAGTCCTTTTGGCGAGTGCAGTAACCCGCGCCGCCGACCCGCCTGCGATGGCCGCCGCCATGGCCGCAGCCGTCACGGCCGGACTGCTGGCCCGGCACGCCGGGCGTATCCCGAAACGGTTCTGGGCGCAGGCGTCGAGCCCGAGCCTCGCCGCCCGGCGATGAACGAAGAGAAGAGCCGAAATCAGGCCCCGGGTCGCTATGTCGCACTGGGCAGTTCGATGGCCGCCGGCCCCGGCATCAAGCCCAGGGCGGTGGGCTCACCGCTGGCTGCGGGCCGCTCGGCCCGTAATTATCCACACCTGGCCGCCGAACGCCTGGGCCTCGACCTGATCGACGTCACCTACTCAGGGGCCACCACCGCCAACGTGCTCCGCGAGCGCCAGCGCGGCGCACCACCCCAGGTCGACGTCTTGGACGGCACGGAGGAGCTGGTCACCGTCACCATCGGCGGCAACGACGTCGGTTACGTCCCGCTGCTGTTCGCCGCGACACTGCCATCGATGTTGCGGGCCATGCCCGTACTCGGCGACAGGCTGCGCGAACTCCTGGATCCCGCGGCCCGTGAGGCGGCGCTGAACCAGGTCGGTGCGTCCCTGCGGGACATCGGTCAGGTGCTGCGGCAGCGGTCGCCACGGGCGCGAATCCTGTTCGTGGACTACCTGACTCTGCTGCCACCCGCGGGAACACCTGCCCCACCGCTGCCGGGCGATGTCGCTGACCTGGGCCGCCTCGTCGCGCAACGACTGGCCCAAGAGACGTTGGACGCCGCTGCAGCCACCGGCTGCGAAGTCGTCCACGCCGCCGACGCGAGCCGCGATCACCACGCCTGGTCCGCCGACCCGTGGACGATCGGCGCCGGCTCGTTGCTCCCGTGGCGGCCGAAACCGTTTCACCCCAACGCCGCCGGCATGCGGGCGGTCGCCGACCTGATCGCTTCGTGGTTCGCTCAGCCGTAGGTGTTGGCGGGCGGATCGATGCGCGTGATGCTCGACACCTGGAGCGTCGGAATCGACGACGTGCCCGAATAAGTCTGGCCCGCAGGCACAGTGCCCTCGACCCGCAGCCAGGTGTTCTCCGGTAACGCGGCTGCGCTCGCCGCCGCCGGACCGGACAGATGGAGCCGGGCCAGCTGGGCGTCGGCCGCACAGCAGATGATCACGATCTTGGCCAGGTCGACGCGATCGCCGTCGCGCATCGTGAAACCGGTGGTGGTGATCTGCCTACCGTCCAGGCCACCCACCTTGCCGACCGCGACGCGCATCAATACCTCGGGCAGCGACACCGTCGGCGCCGCCCCGCCCGGCAGCGGCGGAAACGACCGGGCGCCGGTCACCGTGGCCGGCGCGGCCGCCCTGGCGCTCAACGCCGGTGGCACCACGAAGATCAGCAACACCACCGGCAGGACCAGCAGCCAGACGATGCCGTTGCGGTGAACATGCCCGGTGTGGTCGTGATCGGCACCGCCGCTGCGGATATCCCGGATGATCGCGACCAGCGCCAGCCCGATGACAACCGCCGACGAGATCGCCAGCCACGGCAGCATCGCCGGTTTGACGTAGCGGGTGTACGCCCCCGTGACGGTGACCATCACCAGGGCGATCCCGACGATCAGCAGCAGGGTGTTCGCGGTTTCGCGCCTCACAGCAGCACCAGACCCACCGCCGTCGCCAGCACGGTCGCAACCACCAACGTGACCGGTGCGAAGCGCAGCGCAAAACTCCGCCCGAACAAACCGGCTTGCATGGCAACGAGTTTCACATCGACGGCCGGCCCGACGACCAGGAACACCAGCCGCGGTAACAGCGGCACCATGGTGAGGCTGGCCGCCACGAACGCGTCGGCCTCCGAGCACAGCGCCAGCACGAAGGCCAGCAGCGCCATGGTGACCACGCCGATCAGCAGATGACCGGCCACGTGCTCGAACATCCACGGCGGCACCACAACTCGCAGGGTGGCCGCCGCCGCGGCGCCGATCACCAGATACGAGCCGGCCTGCAAGAAGTCGTGCCGGGCAGCCTCGGTGAAGACCGTCCAGCGGGACGGGTCGGCACCGTCGGGGCGGGGCAGCTTGCGGGTCACCCAGCCGGGCCGACCCCACCGCGACCACAGCACCCCCATCACCACCGCGGTGGCCAGCGAGGCCAGGCAGCGGGCCGCCACCATCTCCGGTTGGCCGGGGAAGGCCACCGCGGTGGCCACGAGCACCACCGGATTGATCGCCGGAGCACTGAGCATGAACGTCAACGCGGCCGCGCCCGTCGTCCCGTCCCCGAACAGTCGCCGGGCGACCGGAACCGATCCGCACTCACAGCCCGGCAGCGCGGCGCCGGCCACCCCGGCGGCCAGCACCGCCGCGGGCGCCCGCTTGGGCAGCATCCGGGCCAGCCGCTCAGGGGAGACGAACGCGGCGATCAGGCCGCTGATCACCACACCGAGCACCAGAAACGGCACGGCCTGCAGAAACACCCCGGCGAACACCGTTCCGGCGGTCGCCAGTCGAGGGTTGCCGGCCACTCCGTCGCGCATCCAGGTGCCCACCAGCGCACACACCACCAGCCCCGCCACCAGGACCTCGGTCGAGGTCACCAGGCGGCGGCGTGGAGCGGTCACGGTCATCGAGCACATCGTGCCACCCGAACCTGCGCGCATGCGGATACGTCTAACCTGGGCGCGATGACTACCAGACACCTGGCTGTGGTGACGCTGGCCGTCGCCGTGGTCGCCGCGGCGGGATGCAGCCACCCGGCCAAATCCGCGCAGCCAGGGACGGCGAAGACTCCCGCCGCCCAGTTCGCCGACGGGCTGCGTAAGCAGGTCACCACCGACGCCATGTACGCCCACCTGCAGAAGCTGCAGGACATCGCCAACGCCAACAACGGCACCAGGGCGGTCGGCACCCCCGGGTTCGACGCCAGCGTCGACTATGTCGCCGGCGTGCTGCGCGGAAAAGGGTTCGACGTGCAGACCCCCGCGTTCCAGGCCAGGATCTTCGAGTCCGGCAAGCCGGACCTACGGGTCGGCGGGGCGAGTGTGACCGCCGGCGCGATGGAGTTCAGCCTGGGCACCCCGCCGGAGGGGGTCAGCGGGCCGCTGGTCGCCGCTCCGGCCGAGGAGACACCCGGGTGTGCCCCCGCCGACTACGACGGTCTGCCCGTCAAGGGAGCGGTGGTGCTCGTGGACCGGGGTAGCTGCCCGTTCAAGGACAAGCAGGCGATCGCCGCCAAGCTGGGGGCCGTCGCGCTCGTCGTCGCCGACAATGTTGACGGACAAATGTCGGGCACCACCCTCGGCGAGGACACCGACGTCAAGCTCCCGGTGGTCGGGGTGACCAAGGCCGACGGGGCGGCGCTGCGGGCCAACCCCGGGCCGGCGACGCTCAAACTGGAAGCCAATACCAAATCCATCAACGCCCGCAACGTCATCGCCCATACCAAGACCGGCTCGGCCAGTGACGTCGTGATGGTCGGCGCCCACCTGGACAGCGTGCCGGAAGGCCCGGGCATCAACGACAACGGCTCCGGGGTGGCCGCGGTGCTGGAGACCGCCGTGCAGCTCGGCCCCAATCCGGACGTGAAAAACGCTGTCCGGTTTGCATTTTGGGGTGCTGAAGAACTCGGGACGATCGGATCCAAGAAATACATCGAGTCCCTGAATGTCGATCAGCTCAAGGACATTGCGCTGTATCTCAACTACGACATGATCGGCTCACCCAACCCCGGTTACTTCACCTACGACGGGGACCAGTCCACGGCACCGGGATCAAGCGGCCGGATACCGCGGGTGCCGGAAGGGTCGGCGGGGATCGAGCGGACCTTGGTCGCCTATCTCAAAGCGGCCGGAAAGGTCGCCCAGGACACCTCATTCGACGGCCGGTCAGACTACGACGCGTTCACCCAGTCCGGGGTGCCTTCCGGTGGACTGTTCTCCGGGGCCGAGGAGAACAAGACCGCCGAGCAGCAGAAGCTGTGGGGCGGCACTGCCGACGCGCCGTTCGATCCGAACTATCACAAGAGCACCGACACCCTCGGCCAGATCGACAAGACCGCGCTGGGCATCCTCGGTGGGGGAGTGGTGTTCTCGGTCGGTCTCTACGCCCAGGACATGGACGGCCGCAACGGTATTCCGCTGCGCGAGGACCGCACCCGGCACCTCATCA
>JAHFVD010000097.1 GCA_023264735.1 Mycobacterium sp. | reverse complement strand
GTGCCCCCGGCAGGATTCGAACCTGCGGCCTTCTGCTCCGGAGGCAGACGCTCTATCCCCTGAGCTACGGGGGCGCACGTAACAGCTGCGCCATTGGGCTCCGACAGCCTAACGCATCTCGATGACTGCTCCGAGCCACCGCCGGACCCTCCACCCGCCGGATTGATCCCCGGGTCGCTGCGCTCCTGCCCGCCGGATTGATCCCCGGGTCGCTGCGCTCCTGCCCGCCGGGATGCGGATTCGGGGCCTGACCACGCCAGACCATAGGATGGATCCCCGTGACACCCGCCGACCTCGCCGAGCTGCTCAAGAACACCGCCGCCGCGGTGCTCACCGAGCATGACCTGGATCCCGCCGCCCTTCCTGCGACGGTGACTGTCGAGCGTCCGCGCAATCCCGAGCACGGCGACTACGCCACCAACCTGGCCCTGCAGCTGGGTAAGAAGGTCGGCGCCAACCCCCGCGAGCTGGCCGGCTGGCTGGCCACCGCTCTGGCCGCCGCCGACGGTATCGCCGCCGCCGAGGTCGCCGGCCCCGGCTTCGTGAACCTGCGCATCGAGGCCTCCGCGCAAGGCGTGATCGTGCAGAACATCCTCGACGCCGGCGCGGGCTACGGGAACTCGACGGTGCTCGACGGCACCAACATCAACCTGGAGTTCGTCTCGGCCAACCCGACCGGCCCCATCCACATCGGCGGCACCCGCTGGGCCGCGGTCGGTGACGCGCTGGGCCGGCTGCTGAGCACCCAGGGAGCAGCTGTAACCAGGGAGTACTACTTCAACGACCACGGCGCCCAGATCGACCGGTTCACCAACTCGCTGGTCGCCGCGGCCACCGGCCAGCCCACACCCGAGGACGGCTATGCCGGCGACTACATCAAGGACATCGCCGACCAAGTGCTGGCCAAGGCGCCCGATGCGCTGAGCCTGACCGGTGACGAGCAGAAGGAGACCTTCCGCTCGATCGGCGTCGACCTGATGTTCACCCACATCAAGGAGTCGCTGCACGAGTTCGGCACCGACTTCGACGTCTACACCCACGAAGACTCGATGCACACCAGCGGGCGGGTCGATCAGGCCATCGCCAAGTTGCGCCAGACCGGCAACATCTACGAGAAGGACGGCGCAACCTGGTTGCGCACAACGGAATTCGGCGACGACAAAGATCGCGTCGTCATCAAGAGTGACGGACAGCCCGCCTACATCGCCGGCGATCTGGCCTACTACCTCGACAAGCGCCAGCGCGGCTTCGATCTGTGTATCTACATGCTCGGCGCCGACCACCACGGCTACATCGCCCGGCTCAAGGCTGCCGCGGCAGCGCTTGGCGACGACCCCGACACCGTCGAGGTGCTGATCGGCCAGATGGTCAACCTCGTGCGGGACGGCCAGCCGCTGCGGATGAGCAAGCGCGCCGGGACCGTCATCACCCTCGACGACCTGGTCGAGGCCATCGGCGTGGACGCCGCCCGGTATTCGCTGACCCGCTCCTCGGTGGATACCCCGATCGACATCGACCTGCAGTTGTGGTCGTCGGCGTCCAACGAAAACCCGGTCTATTACGTGCAATACGCGCACGCCAGGCTCTCGGCGCTGGCCCGCAACGCCGCGGATCTCGGATTGGCTGCCGACACAGGGCATCTGGAATTGCTCACCCACGACAAAGAGGGTGCGCTGATCCGCAACCTCGGCGAGTTCGGCCGGGTGCTGAAGGCTGCCGCTTCGCTGCGCGAGCCGCACCGGGTGTGCCGCTACCTGGAGGACCTGGCCGGCGACTACCATCGGTTCTACGACTCATGCCGGGTGCTGCCGATGGGTGACGAAGAGCCCGGCGATCTGCATCGCGCGCGGCTCGCGTTGTGCGCGGCCACCCGCCAGGTGATCGCCAACGGCCTGTTGATTCTCGGCGTGTCCGCACCGGAGCGGATGTGAACGCTCACCCCGCCGGCCCACGCCACGCCGAGGAAATCCACCACGGTGGCGCCCCGGCGCAGCCGCAGGCCGCCGCCGATACGCTGTTGCTCGCCCCAAATGTGTGGCCCCGCAACCTTGTTCGCGGCGCCGATGGTGAAGTGTCGATCGCCGGCGTGACCGTGACCGACCTGGCCGCCGAGTACGACACCCCGCTGTTCATCATTGACGAGGACGACTTTCGTAGCCGTTGCCGCGAGATCGCCGCGGCATTCGGCGGCGGCCACAACGTGCACTACGCGGGTAAAGCGTTCCTGTGCAGTGAAATTGCGCGCTGGGTGGACCAGGAGGGTCTGTCGCTGGACGTCGCCACCGGTGGTGAGCTCGCCGTCGCACTGCACGCCGAATTCCCTGCCGAGCGAATTGCGTTCCACGGCAACAACAAATCGCTTGACGAACTGGCAACCGCGGTCAAGGCGGGTGTCGGCCACATCGTGCTGGACTCGATGGCCGAGATCGAGCGTCTCGACACCGTCGCCGGCGACGCCGGTGTGGTGCAGGACGTCCTGCTGCGGGTCACCGTCGGCGTGGAGGCACACACCCACGAGTTCATCGCTACCGCCCACGAGGACCAGAAGTTCGGCCTGTCGCTGGCCAGCGGGGCGGCCATGGATGGGGTGCGCCGGGTGTTCGCCACCGATCACCTGCGCCTGGTCGGCCTGCACAGCCACATCGGCTCGCAGATCTTCGATGTGGCGGGCTTCGAGCTGGCCGCCCATCGGGTCATCGGTCTGCTGCGCGACGTCGTCGCCGAGTTCGGGGTGGACAAAACCGCGCAGATCTCCGTCGTCGACCTCGGTGGGGGACTCGGCATTTCCTATCTGCCCCAGGATGATCCGCCGCCGATCGAGGATCTCGCGGCCAAGCTCGGCGCGATCGTGCGCAGCGAGTCGGCGGCCGTCGACCTGCCCGCGCCGCGACTGGTCGTCGAGCCGGGACGGGCGATCGCCGGGCCGGGTACCGTGACGCTCTACGAGGTCGGGACGGTCAAGGACGTGGTCATCGGGTCCGACAAGACCCGGCGCTACGTCAGCGTCGACGGCGGGATGAGCGACAACATCCGGCCGGCCCTTTACGGCTCCGAGTACGACATCCGCCTGGTGTCGCGCACCAGCGAGGCGGCGCCCGTGCTGGCACGCATCGTCGGAAAGCATTGCGAGAGTGGCGACATCATCGTCCGGGATACCTGGGTGCCACAGGACGTGACACCGGGTGATCTGCTGGCGGTCGCCGCCACCGGCGCCTATTGCTATTCGATGTCGAGTCGATACAACCTGATCGGCCGCCCCGCCGTGGTGGCCGTGCGCGACGGGCGCGCCCGCCTGATCCTGCGCCGGGAAACCGTCGACGATCTGCTGAGTTTGGAAGTGAGGTAATGCCAATGAGTGCACCCGACAGAGCCAATGGAGCCGCCGAGACGGCGGCATCGGCAATTGGTGTAGCGGTATTGGGGCTGGGCAACGTCGGAAGCGAAGTTGTTCGGATCATTCAGGAGAGCGCGCCCGACCTCGCGGCGCGCATCGGTGCTCCGCTCGAACTGCGCGGTGTCGCGGTGCGGAATGTCTCCGCGGACCGAGGCCTGCCGGTGGAGCTGCTCACCGACAACGTCGAGGAGCTGGTGTCCCGCGCGGACGTCGACCTCGTCGTCGAGGTGATGGGCCCGGTGGAGCCGGCGCGCAAGGCGATCCTGACCGCACTCGAGGGCGGCAAGTCGGTGGTGACCGCCAACAAGGCGCTGCTGGCCCAGTCCACCGGTGAGTTGGCGCAGGCCGCCGAACGTGCCCACGTCGACCTGTATTTCGAAGCGGCCGTCGCGGGTGCCATCCCGGTGATCCGCCCGCTCACGCAATCGCTGGCGGGTGACACCGTGCTGCGGGTGGCGGGCATCGTCAACGGCACCACCAACTACATTCTGTCTGAAATGGCCTCCACCGGAGCCGATTACAGCTCCGCACTGGCCGACGCGAGCGCGCTGGGATACGCCGAGGCCGACCCCACCGCCGACGTCGAGGGTTACGACGCCGCCGCCAAGGCCGCGATCCTGGCTTCCATCGCGTTCCACACCCGGGTCACCGCCGACGACGTCTACCGCGAGGGCATCTCGAAGATCACCCCGGCGGACTTCGAATCGGCCAAGGCGCTGGGCTGCACCATCAAGTTGTTGTCGATCTGCGAACGTGTCACCGGAAGTGATGGCCAGCAGCGGGTTTCGGCCCGGGTCTACCCGGCGTTGGTCCCGCTGAGTCATCCGCTGGCCACCGTCAACGGCGCGTTCAACGCCGTCGTCGTCGAGGCGGAGGCGGCCGGCCGGTTGATGTTCTACGGCCAGGGCGCCGGTGGCGCCCCGACAGCGTCGGCGGTGATGGGCGATCTCGTGATGGCCGCCCGCAACCGCGTGCAGGGCGGCCGCGGGCCGCGCGAGTCCAAGTACGCCCAGCTGCCGATCGCCCCGATGGGCATCATCCCCACCCGGTACTACGTCAGCATGACCGTCACCGACCGGCCCGGTGTGTTGTCCTCGGTGGCAGCCGAATTCGCCAAGCGCGAAGTCAGCATCGCCGAGGTGCGTCAAGAAGGCATCAGCGGCGGTAGCGGTGCGCGCATCGTGGTGGTGACCCACCTGGCAACCGATGCCGCATTGTCGGAGACCGTTGCCGCGCTGGCTGACCACGATGCCGTTCAGGAAGTGAACAGCGTGCTGCGTCTGGAGGGAACCAGCGAATGAGCTCGACGAAATCGCAAGCCGTGCATACCCCGTGGCCCGGACTGATCGCGGCCTACCGCGACCGGCTGCCAGTCGCACCCGATTGGACGCCGATCACCCTGCTCGAGGGTGGCACCCCGCTGATCAGCGCGCCTCGGCTGTCTGAAAAGACCGGCTGCACAGTCTATTTGAAGGTCGAAGGCCTCAACCCTACCGGGTCCTTCAAGGACCGTGGGATGACCATGGCCGTCACCGACGCCGTCGCCCGCGGGCAGCAGGCCGTGCTGTGCGCCTCGACCGGCAACACGTCAGCCTCGGCGGCGGCCTATGCCGCCCGGGCCGGCATCACCTGCGCGGTGTTGATCCCGCAGGGCAAGATCGCGATGGGCAAGCTGGCGCAGGCAGTCATGCACGGTGCCAAGATCATTCAGATCGACGGCAACTTCGACGACTGCCTGGAACTGGCCCGCAAGCTCACCAATGACTACCCGACGATCGCACTGGTGAACAGTGTCAATCCGGTGCGCATCCAGGGTCAGAAGACCGCCGCGTTCGAGATCGTCGACGCGCTGGGCACAGCTCCCGACGTGCATTCCCTGCCGGTCGGCAATGCCGGCAACATCACCGCGTACTGGATGGGTTACACCGAGTACCACCGTGACGGTCTGACCGACAAACTGCCTCGCATGCTCGGCACGCAGGCGGCCGGCGCCGCCCCGCTGGTGTCCGGCCAGCCGGTGAGCAACCCCGAGACCATCGCCACCGCAATCCGGATCGGTTCGCCCGCGTCCTGGGACGGCGCCGTGGCCGCGCAACAGGAGTCCGGGGGGCGCTTCCTGGCCGCCACCGACGACGAGATCCTGGCCGCGTATCACCTGGTCGCCGAGGCCGAGGGGGTATTCGTCGAGCCGGCGTCGGCCGCCAGCATCGCCGGGCTGCTCAAATCGATCGAGGACGGCTGGGTCAAGCCCGGCTCCACGGTGGTGTGCACCGTGACGGGCAACGGCCTCAAGGATCCCGACACCGCACTGCGCGATATGCCGACTCCTGCGCCCATCGCAGTCGACCCCGGTGCTGTGGTCGCTGAGCTGGGCCTGGTCTGAGAGACGGCTCCTCGGTGACCCTGAACCTGCCTGCCGGTCTGACCGCCAGCGCCACCGTCGCGGCCTCCAGCGCCAACCTCGGCCCCGGCTTCGACAGCCTCGGTCTGGCGCTGGGCCTCTACGACGAGATCCTCGTCGAAACCACTGACGCCGGACTGCTCATCGAGGTCGAGGGGGAGGGGTCCGGGCAGGTGCCGCTGGGCCCCGAGCACCTGGTGGTCCGCGCGCTGCACCGCGGGCTGGCGGCCGGCGGCGCGGACGTGCCCGGCCTCGTGGTGCGCTGCCACAATGCGATCCCGCACTCGCGGGGGCTCGGCTCGTCCGCCGCGGCCGTCGTCGGTGGGTTGGCAGCTGCGAATGGCCTTCTGGCGCAAGCAGATCGGGAGCCGCTGACCGATGCGCAGCTGATCCAGCTGGCGTCGGAATTCGAGGGTCACCCGGACAACGCGTCGGCCTCGGTGCTCGGCGGAGCGGTGGTGTCCTGGGTCGACGGGCAGACCACGCCCGCGACGTATGCCGCGACCCGCCTGCGACTTCATCCCGACATCCGGGTGTTCCCCGGAATCCCGCAGGTGCGGTCGTCGACCGCCGAGACCCGGGTGCTGCTGCCCGACCATGTCACCCACGAAGCCGCTCGCTTCAACCTGAGCCGGGCGGCGTTGCTGGTTGTCGCGCTCACGGAGCGCCCGGACTTGCTGATGGCGGCCACCGACGACGTTTTGCATCAACCCCAGCGCGGCCCGGCCATGCCGGCCTCGGCGGAATACCTGCAGGTGCTGCGCCGTTGTGGAGTGGCAGCGGTGCTGTCCGGCGCTGGTCCAGCGGTTCTTGCACTGACAACCAATGCAGAGCTGCCGGCTGAGGCAGTGGAGTTCGGTGCCGCGAAGGGATTCACCGTCAGCGAGATGGGCATCGGCGAGGCGGTTCGCTGGAGCTCCGGTGTCGCGGTCAGGCGTTGAGTTGCGCACACGCCGGTGGCAGTTTCTTGCTTTCCTGCCGTGAAGAGGGCTATTCTCGGTCCCGTCCAGGCAAACGCAGCGACTGTTCCTGCGCCGACACTAGGACGACCACCAATTTCTCTTGTGTTCAACTCGTGGACCGACGGTTCGCCATGTAGCCGCGAATTCCGGCGATCACCGTTGACGCACAGACGATGGTGAGACTTCGCATTCAGCGAATCGGCTGAATGCCAGAACCCCTTGCCCCAACGAAACGGTGAGGGAAGAAAGGAAATCCGTGACTGATACGGACCTGATCACGGCTGGAGAGAGCGCCCCGCAGCCGGTGGCGCCCGCCGTGACCGCAGAAACCCCCTCGGCGCCTGATTCGCAGGCCGCCCCGAGCGGGGGTGCGGGTCGGGCCGGCTCTCTGTCAACGATGGTCCTGCCCGAGCTTCGTGCCCTGGCCAACCAGGTTGGCGTCAAGGGAACCTCCGGGATGCGCAAAGGCGACCTGATCGCCGCGATCAAAGAGCGCCAGAACGGCGGCAACGGCACCAACCACAGCGCCGACACCGCTGCTGCGGCCCCGGCCGAGCAGCCGAGCGAGCCCCGCCAGAACACCGAGAAGACCGAGAACGGCGAACCCAACGGCACCGAGCCGCGCCGCCGTGAGCGCCGGGCTGCCACCCGCGACGCCGGGGCAGCTGGCGCCGAGAGCGCTGAGCAGCAGAAATCGCAGGACAACCGAGCCGAGCAGGGCGAGAAGCGCGAGAACCAGAACCAGAACCAGAACCGGCAGGAGAACCGCGAGTCGTTCGAGCAGGGCGGCCAGGGGCAATCCGGCAACCAGCAGAACCGCGGCAACCAGCAGAATCGCGACAACCAGAATCGCGACAACCAGAACCGCGGCAACCAGCAGAACCGCGACAACAACCAGAACCGCGATGACGATGACGACGACGACAGCCGCCAGGGCCGTCGCGGCCGCCGGTTCCGTGACCGTCGCCGTCGTGGCGAGCGCACCCCCGGCGAAGGCGGCGGCGGTAACGACGCCGAACTCCGCGAGGACGACGTCGTTCAGCCGGTCGCCGGCATCCTCGACGTGCTCGACAACTACGCGTTCGTGCGTACCTCGGGCTACCTGGCTGGCCCCAACGACGTCTACGTGTCGATGAACATGGTCCGCAAGAACGGCCTGCGCCGCGGCGACGCCGTCACCGGCGCGGTCCGGGTGCCCAAGGAGGGCGAGGGCGGCCAGAACCAGCGCCAGAAGTTCAACCCGCTGGTCCGCCTCGACAGCGTCAACGGCGGTCCGGTCGAAGAGGCCAGGAACCGGCCCGACTTCACCAAGCTGACCCCGCTCTACCCGAATCAGCGACTGCGGCTGGAGACCACCTCCGACCGGCTGACCACCCGCGTGATCGACCTGATCATGCCGATCGGCAAGGGCCAGCGTGCCCTGATCGTGTCGCCGCCCAAGGCCGGTAAGACCACGATCATGCAGGACATCGCCAACGCGATCACCCGCAACAACCCCGAGTGTCACCTGATGGTGGTTCTGGTCGACGAGCGACCTGAAGAGGTCACCGACATGCAGCGCTCGGTCAAGGGTGAGGTCATCGCCTCCACCTTCGACCGCCCGCCGTCAGACCACACCCAGGCTGCCGAGCTGGCCATCGAGCGCGCCAAGCGCCTGGTCGAGCAGGGCAAGGACGTCGTCGTGCTGCTGGACTCGATCACCCGGCTTGGCCGCGCGTACAACAACGCCTCCCCGGCCTCCGGGCGCATCCTGTCCGGTGGTGTGGACTCGACCGCCCTGTATCCGCCCAAGCGGTTCCTGGGTGCGGCCCGCAACATTGAGCACGGTGGCTCGCTGACGATCATCGCGACGGCCATGGTGGAGACCGGTTCGACCGGTGACACCGTGATCTTCGAGGAGTTCAAGGGCACCGGCAACGCCGAGCTCAAGCTCGATCGCAAGATCGCCGAGCGCCGGGTGTTCCCGGCGGTCGACGTCAACCCGTCGGGTACCCGCAAGGACGAGCTGCTGCTGAGCCCCGACGAGTTCTCGGTCGTGCACAAACTGCGCCGCGTGCTCTCCGGCCTCGACAGCCATCAGGCCATCGACTTGCTGATGAGCCAGCTGCGCAAGACCAAGAACAACTACGAGTTCCTGGTTCAGGTGTCCAAGACCGCGCCCGGCGGCGGTGGCGGCGGCGGCAACGGCGCCTCCGACTTCGACTAACTACGCCCAAACCGACGTTTCGCAGGAAAACCGCGAGACAAGCCCTGCAAAACGTCGATGTCGCGTCCGGCTAACTGTGCCGCAGGGCGTCCATACCGGGCGTCAGCAGGCCATCCAGCGCCGCCCACGGCACCGTGATCGTCGGCGTCCCGTGGAAGAACTGGTAATCCGCGAAGTGGATCTCCAGCCCGTCAGGCGTGGGGATCCAATTGGCGAAGTTGGCCTCGGTCGGCGCATTGCCCGGCTCGTCGGCCATCGGCGTCGGCCCGACTCCGGTCACCCCGGGCAGCAAGGCCTTCGTCTGCTCCGAGAGCCGGTCCAACCCGGCCTGCCTATCGGTGAACAGATCCGCCAGCGTGATCGGCTTGGCCGACCGCGAGTCGATCACCACGGTGCTGATGTAGCTGCTCGGGTGGGCCGCCGGCACGTGCACGTACAGGCCGCTGATCAGTTCCGACACCGATGCGCCGCCGAAGTAGATCTGCGGCTGGGTCTCGAACGTCCAGGTCCCGTCCGGGTCGGCACCGCTTTTGACCGGTTCGAGCTGCCCGGTCGCCGACGCGTGCACCGCGCTGTTGAAGGCCCCCGCGACCTGCGGATCGCCACCGGTGATGGTGTCGACGACCAGCGTCCAGCGACCCTTGCCGTCGGTGGTGGCATCCCCGGCGGTGGAGCGAGTCACCGAATACTTCTGCTGGTTGGAGACGCCGCTGGTCGGTGCGGCCGTCGTCGGTGACGCGCCGGCACTCGCCGATGTCGAGGCGGCCTTCGTGGTCCCGGTGGTGGTGGCCTTTGTGCTTGTCGACCCACCACATGCGGTGAGCCCGATGGCCAAAGCCGCGACCAAGACCGCCCCCCGGCGGCTGCATGTGCCCATGGCCGCCATTGTGTCAGGCGAGCACCCGACACTGCGAGCAGATCACGACAGCGCCTGGCGCCCAAAGGTTTTCGTACGCAGACCTACTGTTCCGCCGGTGCCATCCGCAGACCGGGCAATACGTATCGGCGCATGTACCGCAGCACCGCGTCGTAGTCGTCGGGGTCAAGGGTCTCGCCGGGAACGGTGCCGAGGCTGATCTGCACCCGGGCCACCCACTCGGCGGCCTCGTCGAGTTGCGTCTCGGCGTGGATCTCACCGCGGTCGCGTGCCGCCTCCAGGTAGGGCTGCCAGAACCGGCCGAGGTCGGGCACCAGGCCCTGCACACCGGCGCCGGCGCAGGCCGCGAATTCCTCGGGCTCGTCGCGGCGCAGCTGCATCACCAGCGCGCCAGGGGAGTCGTAGGCGCTGCGCCCCAGCCGCACCCCCACGGCCAATTGCTCCTCGAAGGTGCCAAGCCCGTCCAGCACTTCGTGCGACTCTGCCCAGAACGCGTTGTTCAGGCGCACGATCGCCGCGCCCAGCAGCGACGCCTTGTCCGGGTAGTGCCGGTAGAGCCAGCCGCGCGATACCCCGGCTGCCTCGGCCACCTCGGATACCGTTGTCGCGCGGATGCCCTTGGCGCGCAGGCAGACTTCGGCGGCGTCGACCAGTCGTTCCTGGACGGATTTGGCTCTGGGCCGGCTGTCGGCGTCGATGCTGGCAGTCACCTTCGTGGTCCTCCTCGTATCGACGCGACAGTCCCGATGTGGACATCCTTCCAAACCCGGATCCGCGGTGCTCCCGCTGCATGGGTAGACAGATTTGTCATTCTGTTTACCCTGCGCTTCTATTGTGACCTAAGGCACCACAAGAACGCGTGGTGATGCAAAAGATGGGAAAGACGGGAGTTCCGTGGCCGAGACCGTCCAGCAGCTGCTCCGCGAGCGTCTCGACGAATCCACCCCTGCGGTGAAGTTCGGCGAGCAGGTGTGGACCTGGCGCGAACACCTTGACGAGGCCGCCCGGCAGGCGGCGGCGCTGATCGCGATTGCCGATCCGGACCGGCCGCTGCATGTGGGAACGCTGCTGGGCAATACCCCCGCGATGCTCACCGCCATGGCGGCGGCCGGCCTCGGCGGATATGTGCTGTGCGGGGTGAACAACACCCGCCGCGGTGCCGCACTGGTCCGCGACATCGTCAAGGCCGACTGCCAGATCCTGCTCACCGATTCGGCCGATCGCGAGCTGCTCGACGGCCTGGAGCTGCCAGGAGTTCGGGTGTTCGACGTCGACTCCGCGGAATGGTCGGCCCTGCTCGCTTCGGCCGGGGAGCTGACCCCACACCGGGAAGTCACCGCGACCGACACGTTCATGCTGATCTTCACCTCCGGCACCAGCGGTGAGCCCAAGGCGGTCCAGGTCGCCCACATGATGGTGCCGTTCGCCGGGGTGGCGCTGGTCGACCGGTTCGCGATCAAGGCCGACGACGTCTGCTACCTCTCGATGCCGCTGTTCCACTCCAACGCGTTGATGGCGGGCTGGGCGGTGGCGCTCAACGCCGGGGCGGCGATGGCGCCCGCGTCATTCTCGGCATCCGGACTGCTGGCCGACCTGCGCCGCTACGGCGCCACCTACATGAACTACGTCGGCAAGCCGCTGGCCTACGTGCTGGCGACGGCCGAACAGCCCGACGATCACGACAATCCACTGCGGGTCGCCTTCGGCAACGAGGCCACCGACCGCGATATCGCCGAATTCAGCCGCCGCTTCGGCTGTGCGGTGTGGGACGGGTTCGGCTCCACCGAGGGTGCGGTCATCATCACCCGTGAGGACGACTGCCCGCCCGGCTCGGTCGGCCGGGGCTTTCCCGGCGTGGCCATCTACGACTCGGAGACCCGAACAGAATGCGCCACAGCGGTTTTCGACGAAAGCGGTGCGCTGGCCAATCCGGATGAGGCGATCGGCGAGATCGTCAACACCACCGGCGGCGGCATGTTCGGCGGTTACTACAACGACAGCAACGCCACCGACGAACGCCTGCGGCACGGCATGTACTGGTCGGGTGACCTCGGCTACCGCGACGCCGGCGGCTGGATCTTCCTGGCCGGGCGCACCGCGGACTGGATGCGGGTGGACGGCGAGAACATGGCCGCCGCGCCCATCGAACGCATCATCCAGCGGCTGCCGCAGGTCAGTCAGGTCGCGGTGTACCCGGTGCCCGACGAGCATGTGGGCGACCAGGTGATGGCGGCGATCGTGCTCGCCGACGGCGCCGAACTCACTCCGGCGGATCTCGCCGAGTTCCTGGCGCAGCAGTCCGACCTATCGCCCAAGGCCTGGCCGCGGTACGTGTGGATCGCCGACGAACTGCCGGCCACCGCTACCAACAAGGTGCTCAAACGGGAGCTCATCGCCCGCGGTACTCGCCCTGGGGCAGGCGTCGTGTGGACGCGGGCGGCCCGGGCCAGGAGCTACACCGCGGAATAGCCGGCGACAACGACGCGTTTGGGCTGGTGACGGTCAACCTGGCATACTGGATCGTCGACCACCTCAGGTACCGGTTCACGCTCGATTACCAGGCGAAACGCCTAGGGCGACCCGGCGACCACCGAATGCAGAGGACACCATGAAAACAGGGATTCATCCCGCCTACGGCGAGACCAACGTGGTCTGCGGCTGTGGCAACACCTTCACCACTCGCAGCACCAAGGACGGCGGTCACATCACCGTCGAGGTGTGCTCGCAGTGCCACCCGTTCTATACCGGCAAGCAGAAGATTCTCGACAGCGGCGGCCGCGTGGCCCGCTTCGAGAAGCGCTACGGAAAGCGGACCGGGGCGAGCGCAGCGACGGGAGAACAGAAGACCGGCGAGGCTGCCGACAAGTAGCTGCGTTACCGACGCCCGCTCTGCCGCCGTGTGCGCAGGCCGGGCGTCGGTTTGCGTTTGGGGCCGAGTTGAGAGAAGGAGGTACGCATCATGACGCACGCCACGGTTGAGGCTGTGCTGACCGAACACGCGGACCTCGAACGTCAGCTGTCCGATCCCGCGCTGCACAACGACGCGGGCAATGCCCGCCGGGTGGGCAGGCGCTTCGCCCAGCTCGCGCCGATCGTCACGACCTATCGCCGGCTGGAGACGGCGCGCGGCGACCTCGAAGCCGCGCGCGAGCTGGCCGCCGAGGACGCGTCCTTCGCCGCCGAGGTGCCCGAATTGGAGACCAAGGTCGCCGAACTCGACGCGCACCTCACCGACCTGTTGGCCCCGCGTGATCCGCACGACGCCGACGACATCGTCCTCGAGGTGAAATCCGGTGAGGGCGGGGAAGAGTCGGCGTTGTTCGCCGCCGACCTGGCCCGGATGTACATGCGTTACGCCGAGCGCCACGGCTGGACGGTCACCATGCTCGACGAGACGACCTCCGATCTCGGCGGCTACAAGGACGCGACACTGTCCATCCGCAGCAAGGGCGACTCCGCCGATGGCGTGTGGTCGCGGATGAAGTTCGAAGGCGGCGTGCACCGCGTCCAGCGCGTGCCGGTCACCGAGTCGCAGGGCCGCGTGCACACCTCCGCCGCAGGCGTGCTCGTCTATCCCGAGCCCGAAGACGTCGAGGCCGTCCAGATCGACGAGTCGGACCTGCGCATCGACGTCTACCGCTCGTCGGGCAAGGGCGGCCAGGGCGTCAACACCACCGACTCTGCGGTCCGCATCACGCACCTGCCCACCGGCATCGTCGTGACCTGCCAGAACGAGCGCTCGCAGCTGCAGAACAAGGCCCGCGCGATGATCGTGCTCGCCGCGCGTCTGCAGGCATTGGCCGAAGAGCAGGCGTCGGCCGACGCATCAGCCGACCGGGCCAGCCAGATCCGCACCGTCGACCGCAGTGAGCGGATCCGCACCTACAACTTCCCGGAGAACCGGATCGCCGATCACCGGATCAACTTCAAGGCGCACAACCTTGACCAGGTGCTCGACGGCGAACTCGATCCTCTGTTGGACGCGCTGGCCGAGGCCGACAAGCAGACCAGGCTGCAGCAGGCATGACGCGCCTGCGGCAGGCCATCGAGGTGGCCACCGCTGCCCTCGCCGAGGCGGGCATCGACTCGGCCCGCACCGATGCCGAGCTGCTGGCCGCGCACCTGGCCGGCGTCAACCGTGGCCGGCTGGCCGCGATCGACGAGCCGGATGCCGACTTCTTCACCCGCTATGACGAGGTGATCGGCGCCCGCTGCAGCCGGATCCCGCTGCAACACCTCACCGGCTGGGCGGCGTTCGGCCCGCTGGAGTTGCAGGTCGGGCCGGGGGTATTCATCCCACGCCCGGAGACCGAGGCGCTGCTGGAATGGGCACTGGCCCAACGATTGCCCGAGTGCCCGGTGATCGTGGACCTGTGCACCGGATCGGGTGCGCTGGCCATCGCCCTGGCGACGCACTGGCCGCGGGCCCGGGTGATTGCCGTCGACGACGACGCCACCGCACTGGGCTACGCGCGCCGCAACGCCGAAGCGACGACGGTCGAATTGGTCCACGCCGACGTCACGGTCCCCGGGCTGCTCACAGACGTGCGCGGTAGCGTCGACCTCGTGGTGTCCAACCCGCCGTACATCCCTGCCGGGGCCGTGCTGGATCCTGAAGTGGCCGACCATGACCCGGCGCATGCATTGTTCGGTGGCGCCGACGGGATGGCCGTCATCACGCCGATCGCGCGGCTCGCCGCCGGCTGGCTCAAGCCGGGCGGCTTGTTCGGCGTCGAACACGACGACACCACATCGGATCAAACTGTCGAAACCATTTGTAACACAAAGCTTTTCACTGCAATCACCCCACATCGCGATCTGGCGGGCCGACCCCGGTTCGTGACGGCGTGCAGAACGAAGGAGCCAGCGTGACCCAGGTGTTCGACTGCGCCGACGCCAGTCAGCGCGCCGAGGCCATCACTGCGGCCGCCGCCGCGGTCAAGAGCGGCCGACTGGTCGTGATGCCCACCGACACCGTCTACGGCATCGGTGCCGACGCCTTCGACAACGAGGCCGTCGCCGCGCTGCTGGCCGCCAAGGGTCGTGGCCGCGATATGCCGGTCGGCGTGCTGGTCGGCTCCTGGCACACCATCGAAGGCCTGGTGTACTCCGTCCCGCACAGCGCCCGCGAACTGATCCGCGCGTTCTGGCCCGGCGCGCTGAGCCTGGTTGTGCAACAAGCGCCCTCGCTGCAATGGGACCTCGGCGACGCACGGGGGACCGTCATGCTGCGGATGCCGCTGCACCCGGTGGCGATCGAACTGCTGCGTGAGACCGGCCCGATGGCGGTGTCCAGCGCCAACCTGTCCGGGCGTCCTGCGGCCACGACATCCGAGGAGGCGCAGCGTCAGCTCGCCGATCTGGTTCAGGTGTATCTCGATGCCGGGCCGTCCCAGGAGCAGGCCGCCTCGACGATCGTCGACCTGACCGGGTCCACCCCGCGACTGCTGCGGGAGGGCCCGATCAGCGCGGCGGCCATCGCCGAGGTCCTCGGCACCGACGTCGCGTCTCTGACCGCCTGATGGGTGAACTCCTCGCAAGCACGGCGCTGGCGCTCGCCGACCGCGGCGCCGGTGTTCCGTTGCGTGAGTTGGCCCTTGTCGGCCTGACCGCCGCGATCATCACCTACTTCGCCACCGGCTGGGTCCGCGTGCTGGCCACCCGGCTCGGTGCGGTGGCCTACCCCCGCGAGCGCGATGTGCACATCAAGCCGACCCCGCGGATGGGCGGGCTGGCGATGTACGTCGGGGTGGTCACCGCCGTCTTCCTGGCTTCCCAGCTGCCGGCGCTGGCCCGCGGTTTCATCTACTCCTCGGGCATGCCGGCGGTGGTGGTCGCCGGCGGGCTGATCATGGGCATCGGGCTGATCGACGATCGCTGGGGCCTGGATGCGCTGACCAAGTTCGCCGGTCAGATCACCGCGGCCAGCGTGCTGGTCACCATGGGCGTCGCCTGGAGCGTGCTGTACATCCCGATCGGCGGGGTCGGCACGATCGTGTTGGACCAGGTGTCGTCGATCCTGCTGACCCTGGCGCTGACGGTGTCGATCGTCAACGCGATGAACTTCGTCGACGGCCTCGACGGCCTGGCCGCGGGTCTGGGACTGATCACCGCGCTGGCCATCTGCATCTTCTCGGTCGGCCTGCTGCGTGACCACGGCGGCGACGTGCTGTTCTACCCGCCCGCGGTGATCTCGGTGGTGTTGGCCGGCGCCTGCCTGGGGTTCCTGCCGCACAACTTCTATCGCGCCAAGATCTTTATGGGCGACTCCGGCTCGATGCTCGTCGGCCTGATGCTGGCCGCGGCCTCCACCACCGCGGCAGGCCCGATCTCGCAGAGCGCCTACGGCGCACGGGACGTCTTCGCGTTGCTGTCGCCGTTCCTTCTGGTGGTCGCGGTGATGCTGGTGCCCGCCCTGGACACGTTGCTCGCCATCGTCCGGCGCACCCGCGCCGGCCGCAGTCCGCTGAGCCCCGACAAGATGCATCTGCACCACCGGCTGCTGCAGATCGGGCATTCGCACCGCCGCGCCGTGCTGCTGATCTACCTGTGGGTGGGCATCATCGCGTTCGGTGCGGCCGCCACCATCTTCTTCGATCCGCGCTACACCGGAGCGGTCATGCTGGCCGCGATCGGGGTGGCCGTGGTGGTCACTTTGATCCCGCTGTTGCGTCGCCGCGACGACGATTACGAGGGACTTTACGACAGCAAGTAGTAGACGTGATTTCTGCCGTCTACCATGTGGTACGGTGCTGGCAGAACCCAGCCGAGACCAGAGTTTAACCTCGCGGGTTGCCGGCCCGGCCCATCGGAGTCATAACCGATCGGCGCCGAATTACGACCGACAAAGGGAGCTGCCCCTTGGGTGATTCCAGCGCGCATGTCGCCCTCCGATACGCTCGGCGGACCAGCGCGCAGAAATCGCTCGACCGGCTCTCGAGAACGCAAGATTGAGGTGAACCTGTGACGACGCCAGCGCAAGATGCGCCGTTGGTGTTTCCGTCCGTTGCCTTCCGGCCCGTTCGGCTGCTTGCGATCTGTGCTGCGCTGACGGCGCTCGTGATCATTGCGGGCGCGACGGCCGGGCCCTACCTGATGTTCGGCGTGTTCTTCGGCATCGGCCTGGCGCTGGGCCTGCTCAATGCGGTGCTCGTGCAGCGGTCGGTGGAGTCGATCACCGCAGGGGATCACCCGCTCAAGCGCAAGATGGCGCTCAACTCCGCCACTCGGCTGCTGGTGATCACCGCGATCGGGCTGACGATCGCGATCCTGTTCCGCCCGCTCGGGCTCGGCGTGCTTTTCGGCTTGGCGTTGTTCCAAGTTCTGCTGGTTTTGAGCACCGCGTTGCCGGTATGGAAGAAGATTCGCACCGGGAGCGAGGACGACGCGGCTGACATCACGACACCTCCCGGGGCCACCAGCTCCGTAGACGAAGCACCGAAGGATTGAACGCACGATGAGTGAACGAATCCTCGCCGAGGCCGCCATCGAGGTCGGCCATCACGAGACCGCCAAGTGGCTGGGTCTGACGGTCAACGTCGACACCATCCTGGCGACGGGCATCGCCGCGGTGATCGTGATCGCGCTGGCCTTCGTGCTGCGCGCCAAGGTCACGTCGACGGGTGTGCCCAGCGGCGTCCAGCTGTTCTGGGAGACCCTGACCACCCAGATGCGCGGCCAGATCGAATCGGCGATCGGCATGAAGATTGCCCCGTTCGTGCTGCCGCTGGCGGTGGCGCTGTTCATCTTCATCCTGATCGCCAACTGGATCTCGGTGCTGCCCGTGCAGTACGGCACCGCCGAGGGCGGTACGCATGAGCTGCTCAAGCCGCCGGCCGCCGATATCAACTTCGTGTTGGCGCTCGCGCTGTTCGTGTTCTTCTGCTACCACGCTGCCGGCATCTGGCGACGCGGTCTGATCGGCCACCCGGTGAAGGTGCTGAAGGGTCACGTCGCGTTCCTCGCCCCGATCAACCTCGTCGAGGAAATCGCCAAGCCGATCTCGCTGTCGCTCCGACTTTTCGGCAACATCTTCGCCGGCGGCATCATGGTCGCGCTGATCGCGCTGTTCCCGCCGTACATCATGTGGGCGCCCAACGCGATCTGGAAGACGTTCGACTTGTTCGTCGGCCTGATCCAGGCGTTCATCTTCTCGCTGTTGACGATTCTCTACTTCAGCCAGTCCATGGAACTGGATGAGGAGCACCACTAAAAGACGTGTTCGACCCCCGAACAACCCACAGCCTGGTAGGTGTCCTACCAGCAATCAAGGAGGATAAGGAATGGCAGACCCCACCATCGTCGCCGGCGCCCTGATCGGCGGCGGGCTCATCCTGGGCGGCGGCGCCATCGGCGCCGGTATCGGTGACGGCATCGCCGGTAACGCCCTGATTTCGGGCATCGCCCGGCAGCCTGAGGCCCAGGGCCGGCTGTTCACGCCCTTCTTCATCACCGTTGGTCTGGTGGAGGCGGCGTACTTCATCAACCTGGCGTTCATGGCCCTGTTCGTGTTCGCCACGCCTGGCGCTTCCTAGTACGCATGGGGGAGCACAGCGTCACCCTGTTGGCGGCCGGTCAAGAAGGAAGTGCTGGTGGCACCCAGAACTTCCTCGTCCCCAACGGCACCTTCTTCTTCGTACTGGCCATCTTCTTGATCGTGCTGGGCGTGATCGGCAAGTTTGTCGTGCCGCCGATTCAGAAGGTGCTCGGTGAGCGCGACAAGATGGTCGCCAAGACCACCGAGGACAACCGCAAGGCCAACGAGTTCGAGGCCGCAGCCGACTCCGATTACCGCACGGAGATGGCCACGGCCCGCGGCGAGGCTTCGGGCATCCGTGACGAGGCCAGGGCCGAGGGTCGCAAGATCCTCGACGAGCACAAGGGCCGCGCCAGCGAGGAGGCAGCGGCAACGCTGCAGCAGGCTGCCAACGAGCTCAAGCTGCAGGGCGATGCCATCGCCGCCGAGCTGAGGTCGTCGGTGGACACGCTGTCTGCGACGCTGGCAAGCCGGGTCCTGGGTGTCAGCCTGGTTAGCACCGCCACCAGCGAGTCGGCGACAACGGCGCCGGGACGGTAGGACATGTCAACCTTCATCGGACAGCTCATCGGCTTTGTGGTCATCGTGGCGATCATCTGGCGGTACGTCGTGCCGCCGGTGAAACGCATGATGGCCAATCAGAAGGACGCGGTGCGCACGCAGCTCGACGACAGTGCCAAGGCCGCAACGCGGCTTGCTGATGCCGACAAGCATCACGCTGCGCGGGTCGGCGAAGCCAAGGCCGAGGCCAAGCACATCGTCGAAGAGGCCCGCCACGATGCCGAGCGCATCGTCGAGCAGCTTCGCGCGCAGGCCGACGTCGAGGTCGAGCGGATCAAAGTGCAAGGCGGGCAACAGGTTCAGTTGTTGCGCGCTCAGCTGATCCGCCAACTTCGCCAGGACCTCGGCAGCGAGTCGGTGCGGCGCGCGGGCGAGTTGGTGCGTGCACACGTCGCCGACGCGCAGGCACAGTCGGCCACCGTCGATCGGTTCCTGGACGAACTGGATTCGATGGCGCCCGCGGCTTTCGCTCCCGAGACGGGTTCGGATCTGCGGTCGGCCAGCCGTGAGGCGCAGGCCGCGGTCGTCGAGAAGTTCGACGCGGTGGCCTCGGGTTTGTCTACCGATGACCTGTCCACCCTGTCCGACGATCTTGCGTCGGTGGCCGGACTGCTGATCGCCGAACCGATCCTGGCCCGCCACCTTGCCGAGTCCTCCGGTGAGACCGAGGCCAAGAAGCAACTGGTGCATCGGCTGCTGGACGGCAAGGTCGGGGCCAACGCCCTGGATCTGCTCGAAACCGCGGTATCGGTGCGCTGGTCGCACACCGGGGATCTGGTCGACGTCATCGAGCACGTCGCCCGGCTCGCCCTGCTGGTTCGCGCCGAGCGCGACAACCAGGCCGACGAGGTCGAGGAGCAGCTCTTCCGCTTCACCCGCATCCTCGACGAGCAGCCCCGGCTGAGCGCCTTGCTCGGGGACTACACCACCCCCGCCGATGGCCGGGTCGCGTTGCTGCGCAAGCTGCTCGACGACGGCAGTGGCGCGAACGCGACCGCGTCCGCCCTGCTGGTCCAGACGATCAGCCTGGTGCGTGGCGAGCGAGCCGACGAAGCGGTGTTGGCACTGGCCCAGCTAGCGGTCGCCCGCCGTGGCGAGATCGTCGCCCACGTGAGTGCGGCCGCCGAGCTCAGCGCTGCACAGCGCACCCGGTTGACCGAGGTGCTGACCCGGATCTACAACCACCCTGTTTCGGTGCAGCTGAACACCGATCCCTCTGTGCTGGGCGGCCTTTCGGTCGCCGTCGGCGACGAGGTGATCGACGGGACGTTGTCCTCACGGCTCGAAGCCGCCGTGACGCAACTCCCGGATTAGCGACCGACCACCCCCCGAACCCCAAGACCCAAACAAAGGCAGGAAGACGAAAAGCCATGGCAGAGTTGACAATCTCGGCTGACGACATCCAGGGCGCCGTCCAGGAGTACGTCTCGAGCTTCGAGGCGGATTCCGGGCGCGAGGAGATCGGCACCGTCATCGACGCCGGCGACGGCATCGCCCACGTCGAGGGTCTGCCCTCGGTGATGACTCAGGAGCTGCTGGAGTTCCCCGGTGGCGTGCTCGGTGTCGCGCTGAACCTGGATGAGCACAGCGTCGGCGCGGTCATCCTGGGCGAGTTCGAGAAGATCGCCGAGGGCCAACAGGTCAAGCGCACCAACGAGGTGCTCTCGGTGCCTGTCGGCGACGCCTTCCTGGGCCGCGTCATCAACCCGCTGGGCCAGCCGATCGACGGTCAGGGCGACATCGAGGCCGAGGGCCGTCGCGAGCTCGAACTGCAGGCCCCCTCGGTGGTTCAGCGCCAGGGCGTCGGCGAGCCGCTGCAGACCGGCATCAAGGCCATCGACGCGATGACGCCGATCGGCCGCGGTCAGCGCCAGCTGATCATCGGTGACCGCAAGACCGGCAAGACCGCCGTCTGCGTCGACACCATCCTCAACCAGCGCGAAGCCTGGGAGACCGGCGATCCCAACCAGCAGGTGCGCTGCGTATACGTCGCGATCGGCCAGAAGGGCACCACCATCGCTTCGGTGAAGCGGGCCCTCGAAGAGGGCGGCGCGATGGAGTACACCACCATCGTCGCGGCCCCGGCTTCCGACGCCGCCGGCTTCAAATGGCTTGCGCCCTACACGGGTTCGGCCATCGGACAGCACTGGATGTACAACGGCAAGCACGTTCTGATCGTGTTCGACGATCTCTCGAAGCAGGCCGACGCCTACCGCGCGATCTCGCTGCTGCTGCGCCGCCCGCCGGGCCGCGAGGCCTTCCCCGGCGACGTCTTCTACCTTCACTCCCGTCTGCTGGAGCGTTGCGCGAAGCTGTCCGACGAGCTCGGCGGTGGTTCGATGACCGGTCTGCCGATCATCGAGACCAAGGCCAACGACATCTCGGCGTTCATCCCGACCAACGTCATCTCGATCACCGACGGCCAGTGCTTCCTGGAGTCCGATCTGTTCAACCAGGGCGTACGCCCGGCCGTGAACGTCGGTGTGTCGGTGTCCCGTGTCGGTGGTGCCGCTCAGATCAAGGCCATGAAAGAGGTGGCGGGCTCGCTGCGTCTGGACCTGTCTCAGTACCGCGAGCTGGAGGCCTTCGCGGCCTTCGCCTCCGACCTGGACGCCGCCTCGAAGGCTCAGCTGGACCGCGGTGTCCGGCTGGTCGAGCTCCTCAAGCAGGCCCAGTTCAGCCCGATGGCGGTCGAGGATCAGGTCGTCGCGATCTTCCTCGGCACCCAGGGGCACCTGGATTCGGTTCCCGCCGAGGACGTTTCGCGGTTCGAGTCGGAGTTCCTGGAGCATGTGAAGGCCAGCCACGACGACATCCTCACCGGCATCAAGGAGTCCAAGAAGCTCTCCGAGGAAGCCGAAGCGAAGCTGGTTTCGGTCATCAACGACTTCAAGAAGGGCTTCGCCGCCACCGACGGCAGCTCGGTGGTCGTCGGCGATGAAGGGACCGAGGCCCTGGATCCCGAGGACCTGGAGAAGGAATCCGTCAAGGTCCGTAAGCCGGCGCCAAAGAAGAACTAGTAGAAGAGCTATATAAGAAATGGCAGCCACACTTCGCGAGCTTCGCGGACGTATCAAATCCGCTTCGTCGATCAAGAAGATCACGAAGGCCCAGGAGCTGATCGCCACGTCGCGGATCGCCAAGGCGCAGGCCCGGGTCAACGCGGCTCGGCCGTACGCCACCGAGATCACCAATATGCTCACCGAACTCGCGGGCGCCAGCGCGCTGGATCACCCGCTGCTGGTCGCGCGGGAGAACCCGAAGCGAGCCGGTGTGCTGGTGGTGTCCTCGGATCGTGGTCTGTGCGGCGGCTACAACGCCAACGTGCTGCGCCGGGCCGAGGAGCTGTTCGCGTTGCTGCGGGACGAGGGCAAGAGTCCGGTGCTCTACGTCGTCGGTCGGAAAGCGCTGGGCTACTACAGCTTCCGGCAACGCACCGTCACCGAGTCGTGGACCGGTTTCTCGGAGCGGCCCGAGTACGAGAACGCCAAGGAGATCGCCGAGACCCTGGTGAGCGCGTTCATGTCCGGTGTCGACGACGAGGGCGACGACGCGGGTGCCGACGGCATCCTCGGAGTGGACGAACTCCACATCGTGTCGACGGAGTTCAGGTCGATGCTGTCGCAGTCGGCTGCGGCGCTGCGCATCGCACCGATGGTCGTCGAGTACGTCGGCGAAGCGGAATCCGGTCCGCACACGCTGTTCTCGTTCGAGCCCAATGCCGAGGAACTGTTCGACTCACTGTTGCCGCGCTACATCGCGACCCGCGTGTACGCGGCGCTGCTCGAGGCGGCGGCGTCTGAGTCGGCGTCTCGCCGTCGTGCCATGAAGTCGGCGACCGACAACGCCGACGATCTGATCAAGGCGCTCACGCTGGCGGCGAACCGCGAGCGGCAGGCGCAGATCACCCAGGAAATCAGCGAAATCGTCGGCGGCGCGAACGCGCTGGCCGACGCGAAATAGTCCACGTAGCAAGCGAAAGCGAAGAGGAAATGACTGCTACCGCAGAGAAGACCGCCGGACGGGTTGTCCGCATTACCGGACCCGTGGTCGACGTGGAGTTCCCGCGTGGCTCGGTGCCCGACCTGTTCAACGCGCTGCACGCCGATATCGCCTTCGGTGCGCTCGCCAAGACCTTGACCCTGGAAGTTGCCCAGCACCTGGGTGACAACCTGGTCCGCTGCATCTCCATGCAGCCCACCGACGGACTGGTCCGCGGTGTCGAGGTCAGCGACACCGGCGCCTCGATCTCGGTGCCGGTCGGCGACGGCGTGAAGGGTCACGTCTTCAACGCTCTCGGTGACTGCCTCGACGAGCCCGGCTACGGCAAGGATTTCGAGCACTGGTCGATCCACCGTAAGCCGCCGGCCTTCGCCGACCTCGAGCCCCGCACCGAGATGCTCGAGACCGGCCTCAAGGTCGTCGACCTGCTGACCCCGTACGTGCGTGGCGGCAAGATCGCCCTGTTCGGCGGCGCCGGCGTGGGCAAGACGGTGCTCATCCAGGAGATGATCAACCGCATCGCCCGCAACTTCGGTGGTACCTCGGTGTTCGCCGGCGTGGGGGAGCGCACCCGTGAGGGCAACGACCTCTGGGTCGAGCTCGCCGATGCCAACGTGCTCAAGGACACCGCCCTGGTGTTCGGCCAGATGGACGAGCCGCCGGGCACGCGTATGCGCGTGGCCCTGTCCGCGCTGACCATGGCGGAGTACTTCCGCGATGAGCAGGGCCAGGACGTGCTGCTGTTCATCGACAACATCTTCCGGTTCACCCAGGCCGGTTCCGAGGTCTCCACGCTGCTCGGCCGTATGCCGTCCGCGGTGGGTTACCAGCCGACCCTGGCCGACGAGATGGGTGAGCTGCAGGAGCGCATCACCTCAACCCGTGGCCGCTCGATCACCTCGATGCAGGCCGTGTACGTGCCCGCCGACGACTACACCGACCCGGCGCCGGCCACCACGTTCGCGCACCTGGACGCCACCACCGAGCTTTCCCGCGCGGTGTTCTCCAAGGGCATCTTCCCGGCCGTGGATCCGCTGGCATCGTCCTCGACGATCCTGCACCCCAGCGTCGTCGGCGACGAGCACTACCGGGTCGCCCAGGAAGTCATCCGGATCCTGCAGCGCTACAAGGATCTTCAGGACATCATCGCGATCCTCGGTATCGACGAGCTCTCCGAAGAGGACAAGGTTCTGGTGTACCGGGCTCGTAAGATCGAGCGTTTCCTGAGCCAGAACATGATGGCTGCCGAGCAGTTCACCGGCCAGCCCGGTTCGACCGTGCCGCTCAAGGAGACCGTCGAGGCGTTCGACAAGCTGGCCAAGGGCGAGTTCGACCACCTGCCGGAGCAGGCGTTCTTCCTGATCGGCGGCCTGGATGACCTGGCGAAGAAGGCCGAAAGCCTCGGCGCCAAGCTGTGATGAGCGCTTGGCTAAAGCGAAAGGTGGTGTGAGATGGCCGAATTGGACGTCGACATCGTCGCCGTCGAGCGCAAGATCTGGTCGGGTAAGGCGACGTTCGTCTTCACCCGCACCACGTCGGGCGAGATCGGCATCCTGCCTCGCCACATCCCGCTCGTCGCACAGCTGGTCGAGGACGCCATGGTCCGCGTCGAGCGCGAGGGCGAGGACGATCTGCGCATCGCGGTCGACGGCGGGTACCTGTCGGTGACCGAGGAGAGCGTGACGATCCTCGCGGAGTCCGCCGAGTTCGAGTCCGAGATCGACGCGGAGTCCGCCAAGGCTGACGCCGCCTCCGACGATCCACAGACCGCCGCCCGCGGTAGGGCGCGCCTGCGCGCCCTAGGCCAGCTCGACTAGCCGCGGGCCTGCGACCGATGAGCGCGCCGATGATTTTCATGGTCGCGCTGGTCGGTGTGCTGTTGCTCGCGGTCGTTGCCCTGACGTACCGATTGTGGAAGCTGCGCCAAGGCGGCACCGCCGCGATCCTGCGGGACATCCCGGCGGTCGGCGGCCATGGTTGGCGGCACGGAGTCATCCGCTACCGCGGTGACGAGGCACGGTATTACCGGCTGTCGAGCCTGCGGTGGTGGCCGGATCGCCGGCTGAGCCGGCGCGGGCTCGCGGTCATTTCGCGGCGCGCTCCTCGCGGCGACGAGTTCGACATCATGACCGACGCGATCGTCGTGCTCGAATTGCACGACACCACGATCGACCGCTGGCGCAGCTACGAGATCGCGTTGGATCGCGGGGCGCTGACGGCGTTCCTGTCCTGGGTCGAGTCCAGCCCGTCGCCGCGGGCGCGCCGCCGCACGGTGTGAACTACTTCTTCTCCGGCCGTTCGGCTTTCGCGCCGCCGGGCTGCCACAGCACGTCGCCGTCGGGATTGGCGACCCGCGACAGGATGAACAACAGGTCCGAGAGCCGGTTGAGGTAGCGCGCAGGCAGCGCGCTGACGGTCTCGGGGTTGGCCTTCACCGCGGCCCACGCCGACCGCTCGGCGCGCCGCGTCACGGTCCGCGCGACGTGCAGAAGGGCCGACAGCGCGGTCCCGCCGGGCAGGATGAACGAGTTCAGGGCCGGCAGCGCGTCGTTGTAGTGGTCGCACCACGCTTCGAGCCGCTCGACATAGGGCGGGGTGATCCGCAGCGGCGGGTACTCCGGGTTCTCGGCCACCGGCGTGGACAGGTCGGCACCCGCGTCGAACAGGTCGTTTTGGATCTGCAGCAACACCTTGCGCAGGTCGTCGTCGGGGCCGCCCAGAGCGATGGCCACACCGATCGCGGCGTTGGCCTCATCGCAGTCGGCATAGGCGATCAGGCGTGGGTCATTCTTCTCGACCCGTGAGAAATCACTCAGTCCCGAGGTGCCGTCGTCGCCGGTACGGGTATATATGCGGGTCAAGTGCACTGCCATGGGGGAAACGGTACCGGCCGAGTGCGCAGGTACATGGCTCTGCCTCCACTAAACTGTCGGCCGTGGCTCAGCGTTTCGTGGTGACCGGTGGCAATCGGTTGTCAGGCGAAGTGGCTGTCGGGGGCGCCAAGAACAGCGTGCTCAAGCTGATGGCCGCCAGTCTGCTGGCCGAGGGCACCACGACGATCACGAACTGTCCGGACATTCTCGATGTGCCGCTGATGGCCGAGGTCCTGCGTGGCCTCGGCGCCAATGTCGAACTCGACGGTCCGACGGTGCGGATCACGTCGCCCGAGGAACCCAAGTACGAAGCCGACTTCGCCGCGGTGCGTCAGTTCCGCGCGTCGGTGTGTGTGTTGGGACCGCTGGTCGGACGGTGTAAGCGAGCCCGGGTTGCGCTTCCCGGTGGTGACGCGATCGGCTCGCGACCCCTCGATATGCACCAGGCCGGTCTGCGGCAGCTCGGCGCGGACTGCAACATCGAACACGGCTGCGTGGTGGCCACCGCCGAGAAGCTGCACGGAGCGGAGATCCAGCTCGAGTTCCCGTCGGTGGGGGCGACCGAGAACATCCTGATGGCGGCGGTCCTCGCCGAGGGCGTCACCACGATCCACAACGCCGCGCGTGAGCCCGACGTCGTCGACCTCTGCGAAATGCTCAATCAGATGGGCGCCCAGATCGAGGGCGCTGGAACGCCGACGCTGACGATCACCGGGGTACCTCGGTTGTATCCGACCGAGCACCGGGTGATCGGCGACCGGATTGTCGCGGCGACGTGGGGGATTGCCGCCGCGATGACCCGCGGCGACATCTCGGTCACCGGCGTGGACCCGGCCCATCTGCAGTTGGTCTTGCACAAGCTGCACGACGCCGGCGCCACCGTCACCCAGCACGACAACGGGTTCCGGGTGGTGCAGTACGAGCGCCCGAAGGCCGGCAATATGGCGACGCTGCCGTTCCCGGGCTTTCCGACCGACCTCCAGCCGATGGCGATCGCGCTGGCGTCGATCGCCGATGGAACGTCGATGATCACCGAGAACGTGTTCGAGGCGAGGTTCCGGTTCGTCGAGGAGATGATCCGCCTCGGTGCCGACGCCAGGACTGATGGCCACCACGCGGTGGTCCGGGGGATCCCGCAGCTGTCGAGTGCGCCCGTGTGGTGCTCGGACATCCGGGCCGGCGCCGGATTGGTGCTGGCCGGGCTGGTGGCCGACGGTGAAACCGAGGTTCACGACGTGTTCCACATCGACCGGGGATACCCGCTGTTCGTGGAGAATCTGGTGCGACTTGGAGCTGAGATAGAACGCGTGTAATGTAGGCGGTCGGCCAGCCGCGCCGGACCCGGAAACGGGAGGGCAGCGGGAGTTGACGCCGCCAAGAAAGACTAGTAAGCTGGCAGGGTTGCCTGCTGGCGGGTGTCAGCCGGGTGTGTTGTTTGAGAACTCAATAGTGTGTTTGGTGGTTTTTAAGTTTGTTGTTGTTTTTTGCCATGCTTTGATACCCCCGTGTTGGGGTGTGGCTTTTTGTTTTTGATGCCAGTTTTTGGTGT
>JAHFVD010000148.1 GCA_023264735.1 Mycobacterium sp. | reverse complement strand
GCGGTCCCACCACGGGCCCTTGCGCCCACGCGGCTCGGATTCCATGTACGCCTCGATCTGCCCCGCTGTGCTCGGGCCGTGTTCGGCGACGGTGGCCAGAATGTTCTCGGCCAACTTCGGGTTTTTCCTGACGATCTCGGTGCCCCAGCGGCCGTGGGTGTATTCCCGCATGCGCCAACGCAATAGGGGCCAATCCTCGACGGCCATCAGTGCGGCCTCGTGCGCCCAGTACTCGACCAGCAGCCGCGGCGAGCGGGCGCTGTGGCTCCATGCCGCGCTGTCGAGTATCTCGCGGTCATAGGGGCCGAGCCTGCTGAACACCGGGGCGTAGTGGGCGCGCACCGCGACCGACACCGAGTCGAGTTGCAGCACCTGGATGCGGCTGATCAGCCGGCGCAGGTGCGCACGGGTGACGGCCCCGCGCGGCTTGGGCTCGGCCAGGCCCTGCGCCGAAACGGCAACGCGGCGGGCCTGATCGGCGGACAGCCGGGTCATGTCCGCAGGTAACGATGGAACCGGTAGCGCAGCCCTGAGGTGCTGGTCTGCCAATCCCCCGACGTGCCGACCCACGATTCGTCGAGAAGCGGAGCCAGAGCGTCGTCGTCCTCGGGCCGCAGGTCGATCTCGACCTCGGTCACTTCGCAGTGCGTCGCCAGCGGAAGAGCGAGGTGGTAGATCTCCGCCCCACCGATCACCCACGCGTCATCTGTGCGCACCTCGTCCAGTGCGCCTATTACGGTCGCTCCGTCAGCCATGTAGTCAGCTTGCCGGGTGAGTACGACATTTTTCCGCCCCGGCAGTGGCCGCACCGACGCCGGCAGCGACTCCCAGGTGCGTCGGCCCATCACGACGGTGTGCCCCATCGTGAGGTCCTTGAAGCGAGCCAGGTCCTCCGGTAGGCGCCACGGGATCCCGCCATCGCGACCGATGATGCCTGAAGTCGACTGCGCCCAGATTAAGCCAACACTCATACCGCAACCGGCGCCTTGATCGCCGGATGCGGATCGTAGTTGCGGATCTCGACGTCGTCATAGGTGTAGTCGAAGATCGAATCACGCTGAGCGAGAATCAGTTCCGGGTACGGACGCGGGTCACGGCTGAGCTGCTCGGTGACCTGCTCGACGTGGTTGTCGTAGATGTGGCAGTCACCACCGGTCCAGACGAACTCCCCCACGTCCAGTCCGGCCTGGGCGGCCATCATGTGGGTCAGCAGCGCGTAGCTGGCGATGTTGAACGGCACACCCAGGAACAGGTCGGCGCTGCGCTGGTAGAGCTGGCAGCTCAGCCGTCCGTCGGCGACATAGAACTGAAAGAACGCGTGACACGGCGGCAGTGCCATTTGCGGGATCTCCCCGACGTTCCATGCCGACACGATGTTGCGACGAGAGTCGGGGTCGCGCTTCAGCAATTCGAGCGACGCGCTGATCTGGTCGATGTGCTCGCCCGACGGTGTCGGCCAGGATCGCCACTGGACGCCGTAGACCGGGCCGAGATCGCCAGTGGGAGAAGCCCATTCGTCCCAGATCGTGACTCCGTGCTGCTGCAGCCAGGCGACGTTGGAGTCGCCACGCAGGAACCACAGCAGTTCGTAGACGATCGACTTCAGATGCACCTTCTTGGTGGTGATCAGCGGAAAACCGGCCGACAGGTCGTAGCGCAGCTGATGGCCGAACAGGCTGCGGGTGCCGGTGCCGGTGCGATCGGATTTCGGGGTGCCTTGCTCGAGCACAAGTCGCAGGAGATCCTCATAGGGCGTGGCGATCGGCACGCCTGCCAGCTTACGTCCATGGCGCAGGGGTAGAACGGATGCCATGCCGACCATCACCGACACCGTGACCACGTCCGATGGCACCTGTCCCGTCACCTTCACGACCCCCGACGGCACCGGCCCCTGGCCCGCCGTCCTGATGTACCCCGACGCCGGCGGCCCGCGCCCGGTGTTCCGCGATATGGCCGCCCAGCTGGCCGGCTATGGCTACGCGGTCCTGGTGCCCGATATCTACTACCGCAGCGGTGACTGGGCACCGTTCGACCTGAACACGGCCTTCACCGACCCCGACGAACGCAACCGAGTGATGACGATGATGAGTGGCATCACCCCGGACAAGATGACATCGGACGCCACGGCGTTCTTCGACTACCTGGAATCGCGGCCCGACGTCAGCGGCACGACGTTCGGGACCACGGGCTATTGCATGGGCGGGCGTACGTCGCTGATCGTCGCGGGCCGGCTGCCCGAGCGTGTTGCGGCGGCGATGTCGTTCCACGGCGGCGGCCTGGCGAGCGACGACCCCGGCAGCCCGCACCTGCTCGCCGACCGGATCCAAGCCGTCGTCTACGTAGGCGGAGCTCGCGACGATGCCTCCTTCACCGCCGACGCCGCCGAGACACTCGACAAGGCACTGACCGCGGCAGGCGTCGAGCACACCATCGAGTGGTATTCAGCCGCGCACGGTTTCGCGGTGCCCGACAACGCGCCGTATGACGAGGCCGCCGCGCAGCGGCACTGGGATGCGATGAGGGACTTCTTCGGGGCTCACCTAACTGCCTGAGGTGGGCTCCTCGTCGTGCCGATGGCGGATGCTGCTCAGCCCGCGAATGACACCTCGTGAGGCGTAGACCGCGACGACACCGGACAGCACGATCAGGAAGATGAACATCACCAGCCAGTTGCTGCGGCTGTGCGGCACGTTCCACCAGACGATGGTGAACAGGACGGCGCAAACGAAGACCACGATGTCGCGCCAGTTGCCCTTGTAGGACGCGGCGATCTCGCGCAGTTCGCGGGTCTTCTCTGTGGCGGTGATGAGGTCGACGATGCGCTCGTCGATGCTCTTGCGCAGCGCCGCGCGCAGTTCGACGTTCTCCTCGGGGATCTTGTCGAGTAGCTCGATGTCGTCCTTGATCGCACCCCGGACGTCAGGTCCCCTCAGGCTGCCCGCGGCGACACCCAGCAGCGCGCCACCCGCGATCGGCGCGGCCCCCAGCGCGATATCAGCGATGCCCATGGCGCCTCCCTTCGTTCCTGTTCGTTCCACTGACCGTAGGGCCGACCGCAGGCGAAATGACGTATTTTGGCTGGGCGAGCCGATCACAGCCGGGGGCGAGACCGATCTCAGCGATACGTGCGCAGAGTGACAACGCTCGCTCCAACGCCGTCGCGTTAGCGACATCGGCCGGCAATCCTCAACGGAGACTGGGCTTTCCCTGCCACCCAGCTTCGTCGAGGATCACTGCGCCATCAATGTCGCCGCGACGGTGGCACCAAGGTTCCAGCATGCCTCGACATCGGCTTTGGCCGGCTTGCCCATCACCACGACGTTGTCCGCAGCCCGCACCCAGCCCAGCCCAGCGGTGATGCCGTCGATGGCACGCTCAGCCCCCTCGGTGCCTTCGTTGCCGTGCAGGTAGACACCGAACGGCCGGCCGCGGGTGGAGTCCAGTAGCTGGTAGTAGGACTGGTCGAAGGCGTGCTTCAGCGCGCCGCTGATGTAGCCGAGGTTGGCCGGTGTGCCCAGCAGGTAGCCGTCGGCTTCGAGCATGTCAACCGGCGAGCAGGTGAGCGCCGGCCTGCGCACGACCTCGACGCCCTGAATCTCGGGGTCGGTGGCTCCGGACAGCACCGCCTCGAACATCTCTTGGCAGTGCGGGGACGGCGTGTGATGCACGATCAATAGGCGCTTCATCGCATCTGCTCCTCTTGCATGGCAACAGCTTTGCGCATCGTCTCGCGGGCGCGACCGCGATCACCGGCATAGTCGTAGGCCCGGGCCAGCCGGTACCACCGCAACCAGTTGTCCGGATCGGCTTCCAGCTCGGACCGCACGGTGTTGAACAGGGCATCGGCAGCAGCGCGGTCGATACGTCCCGACCGGGTCCTCGGCAGCTCGCTCACGTCGAGTTCCATGCCGTCCTCGACCGCGAGCCGTGCCAGCCGCTGATGGGCGAACCCGGCCCGCAGCGTGGCGACCATCGCCCAGGCCCCCACGATCGGCAGGATCAGCACTCCGATGCCCAGCGCGACCGCGACCGGTGTGCCAGTGCCGATGAGCGTGACCCCGGTGCGGCCCAGCAGCACGAAGTACACCAGCGAGGCCGCACACATGAGGCCGATCAGCAGCTGGATGCGCAGCGCGGGGTTCACAGGTCGAGCAGCGGTTCGATTCCGATGGTGAGCCCGGGCCGGGTCGCGACCTGGCGGACGGCGAGCAGGACGCCAGGAACGAACGACGTGCGGTCCAGGCTGTCGTGCCGGATGGTCAGCGTCTCGCCGAGGGTGCCGAACAGCACCTCCTGGTGGGCGACCAGGCCGGTGAGCCGAATGGAGTGGACCGGAACGCCGTCGACGTCGGCGCCACGCGCCCCATCGAGTCCGGTGCTGGTGGCATCGGGGTTGGGCGGCAAGTCTTTTCGCGCCTGCGCGATCAGCCGGGCCGTACGCGTCGCGGTCCCCGACGGAGCGTCGGCCTTGTGCGGATGGTGCAGTTCGATGACTTCCACCGACTCGAAATAGGGCGCGGCCTTCTGCGCGAAGTGCATGGACAGCACGGCGCCGATCGCAAAGTTGGGGGCGATCAACACGGCGGACTCGGGTTTGTCGGCCAGCCATGACCGAACCGTGTCAATACGCTCGTCGGTGAAGCCGGTGGTGCCGACGACGGCGTGGATTCCGTTGTCGATGAGGAACTTCAGGTTGTCCATTACCACATCCGGGTGGGTGAAGTCGATGACCACCTCGGTGTCACTGTCGGTCAGCAACGACAGTGCGTCACCGGCGTCGACTTCGGCGCTCAGTGTGAGGTCGTCAGCGGCGCGCACCGCCGCGCACATGGTGGTTCCGACTTTGCCTCTGGCTCCCAGGACCGCAACTCGCATGGCTGCAGCCTAGCGAGGCGCGCTCACCCCGAGGCGGACAGACCGGCGAAGGCGATGATCACGAAGACAGCCCCGAACAATGTCGCCGCGAACAGGCCCTCGGCGACATACCGGAGTGGCGCGAGGGCAATCGAGAGCAGGGCGAACACGCCGGCGAGAACAAGCGGTAAGAGAGGCATGACCATCCAGTAGTAGACGAACGGCGTGGCCGTCATCACCACCAGGCCGAGGACAAATCCGGCTATCAGCGGCGCAAGCGGCGGCGACGATGCCGGGGGCACTCCGGGATGTCGGGCGTACTCAGATTCCCAGGACATCACAGCCGCCACAACCAGGACTGGATCGCGACCGTTCCGAACACAATCCATGGGGACAGCGCGCAGACGATCAGGGCGACACCAAAAGTACGTCCAGCGGTACCCGACACGAAGAGCAGCCACGACCCGCCGAGAATCAGCAGACCACTGATGACGATCACGATGAACAATCCGACGGGCGGGACAAGCGGATGGGTGGAGGTCTCGCTTCGGTACGCCATCGCCACCACGAACAGCATCCCGGCAAAGAATCCGCCGAACGCAGCGCCCCAGAAAACGGCCAGCCTGCTTCGGATTCCGTATTCGTCGCCGTGCATCGCCACCATCCTAAAGTTATTTCCCGACCGGCACCCGGACGTGTTCGTCCATCGGCCCCAGCTCGACCGAGGGGTACATCGTGCCGATCGGCTGGAGCGGGACGACGGGTGCGGGCACGTAACGGCCCGCGGCGTCATCTGCGAATTCCCCCATCAGCCCAGGCCCGATCTGCTGAGAAAGCGGCAACCCGACGAGCGGTCCTTCCGGCCCGATGTTGCGTGGCATGATGCCGGCGACAGGGGTTGTCACGCCTGCGCGGTCGTTGTAGAGCTCGATCGCCGGGAAGTCGGAAACGAGGCCGCCCACGATGGGTCCGGCATCCGTCGGTTTGATCACGAGTCGGCCGTTGACGTTCCATGGGCTGGACTTCGCGAGTTCTTCGCCGCCTGGCGAGAACGGATCGGCAGCGCGGTAGTCGATCAGTACCGAGCCGTTGGGGTTCTGACTCACGCGCACATCCGGTGTTCCGGTCTTCGCCTGGCCGTTCATCACCGAGGGGTTCTGCCGGGCGACGACGAGTCCGTTCTCGTAGTCCACGTAGATGGACACCCTTGACTCCTCGGGACCAGCCGACGGGTCGAAACCCCTTCCGTCGCCGAGGTTGTCGCCGGATGGGGTCCAGGCCGTGTCGCCAGGGATGAACAGATTGCCACGCACGACGCCCTGGCCGGGCGCGGGCCGTATCCGTCCAATCACAACGTGCGGCGGCACCCCCGCATTCTTGGTGTCGTAGCTGTGTGGATCGAGCGCCGCGGCGGTGTCCCAGTCGGCCACGGTGGCCGGATCGCGGCCGAAAACCTCACGGAAGGCGGCGATTTCGTTGTCACGACGGTGTGCTCGCGGTCCGAAGCCCGGCGACTGCGGGAAATCCGGTCCGATACCGAGAGCCCGTAGGCCGGCGTCATTGATGGCGTCGGCGAGTTCGGTGTCGATCTCGTCGGCTCTCTGTTTGAGCGCTACCAGCCGGGCCGCGATGTCCTTGGCCGCCGCTTCCACCATCGTCTGCTCGGCGAGCGACTCGGCGGCGAAGATGTGCCACGTGACGGAGCCGGACACGGTGTCGACCGTGATGCCCCAGGCTGCCGCCTCGTCCTGGATCTCGTGCAATTCCTCTTTGATGGCAGCCACACGCGGGGCTGCTCTCGTTGCCGCGTGGGCGACCGTCAGGTAGCTGTCGGCGTGCTGATACAGCTCTTGGCGGGTCTGCCACATCGCGGCACGCGCCGCATCGGCAGCGTTGCCGTCCCATCGAATGCCGTCCATGATCGCCCCAAGCTGATCAGCGGTCATCCTGGTGGCCCTGCCCTGACCGTCAGCCGCGCTGGCGACCGCATTGATCGACGACGGTTCCCACCTCTCGATATCCGCGAGCGACAAACCCACTCGCCCACCTCCCTTTGCCGCGTTGAGAAGAAGTTAGGCGATCGGGCGGAGCTGCACTAGTCACCTCAACTCAGTGCCGCAAACACAGCTCACCGCCGGTTGCCAGGTCCTACGATTTCCGTTGGGGAGGTCGGGGGATGTTCAAACAAGCAGGATTGGCCGTGCTGATGAGCGCCGCACTCATCGCGTCGGCACCGATGAGCAATGCGGCAACCGTTCTCACACTCGAGGGCGGCTTGGTCGGAATGCAGCACATCTGGCATTTCACGCCAACGCAGCTGCAGGGCAACCTGTGCACGTCGCCCAACCATTGTCAGCCGGTCGACTATTTCGCGTTTCCGGGCGGCGCCTTCACCGACCAGGGCGCGGCGAAAGTCGTGCAGGCAATCGATGCCCTGCCCAGCGACGAGCAAATCGTTCTGTTCGGGCACAGCCAGGGCGGGCAGGTCGTCTACTCCGATCTGCGCCGGTTTGCCGCCGACCCGTCGAGCGCTCCGGATCCATCGCGGCTGACGTGGGTGTCGATCGGCAATCCCGAGAACGTGTACGGCGGTCGGCGAGGCAAGACCGAGACCAGCACCACTCCGTGGTTGCCGCCTGACACCGCCTACACCGGCACCGAGGTCATCCGGCAATACGACGGATGGGCCGACTGGCCGGACGATCCGCGCAACCTGCTCGCGGTGGCCAATGCCGTCGTCGGGATGTTCTCGATTCACACGAACTACCGCCAGGTCGACCTCGAGGACCCGAACAACGTGCGCTTCACGCCCGAGGTGAATGGGCAGCCGGGCAATGTGACCTATGCGTGGGTGCCCACCAAGACGCTGCCGCTGGCCGCCTGGGCCGGCCCGCTGGCGCCGGCCTTGGACAACGCCCTGCGGCCGATCATCGAGAAGGCCTACCACCGGCCCGTCGACATCCCCGATCCCAGTCCGCCGTCGTCGGCGACGGTGCAGTCGGCACGATCCGCGGTCGCGCCGGCGCGGTCGACGGGTGCGTCCGAGCGTGCCGTGCGGCCGAGCGACAAGGCGACCAGCCAACGCACGGCGACGAGCTCGACAGCGTCCTCGGCTCGGCGACCGTAACTTTTTGTCGGTGGGCCGGCATAGCATTCCAACGTGGGTTCGATTGACGGGCTGCTGGATTCGCTCGACGAGGTCGTCGCGTCCATTGCTGCGGTCGATTTCGAGACGCTGCCTCCGCCCAAGCGGTTCGCGGTACTTGACCGGATGGAAACGGTCCAGCGTCGCCTGACGGCGGTGTCGCATGCCGGGGTGGCTCGGTTGGAGCGGTTTGAGGGTTGCCCACCGCTGGGGATTGCCTTGGCTGATGTGTTGCGGATCAGCCCGCCGGAGGCCAAACGCCGCATCCGGGATGCCGAACAGTTAGCGCCGCGCACGTCATTGACCGGTGAACCCTTGCCGCCGTTGTTGCCCGAAACCTCGACGGCCTGGCATGACGGCCAATTGGATGGCGAGCACCTGCGGGTGATCCAAAAGTTCTTCCGCGACCTGCCCGACCACGTACCCCCAGCCGAGGTGGAAAAGGCTGAGAAGTCCTTGGCAGAGCACGCGACAAATCTGCGTCCGGACCAGTTGGACAAGGTCGCCCACCGGTTGGCGCTGCACCTCAATCCCGACGGAAAGTTCTCCGATGAGGACCGCGCCCGCAAGCGCGGGTTCGTGTGGTGCGGCAGCCAACAGGTCGACGGCATGAGCGTCGGGAAGCTGATCGCCGACCCTGAGTTGCGCTCGGAGCTGGATGCTTGGTTCGCGAAATTCGCCGCCCCAGGCATGTGCAACCCCGCCGACGACAACCCCACGGTCAACCCCTCTGATGAGGTGGCCGGGCGGGATCTGCGCAGTCATGGCCAGCGTCAGCATGACGCCCTCAAAGCCCTGGTGCGCGGCCAACTCGGGGACCCGAAATTCGGTCAGCACAACGGGTTACCCGTGACGGTGATCGTCACCGCGACGCTGCAGGACATTCAGAACAAAACCGGACACGGGGTCACCGCCAGCGGCGTGGTGATGCCGATCTCCGACGTGATCCGGGTGGGCGCTCACTCGTATCACTATTTGGCCCTCTTCGACGGGGTCGACGGGCGGCCGTTGTGGCTGGGCCGCACCAAACGCATCGCCACCGCCGATCAGCGGATCATGCTGCACGCCAAGGATCGTGGCTGCACACGGCC
>JAHFVD010000017.1:59460-129971 GCA_023264735.1 Mycobacterium sp. | reverse complement strand
ACCCGCGCCACAAACCACGACTGCTCCAAAAACTCCCGCCACTGAAACGGCTTCCGAAACACAAACCGCACCGCATCCGCCGACATCGCAAACAGACCACCAATAGCCTGCATCGGACCCGCAGCACTCTTCAACGAAATACCCGTCGGCCAACGATCTGCTGCGCGATTTGCCATGGGTGTCTTCAGAACCTCCAACGTCGTCGTGGTCATAGACCCAGCGTCATGGCACCAACCAGTCCAAAACTGGAACGTGTTACAACTACGCCAACGCAGATTAGTGCACTTAGCGCCCGTACGGTAGCGAATCTCGGCAATCGAGACATGTGACTGGTGGTGTCGTTGTTTCGCCGTGTGCCTTCGAGACGGCTTGGGCTCGAGTGTCTCGTTTTTCCCTGCCCGACCGTCGACTCGATTGGGCCAGTCAGGATTCCGGCCACGGCGTTCACGAGAGAACAGTGGACAGCACCGCCTCCGGGTCAACGCCGCCGATTCCCGGTCAGCGGGATCACCCTCACGTGCAGTCGACTGCGGCCCACAATGATCGAGGCCGCAATCCCCGATCCGAAGGAGCTGACCCGCCATGGCGACCTTGCAGCGTTACACCGATCGTCGCGTGCTGATCACCGGCGGCGGGTCCGGCATTGGGCAGGCCTGCGTACTGCGCATTCTCGGCGAGGGTGGCCGGGTGGTGGCCGCCGACATCAGCGAGTCCGGCCTGAAAGACACCACGGCCAAGGCCGGTGACGCCAGCGGCCGCCTGACCACTGTGGTCATCGATGTGGGCAACGAAGAGTCGGTGAAAGCCGGTGTCGGTGAAGCGATCTCCACCCTCGGTGGCCTCGACACGCTGGTGAATGTCGCGGGCATCCTGCGGTCGGATCATTTTCTCGACACCACGCTCGCCGCGTTCGAGCAGGTGCTGCGGGTGAACCTGGTCGGCACGTTCCTGGTGACGCGGGAGTCAATTCCCGCTCTGCGGACTGGAAATGCGCCGGCCGTGGTGAACTTCAGCTCGACATCGGCGGCCTTCGCCCATCCCTATATGTCGGCCTATGCCGCGTCGAAGGGCGGCGTGCAAGCGATGACGCACGCACTCGCGGCCGAGTTCGCCAAGGACGGGATCCGTTTCAACTCGGTGCAGCCCGGGTCGATCTCGTCGGGAATGACCGACGGAACCGGCGAGTCGAAGCAGAGTGTGGGCCCCGGCCTGCCAGACGATGTCGACTACAGCTTGTTCGGCCGGGTCGCGCCACTACTGCCGCTGCCCAAGGGCGAGATCTTCGCGAAGCCGGATGCGGTCGCCAATGTCGTGGCGATGCTGGGCAGCCCGGACGCCTACTTCGTCTCGGGCACCGAGGTTCGCATCGACGGCGGCGCCCACACGTGAGTCAGGCGTTGATGCCTGCAGTCAGGATGACGGCCAGCTCGCGGTAGGCGGCCGCGTCGTCAAGACTGGTGGTGGACCGCACGGTGCCCTGCTGGATACGCACCATCATGGCCGCGGCCAGATCCGCGGCGAACGCCGCATGCACGTCCCGGAATTCCTGTGCGACAACACCTTCGGCAATCAATTCGCTGACCCGACGGGCTGCGATCGCGGTGTTCTGCTCGTAGACCGCCCGGGCCGGCGCGAACGCGTCCAGGTCGGCCATGAACCGATCCGAAGCGACTTCGAGCGCGCTGCCCACGGCGGTGAGGTAGGCGGTGATCCGCTCGCGGGCGCCGTTCACCTGGGCGACGCGGCGCTCCACATCGTCGGTCGCGCGGCGGAAGAAGTGGACGGTGACGGCGTGCACCAGCTGCTCCTTGCTGCCCGCCAGGGTATACAGCGTTCCCTTCGAACAGCGCAGCCGGGCAGCGATGTCGTCGAGGGTCAGATGCGCGAACCCCTCGGCGAGAAAGAGGGCCAGCAGCGCGTCGAACAACTCGCCGCGGCGCCGGGTTCCGAACTCCGGGGAGGTGCGGGCGGCCATTCACCGAATAGTACTGGTAGCTGTAATTCAGTACTATTTTCAGTATTCATTGCCATCGCTTCGAGAGGCCGCTCATGCCCGTCGACCGACTCCTACCCGACCAGGACGCCGCGGATCTCATCGCGCTGACCCGCGATATCGGGGACAAGGTGCTCAGCCCGATCGTCGACGAGTACGAGCGCAGCGAGACCTATCCCGAAGGCGTGTTCGCCCAACTCGGGGCAGCTGGGTTGCTGAGCCTGCCGCAACCGGAGGACTCGGGTGGCGGCGGCCAGCCATTCGAGGTCTATCTGCAAGTGCTGGAGGAGATCGCCGCACGCTGGGCGGCGGTGGCGGTGGCGGTCAGTGTGCACAGCCTGTCGTGTCATCCGCTGCTGGCGTTCGGCACCGACGAACAGCGGGAGCGCTGGCTGCCGGGGATGCTCTCGGGTGAGCAGATCGGCGCCTACAGCCTCTCCGAGCCGCAGGCCGGTTCGGACGCCGCGGCATTGCAGTGCAAGGCCACCCCGACCGAGGCCGGCTACATCATCAACGGCTCGAAGGCCTGGATCACCCACGGCGGGCGAGCCGACTTCTACACCCTGTTCGCCCGCACGGGTGAAGGTTCTCGTGGAATTTCCTGCTTTCTCGTGCCCGGTGAGCAACCCGGTCTGACCTTCGGCAAGCCCGAGGAGAAGATGGGCCTGGCCGCGATCCCGACGACGTCGGCCTTCTACGACAACGCCGTGATCGACGCCGATCGCCGGATCGGAGCCGAGGGACAGGGTCTGCAGATCGCGTTCAGCGCACTGGACTCGGGCCGGCTCGGCATCGCGGCCGTGGCCGTCGGGATCGCGCAGGCCGCCCTCGACGAGGCCTGCGCCTACGCCAACGACCGAACGACCTTCGGCCGCAAGATCATCGACCATCAGGGGCTGGGATTCCTGCTGGCCGACATGGCCGCCGCGGTGGCCAGCGCACGAGCCACCTATCTGGATGCCGCGCGGCGTCGCGATGCCGGCCGGCCCTACTCGCAGCAGGCCAGCGTCGCCAAGCTGGTGGCCACCGACGCTGCGATGAAGGTGACCACCGATGCCGTCCAGGTGCTCGGCGGCGTCGGCTACACCCGCGACTATCGCGTCGAGCGCTACATGCGCGAAGCCAAGATCACCCAGATCTTCGAAGGAACCAATCAAATCCAGCGACTGGTTATCGCACGAGGGCTCACGACGGCCTGAAACGGGGATACGATCCGACCCAGCGACGGCCCTGAGGCGCCCTGTCACGTGCCGCCGTCCAATCGAAAGCCGTGCCCCAACCCCGGTCGTAACGAGCGATTCCATCGAGAAATTCATATTTCGTTGCGGAATCGGTTGCGAAGAGCACGCAAATCCGCAATCGTTTAGGGGCGGGGCCGACTGGTCGCACTACTCGTCGGCCCGCGGGACTTAAGGAGACGGGCCCTGACCGAGACCGGCGCCACCGCCACCCAGCAGACCACCGGAAAAACCGGATCCAAGCGCACCGGCGCGCCGGTCATCGAGATCGACCACGTCGTCAAGCGCTTCGAGGACTACATCGCCGTCGCCGACGCCGACTTCTCCATCGGCGCCGGCGAGTTCTTCTCCATGCTCGGCCCGTCCGGCTGCGGGAAGACCACCACGCTGCGCATGATCGCGGGCTTCGAACAGCCCACCGAGGGCGCGATACGCCTCGAAGGCGTTGACGTGTCGCGGGTTCCTCCGCACAAACGCAACGTCAACACCGTCTTTCAGCACTACGCGCTGTTCCCCCACATGACGGTGTGGGACAACGTCGCCTACGGGCCACGCAGCCAGAAGAAGGATAAGGCCACGGTCAAAAAGAGCGTCGACGAGATGCTCGAGATCGTTCGGCTCACCGACTTCGCCAAGCGCAAGCCCGCCCAACTCTCCGGCGGCCAGCAGCAGCGTGTGGCCCTGGCCCGGGCATTGGTCAACTACCCCAGCGCCCTGCTGCTCGACGAACCGCTCGGCGCATTGGACCTCAAATTGCGCCACGTCATGCAGTTCGAGCTCAAGCGCATCCAGCGCGAGGTCGGCATCACGTTCGTCTACGTGACCCACGACCAGGAGGAAGCGCTCACGATGAGCGACCGCATCGCGGTCATGAACCAGGGCAATGTCGAGCAGATCGGCTCCCCGACCGAGATCTACGACCGGCCCGCAACGGTGTTCGTGGCCGGCTTCATCGGCCAGGCCAACCTCTGGCACGGCCGTCAGACCGGCCGCGCCAACCGCGACTTCGTCGAGGTGGAGGTGCTCGGCACCACGCTCAAGGCCCGGCCCGGTGACACCACCATCGAGCCCGGCGGTCAGGCCACTCTCATGGTCCGCCCCGAGCGAGTCCGGGTGTCGATGGAACAGCCGACCGGAGATCTCGCGAGCGTCGCCGCCAAGGTCGTCGACCTGACCTTCCAAGGACCGGTGCTGCGGCTGTCGTTGGCCGCTGCCGACGACTCCCCGATCCTGGCTCACATCGGGCCCGAGCAGAACCTGCCCCTGCTACGTCCCGGTGACGACGTGTTCGTGTGCTGGGCTCCCGAGGCGTCACTGGTCCTGCCTGCCGCCGACATCCCGACCACCGAGGACCTCGAGGAGATGCTCGACGACTCCTAGGCCATTCGCGTAGTCCTGCTCTTCTTCGTCCACCGAATCCTCCCCCCACCGAAAGGCACTACGGCACATGGCCACAGAGATCGACCCTCGGATCATCGCTTCGCTGTCCTCCCGACGCCGCTTCATCGGTGGCGGTGCCGCCGCCGCGGCCGCGCTGGTCCTGGGACCGTCCTTCCTCGCCGCGTGTAGCAAGTCCGACAACAAGAGCAGCTCCAGCGGACCCGCCACGCCGTCGGATGACGGCTCCCCCGCCACCGGAAAACTGCGGATCTCGAACTGGCCGCTGTACATGGCCGACGGCTTCGTCGCCGCATTCCAGACCGCGACCGGCCTGACGGTGGACTACAAAGAGGATTACAACGACAACGAGGAGTGGTTCGCCAAGAACAAGGAACCGCTGTCGCGCAAGCAGGACATCGGCGCCGACCTGGTGGTACCCACTCAGTTCATGGCCGCCCGCCTCAACGGCTTGGGCTGGCTCAACGGGATCAGCGAAAGCCGTTGGACCAACAAGAAGAACATGCGCGAGGACCTGTTGAACGCCAAGGCCGACCCGGGCCGCAAGTTCAGCGCCCCCTACATGTCCGGCATGACGGCGCTGGCCTACAACCGCGCGGCGACGGGTCGCGACATCACCAAGATCGACGACCTGTGGGATCCGGCGTTCAAGGGCAAGATCAGCCTGCTCGCCGACACCCAGGACGGTCTCGGCATGATCATGCTGTCCCAAGGCAGCTCGGTGGAGAACCCGACGAGCGATGGGGTCAACAAGGCTGTCGACCTGATCAAGAAACAGAAGGACGCCGGCCAAATTCGCCGGTTCACCGGCAATGACTACGCCGACGACCTGGCTTCGGGCAATGTCGTTATCGCCCAGGCATATTCGGGTGACGTGGTCCAGCTGCAGAAGGACAACCCCGATCTCAAGTTCGTGGTGCCCGAGACCGGTGGCACCACCTTTGTCGACACCATGGTGATTCCGTACACCACACAGAACCAGAAGGCCGCCGAGACGTGGATCAACTACGTCTATGACCGGGCGAACTACGCCAAGCTGATCGCGCACACCCAGTACGTGCCGGTGCTGTCGGATATGACCGACGAGCTCAACAAGATCGACCCCGGCCTGGCCACCAACCCGTTGATCAACCCGCCGAAGGAAACCCTGGACAAGCTGAAGACCTGGGCGGCGCTCACCGACGAGCAGACCGCGGAGTTCAACAAGGCATACGCCGCAGTCACGGGCGAATAGCGCGATGGCGGGAGTAGCCAGTAGCAATCGGCAGCGGAGCAAACTCGCTCCCTACCTGATGATCCTGCCCGCACTGGCGTACCTCGGGGTCTTCTACGTGATCCCGTTCGTATCGCTGTTCCGGACATCACTGTCGGAAATGGGTGGTTCCATCTATCTGCCCAAGCTCACGTTCGCTTGGGATTTCGCCAATTACGGTGAGGCGCTGAGCGAATACCGTGAGCAGATCCTGCGCTCGTTCGGCTATGCGTTGTCCGCCACCGTGTTGTGCGCGCTGCTGGCTTTCCCGCTGGCGTATGTGATCGCATTCAAAGCGGGCCGCTACAAGAACCTGCTACTCGGACTGGTGATCCTGCCGTTCTTCGTCACGTTCCTGATTCGCACGCTGGCGTGGAAAACCATCCTGGCCGACGACGGCTGGGTAGTCCATACGCTGGGCACGGTCGGGTTGCTACCGTCCGAAGGGCGCCTGCTGTCGACCGGCTGGGCGGTCATCGGCGGCCTGACCTACAACTGGATCATCTTCATGATCCTGCCGCTGTACGTCAGCCTCGAGAAGATCGACGCCCGCCTGCTGGAGGCCTCCCGCGATCTGTACGCCACCAACCGCAGGATGTTCGGCAAGGTGATCATGCCGTTGGCGATGCCCGGTGTGCTGGCCGGCAGCATGCTGGTCTTCATCCCGTCGGTCGGTGACTTCATCAACGCCGACTACCTGGGCAGCACCCAGACCCGGATGATCGGCAACGTCATTCAGAAGCAGTTCCTGGTGGTCAAGGACTACCCGGCGGCCGCCGCACTCAGCTTCGTGCTGATGGCGCTGATCCTGGTCGGTGTCCTGTTGTACACGAAGGCGCTCGGGACAGAGGATCTCGTATGACGACCGAGGCCGGGGCCGCCATCGCGCAGACCATCGACCACGGCGGACTGGCCAAGCGGGGCCGCAATATTCGGGGCACGTTCAAGCTCGGCGACATCGCCCTGCGCGTCATCGCCGGGCTGGTGCTGCTCTACCTGTTCCTGCCGATCCTGGTGATCATCGTCTTCTCGTTCAACAAGCCCGCCGGCAAGTTCAACTACACCTGGCAGGGTTTCACGCTGGACAACTGGGCCGACCCGTTCAAGTACCCGGCCCTGACCGACGCGCTGAAGTTGAGCCTGAACGTCGCCGCCGTCTCGACGCTCATCGCCGTCGTGCTCGGCACCCTGGTAGCTGTTGCCCTTGTCCGCCAACGGTTTCGCGGCAGCAAGGCGGTCGACACGTTCCTGGTGCTGCCGCTGACGTCACCCGAGGTCGTGATGGGTGCCTCACTGCTCACCCTGTTTCTCGACCTGGGCTGGGCAACCGGTTACGCCACGATCCTGATCGCGCACGTGGCTTTCGAGATCAGCTTCATCGCCATGACCGTGCGCGCGCGGATCCGTGGTTTCGACTGGACGCTCGAGGATGCCTCACTGGATCTGGGTTCCGGGCCTACCCGGACGTTTTTCAAGGTGACCCTGCCGCTGATCGTGCCGGGCATCGTGGCTGCCGCGATGTTGTCGTTCGCGCTATCTCTGGACGACTTCATCATCACCTATTTCGTCAGCGGCTCGACGGTGACCTACCCGCTGTACGTGAACGCGGCGGTGAAAGCCGCTGTGCCACCTCAGATCAACGTACTCGCCACCGCGATCCTGATCGCCAGCCTGATCCTGCTGGCCCTCGGAACGCTGTACCGGCGCAAGCGCGACACCTGAGTCCGACACGCCAACCTGCTGGTTCGCACCGGTAACAGCGGTCCATACGGCATCCTTGGCGGGTGACGGTCGATTCGATACTGGAATCCATCCCGCCGTTGGCGGTCTACCTGGTCGTCGGGCTGATCATCGGCATCGAGAGCCTGGGTATCCCGCTGCCGGGCGAGATCGCGCTGGTGAGTGCGGCTCTGCTGGCCTCCAGGCACACCCTCGACATCGACCCGGTCTGGGTGGGTGCGTCGGCCACCATCGGTGCGATCATCGGCGACACGATCGGCTACACGATCGGCCGGAAGTTCGGGATGGGCTTGTTCGAGCGGCTCGGCAAACGCTTCCCGAAACACTTCGGCCCCGGGCATGTGGCGCTGGCCAAGCAGCTATTCGCCCGCTGGGGTGTGTGGGCGGTCTTCTTCGGGCGCTTCATCGCGCTGTTGCGGATCCTGGCCGGGCCGTTGGCCGGTGCGCTGCACATGCGCTACCCGCAGTTTCTGGCTGCCAACGCAGCCGGCGCGCTGTGTTGGGCCGGCGGCACCACCGCGGTGGTCTACTACCTCGGGATAGCCGCGGAGAAGTGGTTGTCGCGGTTCTCCTGGATCGCCCTGGTCGTCGCGATCCTGATCGGTGTCGGAATGACACTGCTGCTCAAAGAACGCACCGGACGTCTCATTGCTCAACTCGAAGCTGAGCACGACTGGGAAACGGTGCGCAAGCCGCACGCGTAAATCAGGGCAGCTGCCCCATCAGGGGGGCACAATCAGCACGTGGCAGCGCCGAGAAACCCCACAGGTCCGCCGCCACGCGTGCCCAGCCGCGCCGAGCTACTCGCCGCACTGTCGGTGGCGATCGACCTCGGCCTGGGCCAGCCCGCCGAACACATGCTGCGTGCCGCGCTGATCGGCACTCGAATTGCCGCCCGCATGGAGCTGAGCCGGGATCAGCGCGATTGCGTGTACTACACGACGCTGGTCATGTGGATCGGCTGTCACGCCGATTCGCATGAGTTCGCGCACTGGTTCGGCGACGACATCTCGGTCCGTCGCGACTCTTACCACGTCGACTGGGCGGGGCTGCCCTACTTCCGCTTCCTGGCCGCCAACGTCGGCCGCGGCGAGCCCCTGACACAGCGACTGACGTCCATCGCGACCCTGTTCATCAACGCCCGCGGCAACATGTCCCAGCTGATCCACTCCCACTGCACCTCGGCAGGACTACTGGCCGACCGGATGGGACTGGGCTCCGGTGTGCAGGACGCGCTGAGCTTCAGCTTCGAACGCTACGACGGGCGCGGGCTGCCCGGCGGCGTCGGTGGTGATGACATCCCGATCGAGATGCGGGTGGCCCAGCTTGCCGACCTCGCCGAGGTGCACCACCGCACCGGCGGGGTGAGCGCCGCGGTGGACATGGCCGCCGAACGCAGCGGCCATCAGTTCGACCCGAACGTGGTCGAGGCCTTCGCCGCCGACGCCGAGGCGATTCTGGCAGGCCCGCCAGCGGGCGAGGTTTGGGAGGCCGCCCTGGCGTGCGCGCCGGATCGCCATGAGCCCCTGCAGCAGCAGTCGCTCGACGAGTTGCTGGTCGCGCTTGGCGATTTCGTCGATCTGAAATGCCCCTTCACCCTTGGTCATTCACGTGCCGTGGCGCAGTTGGCCGGTGACGCCGCCGAGGCGGTCGGCTTGGGCCCCGATGTCGTCACCGTGGTCCGCCGGGCCGGCCATGTCCACGACCTCGGCCGCATCGGCGTCTCGAACCAGGTCTGGTCCAAGCCGGCGGCGTTGTCGGCCGCCGAGTTCGAACGCATGCGTCTGCATCCGTACCTCACCACCCGCATCCTGAGCCGAATCGACGGACTCGAGCAAGTCGCGCAGATCGCCGGGAACCACCACGAGTGCGTCAACGGCACCGGGTACCCCCGCAATCTGCCCGGCGCCGCGCTCGGTATGCCCGACCGGGTACTCGCCGCCGCCGTCGCCTACCAATCAGCTTTGGAGCCAAGGCCTTACCGCGCCGCGCTGGATCCGGCTGCGGCCGCTCGGCGGATTCGGGAGCGGGTCCGCGAGGACAAGCTGGACCCGGTCGCCGCCGATGCCGTCCTGCAGGCAGCCGGCCACCGGACCCGACGGGCTGCGGCACGGCCCGCCGGGTTGACCCCGCGCGAGGTCGAGGTGCTGTGCCTGGTGGCGCGCGGCGCCTCCAACAAAGAGATCGCCTCCGCCTTGGTGATCACCGAGAAGACCGCCCGCAACCACGTCGAACGGACCTACGCCAAGATCGGGGTCTCCAATCGCATCGGTGCCAGCATGTACGCGCTACGGCACGGGCTGACCGAGCCGCTCGCTTGACACATAGTTGAGGCGAATGCCCCATGATCGCCGCCGGCATCCCGGCGAGCATCATGGGTATGACCAACATTCATGCGCCCGCATCGTCGCGGGCAGGCCGCAGCCTGGCCCTGGGCTACGGGGTCGCTAGCTACCTCATCTTCCTCGTCGTCTTCTGTTACGCCATCGGCTTCGTCGGTGGCATCGTCGTGCCGCGCACGGTCGATCACGGCATCGACGGCGCCCCCTTCGGGGTCGCGCTACTGATCAACACGGCGCTCCTGGGATTGTTCGCCGTCCAGCACAGCGTGATGGCCAGGCCCGCCTTCAAACGATGGTGGACCCGGTTCGTGCCCAAGCCCGTCGAACGCAGCACCTACGTGTTGCTGGCCAGTCTTGTTCTACTGCTGCTGTATTCGCAGTGGCGAACCATTCCGGCGGTGGTGTGGCAGATCAGCCCGCCTGCGGTCCGAGTCCTGCTGTGGGCACTGTTCGCGGCCGGCTGGGCAACCGTCCTGGCAGCCACCTTCATGATCAACCACTTCGAACTATTCGGGATGCGACAGGTTTTCGCGGCCTGGCGGGGTGCGCCAGGCACCAAGCCGGACTTCCGGGCGAACCTGCTGTATCGGCTGGTGCGCCACCCACTGATGCTGGGGTTCCTGATCGCGTTCTCGGCTACGCCCACCATGTCCGCGGGCCATCTGCTGTTCGCGGTCGGCACAACCGGATACATCCTGATCGCCCTGCAGCTCGAGGAGCGTGACCTGGTCGCAGAGCTGGGCGACAGCTACCGGGTCTACCAGAACAGCGTGCCGATGCTGGTGCCCGGCCTACGCCCGCGGCAACACGATTGGCGGCGATGCACGACAGGGGAAACCACGCCATGAAGCGTTTCATCATCGAGCGCGACGTCCCGGGGGCGAGCAACCTCACCCATGTCGAGCTGACCGAGCTGTCGCGGCAATCGAACAACGCCATCGCCTCTCTCGATGTGCCCTATCGGTGGATTACCAGCTACGTCACCGCCGACAAGATCTACTGCGTTCACGAAGCCGACGACGAAGACATGGTCCGCGAGCACGCCCGTCGTAGCGGAACTCCGGCGAACACCGTGTCGGTGATTGTCAACGAAATCGGTCCCTACACATCCTGTTTGACGAAAAGAGAAACATCATCGTGACAACGAAAAGCCGCATCAACCCAACCAGGCAGGTGCTGATCACCGCTCTGACCGCCGGCTCTCTCGCCGCGGTTGGCACGGGCGCCATCGACAAAAGCCAGCCCCCAGCAGCGGACAAGCCGCATATCGCAGTGCCGGTCACGGCGATCGCACACGTCACACCCAACGCCTTGTACACGGCAGCGGCCGCACCGCCGATGATCATCGCGGGCCGGATCGTCGCACCAACCACGCTCGGCAGTGCTCTCACGCCACGGAAAACTCCTGTTGTCCATCGGATTCCGAAACATCCTTCCGCCGCACACGCCCGGAGCGAAACAGCACCAATACCGCTGACCCATCGGCGGACCAAGAGCGCGCCAGCCGCCTTCACCACACCCGCCGCCACGGATATCGGCCGGGATCTTGTCGGCTTCTTCATCAGCAATGGCGACGAGCCCGGTGAGAACGCCGGCCTGTTGATCGGCAACGGCGCCAACGGCGGCGCCGGTCAAGACGGTGGTCGCGGCGGCTTACTGTTCGGCAACGGTGGTCATGGTGGCGAAGGTCAGCCGGGACAGGCCGGCGGCAACGGTGGCAATGCCGGGCTGTTCGGCATCGGCGGGGCCGGCGGCGCTGGCGGCGCCAGCTACAAAACTGGAAACAGCATCGCCGTCGGAGGGGCGGGCGGAAATGGCGGCGACGGTGGTCTCCTCGTCGGTAGCGGAGGCGCCGGCGGTACCGGAGGCTCGGGCGTCGCCGAGAACGGTGCAGCGTACGGCGGTTGGGGTGGCGCCGGGGGCGGTTCCGGCCTGTTTGGCAAGGCCGGTGATGGTGGCAGAGGTGGTTCGGGTAACGCCGCCAGCGGCCCGGCCTACGGCGGTAACGGCGGGGCCGGAGCGGATTCCTCGTGGGCGGGGCAGGCGGGCAAGGGTGGCACCGGCGGCACGGCAAGTGGCGGTGGCGGTGCCCACGCCGGAGATGGCGGTGACGGAGGCGACGGCCAAGTGTTCGGTGGAGCCGGCGCCGGCGGAACAGGCGGCCAGGCCACCAGTCAGGCAAGCGCCGTCGGCGGCAACGGTGGAAAGGGCGGTGACGCAGCCGCTCTCGGGGCGGGTGGCGCAGGCGGAAACGGCGGCCACAGCGTAGCCATCACCGGGACCGGCGCAGGCGGTTATGGAGGTCACGGTGGACGAGGTGGACTCGTTGGTCGCGGCGGCTTCGGCGGAAACGGGGGTTCTGGAGAAAGCAATACCGGCCAGGCCAACGGTGGTTCCGGCGGGGACGGCGGACAAGGTGGCCCAGGCGGGCCCGGTGGCGCAGGTGGGCTGGGCAACGGCGGAGTCTCCAAGTCGGGCAACGGCATCGGTGGCGACGGCGGCGATGGTGGCAACGGTGGCTTCGGAGCCACCGGCGGCGCCGGCGGCAAGGGCGGCACCGGCGCAACAACGACCGGCAAGAGCTACGGCGGGAACGGCGGAGACGGCGGCGCCGGCGGGACGGGAGGTCGGGGTGGCACCGGCGGAACCGGTGGAGGAGGTACCACCAGCAACGGCAGCACTGGAAACAACGGTTAGCAAGCAACAAACCACACAGGAGGAAAAGTTATGAGCACCAACAACAAAGCAGCGATCAGCCTCGCGACCGGTCTGGAGGATCCGGAAAAAGTCACGGTGGCGTTCCTGGTCGCGCTCGGCGCGGCCGAGGCTGGCCGCCCGACGATGATGTTCCTCGCGAAGGAGGCGGCACGGCTGGCGGTGCCAGGGGTGGGGGTCGCCACCGCATGTGAGGGGTGTCCCCCACTGGCCGAACTCATCGAGCGCTACGAGCGGGCAGGCGGACGCTACCTGGTCTGCCCGCTATGCGTGCGGGCCAAGAATCTGGACACTGCCAACTTCATCGCCGGCGCCGAGGCCGGCGGAACGGTTCAGCTGTGGGAATGGATCGGCGACGGGGCAACGACATTCAGCTACTGATGCACCAATCGCAACTCTGGGGCCCAGCCGGCGTTTGCCGGCGGGGTTTCCCAGTCGTCATGGCTGACAATGCGGTACAAACTGCCGTGCAGGCGGCCACGCACAGCAGACCATTCGAACTCGGCGCGCGAGCCGGATACAGCATCAGCGGCGTCCTACATCTGTTGATCGCCTACATCATCGTGGGGCTGGCTCACTGCCGCGGGCCTGGTCGCGCTGGCCTTGTGGCGAATCGCTGAAGCAGTTCTCGGCTCACACCCCAGCGAGCCGGGGCAGGAACACCATGGCGCCTACGACGTGCTCGACCGGATCAAGTCGGCTGCGCTCGCCGTCGTCTACGCCGGCATCGCCATCGCCGCGGTGCGATTCGCCAATGGCAGTGGACAATCCAACGGCGAGCAGAACACCGGTCTCACCGCACAGCTGCTCCAGACCGGTTGGGGGAAGTGCGTTCTGCTGATCGCCGCGGCGGCAATCATCGGCGTCGGCGGCTACCACGTGTACAAGGGGCTGTCGACAAAGTTCGAGGAGGACCTCACGGTCACCGGGGGCGGCCCGTTGATCACCCCGCTGGGCATCGCCGGTTACACCGCAAAGGGAATCGTATTGGGCGGCGCCGGGATTCTGCTGGTCGTCGCCACGGCAACCGCCGATCCCGCCAAGGGCGCCGGATTGGACGCCGCGGTCAAGAGCTTGGGCGAGGCACCCTTCGGCACGACACTGCTTGTCGCGGCGGCCATGGGCTTCGCCGCGTACGGCGCGTATTGCTTCGTCCTCGCCCGCTTCTCGCGGATGTAGCCCGCTATTCAGCGAAGTACTGCAGCCGGGTGATCACGCCTCCGCCGGAACCGAGTTCGGCGATCAGCACACCCGGTCGCGGGCCGCGCAGCGAGACCGTCACCGACGAGCCGGCGGCGATCAGCTTGGTCCATGACGTTCCCGTCAGCTCGTCGCTGAACGCGCTGAATTTCACCGGGTTTCGCTCGCCGCGGGTGATCAGCGCACCCGGCCCCAGCGACCGCCACGCCCGCAGTTGGTCACCGGCGGCGACCGCGGTCAGAAAAGCCCGCACCGTCCGCTTGCCCCGGAACCGCGCACCGCGAAAACCCGCGGCGAATCCCAGCGATCCACGCAGCCCCTGATTGCGAACCAGGGCACGGCTCAGTTCCAGTGCCTGCGGACCCGCGGCCAACCCGTTGCCGGCGAATTGCACGACCATCGCCGGCAATTCCCAATAAGCGCGCAAACGCTCGATCCGCAACTGCGTCGCCACGTCGCGCAGGTCGTAACGCAGCACCGCGGGGATGCGCATCGTCACCGCAGGCCCCATCCCGACTTCGAGGACGACATCGCGGATAACCGAAGTCTGCGAGACGATATCGGCCTCATGCCGGAAGACGATCTGGCGCGGCGCGATGAACGTGTCGTAGAAGCGCCCGATCTGCTCTGGCCCGACGTGCGGTCGCGAGCCCACCGGATCCTCCACCTGGCCGTCGGCGGTGAACAAGCCCACCCAGCCGGCACGGTCGTGTTCGGCCGCCATCAGCGGCGAGCGGTCGACGGCGTCGAGCAGGGCCGAGCGTGGTTCTGGCATCACGCGCTGTGGACCAATTCGACGCCGCGATCGCGCATCTCGTCCAGCGCCTCGGCGGTCGTTCCAGGGGCGACTCCGGCCGTAAGGTCCACCAGGACGCGGGTTTTGAATCCGGCTCTGGTGGCGTCGGCCGCGGTCTGGCGCACGCAGTAGTCGGTGGCGATGCCCGCGATATCGACTTCGTCGACACCACGCGCACGCAGCCAATCGGTCAGTGAGGTGTGGTCGACGGCGCCCTCAAAGCCGCTGTAGGCGGCGGTGAAGGCGCCCTTGTGGAACACCGCCTCAACGGGCGCGGTGTTCAGTTCCGGATGGAACTCGGCGCCGGTGGTTCCGGCCACACAGTGCCGCGGCCAGGTGTCAACGAAGTCGGGCTGGTCGGCGAAATGGGCCCCGGGGTTCACGTGGTAGTCCTTGGTCGCCACCACATGGTCATAGCCATGGTCCTCGGCCAGCAGCGCGTTGATCGCGCGCACCACGGCGCCGGCTCCGGTCACGGCCAGCGATCCCCCTTCGCAGAAATCGTTCTGCACGTCGACGATGATCAGCGCCCGCATCTGCCCACCGTATCGGCAGATCCGACCGCGTACTACCGGGTCAGCCCGGCAGTAAAGTGAGACCGCCATGACACTGTTCGACTTCTTCCAAGCCGAGGAGCTTCCGGTCCCGGCCGTCACCCCGGCGCAGGCCCGCGACATCGCCAAGACCCAGTTCGGGGTCGACGCCCAGGTAGCCCCACTGGGCAGCCAGCAGGACGCCAATTTCCTGCTGAGCAACTCCGACGGCGACCCGATCGGGGTGCTCAAGATCGCCAACCCGGCCTTCTCCCGCATCGAGCTGGAGGCCCAGGACGCCGCTGCGGCCTACATCCGGCAGGCCGAACCGGATGTCCGCACGGCGACCAATATCGAACTTTCCGGTGTCGCGCCGATCGCCGAGCTGCGCACCGACGACGGGACCGTGCTCTACGCACGGATCATCGCCCACCTGGCTGGCGGCACCATGAGCGGTGACCAGTACGTGACTCCCGCCCGGGCAGCCGCGCTGGGTGCGCTGGCCGGCCGGACCGTCCGCGCACTGGCCGGCTTCGAACACGCCGGCGTGGACCGCGTACTGCAGTGGGATCTGCGCCACGCCCAGCGCACCGTCGAGGTGCTCGCCGCGCACGTCAGCGACAGAGCACGCCGGGAGAACGTGGAGGCCGCCGCCGCCGCGGCCTGGCAAGTGGTGGCCGACGTCAGCGACGACCTGCCGGTCCAGGTGATCCACGGCGATATCACCGACGACAACGTGGTGTGCGGCGCTCCGGGCACCGGCCGGATCCCCGACGGCGTCATCGACCTGGGTGACCTGACCCGGTCCTGGACCGTGGGCGAACTGGCGATCGCGGTTTCATCGCTATTGCGCCATGAGGGCGGTGAACCCGCCGCCACCCTGCCCGCGATCGCCGCGTTCCACGCCGTGCGCCCGCTGGGACCCGCCGAGATCGAGGCACTGTGGCCCCTGGTCGTGCTGCGCGCCGCGGTGCTCGTGGTCAGCGGTATCCACCAGGCCTCGATCGATGCCGACAACGACTACGCCACCAGCGCCCTGGAGTGGGAGTGGCGGATCTTCGAACGGGCCACGGCGGTGCCAAGCGAGGTCATGACCGCCCAGATCCGGACCGCGCTGGGTGCCGCACCTGCCGCTGATCCGCTACCGGTGGAAGCCCCGCTGATCAGTGGGCTGGCCGCCGATTCCGTCGCCCGGCTGGACCTGTCCGCGGAATCCGATGCGATGGATTACGGCCGGTGGCTGACCGCCGGCCGCGAAGACGACCTGGCCGTCCAGGCACTCATTCAGGGCGCCGCGGCGGTCGTCAGCGCCTTCGGCCAGCCGCGCCTGACCCGGTCGGAGCTGCTGAGCCCGACATCGGCAGCCACCGTCGGCACCGGCGTGGACCTGTGGCCTGGCGCGCCGCTGCCGGTCACCGCGCCGTGGAGCGGTGTCGTGGATGCTGTCACCGCCGACTCGGTCACGCTGACCGGCACCGCGGGATCGCTGGTAGTGCGAGGTGCACTGCGCGTTAGCGACCAGCTACAGGCGGGCCAGAGCGTGCCCGCAGGCACCGGGCTGGGCACCGTCGAGGGCCACGTGTGGATCCAATGCCGCAGGCAGCCCGACGCTCAGGCCGATGTCGCCGGCCCGGCGGCTCCGGTGGTCCCCGATTTCGTCCGGGCCGAATACGCCGCGGGCTGGCTGAGCCTGGTCGACGATCCCAGCGTGCTGCTCGGCCTGGCCCCGGCGAACCTGGCCACCGATGACAGCGAGGCACTGTGGCGCCGCCGGGCGGACTCGTTCGCCAGCGTCCAGGAGCACTACTACCTCAACCCGCCCCGCATCGAGCGCGGCTGGCGCGAGCACATGCTGGCCAACGACGCCCGCAGCTACCTCGACATGGTCAACAACGTCGCGGTTCTCGGCCACGGCCATCCGGTGCTCGCCGACGCCGTCGCCCGTCAGTGGCGCCGGCTGAACACCAATTCCCGGTTCAACTACGGTGCCGTGGTCGAGCTGTCCGAGCGGCTGGCCGCCACGCTGCCCGACCCACTGGACACCGTGTTCCTGGTGAACTCCGGCTCGGAGGCTGTCGATCTGGCACTGCGCCTGGCGATGGCCACGACCGGGCGCCAGGATGTGGTCGCCGTCGCCGAGGCCTACCACGGCTGGACCTACGCCACCGACGCCATCTCCACATCGGTGGCCGACAATCCCAACGCACTGGCCACCCGGCCGGAGTGGGTGCACACCGTGCCCTCGCCCAACGCCTACCGCGGCGAGCATCGCGGACCCGATGCGGCGCGCTACGCCCCCGAGGCCGTTGCGATCATCGAAGGCCTTGCCGCACAAGGAAAGCCACCGGCGGCGTTCATCTGCGAACCGTTCTACGGCAACGCCGGTGGGATGGCACTGCCCGACGGCTATCTCGCGGCGGTCTACGCGGCGGTGCGCGGCGCCGGCGGGCTGGCCATCGCCGACGAGGTGCAGGTCGGCTACGGCCGCACCGGCCGGTCGTTCTGGAGCTTCCAGCAGCAGGATGTAGTGCCCGATATCGTCACGGTCGCGAAAGCGATGGGCAACGGCCAGCCGCTCGGCGCGGTCATCACCACCCGCGAGGTCGCCGAGAAGTACCGCACCCAGGGCTACTTCTTCTCCTCCGCCGGCGGCAGCCCGGTCTCCTGCGTGGTCGGCCTGACCGTGCTCGACATGCTGGAGAAGGAGGGGTTGCAGCGCAACGCCCTGACCGTCGGCGACCACCTCAAGAACCGCATCGAGGAGCTGGCGACCCGCCACGAGCTGATCGGCACCGTGCACGGCAGCGGCTTGTACATGGGCGTCGAACTGGTGCGTGACCGGACGACGCTGGAACCCGCCGTCGAGGAGACGGCGGCGATCTGCGAACGGCTGCGCGAGCTCGGCGTCATCGTCCAGCCGACCGGTGACCGGCAGAACGTACTCAAGGTCAAACCCCCGATGTGCATCACCCGGGAATCGGCCGACTTCTTCGTCGACATGCTCGACCGGGTGCTGTCCACCGGCTGGTGAGTCAGCTCTCGGGGATCTATCGAGCCGCCAGCCAGTCGCGCTGAGCCCGCACAAACTGCTCGTCCACCACCGCGCCGTGGCCGGGGACGTAGACCGCGTCGGGCCCGCCCAGTGCGACGATCCGGTCCAGCGCGTGCGGCCAGGCGGGAAGGTCCGACCCGGCGTCGATCGCCGGGTCGGCGGATTCCTCGACCAGGTCGCCACAGAACACCACCGTGGGCTGGCCCGCAGAGTCGGCTGGAACGACAACCACCAGGTCATGGTCGGTATGGCCAGGTCCCGGCAGCTCGAAGTGGACGCTGCGCCCGCCCAGATCCAGGTCGGCGACCGTCACCACGTGGTCGGGTGCGCGCAGCCCGGCGATTGCGCGGTCCACCCGCCCCGGGTCGGCCCCGTACTGCAGCGCGTGGGCGCGAACCTCGTCGATTCGGGTGGTCAGCGCCTCGGCCACCGCGGCAGGGCAATATAGGACGGCCGTACCGAAGCCGGACGAGCCGAGGATGTGGTCGAAATGATGATGCGTCATCACCACATCGGTCACCACACCACCGGTGAGCTCACCGACATCATCGGCAATCCGAGCAGCCTCGGAAAGTGTTGTGCCGCAATCAATCAGCAAAGTCTTGACGTCGCCCCACACCAGCCCGACGGTAACGTCGAGGAACGGCAATCGGCAGCGGAACACGCCAGAGGAAAGCGCTTCCCAGCGATAGTGCATAACAGGACAAACTAGTCCTGACATAGGGTGGGCACTGGGCACTTACGTTGCAGTATGTAGCTGAGCGAATTATAGTCCAGACACATGTCCAGACAGCTCGCTAATCGCGTCCGGTTTTTTTCACGATGACATGTGCGAGCCCGGTGAGCGACTCGGCCGTATCGGTCATGGACGTTGCAGGAGTGTGAAGATGCGGATTGCGTTGCTGTCCTACCGCAGCAAAACCCACTGTGGCGGGCAGGGCGTCTACGTTCGGCACTTGAGTCGCGGGCTGGTGGAACTGGGCCATGACGTCGAGGTTTTCTCCGGCCAGCCCTACCCCGAGATCCTCGATCCGCGGGTTCGGCTGACCGAGGTTCCCAGCCTCGACCTCTATCGCGAGCCCGACCCGTTCCGGGTGCCGCGCCTCAGTGAGATCCGAGACCGCATCGACGCGCTCGAGCTGGCCACCATGTGGACGTCGGGTTTCCCCGAACCCCGTACCTTCAGCCTGCGGGCCGCCCGGCTGCTGGCCGCCCGCCTCGACGAATTCGACGTCGTGCACGACAACCAATGCCTGGGCACCGGCCTGCTGCGGATCGCCGACATGGGCCTCCCCGTGGTGGCCACCGTGCATCACCCGATCACCCGAGACCGTGTGCTCGATCTCGCCGCCGCCAAGTGGTGGCGAAAGCCGTTGGTGCACAGGTGGTATGGCTTTGCGCAGATGCAGAAGAGGGTCGCCAGGAACATTCCGGACCTGTTGACGGTGTCGTCCTCGTCGGCCACCGACATCGCAGACGACTTCGGGGTCAGCCCGCAGCAGCTTCGGGTGGTCCCGCTCGGGGTGGACACCGACCTGTTCAAGCCGTCTGACAAGCCGCGCGTCCCTGGCCGTATCATCGCGATTTCCAGCGCCGATCGCCCGCTCAAGGGAATCGGGCATCTGCTGCACGCCGTGGCCAAGTTGCGCGCCGAGCACGATCTGGAGCTGCAGTTGGTGGCCAAGCTGGAGCCGAACGGACCGACCGAGAAGCTGATCGCCGAATTGGGTATCAGTGACATCGTGCACACCACCAGTGGCTTGTCCGACGAGGATCTGGCGGGGCTGTTCGCCTCGGCCGAGATCGCTTGTATCCCCTCGCTTTACGAAGGTTTCTCACTGCCGGCGGTCGAGGCCATGGCCAGCGGCACGCCGATCGTGGCCAGCCGGGCCGGTGCGCTACCCGAGGTGCTGGGCGCCGACGGCGAATGCGCCGATCTGGTGGCACCCGGCGACGTCAACGAACTGATCGCAGCGCTGGGCAGGCAGCTGGAATCGCCCGAGCGCCGACGGTGGCTCGGCACCGCGGGCCGGCGGCGTGCGCTCGACGTGTTCAGCTGGGAATCGGTGGCCGCGCAGACGGTACGCGTCTACGAGCAGGCCATTGCACGAACCGGCCGCGTCACCGACGCCGTCGAGGCGGTGGACGAACCATGCTGACCGTTGACTACGACCGGCTCGCCGTCGGGCCGGGCACCAAGGTCATCGACGTCGGCGCAGGTGCCGGCCGGCACAGCTTCGAGGCCTACCGGCGTGGCGCCGACGTCATCGCCTTCGACATGGATGCCGCCGGACTGGCCGACGTCGACACCCTGCTGCAGGCGATGGTCGAGGCCGGCGAGGCACCGGCATCGGCCAAGGCACAGGTCGTGGTCGGTGATGCGCTGGCACTGCCCTATCCGGACGAGGAGTTCGACTGCGTGATCGCCTCGGAGATCCTCGAGCACGTCCCCGAAGACGACGCCGCGATCGCCGAACTGATCCGGGTGCTCAAGCCGGGCGGCAAACTCGCGGTGACCGTGCCGCGTTGGCTGCCCGAGAAGATCTGCTGGCTGCTGTCGGACGAATACCACGCCAACGAGGGCGGCCACATCCGCATCTACAAGGCTGACCAGTTGCAGGCCAAACTGGTTCGCGGCGGACTCACCTTCACCCACTCCCATCACGCCCACGCGCTGCATTCGCCATTCTGGTGGCTCAAATGCGCTGTCGGCGTGGAGAAGCCGGATCATCCGGCAGTCAAGTCGTATCACCAGCTGCTGGTGTGGGACATGATGTCCCGGCCCGCTCTGACGAGAGTGGCCGAAGCCGCGCTCAATCCGCTGGTCGGCAAGAGTGTCGCCCTCTATTTCGAGAAGCCGATCACGAATGCCACGCCAGCCTGATCTCGAGGGTGTGCCGGGCGTCGCCGACATCCTCACGCCGCAGCAATGCCGCCAGACGGCAGAATCCATTGCGGCCGTGCAGGAGTCCTCAGGCGAGATCCCATGGTCGGAGACCGGGCACACCGACGTGTGGGACCACGTCGAATGCGCCATGGCCCTGACCGTCGCCGGTCTGCATGAACCCGCACGTGCGGCATACGAATGGTGCCGCCGCGAGCAGCGGGCGGATGGCTCCTGGCCCATCCAGTACCGCCGCGGCGTGATCGAAGATGCCAACAGCGACAGCAACTTCTGCGCATACATCGCTGCCGGGGTGTGGCATCACTTCCTGGTGACCGGCGATCTGCAGTTCGCCGAGCACATGTGGCCCACGGTTCGCGCCGGCATCGACTTCGTCCTCGGACTGCAGGCCGGCACCGGTGAAATCTATTGGGCGCAAGGCCCGTCCGGTGTTCTTCCGGAGGCGCTGCTGACCGGTTGCGCCAGCGTGTATCACAGCATCCGCTGTGCGGTGGCGCTGGCCGAGCGGCTCGACGACCCGCAGCCGGAATGGGAAGTGGCGCTGGGCCGGCTCGGCCACGCCATCGCCGAGCATCCCGACGCGTTCACCGAGAAGCCCCACCACTCGATGGACTGGTACTACCCGATTCTCGGCGGCGCCTTGCGCGGCTCCGAAGCCACCGCCCGAATCGCCCAGCGCTGGAACGATTTCGTGGTCGACGGGCTTGGCATCCGCTGCGTCGACGACCGGCCATGGGTCACCGGGGCCGAAACGTGCGAGTTCGTGATGGCACTGGACGCGATGGGAGATCGGCGGCGGGCAACCTCCCAGTTCGCCGCGATGCAGCACCTCCGGGAGCAGGACGGCTCCTACTGGACCGGCCTGGTGTTCGCCGACGGCAAGCGCTGGCCGGTGGAGCGGACCACGTGGACCGCGGCGGCGGTGATCCTTGCCGCCGACGCGCTGTCGATGACCACCGGAGGCAGCGGTATCTTCCGTGCCGCCGACCTGCCCCGCGGCCTAGAAGGCGACTACGACTGTGAATGCGTCAGGCGCTGAGCGGATCCTCGCCAGCCGCTCCGGCGGTGCGCTCCAGCACGCGCAGCGAGCCCAAGCTGGCGACCTCGGTGAAATGACCGGATTCCACAGCGCGGCAATAGATGTTGTAGGGCGGCCGGCCGCCGTCGCGGGGGTCGGGGAACACGTCGTGGATGACCAGCGCGCCGCCGGCCACAACCCACTTGGCCCAGCCCTCGAGGTCCTGCTGCGCGGCCGTCTCGCTATGCCCACCGTCGATGAACAGCAACTGCAGCGGGCTCTGCCAACCGCGGGCCACAACGGGCGACTTGCCCACCACCGCGACGATCGTGTCATCCAGGCCGGCGGCGTCCAGCGTCCGTCGGAAGGTGGGCAGCGTGTCGAACCGGCCGCTGACCGGATCGACCATCGTGGTGTCGTGGAATTCCCAGCCCGCCTGGTGCTCTTCGGATCCGTGATGGTGGTCGACGGTGTAGAGCACACTGCCGGTCGCCGCCGCGGCGGCACCCAGCATCACGGTGGACTTGCCGCAGTACGTACCGATTTCGACCGCCACCCCGTCGTCCAGGTAACGGATGGCCGCGTCGTAAAGCGCGCGCCCCTCGTCAGCGGGCATGAACCCCACGACCTGCTCGGCCAACTCGAAAAGACGGGAAGTTTGCGCTGCAAAGGTGGTGTCGGTGCGGCTCATGTTCCGAACCTAACCCTTACGCATGGTCCATGGCCAGCGCGCACCTTGTCGCCGCAGGTGGGTTGTAGTAGCGTCCGGACATGTGTCTGATCCGGTAGCTCAGGAATCGACGCGACGCCGGTTGACAGCGAAACAGGCCGCTACGGTCGACCGGTTGGGTCGCGCAGCGGTCGACGTCCTGAGCCGAGAAGGATTCTCCGGCCTGACGATCCGGATGGTGGCCGCCGAGGCGGGTGTCGGGGCGGCAACCGCCTACACCTATTTCTCGTCCAAGGAGCACATGGTCGCCGAGGTGTTCTGGCGACGGCTGGCCTCGACACCGGTACCACCCGACGATTCCCCCGACCCGATCGAGCGCGTCGTAGGTGTGCTCCGGAATATCGCGCTATTGGTCGCCGATGAGCCGGAACTCGCAGGCGCCGTGACGACCGCCCTGCTGGGCAAGGACCCTGATGTCGAGCACCTTCGCTTCCGAATCGGCCGCGAAATCCATCAGCGATTGACGTCCGCCCTTGGCACACAATGTGATTCGAACGTCGTCGAGTCGCTGGAACAGCTCTACGCCGGTGCGCTGGTGCGGGCCGGCATGGGATACGCCTCCTACACCGAGATCGCCAACCGGCTCGAGGCCTCGGCCCGCCTGCTGCTGACCTGACGTTTCCGGCCGACCGCTCGGGTTTGACAGGCTGGCCAGTAGGGAACTACCGCCTCATGTTGATTCGCAGAATTGCCCGGCCCATGTTGGCGGCGGTGTTCATCGGCCAAGGATTCGAAGCGCTGAAGAGCCCTAAGCCGGCCGCCGAAGCCGCCCGGCCCGCTCTCGAAGGTTTGCAGAAACTTCCCGACCCAGTCGGCTCCGGTGTCCCCAGCGACCCCGAGACGCTCGCGAGAATCACCGCGGCAGTCCAGATCGGCGGCGGGTTGCTGTTGACGTCCGGGCGACTGCCCCGGCTGGCCTCGGGGGCGTTGGCGGCCACGGTGATTCCGGCCAACCTCGGCGCGCACATGTTCTGGGACGAACCCGACCAAAAACTCAAGGCCGAGAAACGCCGCGCGTTCCTGACCGATCTGAGCTTGCTCGGCGGGCTGATCATCGCTTCGGCCGACACCGCGGGCAAACCGTCGTTGGGCTGGCGGGGGCGCCGCGCAGCGCGCAAGGTCAGCGAGGCGGTCTCGGCCGGATTGCCGAGATCGAGCCACGGCCTGCTCGACAACGACCTGCTGGACAGGGTGGGCCCCAAGGTCGGCCACGGTCTGCAGGTCGGCGCCGAACGCAGTCGCGAACTCGCGGTGGCCGCCGGTGAACGCACTGCCCCGCTACTGGAGACCGCCCGCAAACGCGGGGCCGAATTCGCCGAGATCGCCCGCGAACGCGGGGCCGAGTTAGCCGAGGTAGCCCGTGAGCGGGGCGCCGAATTCGCCGACGTGGCCAGAGATCAAGGCGGCGAGTTCGCCGAACTCACGCGCGCCCGGGCCAAGAAGGCCAACAAGCAAGCCAAGAAACAGGCCAAGAAGTTAGCCAAGCACTGAACTTTCGGATCGCGCCGCGGTGAAGCCGCTGCCAGGTCTGGCCGCCAAGGTAGATTGGCCGGACTGACGTCAGCGGGAGGAGCGAACAATGACCACGGGTGACTACGACCCAAACGCGTACGGTCCGCCCGGAGGCAACCCCCCTCCGCCGGGTCCTCCCGCCTATCCGCCGCCACCGCCGGGCGGCTACCCGCCACCTCCGCCGCCGCCGGGCCCGGCCGGCGGTTACCCCCCGCCGCCTCCGGGTGCGCCCGGTTATCCCCCGCCGCAGCCGTACGGCCAGCCGGGGTACGGCGCCTACCCGCCGCCGGTGCCTGGCGGTAGCGGCCAGCCGGGCGGAGTGTGGATTCGCTTGGGCGCCCGCGTGATCGACTGGATCATCGCCGGCATCGTGGTATTCCTGATCTCGTTTTCGTTCTATGCCATCGACAGTTACGGCATTGTCGCGGGCGTGATTTCGGGCCTGGTGCCCTTCGCCTACTTCGTCGGCTTCGAAGTCTCCCAGGGCTGGACGCCGGGCAAGAAGATCCTCGGGCTACGGGTCCACGGTCCTGGTGGCGCAGCCAAGCCGACCGCCCAGCAGTCGGCTATCCGCAACTCCTTCATGCTGCTGTCGATCGTCCCGTGGGTGGGCTGGTTGCTGCACTTGGCCGCTGACATCGTCATCGGCGTGACGATCAACAAGAGCCCGACCGGGCAGGGCAAGCACGACGAGCTGGCCGGCGGCACACAGGTCGTCCAAGGCTGAGCACTGCGCTCAGATCGCCAGACTGAGCAACAGAACGACGGCAAGGCCGGTCACTGACAAGACTGTCTCCATCAGTGACCAGGTCTTGATGGTCTGACCCACGCTGAGCCGGAAGTACTGGTTGACCAACCAGAATCCGGCGTCGTTGACATGGGAGAAGAACAGCGAGCCGGCCCCGACGGCAAGCACGACCAGTGATACCTGGCCGCTGCTGAGGCCCTCCACCAACTCGAGCACCAGTGCCGAGGCGGTGATCGTGGCCACCGTCGCGGAGCCGGTCGCCAGCCGGATCAGCACGGCCAGCACCCAGGCCAGCAGGATCACCGAGATGTTGGCGCTCTTGGCCCAATCGGCCAGCAGAGTGCCGATACCGCTGTCGACGAGTACCTGTTTGAAGCCGCCGCCCGCGGCCACGATCAGGATGATGCCTGCCACCGGGGGCAGGCCCGACTCCACGCACTTCATCACCTGGCTGCGGGACATCCCGGAACCGCCGCCCAGGGTGAAGATGCCGACGATAACCGCGATCAGCAGTGCCACCAGCGGTGCGCCGAGGACGTCGAAAGTGATGCGGAACCATTGGTTCTCGTCGTCGATGAAGATATCGACGAGCGCTTTGCCGAGCATCAGCACGACAGGCAGCAGCACGCTGAACAACGTCACACCGAACGACGGCCGGCGCGCACCGCGATTCTGATCGGGAATCACTTCGCCTTCAGGGCCAAGCGCGCCCGAGCCGGACCCGAACGTGTCAGGCGCCTCCACGACAACCCATCGCCCGGCGAGCTTCCCGAACAACGGCCCGGCGACGATGATCGTCGGAATCGCAACCGCCACACCGAGAGCCAGGGTCAGGCCCAGGTCAGCATGCAGCAGACTGATCGCGGTCAGCGGGCCCGGGTGCGGTGGCACGAAACCGTGCATCGCGGAAAGCCCGGCCAGTGCCGGGATTCCGACAGTGATCAGGGAGAGCTGGGAGCGTCGCGAGACCAGATAGATCACCGGCATCAACAGAACAAGGCCGATCTCGAAGAACATCGGGAGGCCGATGATGGCGCCCACCAGGGCCATCGCCCAGGGCAGCGCCCGCGGCGAGGCGTGCCCGACGATGGTGTCGACGATCTCGTCGGCGCCACCCGAATCAGCCAGGAGTTTGGCGAACATCGCGCCAAGGGCGATCAGGATGCCGACCCCGGCGGCGGTGGAGCCGAAGCCGTCGGAGAACGATTTCAGCACCTTCTCCAGGTTCTCACCCGCGACAATACCGACGGTCAGCGCACCAAAGATCAACGCCAGGAACGGATGTAGGTGCGCCAGCGTGATCAGGACAACGATCACCGCGATACCCGCGATGAAGGCCAGGATCAGCTGCCACCCGGACGCCACCGGTGTGGCTAACTTGGGCGCCTCGGCCAAGATGGTGGCGTGCAGATTCATCGGCGTCATGCTCCTTCAGCGCGGGTGACGTAGGTGTCGACAATCGAATCGATGCTCTGGTCGACGTCGATGCTGATTCCGTGCTCGTCGGCATCGAGAGGTTCAAGGGTTTCGAACTGCGAGGTGAGCAATGCCGCGGGCATGAAATGTCCCGGCCTGCTTGCCTGCCGGCGCGCGATGACATCCTCGGTTCCACTCAGGTGCAGGAACTGGACGTCGGCGCGGTGTCGTCGCAATTGGTCGCGGTAGATACGTTTGAGGGCCGAACAGCTCATCACACCACCGTCGCGGTGTTCGGCGAGCCAGTCACCGATGGCCTCCAACCACGGGTAGCGGTCGTCGTCGTTCAAGGCATGCCCGGCACTCATCTTGGCGATGTTGGCCGGCGGGTGGAAGTCGTCGGCGTCGGCGAAGGGCACCCGCAACCGCTGGGCCAGCGCCGCGCCGACGGTTGATTTCCCCGAGCCGGACACCCCCATGACAACGATGGGTGAGGCCATGCCTGCGTCTACCCTGCTGTGGGCCATGCCACACAGCATTCATCAATAGTCTTACTTTTGCAAGATTTCGGCGTTTTGGATCTGTTTTTATATGGCCCCGACCTCTCTATGACAGGATGTATCCGTGACATCAGAGCCAATGGTCAGCGAGCTGCACAGCAGTGTGCTCACCGCGCTCGGCGAAGCCATCGTCTCCGGGCGTTACCAACCCGGCCAGGTGCTGACCCTCGACAGCGTCAGTGCTGACCATGGCGTGTCCCGTTCAGTGGCCCGCGAGGCCATCCGGGTGCTGGAATCCATGCGGATGGTCGCTCCCCGCAGACGGGTTGGCATCACGATCCAGCCAACTGCCAAATGGAATGTGTTCGACCCCAGGGTGATTCGCTGGCGACTGGACGCCGGAGACCGTGCCGCGCAACTGGCGTCGTTGTCGGAGTTGCGCCGTGGCTTCGAGCCGGCGGCTGCCGCACTGGCCGCGCGTCGTGCCGATCCGCACCAGTGCCGCATTATGGCGGCCGCGGTATCGGACATGGTGGTCCATGGCCGATCCGGCGATCTGGAATCATATCTGTTGGCGGACAAGGTCTTTCACCGAACGCTGCTGGAGGCCAGCGGAAACGAGATGTTCCGGGCACTCAACGACGTGGTGGCCGAGGTGCTCGCCGGGCGGACCCATCACGGCATGATGCCCACCCGGCCCAACCCGACGGCAATCGAACTGCACGACGAAGTGGCGCGGGCGATCCGGCTTCGCGACGAGGCCGCCGCCGAACGCGCCATGCGTGCGATCATCGACGAATCGGCCGCGGCCCTGGCCGAGGACCTATCCCCCGGCCAACCTGACGTCAGGCGGCAGGCTTGTAGTTGAAGTCGATCCGGTCGCCGTTGACATCGGTGACCGTCAACGCGAAGTCCTGGGTCTCGGGGCCGGCCACCACCGTGCAGGTGATGGAATTGCCGACCTTGCCCTCCAAATCGCCAGTACACGTTGCCGAATCCGGCCGGCTGCCCAGCTGCGTCGCAAGCTGATCCAACAGCGAGCTTTCGACCTGAGCCTTCTCCAGCACCGGCAGCACGTTGAAGTAGAGCATCAGACCCTCGATCTTGGTCACGACGACGGTGCGCTTGGAGGTCACACCGGCGACCGTGACGTCACAATGAGTCTCGGTGCCCTCCTTGCCCTCCAGGCCGCTGTCACACGTGACCGAGTCGACCGTGACGTTGGAGGTTTTGGCCAGCAGACCGGACACGCCCTTCTCCAGTTGCGCCTTCGACAGCGCCGGCGTCATGTCGTAGCTGACCGTGGTGCCCTCGACCTTGGTGACGGTGATGACGGGTTCGAAGCTGTTGTCGCTACTCAGCACCACCTCGCAGCGGGTGGTCTTGCCGACCTCGCCCTTCAGATCGTCCTTGCAGGTCACCGTCTGTGGCTTCTGCCCGGCTTTCTCAAGCCGCTCCGAGATGTCTTTTTCGAGGTTGGTTTTCGACACCGACACACCGGTGCTGACGTTGAACGAGCAACCGGCCAGCACCGCGCCGGCAAGGCCGGCCGCCGCCAGCGCGGCACCGACCCGCGGGAGCACCATTGTCGAAAGCATCATGACCTCCGGAGAATGTGGCAGCGGTGCGGGGTCCCGCACGTCCGCGTGCAAGATACCAAGCAACCGTTGCGACGAGGGGTTCATCGGTGGTGGTTCACTACCGAGGTGAGCAGAACACCTGAGTTGGCGCGTCGCTTCTTCGACCGCTACGAACCGGTTCACGGCATCACCTATTTCGCACCAGGCGTGCGAACCGTGTTGGACGCCATGGGGTTCATCGGCTTCTGGCGCGGGTACTTCGCCGGCCGCGTCGCGCCACTCGGGCAGGTGCCGGTCGACGTGGTGACCGCGGTGTTCTACAACTTCTCCGCCGAGCGGGTGCACAAGGCGGTGCCCGCGATCTGGGACATCGCCTCGCCGGCCGAGATGGTTCGGGTACGGCTGGAGACCGCGGTGGCCGCGTTGCGTGGCTACGGGCTGAGCGATGAGACACCGGGTGTGTCCGAGGCAGCCGAACTGGCGGGCCTGGCCGCGCGCGGCGCCCCGCTGGACGGCCGGCCGTTGTTCGCGGCGAACCTGGCACTCCCCTGGCCCGACACCGCGCTGGCGAGCCTGTGGCACGCGTCGACCCTGCTGCGCGAGCATCGCGGGGACGGTCACGTGGCGGTTCTGGTCAGCGAGGGCATCAACGGCCGTGAGTCCAACGTGTTCCACGTCGCCGCCGGCGCCGTGCCTGCCGACTTCATCAAGCGCAGCCGCGACTACTCCGACGAAGAGTGGGACGCATGCGTGAACTCTCTGGGCGAACGTGGATTACTCACGCCCGCATGCACTCTCACCGACACCGGGCGAGCGCTGAAGGATCACATCGAATTGCGGACCGACATTCTTGCGCTGAGCGCACTGCGCGTGCTCGACGACTCCTCGGTGGAGCGGTTGTTCCAGGCCCTCACGCCGATCACCCGGCAGGTCATCGCCGGCGGCGATCTCCCGGCGGCCACCCCGATGGCGCTACGCCGCGACGAACTCGACGACAACTCCGCGGGGTTGTAGCCGGCGCCTCAGAGGTTGCGGTTCCACTCCACCCAGCCGACACCGCTTCTGCCGTCGACGGTCTCGACGGTCACCCAGGACCGCGGGAATTGGCTGATCTGACCCTCCGGTCCGACCAGCCGGACGGGGGCATGACCCCGGATGCCGACCTCTGCGTGCACCGAGCCCGGCTCGTACACGATGCTGGTGGTCAGCGGCAATCCGTTGTCGGCGAACGTCGCTTCGGCGGTGACGGTGGTCGTCTCGGTAACGGGCTCGCCGGAGCGTTGGACGTAGCCGACGCTCACCGGTGATATGCCGGGGATGCGGATGTCGACGCCGTGCACATGCGTCCCGTCCTGCAGGTGCAGCGCACTCCAGACCCAATCCATGCTCCACCAGTCGCGCACACCATGGGAGTGGTCGCGCTGGCCGGGGACGGCCTCGAATTGATAGGCACGCCCGTCGATGGTGACGGTTCCGGTGATCGTGCACGGGATCTCGTAGCGCGTGGTGATCCGATAGGCATACGGCGTCCCGACCGACGTCCAGGTGAGGTCCATCGCCAGATCTACCTGCCGCCCCGGCTCGTCGCGCAGAAGCGCCGACGGGTCATCGTATGCCTGTGCGGTGCCGCGGACTTCGACGCGGTAGGTCTGCAGCGGTGTGATCGCGCCGTGGCGCAGCTCGGCGCCGTCGGCCTGGGCCACGGCGGGATCGGCGGGCAACGGAGCCTCGAAGTTCACCAACGCGACGGTCGGCATATCCGGGCCGCACACCAGGGCGTTGATCCATGCGACGTTCTGATTGGGCACCAGCCCGAGCCGGATCCAGCCGCCGACGCCTTGCGCCGGGTCCGCGAAATCCCAATACCAGCTTTCGTTCCACAGCGGCTCGTCGCCTGGCTCGTGCGCTCCCTCGTCGGCCGGCTCGGGTGTCAGTGCCTGCGGCGCCTCGGGCGCCGGCAGGACGTCGAGGGCTCCGGTGTCGAGCACATGACTTGTGTGCCGGTCGAGCATGGTCAAGAACATCTCGTCGCCGCGATCCGTGCGCTCAACGAGCATCGACGACACCACCGCCATCATCACCCCCGCGAAGCTTTGGCGTCGCACGCCGTCGCGTACGTCGTCGAGGGTCAGCGACGAATCGGGGCCCAGCCCTTGGTGATACGCCCGCAACAGCTCGTCGTAATGAGAGCGACGGTCCTTGACGGCCACCGCGCAACCGATGAAGTAGGCGACATCGGTCATGGCCGGACCCCACGTGACTGTCTGCCAGTCCACCACGGTGAGATCGCGGCGGGACCCGGGGCGCCCGAACAGCATGTTGTCCAGCCGGTAGTCGCCGTGCACCAGGCCCTTGACCCGGTCGGACACGGACTCCTCGGCGAGGTACGCGTCGAAACTCTCCACCAGGCGTTCGCACACCAGCCGTTGATCCGGGGTGATCGAATCGCGGTAGCGGTCGGCGAACCCGGCCCACAGCTGTCCGACCAGAGCCTGGTTCAGCGGAGCTGCGCGGGTGAGCCACTCCGCATGGGCCAGGCTCTCGCTGCCGATCACCGGGGCGTGCAGGCGGCCCAGCTCGGTCAGCGCCAGCACGGCGTCATCGATTGTGGCGCCGAGGATTTCGTTGCCCACCTCGGCAGGGGCGGCATCGTCGAGCAGTAGCGCGAAGATGCCCGTCTCGGGGTCATAGGAGGTGTGATAGCACTCGGCGACCGGGCCGCCGAGGCGCGGTGCCACGTCGGAGTAGAACTTCACTTCGCGCTCGTAGAGCCCCAGCGCGAGCCCGGTCTGCCTGCTCGTCGGATCGGTAGCGGCGACTTTGAGCACCACCGAAGCGGGCCCGCCGGCGCCGTCACCGTAGGTCAGTCCGATCCGATAGCACTCGCTCATCTGGCCGGTCCCGATGCGGTCGACGGTGAATCCGGCCACCGGGGCCCCAATGGCAGCGGCCAGCCAATCGGCCGTCAGGTCACTCGGGCGCTCGATGACGATGTCGTTGGTCTGCACGCGACCAACCTAAGCCAGATCAGCGGCCGAACGAAGGGTTTTCCGGCCATTTCTTGACGGGTGTCAATTCAAGCCTGGTCAGGCTAGCGGCTGGCGAGCGAAAAGCCTTCCCACGCAGTCCGGCGATGGGCGTGCGGGTCATATTCGACCCGGGTGCGCCGGTCGAACACCAGCACAGCGCGCTCCGGACCGGCATAGCGCGGCCAGTCATCGCCGGGCACGCCGGCGCGGCTGAAACTGCGCCATCGGGCCTGCAGGTCGCGGCTGACGTTGCGCGCCGAGCGCCGGTCCATGGCGGCCGTCAGCGCTGACCCGAACCGGGTGCGGTAGATGTCGAAGACGGCCAGCAGCTCGGTCGCGTGCGTGGCGCCGAGACCCGACCAGTGCAGGGTCCGCGGGGCGTAGTCGTAACGGTACATAAAGGTCGGCGCGTGGGCGTTGTGCGCCTCGGCGATCTGCCAGGCGGCCGTCCCGAAGGCGAAATCACCACCGAGCGCCACACAAGCCTCGGGGTGTGGATAGCCCGGGTAGGCGTCGGTGATCCGTTGTCGCGCTTCGGGTTCAGCAGACGACAGCAGCCGTTCGATCGCGGGCTCGGTGGTCGGCAGCAGCTTCATGAACCGGGTGAACAGCTTGCCCTCGTCGGCATTGGTGCCGACGATCAGCGGGACCTTGTGCGCGGCGCCTCGGCGCATCGCCACGATCGGGTCGTCCGGCAGAACGTCGTCACCGAAGGTCGGGCCAAGCGAAAACGCGCCATCCATCTCGTCCAGGCTGCGGACCAGCAGGGTATCCAGCGCGTCGACCAGATCCCGTGGCCTGGCTCGCATCACCGTTTCGGCGCCGTCGTCCGAACCGGCCCCGAGCAGGGCGGCGAACTTGCCGGCGACCTTGGCGGCAGTCTCGGGGCCACTCACCAGCCCGGAGGCGGGACTTTCAGAAATGGCTTGGGCGAACAGCCCTTCGGCGTCCGGAACGGCCAACAGAGTCGCGACCGCATGCGCGCCGGCGCTCTCGCCGAAAATCGTCACGTTGCCGGGATCACCGCCGAAGGCGCCGATGTTGTCGCGCACCCAGCGCAGGGCCATGACCAGGTCGCGGAGGAACAGATTGCTGTCGATCGGGGTGTCGGGCGTCGACAGCGACGAGAGATCCACGCAGCCCAGCGCCCCAAGCCGGTAATTCACCGACACGTAGATGCAGCCACGGCGGGCCAGCGCCGCGCCATCGTAGATCGGGGTGGCCGAGCTGCCCATCAGGTAGCCGCCGCCGTGGATGAAGAACATCACCGGCAGCGGCTCATGATCCGGCTGCTCACCCGGCCATTGCGGGGTGACGACATTGAGTGTCAGGCAGTCCTCACCCATCGGCTGGTACTTGCCCACCCCTACCATCGTGTAGCGCCGCTGCTGAGGGGCACAGTTGGCGAAACCGTGGCAGTACCGGACACCACGCCACGGCTGCGGAGGCTGCGGCGCGCGGAACCGCAATGCCCCGACCGGCGGGCGGGCGTAGGGAATCGAACGCCACCTGTTCACCCCGCTGCGGGTGAACCCCTCGACGACGCCGCTGCCTGTGGTGGCGCGGACGGTGTGTTCGTGCATCACACGACGGTAGCGAACATCTCGCTCCTCCGACGTGCCTGACAACCCCGACGGCTCACGGCCGCTAGCCTGTCGTGATGCGGATTGCCGTATTGCTCACCGCGTCGCTGCTGGTCGCGGGATGCTCCGGGGCCACAGGCGGCCAGGCGAAGCAGACCCAACTGACCCCGATCACGCCATCGCGCGCGGGCACGTCATCGTCAGCGACGACGTCGGCGACCTCGGCCACCTCGGCGACACCGGCACCCCCGGGCGGGGTTCCGATCGCGGAGGCGATCAAGTGGATCGAAGCAGGGCCGCCGATCGATGCCGCCCAGTACCACATTGCGTTGCGTGGGTCCGTTACAACCGATCTTGGCGACGATATCGCCTTCACGACGCCGGCAGGCACGACGTGCATGACCGATGCCAAGCACGGTTCCCCGGGGCTGGCCTGTCTGGTGGAGTTCACCAATCCCCCACCGCGGCCACAGGATATCTACGGCCAGTGGAAGGGCGGCTGGGTCGACTTCGACGGCGGCAGCGTGCAAGTCGGTTCGGCGCACGGCGACCCGGGCCGCTTCGCGAACGGGCAAGGCACCGAATTGCCTTATGACACTTCGCTATCGTTCGGTGACTATCGCTGCCGCACCGATGCCAGCGCGTTGTTGTGCGTGAACTACGCCAAGCAGTCAGCGGTGCGGCTATCCGCCGACGGCGCCGACACCTACGCCTGTGCGCGTCAAGTGGCGCCTCCGCCGGGAATCGGCGAGCAGTACGTCTGCTAGGTCGGCCGACGCAGCGGGAGGCCCGCCGCGCGGTAAATGGCGTCGACCACGGTCATGTTCTCGATGGCGTCCCTGGGCCCGGTTTTGACCGGTTCGTTGCGCAGCACTGCAGCCGCGAAAGCGTCCAGCTGGTACGCGTAGGACGTGCGGCGGCCGAATCGTTCGGTCCGCCTGCCGCTCTCGGATCGGACCGAGAGCCAGTGTCCCAGTTGTGGCATCTGCGGATTGATCGCGTGCAGCTGTCCGCGCTCGCCGGTCACCCGCGCGCTCATGCGCAGCACGTCCGTCGACCACATCGAGCAACGCAACCGGCCGGTGTGCCCGCTCGGGAAGCGTAGCTCCGCAGTCATCGCCCGATCGACCCGCGCGTCGTGCAGTTTCGCCTGTGCCGAAACAACTTCCGGCGTATCGCCGCCAAAGGTCCGGACCATGTCGACGGTATAGCAACCAGCATCCATCGTCGCGCCGCCGGCCAGTGCGTAGTCGTAGCGGATGTCGGAGAACATCGGAAGTGGATAGCACAGGGTCGCTTCCACTCTCGTCAGCTTCCCCAATTCACCAGAGGCGATGATGTCCTCGATCCGCCGAGTCAGCGGGTGGTAGCGGTAATGGAACGCCTCCATCACGACACGTCCCGATTCGTCTGCCAGCTCAGCTATTTCGCGAGCTTCGATGGCGTTGGCCGCAAACGGCTTCTCACACAGCACGTGCTTACCGGCAGCCAATGCTGCGCGCGTCCAGCGGCCGTGCAGACCGTTGGGCAGCGGGTTGTAGACGGCATCGATGTCGGGGTCAGCCACGAGGAGGTCATAACTGTCGTGCACCGTCGCGATGCCATGCTTGTGGGCGAAGGCCCGTGCCCGCGTCGCATCACGTGCCGCCACCGCGGTCACAACGACCTCGGCATTGCTCTTGGCGGGATTGACGAGCGCCATCGGCGCGATGCGGGCCGCGCCTAAGATTCCGATCCGCACGCACGAGGTCCCGGTTCCGGTCACGGACGGACTCTAGCCGGATCAACTGTGCGCGTGCGCCGGGTAGGCGTGCACGACGGCGGTGTCCAGTTTCGGGATCGCGTGAGAGAGATCGTGTTCGGCGCCGTGGGCGATATGGTGCGCTTCCGCCAGCGTGAGGTTCGGGTCGATGTCGAGTTCGGCATCGGCGTACAGCCGGTGACCGATCCACCGCATCCGTACGCTGCGCACCGACCGCACCCCGGGGCGTGCCGCCAGCGTGGTCTCGGCGGTGTCGATGTATGCGGGGTCTACGCCATCCATCAAGCGGCGAAACACATCCCGGACCGCGGTGCGTAGTACCGCCAGGATGGCCACGGTGATGACCAACCCGATGATCGGGTCCGCCAATGGGAAACCCAGCCAGACGCCCGCGGCGCCAATGACCACCGCCAAGGAGGTGAAGCCGTCGGTGCGGGCGTGCAACCCGTCGGCCACCAAGGCGGCGGAGCCGATTCGGCGGCCGACGCGAATTCGGTAGAGCGCGACCCATTCGTTGCCGATGAAGCCGAGCAGACCGGCTAGCGCCACCCAGCCGAGGTGTTCGATGGGTCGGGGGTGAATGAGACGTCCGATGGCCTCATAGCCCGCAATGATCGCCGAAAGCGCAATCATCGCAACGACGAACATGCCGGCGAGGTCTTCGACGCGCCCGAACCCGTAGGTGTAGCGGCGGGTGGCGGCCTTGGTGCTCAACGCAAACGCGATCCACAGCGGTACCGCGGTCAGCGCATCGGAGAAGTTGTGGATGGTGTCGGCGGCCAAGGCGATCGACCCGGATGCGACGACGATCACGATCTGCGCAATCGCGGTGATGCTCAGCACCACCAGGCTGATCTTGACCGCGCGGATGCCCGCGGCGCTGGACTCGAGCGCGTTGTCGAGGCTGTCGGCCGCGTCATGCGAATGCGGGGCGAAGATCTCCCTGATCGCCCCGCGCAAGCCGGTGGGATGGTCATGATGTTGATGACCGTGGTCGTGGAGATGCCGCTCCCCGAAAGTGACTGCAGCGGTGTATTTTTCACCGTTGTGATCGTGCGTGTGACCCATCAGGCGGTCCCCCGTGACGGCAGTTCGTGGACACCGCGGTGATGGGCGGGCGTGCCGCCGGCGGCATGCTCGGCGTTGTAGACCGCGTCGGTCACGAGCTGACGGACGTGGTCGTTCTCCAGCCGGTAGAACACTTGGGTGCCCTCGCGGCGGGTGCGTACCAGACGGGCCATCCGCAGCTTGGCCAGATGCTGCGACACCGACGGCGACGGCTTGCCCACGCATTCAGCCAGATCGTTGACGCTGAGTTCACCGTCGATCAGCGCCCACAGCAGCTGTACCCGGGTGGCGTCGGCCAACATCCGGAACACCTCCACGACCAGCAGGGCGTGATCGTCAGCCAGCTGCCTATCTGCATTCATACGCAGATAATAGCGGATGTGTGGCGCCGAGCGTGCGGGGTATCGGTGCCGAAATCGCCGAACGGCACCGATAGGCCCCACGCTCGAGGCAACTCAAGCGGCGAGCACGCCCTTGGCACGCAGGATCGGGAAGACACCCTCGGCGAACCAGTAGGCCTCTTCCAGATGCGGATAGCCGGACAGGATGAACTCGTCGAACCCGACCGAGTGGTATTCGTAGATCAGGTTGGCGACCTCTTCGTGGCTGCCGACCAATGCGGTACCCGCTCCCCCGCGAACCAGACCGACGCCGGCCCACAGGTTCGGATAGATCTCCAGCTTGTCGATGCGCCCGCCGTGCAGTGCGGTCATCCGGCGCTGACCCTCGGACTCCGAGCTGGAATGCAACTTCGTGGCCTGTTCGATCTGCTCCGGGGACAGCTCGTTCACCAGCTCCTGGGCCACCGCCCACGCCGCCTCCGACGTGTCGCGGGTGATCGTGTGCAGCCGAATTCCGAAGCGCAGGTTGCGACCGCGCGCCTCGGCCAGCTTGCGGACCTCGTTGATCTTGGCCGCCGCCGCCTGCGGTGGCTCACCCCAGGTCAGATACACATCCACGTGCTCGGCCGCGATCGGCAGGGCTGCGGGAGAGGAGCCGCCAAAGTAGAACTCCGGCAAGGGCTTCGGCGGCTCCGACACCCGGCCGTCGCGAACCTTGTAGTGCTCGCCGTCGAAGTCGAACGACTCCTGAGCCCACACCGATTTGACGATCTCCAGGAACTCGCCGGTCCGCGCATACCGCTCGTCGTGACTGAGCCAGTCGCCGAATCGCCGCTGTTCGACGTCGTCGCCGCCGCTGACCACGTTGAGCAGCAGTCGGCCGTCGGAGAACCGCTGTAGCGTCGCCGCCTGTTGCGCGGCCAGGGTCGGCGGCACCAGGCCGGGCCTGAACGCCACCAGGAACTTCAGTCGCTCCGTCTCGGCCAACAGCGACGCAGCCGTCAACCAGGCGTCCTCGCACCATGTGCCGGTCGGTGTCAGTACCCCTTCGAAGCCGAGCCCGTCAGCGGCCCTGGCCACCTCGGCCAGGTAGCGGCGGGTCGGCGCCCGGTACCCGTCCGGAATCGTGTGGTGCGCCGACGCATGCGACGCCCCCACGATCGAGCGACTGTCACCATTGGTGGGCAGGAACCAAAAGAACTTCGCAGGCAAGTCGCCCTCCTTAGTTGGCGCTGATGAGAACGGGCTCGAGCACGCTGGCATAGCGACGGTCCACCCATTTTGAGAAATCAGGCGCGGACTGGATCTGACCCGACTTGGCGAACAGATCCGCAATCTTCTGCTCCGACGCTATCACCTCGTCGCTCAGTGCCGTCGGCAGCCGCAGGCTCCTGCCCTGCGACACCTCGGCGGCCTTTGGATCCAATCCGACTGCAGCAGCGTACTTTTCAGCCCACTCCTCGGGATGATCCTGAGCCCACTTGGCAGCCTTGGCGAACCTGACGAGCAGATCGGCCAACGCGCTGTTGCGCTTGGGATCGGCCAGCGCCGCATCCGAGGCCACCCCGAACCAGTACCCGTTGGTCACGCCCTTGGCCTGGGCGATGCTACGGACCTTCAGCTGCTGCTCGGCCTGCGCGGTGAACGGATCCCAAATCGCCCACGCGTCGCCCTGGCCGGCCTGGAACGCCGAAAACGCATCGGCAGGTTGCAGGAACACCAGTTTCACATCAGCAGGCGTGAGTCCCGCCTTGTCCAGCTGACCGAGCACGTTGCCGTGGGCTGAGCTGCCCTTGCCCACCAGGATGCTCTTGCCCCGCAGATCGCTGACCGACTGGATCGGCGAATCGGCGGGAACGATGATCTGGTCACCCACGCCACCGCCGTTGTAGGCCGAAACCACCTTCACTTTCGCGTTCGAGGCCGCACCGAAGATCGGCGGCGTGTTGCCGGTGATCGCGAAGTCGATCTTGCCTGCGGTCGCTGCCTCGATCTGCGGCGGCCCAGATGTGAACGTGGAGAACGCGATCTGGTACGGCAGATTGTCCAGCGCACCGGCGGCACGGAGCAGTGACTCTGTACCGCCCTTTTGATCGCCGACCTGCAACACGAGTCCGGACAGCTCGTTCAACGGGACGGTCGTCGGTGCCTGCGACGCCCCGGTGTTCTGCTGTCGCGACACGCAGCCTGTCAGCAGCAGACCCAATACGGCCAGCACGACCATCACGCTGCGAAATACCCTGGGATACAAGGTTGCTCCTGTCAGATCTGGACGCCGAGTTGCTGGAGCAACTCGGTGCGGTGGTTGTCGGTCGCCGTCGACGAGCTGCCCGGCGGCCGCCGCGGATCGGTGATTGTAGTCTGGTAGGACACTTCGCCGGACTCCAGGACCAGCACCCGATCCGCAAGTCCGACAGCTTCGTTCACATCATGGGTGACCAGCAGGACCCCGAAATGGTGGCGCTGCCACAGCTCGAGCAACAAGGCGTGCATGCTGAGCCGGGTGAGCGCATCCAACGCGCCGAACGGTTCGTCCAGCAGAAGCAGCTGCGGCTCACCAACCAGGGCCCGTGCCAGCGAAACCCGCTGCGCTTGACCACCCGACAGCGTCAGTGGCCACGAACCGGCACGATCGGCCAGGCCGACGTCGGCCAGCGCTTTGTCGGCCCGCGTCGTCACCTCCGAGCGCGGCAGCCGGGACCGCGTCAGCCCGTACCCGACGTTGGTTCGCACTGTGCGCCAGGGGAACAACCGTGGCTCCTGGAACGCCAGCGCGGGCGCACCGGCCACCTGGCGCTCACCGGTGTGGTCGTTCGACAAGCCGGCGAGCACGCGCAGCACGGTGGATTTACCTGAGCCGCTGCGCCCCACCAGCGCCACGATCTCGCCGGCGCCGACGGTCAGCGACACATCCCGCAGGACCTGGTTCTCGCCGTACCACTTGTCGATGTGCCGAAGCTCGGCAGCCACCCCGGTTGTGCGTTCGGACGTCACAGTCATGACCGATACCTCAGTGCTCGACTTTCCAGGGCGCGCACGATGGCATCGGTCGTGATGCCAAGCAGCGCATAGACGATTAGGCCGAAGATGATGATGTCGATCCGCAGGAAGTCGCGGGCGTTGTTGATCAAGTAGCCGATGCCCTTGTCGGCGTTGATCTGCTCGGCGACGATCAACGTCAGCCAGGCGATCGCCAACGACTGCCGCAGGCCCACCAGCACCTGCGGGGCCGCGCTGGGCAGGATGATGTGGGTGAACCGCTGCCGGAACGAAAAGCCAAGCACGTCAGCGGTTTCGAACAGCTTCGGGTCGACCTGCCGGATCGCCGAGAACGTATTGAGGTACAGCGGGAAGCTGACCCCGAGGGCTACCAACAGCACCTTGGGCAACTCGCCGATACCGAACCACAGGATGAACAGCGGGATCAGGCCCAGGTGCGGCAACGCTCGCAGCATCTGCATGGGTGGGTCGACGGTCGCTTCTGTCCATCGCGACAAGCCCACCGCCGTGCCCAGCCCGATCCCGATCACCCCGCCGAGCAGCAGCCCCTGCACCACCCGCCATCCCGACACCTGGAGCGCGTCGGCAAGCTGACCGTCGCGGATGAGCTCCAACCCCGCCTCGGCGATCAGCGAGGGGGCAGGCAGAACGTCCTGGGAGATCAGCCCGAGCGCGCTGCCCACCTGCCACAGCACCAGCAAGACCACCGGCGAGGCCCACCGCAGAAGAGTCCACTTCCGCTGCCTGCGCTGTGCAGGCGCGCGAGTGTCTACCGGTAGGACCGGCGTGGCGGGCGTGGTCACGATGTGGAATCCCCTGGGTGACGCGTGAGTGGGTGGCTGGCGATGGGCATGCGACACCGCAACGGCGCGGCGTGCTTCGACCCTAGGAACGACGCACCCGCTCGGTTAAGGGTTTGATTCGCGGTGACCATAAAGAAGCCCGCCCGGGACGAGGTCCCGGGCGGGCTAATTAGCCGGCGTCAGCGTCAGCCCAATCGGGTGTCCCCGTTGACCAGGGTCGCTGTCACCGGGACGCCGTTGACGGTCGAGCGCCAGGTGCCGAACTCCAGCGCCGGGGCAGGCTGCAGCAGCCGGGACAGGCGCCGTTGACGCACCTGGTCGCGGAACTTCTGCTCATTGGCCTGAACCAGGTCGGCGGTATCGGAATCGTTCGACTTCTTGAACTGCACACCGGTGATGGTGTTATCGGGCCGAACCACCCAGGAGGCGCGGACACCGTTGGCCTCGACGGTGTACATGCCCGACGGCGACGGCACCGAGGCCGCGGTGAACGAGTAGTTGACGTCGTTGATGTTCAGCTGCCCCACAACGGCGGATCCGTCGAACGACGCCTTCAGCGTGTCCTGGTACTTGGAGGTGATGTCGAGCGCGCCGTCCTTCTGAGTGCCGAAGAACCACGCCTCGTCCTTGCTGCCGTCGCAGGCATAGGCGGCGATCTTGTCGCCCTCCACCGCCACACCGATGGTCATCGTCTTGCCGTCGGCCATCGGCATATCGGCGATGTAATGCGCCGACTTCGGGAAGTCCTTCACGATCGCTGCGCTCGACGAGGGTGTCGTGGAGTTCGCGGTGGTGCCGGACCCGCCGGAGCAGGCAGTGACGGTGCCGAGGGCGACCGTCGCGATCACGCAGGCCAACAGGGTGCGTAGGTGTTTTCTCATGTCACCAGCATCGAGCACCGACCGCACCAGTACTTGGAGAATGCATGGAGATTGGGTGGAGATCGACCGTCTGAGTCACGATGCCAGGAACCGGCGAACTTCGTCGCAGAACACCTGCCAGGCCGGTTCGGCCGCGGTCAGCAGGTGATTGTTGCTGGCCAGCGCCACCAGTCGGGACCCGGAAATCAGCTCGGCGAGCTCCTCACCGAAGCGCATCGGCACCCGGTGGTCATTGCGGGAATGCATGATCAGCGTCGGGCAGCGAACCTGCTGCGCCGCCTCCCGCACGTCGATGCCCGCGAACTGCGTCAGGAACCGCACCGCGTTGTCCGGTGAGGTGGTGCGCCGCTGAAGCTGATCGAAGTCCGCCCAGTCCGAGCGGCTGCCGTCGGGTAGGAACTGCGCGGCGAAGACCTGGCGGAACGCCGGATCGTCGCGGCCCCAGCCGACCCGCGCCAGATCCAGATCCAGTTCCGCGGCGCGCTGCTCCTCGGGGCTGACCGCGCGTACTCCGCGTCCGCGCGCGTACGCGCTGCACAGCACCAGGTGGCTCACCTTTTCCGGATGCCGGGCCGCGTACTCGATCGCCACCGCGCCACCCTGCGATACCCCGAGGAGCGGAAAGCTTTGCAGCCCAACGGCATCGACTACGGACTCGAGGTCGGCCACCCAGTCCTCGAAGGTGAACTCCCCCACCTCCCAGTCCGAAAGTCCGCAGCCGCGTTCGTCGTAGCGGATGAACGTGTGATCCGCCGACAAGTCGCTGACCCAGTGCCGCCACACCGGGCTTTCGATGTCGTAGGCCAGATGCGTCATCCAGTTCGCGGCCCGCACCAGCGGCGGCCCCTCGCCTGCGGTCGCGTAGGCCAGGCGCACCCCGTCGCCCGCCCGGCAGAACGAGATGTGCTGGGGTGGCGCAGCAGCGATCACGGGCGCGGCCGGCTCCGCCGTCAGCACGGTCCCGACGAAGCGGTAGCCACGACCTCGCACGGTCCGGATGTAGCGCTGCGACTCCCCGTCGTCACCGAGTGCGCGGCGGGCGGCCTTGATCCGGCTGGTCAGCGCGGCCTCACCGACGAACTTGCCGCCCCATACCGAATCGAACAGTTCCTCTTTGGTGACCACCCGCTCGTGGTTGGCGACCAGTTGTGCCATGACGTCGAAAACCTGCGGTTCGACCCGGACCACCGCATCGCCGGAACGCAGTTCGTAATTGGGGGTGTCCAGCACGAAGTCGTCAAAGCGCCAAACGCCCGATTCGGCGGGCACCGATGGAGGTGGCTCCGGGAGCACGTCCCAATCTTAGCTGCGAAAAGCCTGTGCCCCTCAGGCGTCATCACCGAAGGTGACGATCACCTTGTCGGCGGCGCCGGGGGTGGACGCCAGCCTCAGCGCCTCAGCGACATCGCTGAACGGGACGGTATGGCTGACGATCAGCCGGTAGGTCTCCCAGTTCTCGACGAGATCGCTTGTCACGTCGAATATTTCGTCGGGATAGCCGATCGAGCCGAGGATGGTGATCTCGTTGCTCATGACGTTGACGAATTCGATGGGCACCGGCTTCTTGTGCACCGCGACGACGGCGAGGGTGGCGCCTTTCTTGGCGGCGGCCAGCGCAGCGTCGATCACGGCGGGCGCCCCGGCCGCGTCGAGATAGATGTCGGTGCCCGCTTTTCCTCCGAACATGGCTTCACCGGGGCCGTGCAGGTCGATGAGTCTGGCGATCACGTCGTCCTCAGCCGAGTTGATGACGGCGTCGGCACCGATCTGCAGCGCCTTGTCCAACCGCGCGGGGATGAGGTCGACGACGACGATGTGGCTCACCCCGAGCGACTTGAAGCCCAGCACCGAACCCAGGCCGATCGGGCCGGCGCCGAAGATCACGACCTTGTCTGTCGGCTTGGGTTGGCAGCGGTTGACGGCGTGCCGGGCGACCGCCATCGGTTCGTTGAGCGCGGCCACCTCCCACGGGATGTGGTCCGGAATCACCTCCAGGCTCACGCCCCGCACCGCGTTCTCGATGAGCAGGTAGTCGGCGAGCGCGCCGCTGTCACCGCCGTTACCAATGATGTTGGACGGCTGGGCCATTGGGTTGATCACGACATGATCGCCGACCCGCAATCCGGTGACATCGGCACCGATTTCGACGATCTCGCCGGCCGGCTCGTGGCCCAGCGGGGTGTGTCCCTGCCGAGGCGGAAGACCGCCGATGTCGATGTAGAAGCCGTCGGATCCGCAGACGCCGCAGGCCCGCATCCTGACCAGCACGTCGGCCGGGCCGGTGTGCGGGCGTGGGATCTCGACGACTTCGGCAGTGCCAGCGCCGGTCACGATCGATGCCAACATCGGTGACTCCTCGCTAGAGCGTCAGCGCCATCCGTCGGCGGCTTTGGCGGCCTGAACCAGCGCGTCGCACAGGTCACGCAGCTCGTGGGTGGCCGCGCCCTCGTCGACCGCGGTGGCGACGTCCTCGGCGGCGCAGCGCACCTGATAGACCCGATCGGACAGTTCGGCGGCCTCGTCGGCGGAGAGCACCACCGCATCCTCGGGAATCGCACTGCCCTTGACCAGGGCACGCTGCTCATAGGCACGCTGCCGGCACGACTGGCGGCAGTACTGCCTGCGCCTGCCCATCCCGGCATCGGCCACCTCGCGGCCGCACCACCGGCACGGCTGGGAACGGGTCCGACGCGTCACGCCTTGTGACTGTAGACGGGTTGGCGCGGTGATCCCGGTATCATGGGGGGTCGAGTCGGGAACCGCAGTGGCTGGTCTTGCGTTGACTACCCGGACTTCGTAGGGGGCCCCGGCCCTTGATAGACACTGAGGAGAGTTGACGATGGCTGATCGTGTCCTGAGAGGCAGCCGGCTCGGAGCCGTGAGCTACGAGACCGACCGCAACCACGACCTGGCGCCGCGTCAGATCGCGCGGTACCGCACCGAGAACGGCGAGGAATTCGAGGTTCCGTTCGCCGACGACGCCGAGATCCCCGGCACCTGGCCCTGCAAGAACGGCCTGGAGGGCACGCTGATCGACGGCGATCTGCCGGAGCCCAAGAAGGTCAAGCCGCCCCGCACCCACTGGGACATGCTGCTGGAGCGCCGTTCGGTCGAGGAGCTCGAGGAGCTGCTCAAGGAGCGTCTGGACCTGATCAAGTCCAAGCGCCGCGGAAGCTGACCTCAGCGGACGACGCCGCGGGCGCGGTCCATGCGCCCGCCGATGCCCCACTGGGCGACCTTGACCAGCGCTTCGCGAATGTTCGAGCCGCTCATTTTCGAGACCCCGAGTTCGCGTTCGCAGAACGTGATGGGCACTTCGGTGACGGTGAAACCGCTGTTGATCGTCCGCCAGGTGAGGTCGATCTGGAAGCAGTAGCCCTTGGAGTCGACCGCCGACAGGTCGATCTTCTCCAGCACCTCGCGCCGGTAGGCCCGGTAACCGGCGGTGATGTCGTGGATGCCGACACCGAGTAGGAGCCGCGAATAGGTGTTGGCGGTCTTGGACAACACCAGCCGCCGGGCGGGCCAGTTGCGGACTGTGCCGCCCTCCACATAACGCGAGCCGATCGCCAGGTCGGCGCCATTGTCGATGGCGTCGAGCAGGCGATAGAGCTGTTCGGGAGCATGGCTGCCGTCGGCGTCCATCTCCACCAGCACGTTGTACTGCCGGCCCAGCCCCCAGGCGAACCCTTCGAGGTACGCCGCGCCCAAGCCGTCCTTGGCGGTGCGGTGCATCACATGGACCCGGTCGGGGTCGGCCAGCGATAGCTCGTCGGCGAGTTCGCCAGTGCCGTCAGGGCTGCCGTCGTCGACGATCAGCACGTGGACGTCAGGGCGAGCCGTGTGTACGCGGCCCACGATCAACGGCAGGTTCTCCAGCTCGTTGAATGTGGGGATGATCACCAGGGTGCGCTGACTGGGAAGCTCAGCGCCCGTTTTGCCCCGGTCGGTCATGACTCTCCTTTGTCCTGCTGTCCGGCCAGGGCTGACGATGATTCGCCCTGCTCCGGCGGGTTATCGCCATCGTCTCCGCCCCCGGACATGCTGCATGCGTCCCGTTCCCGCTTTCTGGGGCGAATCGGACGCATGAACCAACCATTGTGCAGTATGGCGGCCATCAAGACGGCAACGGAAGCTCCAACCAGTACCCATTGCACCAACGGGCCCCATCGGGTGGCCGTGGTTTCGCTGGTCTTGAGCCGGACCGTGACATCGAGGTAGGCCGGCGTGAAGAACTGGGTCCTGGCCACCTCATGGCCGTCCGGCGCGATCACGGCGCTGATTCCGGTCGTACCGGCCACCACCACGTAGCGGTCGTGCTCGACGGCTCGGGCGCGGGCGAACGCCAGGAGCTGCTCGCTCATGTTCTGGTCGAACGTCGCGTTGTTGGTGGGAACCGCCAGCACCTGCGCGCCGTTGGTGACCGACTCGCGCAGCGCCCGGTTGAAGATGACCTCCCAGCAGGTCGCCACTCCGACCGGCACTCCAGCGGCGTGCGCGACGCCCGATCCGGTACCCGGCACGAAGTACCCGGCGCGGTCGGCGAACGACGACAGGTGCCGGAAGAAGCCCCGCCACGGCAGGTACTCACCGAACGGCTGGATGATCTGCTTGTCGTGGCGCTCCCCTGGCCCGGCGACCGGATCCCAGACGACGGCGGTGTTCGACGCCGCCGGGTTCTCCGGTGTCCAGTCCGGGCGGGCGATGACCGTGCCGACCAGGATCGGCGCGCCGATCGCCTGCGCGGCCACGCTGATCTGCTGGGCGGCGTCGGCGTTGGTGAACGGGTCGATATCCGAGGAGTTCTCCGGCCAGATCACGAACTGCGGCTGGGGCGCCTTGCCCGCGTGCACGTCCTCGGCCAGTTGCACGGTCTGGCGGACGTGGTTGTCCAGGACGGCGCGACGCTGAGCATTGAAGTCCAGGCCCAGTCGCGGCACGTTGCCCTGGATCGCGGCGATGGTGACCGTCGGCTCGTTGCCTGCGCCACCGGCCGCACGGCGGACCTGGGGCGCGGCCACCGCGGTGGTCAGCAAGACCGCGGTGATGCACAGCCCGGGCAGCAACACGCCGGGCAGCGAGACGTGCTCGGCCTTCTCGGCCGCGCCGCTGCGCTGCCACCAGCGCACGATCTCGAGCGTCAGCGCGGCCAGCGACGTGCCGAGCAGAACGATCCCGAACGACAGTAGCGGCACCCCGCCGAGCTGAACCAGCGACAGGAAGGGTCCGTTGGTCTGCCCGAAGCCGACTACGCCCCAAGGGAATCCACCGAACGGCACGGTCGACTTCAGCCACTCCTGCAGAGCCCACACGAGTGCGAACCACAGCGGCCAGCCCGGCAGCCGCCGGACCATGACGGCCAGCAGGCCGAAGAACGCCGGGAAAAAGGCCTCCATGGCCGACAGCGCCAGCCACGGCACCGGGCCGACGAATCCGCTGATCCACGGGATCAGCGGGATGTAGAACGCCAGCCCGAACAGGTAGCCGTAACCCAGCCCACCCGCCGGCGTGGTCTTGGGGTGCACCAGAACCCAGGTGAACATGGCGAAGCTCACCACCGCCGACCACCACCAGCCGATCGGCGGGAAGCTGATGCACAGCAGCAGCCCGGCGGTCACCGCGACCAGCAGCCGCATCATCCGCGGCGGCAGCGCGGTGCTGAACCATTTCAGCAGCCGGCTAGCCATGGAGCACGACGCCTCGATGCACGGTCTGGCGGCACTGCGGCAGTGGATCGCCGGGGTCCAGCCGCGGCAGCGCGGGCACTCGGGAGCGCGGGTCGGTGGACCAGCGCTGCACGCTGTCGAAACGTCTCCCCGAGTCGCTTCGCTCCTGCCCGCCGTAAGGAGCAGTCACATCTACCTCTCCGGTGTCCCACACCGCATACGACGCCGGGGCGCCCGGCACCAGCATGCCGGTGATCCCGTCGCGCTCGCCGCCGGCCCGCCAGGCGCCTCTGGTTGCGGCGGCAAAGGCCGCGCGCGCGGAGATCGCGCTTCCCTGAGTCTGATGATGGCTCGCCGCACGGACGGTTGCCCAGGGATTGATGCTGGTCACCGGGGCATCTGAACCGAACGCCATGGGCACGCCTGCCGATGCTAACAGCGAGAACGGGTTGAGCAGGGCGGCTCTGCTGGAACCGAGACGGTGGGCGTACATGCCCGTGCTGCCACCCCACAGCGCATCGAAATTGGGCTGCATGCTGGCGATGATCCCGCACTGGCCGAGGGTGGCCGCCTGCTCGGCGGTGATCATCTCCAGGTGTTCCAGCCGGTGCCCGCAGCGGGCGACAGCGGGCGCGCCGAACCGATCGACCAGACGGGCGACGGCATCGACCACCGCGCGCACGGCCGCGTCGCCGATCACATGAAATCCGGCCGTCACCCCGGCCTCGGTACAGGCGATCAGGTGTTCGGCGATGCCGTCCGGCTCCAGGTAGCAGTTTCCGGTGCTGTCGGGCGCATCGGCGTACGGCTCGCACAGCCACGCGGTGTGCGAGCCCAGCGCGCCGTCGACGAAGAGGTCGCCGGCCAGTCCGCGCGCGCCGGTCGCCTCAATGAGCGCCCTGGCCTGGGCAGCGCTGGAGACCGCTTCACCCCAGTAGCCGATGACCTCGACGCCGTGGGAGGTGGCACGCAGCTCCTGCCAGTCGTCGGCGCCGCCGATATCGGGTCCGGCGCATTCGTGGACGGCGACGATGCCCGCGGCGGCCACCGCATCCAGGGCGGCCTGGCGGGCGTCGGCACGCTGCTGGGCGGTGAGCAGCCGGCGGGCTTCGCTGCGGACCAGGTGGTGGGCATCGGCGGACAGCGGCCGCTGGGGGTCGTATCCAGCGACCGCAGGCAACCCGGGGACCAGATCACGCAGCGCCGTCGACGCGACGGCCGAGTGCACGTCGATGCGGGCCAAGTAGGCGGGCGCCGTGCCGGCGACGGTGTCGAGTTCCGCGGTGCTCGGGGCCTCGTCGCGGGCCCAGCCGGTGTCATCCCAGCCGTGCGCCCAGATCGGCTGGCCCGGGTGCGCGGCCGCATGCTCGGCGACCAGGGTCAGGCACTGCTGTTTGGTGCTCGCCGAGGTCAGGTCCAGCCCGGTGAGCAGCAGGCCAGTCGAGGTCAGGTGGATGTGGCTGTCGACGAACGCGGGCGACACGAAGGCACCCTGCAGATCGACGACCTGCGCATCACCGAACTGTGAACGGCCGATGTCGTCACTGCCGAGCCAGGCGACAACGCCATCGCGGACCGCCATCGCGGTGGCATCCGGATGCGACGGGCTGTGGATGCGCCCGCCCAGCAGCAGTGTGGTCACGGTGGATCAGTCTGCCCCGGGCTGGCGGGGCCAGCGCATGGGGTCAGAACTCGCGGTAGGCCGTCGAGCGCGGAACGATGTTGGCATCGTGGATGGGGCCCGAAACGTACCCGTCCTGCTCCACCACCTCACCGTCGATGTAGTCGCCGCGCCCGGGAGAGCCCGGTGCGGTCAGGTTCACGACGGTGACCCGGCGGGCGATGCCGCGGGTCAGCAGCATTCCGGCGACCGGACGCACCACGCTGCGCGTCGGCGGCAGCAGCATCAACGCGCCGAGCGCGGTGCTGACCAGGCCGGGGATGAACACTCCGACGGTGCCGAGCGCGACGAGCATGCTGTCGGCCACAGCACCCTGCGGGTCGGTGCGGGTGCGCTGCAGGCGCAGAATCTGGCGCTTGACCTGGGAACCGGCCAGCGCAACGCCGACCACCGAGGTGGCCAGCAGGATGAGCAACGTCCACCCGATACCGAGAGACCAGGTCAGCGCGACCAGAACCGCGAGCTCGACCAAGACGTAGAGAAAGAACGTCCGCATCACCATGTATTGGCAACGAGCCGGCTCGGCCCCCGGTTCCGGTGAGCCTGATAAGAGCCTGTGAGTTCTAGTGCGGGGTGATCTCCAGAGCGACGTGCACCTTGTCGATACCGCCGGGGCAGCACCGTATTAGCCATGCGTGACTGTTCCCGTTAGCCGTCTTTGAAGCATCGGCTTCAGGCGGCTCGCAGTTCCAGGCCGATCGTGCGCTTGGTGCCGCCACGAAGCTTGCTGAAGAAGTTGAAGACACGGCCGACGATCCCGTAGCGCTTGCCGATCGCCTGATAGACGCGCTCGGTCTGGGATTCGTCGAGGACACTCGCGACGCCCTCCACGGCATCGCTGCGGACGTTGCCGCGCATATCGCAGATCGCCACCGTCACCCGTGGGGTGTTGCGGATGCGCTTGACCTTCCACGCGTTCTTTTCACTGATCACCAGAGCGGTGTTGCCCTCGGGGACCACCCAGACCGCGGTGGGCTTGGGCCGGCCGTCCTTGGTGAACGTGGTCAGCGTGATGTATTTCGCCTGGACGACGTCCGCGAAGGTGAGTGCCATAGAGCCAACTTAGCGTGCTTCGAGGTCGCCCTCAGTTTCGAGAAGCACCTGCCGCAGCCCGTCCAACGTGGCCGGGTCCGGGTTCTCCCACATGCCGCGCCCGACTGCCTCGAGCAGCCGCTCCGACATCCCGTGCAGCGCCCAGGGATTGGACTCGTCCATGAACTTGCGGTTCTCCGGGTCCAGCACGTACTTCTCGGTCAATTGTTCGTACATCCAGTCGGCCATCACACCCGCGGTGGCGTCGTAACCGAACAGGTAGTCCACCGTCGCGGCCATCTCGAAGGCGCCCTTGTAGCCGTGCCTGCGCATCGCGGCCATCCACCGGGGATTGACCACACGAGCCCGGAAAACGCGGGTGGTCTCCTCGGACAGGGTGCGGGTGCGCACGGCGTCGGGGCGGGTGTTGTCGCCGATGTAGGCCTCCGGCGCCTTGCCGGTCAGCGCCCGCACGGTCGCGACCATGCCGCCGTGGTACTGGAAATAGTCGTCGGAGTCGGCGATGTCGTGTTCGCGGGAGTCGGTGTTCTTGGCGGCCACCACGATTCGGCGGTACTGCATCGACATGTCGTCGGCGGCAGGTTTGCCGTCGAGTTCCCGTCCGTATGCGAAGCCGCCCCACGCGGTGTAGACCTCGGCGAGGTCGGCGTCGTCGCGCCAGTTGCGGCTGTCGATCAGCTGCAACAGACCAGCACCGTAGGTTCCCGGTTTGGAGCCGAAAATACGTGTGGTGGAGCGTCTTTCGTCACCGTGTTCGGCCAGGTCGACTTGGGCGTGGGCGCGCACGAAGTTCTGTTCGACGGGCTCGTCGAGCCCGGCAACCAGGCGCACCGCGTCATCGAGCATCGTCACGACGTGCGGGAAAGCGTCGCGGAAGAACCCGGAGATCCGGACGGTGACGTCGATGCGGGGGCGGTCCAGCTCGGCCAGGGAGATGGCCTCCAGGTCGACGACGCGACGGGACGCGTCGTCCCACACCGGCCGGACACCCAGCAGCGCAAGGACTTCGGCGATATCGTCGCCCGACGTGCGCATCGCCGAGGTGCCCCACACCGACAGCCCGACCGATCGCGGCCAGTCGCCGTGATCGGTGCGGTAGCGCGCCAGTAGCGAATCCGCCATGGCCACACCGGTTTCCCAGGCCAGCCGGGATGGGACCGCCTTGGGGTCGACGGAGTAGAAGTTGCGCCCGGTGGGCAGCACGTTGATCAGGCCCCGCAGCGGGGAACCGGACGGACCGGCGGGGATGAACCGGCCGTCAAGTGCGCGCAGCACCTGGTCGATCTCGGCGGCTGTGCCGGCCAGGCGCGGCACCACCTCGGTGGCCGCGAAGCGCAGGATCGCCGCGACGCCCTCGTCATCGGTCAGTTCACCGACGCGGCCGGCGTCCCACCCGCTGGCCTGCAGCCCAGCTAGCAGGGCACGGGCCTGTTGCTCAGCCTCGTCGACGGTGACCCGGTCGTCGGTCCCGTCCTCGGCGAGCCCGAGGGCCTGGCGCAGGCCGGGCAGATGCTGTTCACCGGCAAAGAGCTGACGGGCTCGCAGGATCGCCAGTACCAGGTCGAGTTGGGCCTCACCGGCCGGAGCGGCACCCAGGATGTGCAGGCCGTCGCGAATCTGGACGTCCTTGATCTCGCAGAGCCAGCCGTCGACGTGCAGCAGCATGTCGTCGAAGGAGTCGTCTTCGGGGCGTTCGGCCAGGCCCAGATCGTGGTCCATCTTCGCCGCGCGCATCAGGGTCCAGATCTGCTGGCGGATCGCAGGCAGCTTCCCCGGATCCAGCGCGGCGATGTTGGCGTGCTCGTCGAGCAGCTGTTCGAGTCTCGCGATGTCCCCGTAGCTTTCGGCGCGCGCCATCGGCGGGATCAGGTGGTCGACCAGGGTGGCATGCGCGCGACGCTTGGCCTGGGTGCCCTCCCCCGGGTCGTTGACCAGGAACGGGTAGATCAGCGGCAGATCACCGAGCGCGGCGTCGGTGCCGCAGGCCGCCGACATGCCGACCGTCTTACCGGGCAACCATTCCAGGTTGCCGTGCTTGCCTAGATGCACTGCGGCATGCGCACCGAACCCGTGCCGCACCCAGAAATAGGTCGCCAGGTAGTGGTGGCTCGGGGGCAGATCGGGGTCGTGATAGATGGCCACCGGGTTCTCCCCGAACCCGCGCGGCGGCTGGACCAGGATCACGATGTTGTCGGATTGGATTGCGGCGACGACGATCTCACCGTCGGGGTCGCGGCTGCGGTCGACGAACAACTCCCCCGGCGGCGGACCCCAGTGCGCGACCATCGCCTCGGTCAGCTCGGCGGGCAGCGTCGCGAACCACTCCCGGTACTGCGCGGCCGGGATCCGGATCGGGTTGCCGGCCAGCTGGCCGTCGGTGAGCCACTCGGGGTCCTGGCCGCCCCGCTCGATCAGCGCATGCATCAGGGCGTCACCGTCGCCGGCGTCGATGCCGGGGATGTCGCCGATGCGATACCCGGCGTCGCGCAACGCGTGCAGCAGTGCGACGGCACTGGCCGGGGTGTCCAGTCCGACCGCGTTGCCGATCCGCGAGTGTTTGGTCGGGTAGGCCGAGAACACCAGGGCCAGTTTCTTATCCGCCGGTGCGACACGGCGCAGGGTCGCGTGTTTGACGGCCAGGCCGGCCACCCGGGCGCACCGCTCGGTGTCAGGCACATACGAGATGAGGCCGTCGGAGTCGATCTCCTTGAACGAGAACGGGACCGTGATGATGCGCCCGTCGAACTCGGGCACCGCGATCTGGGTGGCGACATCCAGCGGGCTCAGGCCATCGTCGTTACCCGCCCAGGTTTCCCGTGAGCTGGTCAGGCACAACCCTTGCAGGATTGGAACATCTAGGGCGGCAAGGTGTTTGACATTCCACGTGTCGTCGTCGTGGCCGGCCCCCGCGGTCGCCGGGCGGGCTCCGCCTGCGGCCAGGACGGTGACCACCATGGCGTCGGCGGTGCCCAGCAGTTCCAGCAGTTCGGGCTCGGGCGTCCGCAGTGAGGTGCAGTACACCGGAAGTGCGCGCCCACCGGCCTGTTCGATCGCGGCGGACAGGGCCTCGATGTAGGTGGTATTGCCGGCCAGCTGCTGGGCCCGGTAGTACAGCACCGCGATCGTCGGCCCGTCGGCAGTCGCAGTCGCCCGCTCCAGCACGCCCCAGGCCGGGGTGAGCGCCGGCTTGTTGAAGCCGAATCCGGTCATCAGCACGGTGTCGGACAGGAACGCATGCAGTTGGCGCAGGTTCTCCACACCGCCCTGCGCCAGATAGATGTGGGTCTGCACGGCGATTCCGGCCGGCACCGTGGAGCGCTCCATCAGGTCGGCGTCGGGGGCCTGCTCGCCGCTGACGACGACGACCGGGCGTCCGCTGGCCACCACCGCGTCGATACCGTCTTCCCAGGCCCGATACCCGCCCAGGATGCGCACCACCACCAGGTCGGCGCCGTCGAGCAGCTCGGCGAGTTCACCGTCGATCAGCCGTGTCGGGTTCGCCCACCGGTAGTCCGCGCCGCTGGCACGGGCGGTGATCAGGTCGGTATCCGACGTCGACAGCAGCAAAACGGTGGGAGGCACCCACCATTCGTACCGTATGGCCAGCGTCGCGCCCTATTCGGATCGTGGCTAGCGCAAGGGTGTACGGCATGGCGGTGCCCCGAGACCATCGAGGTCATGTCCAACTCCCTCGACGTTTCGAAGCTCGGCGCCACTATCGGCGCAGCGGTCTCCGGTGTGCGCCTCGGCGGCGATCTGCACCCCGACATTGTCGACGCGATCCGCGCGGCACTACTGGAACACAAGGTCATCTTCTTCCGCGACCAGCATCACCTCGATGACGACGGCCAGGTGGCCTTCGCCCGCCTCTTGGGCGTGCCGACGATCGCGCACCCGACCGTCACGTCGCGCGGCGAGACCGTCCTGCCGATCGATTCGCGCTTCGATCAGGCCAACTCCTGGCACTCTGACGTCACGTTCGTCGATCGGGTGCCCAAGGCCTCGCTGTTGCGCGCAGTCACCCTGCCCACCTACGGCGGCAGCACGGTGTTCGCCAACACCGAAGCCGCTTACGACCAGCTACCGCAGGCGCTGCGCGCGCTCGCCGAGAACCTGAGGGCCACCCACACCAACCTCTACGACTATTCGGGCGGGCAGGTCGAAAAGACGGTCAGTGACGAAACCCGGGACTATCGAGCTGAATTCGAGTCGTCCTACTACGAGACCGAGCATCCGGTGGTGCGTGTGCACCCGGAGACCGGCAGGCGGGTCCTGCTGTTGGGCCACTTCGTCAAGCGGTTCGTCGGTTTGGGCAGCAGCGAGTCGGCCAGCCTGTTCACCGTGTTGCAGAACCGGATCATCCGGCTCGAGAACACCGTGCGGTGGAACTGGCAGCTCGGCGACATCGCGATCTGGGACAACCGCGCCACCCAGCACTACGGGGTGGCCGACTATGACGACCAGCTCCGCTTCCTGAGCCGGGTGACCCTGGCCGGTGACGTCCCGGTCGATGTGCATGGCCAGCCCAGCCGGGTCGTCGCCGGAGATGCGTCGCACTACTCCGACGTGGTGTCCCCCGATGTGGTTGCCGCAGCGGCGGTTCCGGTCGGCTAGTCGTCGGCACGCGGAAACGGACTCAGCACAACACCGACGGCGGCGACGACGGCCACCGGAGCAAGCAGCGGTAGCCACGACAGTCCCGACGGCAGCGTGGTCGCCAGGATTCCGACCGCGGCGAACCCGGCGATCCCCACTGCCGTCGGCCGCGTCACCGTGCTGTGCACCAGCACCAGGTACGCCGCCGCGCACACGCCCGATACGGCGGCCAGCATCGGTTGCGGCCCGGTGAGTGCGATGGCGCAGATCACCGCGAGCACGGCCACGGTGGCCGCGACCCGCAGGTAAAGCCCGGCCGGCACGGCGATCAGGGCCACCGTGACTGCGACCAGCGCTCGGCCGTCGGCGCCCACCGCGGCGGCTCCGGCCATCACGATGCCGAAGCCCGCCGCCAACAGCCGCCGCGCCGTCATGACGGGCGCCGGGCTCGGTCGGGCACCAGGCTCATCGCCTGATCGAGCGTGACGTCCGCGGGCCAGTGCACCACGTCGACACCGATCACCTTCATGTCGCGGTACATCGCCGAACGCTGCAGCGCCCACATCCGTTCGAGGATCGCGTCGTCACCGTCGGCGAACGGCCAGCCCTCCAGCACGTCGACCGCCACGACAGTATGCCCCCGCTTGCACAGGTCGATCAGTGCAAGCGCGAACTCGGTGTCGAGCATTGTCGAGAAGCCGACCACGACCGCACCGGGTGGTACGGCAGCCCGCGGCGCCAATGTTCCAGCGGTGTCCTGATATTCGCTGCCCACACCGAGCGCGGCGTCGAGGATCCGGTAGAACTGCCGACGGCCGATGTCGGCACCGAGCCAGCGGGGCCGGCGGCCACCGAGCCCGGCGATGCCGGCCCGGTCACCGTTGCGCAGCGCGGTCTGCACCACCTGGGTGGCGCCGCGCAGCGCTCGCTCGGTGGCCGCCGTCGCTGGACCGGCCGGTTGCGCGCTCATATCGACGAGCACCACCACATCGGCGGCGCGGTCGGTCAGCCGTTCGGTGACGTGCAGGCTCCCGCGGCGGGCGCTGACCGCCCAATTCACGGCACGGAGTTGGTCGCCGGGCAGGTAGGGACGGATATCGGCGAATTCGACCCCGGGACCGATATGCCGGGTGAGGTGGGTGCCGAGCCGGTCCGGCAGTTCGGTTCGCGGAATCCCCGTCGGCTGTGGGGGCGCGACCGGGAAGACGAAGAGGTCGGCGGCGTCGATGATCGCGGTGCCGGTGAGGAGTCCGCCGGCCGCCACGACCTCGACCTGGGTGCGCAGCGGGTAGCGGCCCCAGCGCGGCGCCTCGGCCGACACGGTCGCGCCCGCGTCATCGCCGTCGATCACCTCGATCTGCAGACCCTGCACCGCACTGAGTTTCAGAGTCGCCACCGCATCAGCCGACGCCTCGGCGAGCTCGGCGTGTAACTGCACGCACTCGTTCTCGAAACACCGCGTGATCGCGGGGCGGCCCAGCACCGATACGGTCGTCGGTTTGCGCTGCCAACCGATCGAGGCCAGCACGCCGAGCATGGGCGCCACGAACGCGATCAGCTGCCAACGCACCCCGATCACCGCCACCGCAAGCGCGACACCTGCGCACGTGGCGATCGCCCGGGTCAATGGCGATGCGCTCCACCGCAATACGGCCTCGGTCTGGCGGCTGGCTTCCATCACTGTCCCTGACCCCGCGCCCGCGGTACCGGCAGGCGCCTCAGCAGTTGCTCGACCACGTCGGAGCCGTGCACGCTGCGCACCCACATCTCTGGCCGCAAGCTGATCCGGTGGGCGATCGCCGGCACGGCCAGCGTCTTGACGTCCTCGGGGATCACGTAGTCCCGCCCCGACACCAGCGCGCGGGCGCGGGCCAGTTGGACCAGATCGAGTTCGGCGCGCGGACTGGCGCCGACGGCCACCTGCGGGTGACTGCGGGTGGCCGTCGCCACGGAGACGACGTAGTGCAAGACGTCGTCGTGCACCGACACTCGCTCCACGGATTCCCGCATGGCCAGAAGGTCTTTGGCATCCACCACCTGGTTGATCGTCGCCTCCGCCGAGCCTCGCTCGATGCGGCGACGCAACATCGACGCCTCTTCGGCCTCGGAGAGGTAGTTCAGGGCGACCTTGACCGCAAAGCGGTCGAGCTGAGCTTCCGGCAGCGGGTAGGTGCCCTCGTACTCGATCGGGTTGTCGGTGGCAAGGACGATGAACGGGGAAGGCAGCGGGTGGGTTTCACCGTCGATGCTGACCTGGCGCTCCGCCATCGCCTCCAGCAGCGCGGCCTGCGTCTTGGGCGGGGTTCGGTTGATCTCGTCGGCCATCAGCAGATTGGTGAAGATGGGGCCGGGCCGGAATTCGAAACGGCCGGACTGCATGTCATAGATGGTCGAGCCGAGCAGGTCGGCGGGCAGCAGGTCGGGAGTGAACTGCACCCGGGTGAAACGCAGCCCCAGCGCCGCGGCGAACGACCGCGCGATCAGTGTCTTGCCCATCCCGGGCAGGTCTTCGATCAGCACATGTCCACCGGCCAGCACGGTGGTGAGGATCAGGGTGAGCGCGGCGCGTTTGCCGACCACCACACGTTCAAGCTCGTCGAGAACCGCTTCGCAGTAGGCCGTCATCGCCGGGGCCGGCATCGTCATAGGTCTTCCATCCGTCGCAGGATCTCCTCGAGGGTCGCGTACCCGGGGCCGGGCTCGCGGCCGCGCTCGCGCGTGACGTTGTGGGGATCCACCCAATCCCAGAGGTCGTCGCCGAACATGATGCGCCCGGTCGCCTGTAATGCCACCGGATCCCGCTGACGGGTAGCGAGCACGAACTCACGCGCCAGCCGGGGCCGCAGGTGCCGATCCCAGTCGCCTCGGGTCGAATCCGCCCACTGAATCGTCGACTCGGTACGAGACTTCCAGCGCCGCAACGTTTCTGCGGGATCGTCACCGGCCCCCTCACCCGCCGAACGATGTTGTGCCACATCGAAACTCAGCCGGGCAGCCAGAAGGAACACCGCGACCGCCAGCCCCGCGATCGGCAGAACCCATTGCCGGGCAGCCAGAACCAACGCCAGCACCTCAGCACCCGCGACCAGGAACACCCCACCGGCCACCAGCCTGATCACACCGGGCTCCTCAGCTCGTCGAGCACGAGACGAAGCGCCCGCTCGGCGGCTTCGCGGTGCCCCTCGTTCATCACGTGCATGCTGAACCTGGCCTCGGCGAACAGAGTGACGAGTTCGGTTGCGCTGCCGGCATGGATCGCTTCGTGCTCGACGGCGCGGGCCAATACCTCCGAGGGAGTGTCCGATTCCTGCGGTGCCGCACCGGGAGCGCTGGCTAGCGCATGTTCCATCGCCACGTAGCAGGCGATGATGGCCTCACGCGGTTCACGGCTGAGGTCGCCGACCTCGGCCAGGCCCCGTTCGGCCGCCAGGGCAAGCGATCCCGCACCCGTCGGTGCCGGTTCCCGTTCAGCGGCATCTGCCATCGGCGGGGTGGCGGCCGCATCGCGGCGGTTGCGAATCCGGAGCAGCACCATGCCGACGATCACGACCACCAGCAAGGCGGCCATGGCGAACATGACGTACCAGAACACCGGGTTGGGGCCCCCCGGCTGCGGCGACGGTGGAGGCGGGACGGCGCCGCGACCGGGCGGTGCGGTGCCCGGCGGTGGAGTGACCGGCGTCGATGGCGCGCGGCCCTGAAGCGGCGGCAGCCGCAGTTGGGCAAGCAGCACGACGACGAGCAGCCAGCCCAGGACCGCGGCGAGGGTGACGAGTATGAAGCGCCAACTGCGTCGCCCGCCACCGCTTCCACCGCCCGGGACCTCGTAGCGCGCAGCCTGTTTGGCACGCCGCGGATCACGAAGCGACATCACGATCGACACGATGATCACCAGGAGGCAGGCGATCACCAGGGCCAGCATTCCCCACAGGCCCGCGGTGTGGCCTTCCGGTTGTGCGCGGTTGGCCGGTTGCACCCCGGGCAGCTGCCCACGAAGCGCCACTCCGAGCAGCAGCACCAAGGCGACCAGTGCGGCTACCCGCACTCTCCCCGCCTTGGTCTCTGACACTTAGAGCCTACGAACCTCGAAGTAGATGGCAGCCGTCGCCATTGCCCGAACATACGCCCGTACGGTGGACGGGTGGAGCGAATGCGTGACGACGACGCGTGCCCCGGTGCCCTGCAGGTGCACCAGGCCGCCGACGGCGCGCTGGCCCGGTTGCGACTGCCGGGCGGGATGATCGCCGCCGCGCAGCTGGAAGCGCTGGCGCACACCGCGACCGAGTTCGGCAACGGCACGTTGGAGCTGACCGTGCGGGGCAATCTGCAGCTGCGCGGTGTGCGGGATGCATCGGCTGTTGCCGAGGCGGCGGCCGCGGCAGGGTTGCTGCCGTCACCCACCCATGAACGAGTGCGCAATATCGTGGCGTCCCCGTTGTCCGGCCGGGTCGGCGGGCTGGCCGACGTGCGGCCGTGGGTGACCGAGTTGGACGCCGCCATCCAGGCCGACCCGGACCTGGCGCGCCTCCCCGGCCGGTTCCTGTTCGGCATCGACGACGGCCGGGGCGATATCTCCGGCCTGAGTGCCGACGTCGGCGCCCACGTGTTGCCCGACGGGGTGGCGCTGCTGCTGGCCGGCCGCGACACCGGAGTTCGGCTCCCGCCTGACGGGGTGGTCGCCGCGCTGATGGCGGTGGCCCGGCGGTTCGCCGAGGTCCGTGGAAAGTCTTGGCGGATAGCGGAATTGGCCGATCCGTCGGCCCTGGTATCGGATTTCGACGCGACCGCACCGGCCGGAGCGACGTTCCCGCCGGTGCTGCGCCCGCCGGTCGGCTGGATCGCTCAGGACGACGGCAGGGTGACGCTGGGTGGGGCCATCCCGCTGGGCGTGCTGGCAGCACGGCAGGCCGAGTTCGTCGCGGCCATCGATGCGCCCGTGGTCATCACCCCGTGGCGCGCGTTGCTGGTATGCGATCTGCCCGACGGAGTGGCCGATACGTCGTTGCGGGTCCTTGCTCCGATGGGTCTGGTGTTCGACGACAACTCGCCGTGGCTGGATATCAGCGCCTGCGTGGGCAGCCCCGGGTGTGAGAAGTCGCAGGCCGACGTGCGGGCCGAGGCGACCCGGGTTGTTAAGGAAGAAGCCGCGCGCCTGCCCAGCGGGCATGTGCACTACGTGGGCTGCGAGCGGGCGTGCGGCAGCCCCCCGACCGGGCAGGTGTTGGTGGCCACGGCAGAGGGGTTCCGACCAGCGCCGCGGTAGGTCGTAGGGTGATCGCGTGCTCGACTACATCCGCGACGCCGCCGAGATCTATCGGCAGTCGTTCGCGACGATTCGTGCCGAAGCCGATCTGACGCCGTTCCCCGAAGACGTGGCACGTGTCGTCGTCCGGCTGATCCACACCTGCGGTCAGGTGGACGTCACCGAGCATGTGGCGTTCACGCCCGGCGTGGTCGCCGCGACCCACACTGCCCTGCTGGCCGGGGCGCCGATTCTGTGTGACTCGTCGATGGTCGCGGCGGGGATCACCTCCGCCCGCCTGCCCGCAGGCAATGAAGTGGTCTCGCTGGTGGCCGATCCGCGGGCGCCCGAGCTGGCCCAGCTCAGCGGGAACACCCGCTCAGCGGCCGGGGTCGAGCTGTGGGCGGACCGGCTGGCCGGGGCGGTCGTGGCTATCGGCAACGCACCGACCGCGCTGTTCCGGCTGCTCGAGCTCGTCGACAGCGGAGTACCCGGGCCGGTGTCGGTGCTCGGCGGACCAGTCGGGTTCGTCGGCTCGGCCCAGTCCAAGCAGGAACTGATCGACCGGCCGCGCGGGATCGAGTACCTGGTGGTGCAAGGCCGCCGGGGTGGCAGCGCCATGGCCGCCGCCGCGGTGAACGCGATCGCGAGCGAGCGGGAATGACGGGCTACCCCCCGCGGGCAGCGGAAATTGGGACGTTGTACGGCGTCGGCCTCGGCCCCGGTGATCCGGAGCTGGTGACGGTCAAGGCCGCCCGGATCATCGGTACGGCCGACGTGGTGGCCTATCACAGTGCGCGGCACGGCCGCAGCATCGCGCGGCGCATCGCCGAGCCCTACCTGCGGACCGGCCAGATCGAGGAACACCTGGTCTACCCGGTGACCACTGAGACGACCGAACATGCGGGCGGCTACGCGGGCGCCATGGAGGACTTCTACCGGGAGTCGGCCGAACGTATCGCCGTCCACCTGGACGCCGGGCGCGATGTCGCACTGCTGGCCGAGGGTGATCCGCTGTTCTACAGCTCCTACATGCACATGCATACCCGGCTCACCGCGCGGTTCAGCGCGGTGATCATTCCTGGCGTGACGTCGGTGAGCGCGGCCTCGGCAGCGATCGCCACTCCCCTGGTGACCGGTGACGAGGTGCTCTCGGTGCTGCCGGGAACCATGCCGGTACGCGAGCTGGCCCGCCGCCTCGCCGATGCCGACGCCGCGGTGGTACTCAAGCTCGGCCGCTCGTATCCCCAAGTACGGGAAGCACTTTCGATGGCCGGCCGCCTCGACGAGGCGTTCTACGTCGAGCGTGCCAGCACCGACGCACAGCGAGTGCTGCCGGCCGGCGAGGTCGACGCGGACGGGGTGCCGTACTTCTCGCTGGCGATCCTTCCGGGCGGAGCCGGAGGGCCGTCGACATTAGGCAGAAGCGGTCGAGTGAAGCCGGCCACCGGCGGCGTCGCGGTGGTGGGTCTTGGTCCGGGCGATGTGGATTGGATGACGCCGCAGAGCCGCCAGGAACTGGCCGCGGCCACCGACCTGATCGGCTACGGGCCGTACCTGGATCGGGTGCCTACGCAGCCCGGTCAGCGTCGTCACCCCAGCGATAACACCGACGAACCGGAGCGAGCACGGCTGGCGTGCGAGCTGGCCGAGCAGGGCCGCGCGGTCGCGGTGATTTCCTCGGGTGACCCCGGGGTGTTCGCGATGGCCACCGCCGTGCTCGAGGAGGCCAAACAGTGGCCGGATGTCGCGGTGCGGGTGATCCCGGCGATGACGGCCGCTCAGGCGGTCGCCAGCCGGGTCGGTGCTCCGCTGGGTCACGACTATGCGGTGATCTCACTGTCCGACCGGCTCAAGCCGTGGGACGTCATCGCCGGCCGGCTCTCGGCGGCAGCCGAAGCGGACCTGGTGCTGGCGATCTACAACCCGGCATCGAAGAGCCGCACCTGGCAGGTCGCCGCCATGCGCGACCTGCTGCTGGAGCACCGCGAGCCGGGCACCCCGGTCGTGATCGGGCGCGATATCGCCGGGCCGCGCGAGTCGGTGAAGATCGTGCGGCTGGGCGACCTCGATCCGGCCGATGTCGACATGCGGTGCCTGCTGATCGTCGGCTCGTCGCAGACGCAGTGGTACGGCGACACGGTGTTCACGCCGCGGCGCTACCCGGCCTGACAAATTTCTTTGGGCTCATTAGCCACAGCAGTCACAATCCGGCCCAATCCGTCAGGGTATCGAACTAATGTTCGAATTGTGTTGGAGATGCTAGACGATGTGCTGACCGCCTGGGACAAAGTGGCGGCACATCCGGCGAATGCCGTGACTGCACCCGAACTTCTGTCGGTGCTCGAACGTGTGGAGCGGCTGCGCCGGATGCTTCCCGCGGTCGAACACACCGTCCTGACTCAGCTGCAGTCACAGACCACTCCCATCACTATGGGCGCCAAATCTTGGCGAGCCGTACTCACCAACCGTCTCGCCATCAGCGGCGCCGACGCCACCCGGCGGATCAGCGACGCAGCCGAGCTCGGACCACGGCATTCCCTGACCGGACAAGCACTTCCACCGACACTGCCCACGACTGCCGCCGCCCAATCCCGCGGCGAGATCGGCGCCGACCATGTGACGGTAATCCGATCATTCATGGACCACTTGCCCGCGTCCGTCGACGTCGCAACCCGCGAGCACGCCGAAGCCCAACTCGGCGGGCTGGCCGGCGGACTCACTCCCGAAGGGCTGCGCAAACTCGCTCACCAGCTGATGGCCATGATCAACCAAGACGGCAGTCTCGACGACGAGCGCGACCAGGCCCGCAAACGCGGGATCGTCATCGGGCCGCAACGGATCGACGGCATGAGCAGGATCACCGGCTGGGTGGATCCGGAAATGCGGGCGGCCATGGACGCCACCAACGCGAAACTCGCCGCCCCCGGCTACTGCAACCCCGACGATGAATCCCCTTGCGTGGGCGGGACCCCCACGCGCGAGCAGATCGAAAATGACTCGCGCACTTCGGCACAGCGCACCCACGATGCACTGAAGACCGTGTGCATGGCGATGCTCTCCTCAGGACAGCTCGGTCAGCACAATGGACTGCCCGTCACGATCGTTGTCACCACAACCCTCGAGCAGCTGACGTCCGCGGCCGGGCTTGCCCACACCGGCGGTGGCACGTACCTGCCCATGCCGACCGTTATCCGGTTGGCTTCGTACGCCCACCCCTACCTGACCGTCTTCGAATCACCAAGAGAAATACGGCTTTACCACGGACGAACCCGCCGCACTGCGAGTCCCGGACAACGGCTGGCCCTCTACGCGATCGACAAAGGCTGCACCAAACCCAATTGCGCGACACCTGCCTACCAAACCCAAGTCCACCACGCCACCCGCGACTTCGCCCGCGGCGGCAACACTGATATCAACGAACTCACCTTGGCCTGTGGATGCGACAACCGCATGGTCAACGACGGCCCCGCCGGCTGGATAACCCGAAAACGCACACGCGACAACAAGACCGAATGGATTCCGCCTCCGCACCTCGACCACGGACAAACCCGGGTGAACTACTACCATCACCCCGAGGAACTCCTCTGCTAGAGGCCAGCAACCCAGGTCACTGCTTCATCCACAGTTCCCACCGACGCCACCCCGGCCGGAAGCGGCGGCCGGTCGATCATCACAATGGCAATGCCCAGGTCGGCCGCGGCCTTGAGCTTGGCCTCGGTGAGCTCTCCCCCGCTATTCTTGGTCACCAGCACGTCGATTCGGTTGTCCCGCAACAGGGCACATTCGTCGGCGTAGTCATACGGGCCGCGAGACAGCAACACCTCGTGGTTACACGGCAGCACCACGGCATCCGGCGGGGTCACCACCCGGATCAGGAACCACGCAGGACTCGAGGTGAACGGCCCTACCCCGGAACGCCCGGTGGTCAGGAACACCCGCGAATAGTGTTGGTCGGCAACGACATGCGCGGCTTCGACATCAGAGCCCACCCGAACGGCGCCTGCCGCGTCCCACGGAGGCCGGGACAGCACCAGATGCGGCATACCCAGTTCGGCGCACACCTGCGCGGCGTGGGCGGTCATCGTCGCCGCGAACGGATGGGTGGCGTCGACGACGGCACCGATCTCATCGGCGGCCAGCCACTCCCGCAGACCCGGCACGCCACCGAAGCCGCCGATGCGAACCGGTCCGACCGGGAGCGCCGGGTCGGGCACCCGTCCCGCGAGTGAGCTGACGATGTCGTAGTCCGGGTGCAGCCGGGCCGCCAATGCCCGCGCCTCCCCGGTGCCGCCCAGCAGCAGGATGCGCATCAGTGCTGGCTTCCCCGGGTGCGGCCCGAGGAATACAGGTAGCTGTCGGTGAACCCTTCTGCGGCAAGGACATCGCCGACGACGATCACCGCGGTCTTGGTGATCTGCGCGTCGTGCATCTGCCCGGCGATATCGGCCAGCGTGCCGCGCAACACAATCTCCTGTGGCCAGCTGGCGAAGGCGACGACGGCAACCGGCGTGTCCGACCGGTAGCCACCCTCGAGCAACTGCGGAACGATCGCGTCGATCCGGTGCGCGGCCAGGTGCAGCACCAGCGTCGCTCCCGGCCGGCTCAGCGTGATCAGGTCCTCACCCTCGGGCATGGCGGTCGACAATGTCGCGACCCGACTCAGTGTCACCGTCTGCGCCACACCGGGCACGGTGAGTTCCCGCCCGAGGGCAGCGGCAGCGGCCGCGAATGCCGGTACACCAGGCACGATTTCGTAGGAGATGCCGAGCGCGTCAAGGCGGCGGCACTGCTCGGCCAGCGCGCTGTAGATCGATGGGTCACCGGAGTGCAGCCGCGCCACGTCGTGACCGGCCGCGTCGGCGTCGGCCAGTTCGGCGATGATCTGGTCCAGAGTCAGCGGACCGGTGTCGATGACCTTGGCATCCGCGGGGCACAGCGCGAGCAGATCCTCGGGCATGATCGAGCCGGCGTACAGGCACATCGGGCAGCGTTGCAGCAGCCGCTGCCCGCGCACGGTGATGAGGTCGGCCGCACCCGGCCCGGCGCCGATGAAGTAGACGGTCACTGCTTGGTCACCACCCACTGCGTGATCGGCATGGCGGGCCGCCAGCCGGTGAAGTCGCCGAGCGGCTCGCCCTGGTAGTGCTGGAACTTTCGAAGCTCTCCGCCGAGCTTTGAATACCAGTCCACCAGAAGCGCTTCGGACTCCGCGGTCACGGCGTTGGCGACCAGCCGGCCGCCCGGGCGCAGCCGCTCCCAGCAGGCCGACAGCAGGCCGGGCTTGGTCAACCCGCCGCCGACGAAGATGACGTCCGGCACAGGCACGTGGTCGAACATCTCCGGGGCGTCGAATTCCACCGCAATCGAAACACCGAAGGCCTCAGCGTTGCGACTGATGTTCTGACGACGAGACTCATCACGTTCGAACGCCACCGCGCGGCACCCTGGTGCACTGCAGCACCATTCGACCGCGATGCTGCCCGATCCCGCGCCGACGTCCCACAGGTATTCGCCGGGCCGCGGGGCCAGCGCAGCGAGAGTCACTGCCCGGATGGTCTGTTTGGTGATCTGCCCGTCATGAAGAAACAGGTTGTCGGGTAACGACGAGCCGATTCGCTCGTCGGGCAGGTAGCGGATGGCGATCACGTTGAGGTCGTCGATGTCGGCTGCGGCTGCGGCGTCCCAGGAGTGGGCGGGACGAGTCCGGATCCGTTCGCCGGGTCCGCCGAGCTGCTCCAGAACGGTGAATTCGGACGCACCGCGGCCGGTTTCAACGAGCAGGCGGGCCAGCTCGACGGTCGCGCTGGCGTTGCGAGACAGCACCACCGCCTGACCCCCGCGACGCACCGCGGTGTGCACGCTGGCCATGACGAGGCTGATCACCTCGGTGTCCTGCACCGACCACCCCATCCGGGCGCAGGCCAGCGAGACCGACGAGACATGCGGCAACACCCGAATCTTCTCGGCCCCGTGCAGCCGCACCAGGCTGGCGCCGATACCGTGCAGCATCGGGTCACCACTGCCCACCACATGTACGTCTCCATCGACATCCCCGATCGAGTCAACCGCGGCCAGGAACGGCCGGCCCCATTCGCGGCGATCGGCGGTGACGGTGTCATCGAGCAGATCGAGCTGACGCTTCGAGCCGTAAACCACTGTGGCCCGACGCAATTCAGCGCTTGCTGCCGGCGTTAGCCCGGCCATGCCGTCGGCACCGATGCCGACCACGAATATCATCTCGGCATCCTCCGCCATACGAACTGCGGCGTCATCCGAAACGCGAAAGCCAGCACCGCCAGCGGCGCGGGCACCCAGACGCTGCGGCGGCCCCTGCGCAGCGCGCGCACCGTCGCGTCGGCCACCTGGGCAGGCGTGCTGGACAGTGGCGCGGGGTCCATGCCCTGCGTCATCCGCCCGATGACGAACCCGGGGCGCACGATCAGCAGCCGCACCCCGCTGCCGTGCAGGGCGTCGGCCAGCCCGTTGGCGAACGCGTCGAGCCCGGCCTTGGCCGAGCCGTAGACGTAATTGGCGCGACGCCCGCGCACGCCCGCGATCGAGGAGAACACCACCAGCGCGCCCCGGTCGGCCGCACGCATCGCGGCGGAAAGGTGCGTCAGTAGGCAGACCTGGGCGACGTAGTCGGTCTGCACGACCGCGACGGCATGGTCGGCGTCGGCTTCAGCGCGGGTTTGGTCCCCGAGGATCCCGAACGCCAGCACCGCGGTACCGATCGGGCCGTGCTCGGCCACCAGCTTGTCCACCAACGGGCCGTGCGAGGCCAGGTCGTCCGCGTCGAACTCGACGGTGTGCACGGCCGCCGCGCCCGCCTTGCGCACCGCGCTGACCTGCTCCTCGAGCTGGTCGGCGCGCCGGGCGGCGAGCACCACGGTGGCGCCGTTCGCGAGTCGCTCGGCGACCTCGACGCCGATCTCGCTGCGGCCGCCGAAGATCACGACCGGACCGGCCCCCGTGTCATTCACGGCTGTGATTATTCACTGCGCTAGCGTGGAGGCCGATGGGCAACTCAACGACCCGGCTCACCAGCGAAGCGCTGGCCTTCCTCACCGAACGCCACCTCGCAATGCTGACAACTCTGCGCGCGGACAATTCACCACACGTGGTGGCTGTCGGTTTCACCTTCGATCCCAAGACCCACATCGCCCGGGTCATCACCAGCGACGGCTCGCAGAAGGCGATCAATGCCGAGCGATCCGGCGTCGGCGTGCTGTCCCAGGTCGACGGCGCCCGGTGGCTCTCGCTCGAGGGCGCGGCCAGCGTGAACCGCGATCCGGCCGCAGTCCGTGACGCCGAGCTGCGCTACGCCCAGCGCTACCGCACCCCGCGCGTCAACCCGAAGCGTGTCGTCATCGAGGTGCACGTCACCCGGGTGCTGGGCTCCTCGGGGCTGCTCGACCACTCGAGGAGCTAGACCGGCACCACTGTCAGCTCGTGCGGGCCGGTGTTGACGGCCAGCGCACCGTCGGCGGTCACGATCACGATGTCCTCGATGCGGGCGCCCCACTTGCCCGGGAAGTAGACGCCCGGCTCCACGGAGAACGCCATGCCCTCGGTCAGCGGCAGATCGTTGCCCGCGACGATGTAGGGCTCCTCGTGGACCGAGAGCCCGATCCCATGCCCGGTGCGGTGCACGAAGTACTCGGCCAGCCCGGCGTCGGCCAGCACGTCGCGGGCGGCGGCGTCGACCTGCTCGGCGGTCACGCCGGGGCGCACCGCGGCGACCGCGGCGGCCTGCGCACGCTGCAATATCGCGTACTGTTCGGCGATTTCGGGGGTGGGCTCGCCGAGGCTGTAGGTGCGGGTGCAGTCGGAGTTGTAGCCGGGGTCGTAGGGGCCGCCGATGTCGACGACGACGATGTCGCCGGCCTGAAGCACCCGGTCGGAGCATTCGTGGTGAGGGTCGGCGCCGTGCGGTCCGGAGCCGACGATGATGAACGCCACCGAGGAATGGCCTTCGGCCACAATCGCTTTGGCGATATCGTCGGCGACGTCGGCTTCGGTGCGGCCGGGCACGAGGAATTCGGGCACCCGGGCGTGCACCCGGTCGATCGCGGCGCCGGCCTTGCGCAGCGCGTCGATCTCGGCCGGGTCCTTGACCATCCGCAGTGAGCGCAGCACGTCGGTGGCCAGCACAGGCGTCGAGCCGAATCGTTCGGCCAGAGGCAGCAGGTGCAGCGCGGGCATCGAGTCGGTCACCGCGACGCGGGCGTGCCCGCCGAGGGCGACAGCGACGATGTCGTAGGGGTTTTCACCGTCCACCCAGTCCTGCACGAGCAGTCCCAGGTCGACGACAGCAGAGTCCTTCAGCGAGGCCAGCTCCAGGCGCGGCACCACCATGATCGGCCGGCCGGTAGCGGGCACCACCAGTGCGGTCAGCCGCTCGAAGGTCTGGGCCGCCGAGCCGACCAGGTAGCGCAGGTCGTAGCCGGGGGTGATCACCAGACCGGCCAGCCCGGCATCGGCGGCCGCGGCTGCTGCGGCGGCGAGCCGGCGGGCGTAGACATCGCTGCTGAAACGACTGGCTGGAGTCATGCCAGCCAGGCTAGCTGCAGGCATACGATGACGCGATGCTGCGCGACATCCGTGAGCTCACCGACGACCCCGCGGCCTACGCCGCCGAACTCAACCGCCGTTGGGGCGGGCTGCTCAGCTACCGCTACCTGGGCCGCAGCTACTCGTCGATGGATGTGGGCGCACAGGACACCGTGACGATCCGCCACGACATGCGCAATCCGACCGGTGGGCTGTTCCTGGCGGTGCTGGGCATCGTCTCGCCGGACAGCGGGCTCGTCTCGGATCGCGAGGCGGTGCCCAACCCGGTGGTGATCTCCATCCAGGTGCTCGATCCCGGCCGCGACGTCCGCCGCATCGAGATCCAGTCCGAGGACCTCAAACGCGGCAGGCAGATGTCCTACAGCCGGTCGCGGATCGTGGACGCCGACAACCCCTCTCGCGTGCTGGCACTCAACGAGGGCCAGGGTGTCAGCATCGGCGTCCCACCCGAGGGGCTGGAGAAGATGGAGCTCAACCCGATCGAGGTCGTCGACTCCCCCGACCTGCCGCCCTTGTGGCAGGTGTTCGGTGCCGCCCGCAGGCCCGACGGAGTGTGGGTGCTGCCGGAGCTGTCGGTCGAGGTGGCCTCCCCGGACGCCGCGTTGCATATCGGTCCGCAGTTCGTGGTGCTGGAGACCGCCGCCATCGATGCAGCAGCCGCCGCGGTGGGCACCGATCAGTTGCAGGGAGTCAGCTCACACGTGATGTTCCTGGCGCGGGGCAAGTTCGGGCCGTTCCACGTCGACGCGGAGCCGATCCGCGGCGCCGACGGCACGATCGCGGTGCGCGCCACGATGTTCGACGAAGGCGCAGGCAACAAAGCGATCACCGCGGGATCGTATGTATTCCGTTACGGCGCTGGATAACTCGCGATCTCGACCAGATTGCCCTCGGGGTCACGGCAGTAGTACGACGTCATCGGGCCCAGCGCACCGTTCCCCTCGGTGATCGCCACGCCGACGTCGCGCAACCCGGCCGCGACGTCGTCGGGTGATGCCGTGGTGATGAAACACAGATCCACTGAGCCCGGGGCATCCACGGCTGCGGTGTGCCAGTCCGGGGATGGCGAACGACATACCAAAACGCTACTGGCAGGATGGCGGACATGTCTGCACCGGTGTTGCTGCTCGACGGCGCGAGTATGTGGTTTCGTTCGTTCTTCGGCGTCCCCTCGTCCATCAAGGCGCCCGACGGACGGCAGGTCAACGCCGTCCGTGGCTTCCTCGACAGTGTGGCGACGCTGATCACCAGGGAGCACCCGGCCCGGCTTGCGGTCTGCCTGGATCTGGACTGGCGCCCGCAGTTCCGCGTCGACGCGATCCCGTCGTACAAGGCCCACCGTGTCGCTGAGGAAAAGCCCAGCGGGGAAACGGATTTGGAAGAAACCCCGGACGAGCTGAGCCACCAGGTCGACATGATCATGGAGCTGCTCGATGCCTTCGGCATCGCCACCGCGGGCGCCGAGGGGTACGAAGCTGATGATGTGCTGGGCACGCTGGCCGTCGCCGAAACGCGCGATCCCGTCGTGGTGGTCAGCGGCGACCGCGACCTGCTCCAGCTGGTCGGCGATAACCCGGTGGCGGTGCGGGTGCTGTATCTGGGCAGGGGTCTGTCGAATGCGACGATGTTCGGGCCGGCCGAGGTCGCCGAGAAGTACGGTGTGCCGGTCCACCGGGCTGGGCCCGCCTATGCCGAATTGGCTCTGCTGCGCGGTGATCCGTCTGATGGGCTGCCCGGGGTGCCCGGTGTCGGGGAGAAGACGGCGGCCACGCTGCTCGCGCAGTACGGGTCACTGGACGACATCCTGACTGCGGCACATGATCCGAAGTCCAAGCTGTCCAAGGCTTTTCGCGCCAAGCTGCTGGCCGCGACCGATTACATCGAGGTAGCCGGGCCGGTGGTGGCGGTGGCCAAGGATGCACCCGTGGAGTTCTCCACTGCCGACGACCGGCTGCCGCTGGCGGCCACCGACCCCGCCCGCGTCGCCGAACTGGCCCACGCGTACGGCGTCAGCTCGTCGATCGGCCGCCTACAGAAAGCCTTGGACGCGCTCTAGTTTGCATTGAGATAGCAACCACGCAGCAAAAGTTCGACCAGAACCGTGCGTGAGCGCTATCTCAATGCTGCTGCGGCTACTTCGGGCGGCCGACCTCGTAGGTGCCCTTGTCGTCCTGGAACGTGACCGTCACCTGGCGCTTGGTGCCGTCGATGCTCACCTCGCAGGTGAAGGTGTCACCCTTCTTGACCGTGGGGTTCGCACCGTTGTTGCACTTGACGTCCTTGACGTTCTTGGCACCGTAGCCGTTGGTCTCGTCGGTGAGGATCTGCTGCACGCCCACCTGGGCCTTGCCGATGTCCAGCTTGGTGGTGACGAAGAAGCCGGGCTTCCAGAAGCCGAGCACCAGCACGACGGCGACGACGATCGCGGCCAGCACGCCGACGACGGCGAAGATCGCGGTCGAGGACTTCTTGGCCCCATCTTCGCCGGGTGGGTAGGGCGCGTACTGCCCGGGCTGGTTGGGGTCGCCCGGCTGCTGCGGGTACTGGCCCGGTTGCTGCGG
>JAHFVD010000017.1:36781-59360 GCA_023264735.1 Mycobacterium sp. | reverse complement strand
GCCCGGTTGCTGCGGGTACTGGCCGTACTGCGGCTGACCGTACTGGCCCGGCTGGGCGGGTTGACCGTACTGCGGCTGACCGTAGGCGCCGGGGTTGTATTCGGTCGGAGCCTGGTAGGGCGGCTGCGGGTACGCCTGCGTCGGCTGCTGGCCGTACTGCGGGTACTGCGGCTGGGTGTAGGCGGGCGGCTGCCAGGCCGGCGGCTCGCTGGTCGGCTGCTGCCAGGCCGGGGTCGCGCCTTCCGGCTGCTGCCAGGCCGGCGCCGCGGGCTGCTCGGAGCCGGCGGCGGGCTGATCCTGACCCTGGGCGGGCTGGCCCTGCCAGGGGTTGGGGTCAGAACCCTGCGGTCCGCTCATCGTCTCTCCTTGATCTGGTAGCGATTCGCCGCTCCCACCGTAGCGTTTGCACGAGCCTACCCGCCATCAACAGCGACGACGCCGCGCCGAATGTCGTCAATGGCACGTTTCGCGGTGCTCCGCAGGCCCGCTTCCGGCCCGGCGTTGCGCACTTGGTCGAGCAAGTCGAGCACCTGGCGGCACCACCGCACAAAATCGCCCGCCGGCAAGGGCGTACCGCCACCGGCGACATCGGAGGCCGCCAGGGCGGCGGCCAGGTCGCCGGTCGTCGCCCAGCGGTAGACGGCGGCGACGAATCCCTCATCGGGCTCGCGGGTCGGGGCGATCCGGTGGCGATTCTCGTCGGCGCGCAGCTGTCCGGACAGCCGCCGCGTCTCGACGAGGGCGCGCCGCACCTTCGGGGTGGGCATCTCGATGGCGTGTGCCGGGGTCGGGCCGTCGCTGCCCCGGGTTTCGAAGACCATCGCCGAGAGGACCGCGGCCAGTTCAGCGGGTGCCAGCCCCTTCCAGATGCCCGTGCGCAGGCATTCGGCGACCAGGAGATCGCTCTCGCTGTAGATCCGGGCGAGCAACCGGCCATCGGCGGTCACCCGCGGGTCGCCGTCACCTGTGCCTATCCCCGAGTCGCTTCGCTCCTGCCCGCCGGTGTCCTCAATAAAGCCGCGCTCGGTCAGCAGCCCCACGATTCGGTCGAACGTGCGGGCCAGTGAATTCGTCGCGGCACTGACCTTGTTGCGGATCTGTTCGTTGTCGCGTTCCACCCGCAGATAGCGCTCACCGATACGCACCTTGGCTTCCCGGTCGGCCAGCCCATGCACCGAGTGCTTGCGCATCGCCTCACGCAGCGACGCCAGCTCCGGGTCGATATCGGCCGGCTCGTCGTTCTCGCCACGCCGTCGACGGGCCGAGGGCACCATCAGCCCGGCTGACGCCGACAGCAACGCTGACGCCAGGTCGCGGCGCACTCTCGGTTGGCGATGCTCGATCCGCTTGGGCAGTGACATCGACCCTAGCGGTGCCGTCAGCCCAGCAAAATCGGCCGAGGAAACCCTTCCAGCCCAACGGTTTTCGGTCAGCACCAGAGGGCGCGGGTCGGACGGGTCGTTGGCAGCTTCCAGCACGACGGCCAATCCGCCGCGGCGCCCCTGGTTGATGTTGATGATGTCGCCTTTGCGCAACGCCCCCAGCGCGTCGGCGGTCGCCTGCCTGCGCTGCAGCCGCGACGCCCGGGATTGAGCGCGTTCGCGCTCGCTGATCTTGGCGCGCAGCCGCACGTAGTCGAGGATCGCCGGCTCGCGGTCGGGATTGGCCCGGCGGTCCCAGTCCAGCTCGGCGGCGATGTCGCCGAGCATCTTCTCTCCGCGCTCGACACCGCGGACCAGCCCCACCACCGACCGGTCGGCCTGGTACTGCGCGAAGGAGCGCTCCAACAGTTGGTGGGCCTGCTCGGGTCCCATCTGGTTCACCAGGTTGATCGTCATGTTGTACGACGGCGCGAACGAGCTCTTCAGCGGGAACGTTCGCGTCGACGCCAGCCCGGCGACCTCGGCGGGCTCGGTATCCGGGTGCCACAGCACGACGGCGTGACCCTCGACGTCGATCCCGCGCCGCCCGGCGCGCCCGGTGAGCTGGGTGTACTCCCCCGGCGTCAGCGGCATGTGCTGTTCGCCGTTGAACTTGACCAGCTTCTCCAGCACGACGGTGCGCGCCGGCATGTTGATGCCCAGCGCGAGCGTCTCGGTCGCGAAAACCGCTTTGACCAGGCCTGCGGTGAACAATTCCTCGACGGTGTGCCGGAAGACCGGCAGCATGCCGGCGTGGTGGGCCGCCAGCCCCCGCAACAGGCCCTCACGCCACTCGTAGTAGTCGAGCACCGCCAGGTCGGCGTCGGCGAGATCGCCGCAGCGCCGGTCGATCACCTCGGCGATCCGTTTGCGGTCCTCGTCGTCGGTCAGCCGCAGCGGACTGCGCAGACACTGCTTGACGGCGGCATCGCAGCCGGCGCGGGAGAAGATGAACGTGATGGCCGGCAGCAGCCCCTCACGGTCCAGCGAGGCGATCACATCGGGGCGTGCCGGCGGGCGGTACAGGCCCGATCGGCCACCTTGGCGCCCTGGCCCGCGACGGCGCGGCTCCCAATCGGTCAGGCGTTCGGCCTCACGGCGATGTGCGATGTGCCGGATCAGGTCCGGGTCGACGAGGTGTTGTTTACCCTCGCGGTCATAGTCGAACAGGTCGAACAGCCGCTTGCCGACCAGCACGTGCTGCCACAGCGGCACCGGCCGGTGCTCGTCGACGACGACGGTGGTGTCGCCACGCACGGTCTGGATCCAGCCACCGAACTCCTCGGCATTGCTCACCGTCGCCGACAGGCTGACCAGGCGTACATCCTCGGACAGGTGCAGGATCACCTCTTCCCACACCGCGCCGCGCATCCGGTCGGCGAGGAAGTGCACCTCGTCCATCACGACATGCGAAAGCCCGTGCAACGCATCAGATCCGGCGTACAGCATGTTGCGCAGCACCTCGGTGGTCATCACCACCACCGGTGCGTCGCCGTTGATCGACTGGTCGCCGGTCAGCAGGCCGATGTTCTCCGCCCCGTAGCGGCGCACCAGATCGTTGTGCTTCTGGTTGCTCAGTGCCTTGATCGGCGTGGTGTAGAAGCACTTTCGGCCCGCCGCCAGTGCGAGGTGCACTGCGAACTCGCCGACGACGGTCTTGCCAGCACCGGTCGGCGCACACACCAGTACGCCATGGCCGCGTTCGAGTGCCTCACACGCCTGCAACTGGAACGGATCGAGCCGAAACGTCAGCAGCTCGCAGAACTCCGCGAGCTGGGAGCCTTGCCCGCCGGACCTAGGTGATGTCGTCATGCTGTGCCGCGAACGTCGTCGGGGCGGCTACCGGTGTGGGCGCCTCGATGGGTGCGGCCTGGTCGTCGGGAATCTCGGCCTGGGCTTCCCGCTTGGCTTTTCGCCGGTCGTTCAGGCGCGCGATCTGGATCGCGAACTCCAGCAGCACCGTGAGCGCCAGGCCGAGGGCCAGCATCGAGAACGGATCCGAGCCGGGTGTGGCGAACGCGGCGAAGACGAACACCCCGAAGATCAGGCCGCGGCGCCACGACTTGAGCTTGGCGTACGGCAGCATGCCGATCAGGTTGAGCATGATGATCAGCAGCGGGAATTCGAAACTGACGCCAAAGATCAGCAGCAGGTTGATCAGGAAGCCGAAGTACTGGTCGCCGGACAGCGCGGTGACCTGAACATCGCTGCCGACCGTCAGCAGGAAGTGCAGCGCCTTCGACAGGACGAAGTAGGCCAGCACGGTGCCGGACACGAACAGCAGTGCGGCGAAGAAGACGAACACCGACGCGAAGCGGCGCTCGTTGCGGTACAGGCCGGGAGTGATGAACGCCCACAACTGATGAAGCCACACCGGGCAGGCCAGCACGATGCCCGCGGTCAGGCCGACCTTGAGCCGCAGCATGAACTGGTCGAACGGCGCGGTCGCCAGCAGCCGGCAGCCACCGTCGGCGCTGATATCGGCGCGGGCCGACTGCGGCAGCGAACAGTACGGCTCGCGCAGCCATTCACCCAGGCTCTCCACGCCGAAGAAGCCGTGGCTGTACCAGAGGAAGCCGATGATCGTGGTGAGCGCGACGGCTCCCACCGAGATGAGCAGCCGGGTCCGCAGCTCCCGGATGTGGTCGACGAGGGACATCGTCCCGTCGGGATTTTTGCGGCTGCGGCGTTGTCGTGGGTCGAGCCGCGACAGAAATTTAGGGGTGTGCACGGCAGCGTCTAACTACGGCGCACGAGCGCCTGGTCGTTGTCGGGTTCAGGCCGGTTTGGCGTCGGTGTGGCTCTGGGCCGGCGGTGTCACCGGGGCCTCGACGCGCTCGGACTGAACCTGGGTCGGCGGCTGCGCGGGCGTGACGGGTGTGTCCGTCTTGCTCTCGCTCTGCAGCTCCTTGACCTCTGACTTGAAGATGCGCATCGACTTGCCCAGCGAACGGGCCGCGTCAGGCAACCTCTTCGACCCAAAGAGCAGCACGACCACGGCGATGAGAATCAGCCAGTGCCACGGTTGTAGAGCACCCAATTTGGTCACCTCCAGACGTTGGTTCGATGCTACCGCAGGCGGCCCCCTGACGAGCCGGGATGCAGGTCAGCCGGTGAGGTCGGCGTACGCGGCCAGCGCCGCCGCCGCGCGTTCAAGTACCCGGGCCACCAGCGATTCGGGCTCCAGCACCCGGACATCGGCGCCGAATCCCAGCAGCACCCGGCTCATCCACTCCTCGGAGGCATAGGTCATCACGGCCTTGTGATGTCCGTCGGGCAGCTCTTCGAGGATCCGCATCGGGTAGTACTCGAGCATCCAGGACGCCGCGGGGGCCAGCAGCAGGGTCGCGGCGGGCAGTGCCGGGTCGGCGTCGAACAGCGAGGTGTCCGGCGGGGCCTGCACGGCCGGCTCGGGTGGGACGGCGGCCTGGTCGAGCACGGTCGCCTCGACGATCCGGTCGAACCGGAACAGGCGTACCCCGTCGGCGTCGCGTGACCAGGCGTTCAAGTAGCTGTGGTCGCCGACGAGCACCACCCGGATGGGGTCGACGACGCGGCTCGACAACTGATCCCGGGAGGCCGAGTAGTACTCGATGGACAGCGCGCGACCGTCGCGGACCGCCGCGCGGACCGCCGCAGCGGTGTCGCTTTCGATCGGCGCCCGCTCCTCCACTGCGGCGACGGCGTGGGTGTGGTGATGGCTGACGGTGCCCGCCGCCGACTCGATCTTGGCGATCGCAGACAGCGCGGCCTGCGGGTCCACCACGCCGGGGATGTCGATCAGCGCGCGCAGCGCGACCAGCAGGCCGGTGGCCTCCGGCGAGGTCAGCCGCAGCGGCTCGTCCATCCCCGCCGAGAACGTCACCTTGATGGTGTCCCCGGAGAACTCGAAGTCGATCAGGTCACCCGGTCCGTAGCCCGGCAGCCCGCACATCCAGAGCTGGTCGAGGTCCTGCTGGAGTTGCTTGCGGCTCACGCCGAGATCGGCGGCAGCCTCGGCGTAGGTGATGCTGGGGTTGGCCTTGAGATACGGCACCATGTTCAGCAGCCGCACCAGCCGCGTGGACACCGGTGTCATGCGCCCTCCCCCGCCTGCGCCCGCAGCCGCGCCAGCACATCGTCGCGCAATGCGGCCGGTTCCAGCACCAGGGCGTCGGCCCCGTAACCCGCGACCTCGCGGGCAAGCCGGTCGCGGGTGCCGATATCGAGTTCGATGACGTCTCCGGCGCGACCGCCGATGGTGCGTGCGCCTGCTGCTCTTCCGTTGCGGCGCAACGACATTGCCCGGCCGTCGGCCACCCACACCGAGGCCTGCACGCCGCTGGGTGTCTCGCCGATGACCTGATCGACGATGGCCCGCAGGTCGACGCCGTCCGGCCGGATCACCGATCCAGGCGCCCCAACGGTTTTGATGTCGGCGCCGATACGGGACAGCCGAAACGTCCTGGTGGCGTCGCGATCCCGGTCATGGCCGACCAGATACCAACGACCCTTGTCGGTGACCACGCCCCACGGCTCCACCGTGCGAACGGTGTAGGGATCGGTAGGCAGGGAGCGGTGCCGGAACTGCACGGCCTGACCGGAATTGATGGCCGACAACAGGTTTCCGAGCACATCCTCCGAACCGCGCAGCCCGGGCGGTCCCGCGGCGGTGGTGATCGCGACGGCGGCGTCAGGGTCGACGTCGACGCCGGCGGCCCGCAATTTCAGCAGCGCGCCCTGAGTCGCGGTGATCAGCTCGGGAGACTCCCACAGCTGGGTGGCGATCGCGACGGCTCCCGCTTCTTCGTCGGTCAGCTCGATATCGGGCAGCGCGTACGCATCTCGGTTGATGCGGTAGCCCTCGGCTGCGTCGAACGCCGACACCCGCCCGGTCTCCAGCGGGATGCCCAGATCGCGCAACTCATTCTTGTCGCGTTCGAACATCCGGGAGAACGCTTCGTCGCTGGGGCTGTCGGCGTAGCCGGCCACACTAGCGCGGATGCGTTCTGCGGTGATGTAGCCGTGGGTGGACAGCAGCGCGATGACGAGATTCATCAACCGCTCGACCTTGGATGTCGCCACTCGGAAAACCTTAGCCGGGATGGACGCGCCGCTCGCGCGGCGCGCTCGTCACATGCTGGCGATGAGCCGTTTGACCCGCTCGTCCACCGAACGGAATGGGTCCTTGCACAGCACCGTGCGCTGCGCCTGGTCGTTGAGCTTCAGATGTACCCAGTCCACGGTGAAATCGCGCCCGGCTTCCTGGGCGGCGCTGATGAACTCGCCGCGCAGCTTGGCCCGGGTGGTCTGCGGCGGCGTGTCGACGGCCGCCTCGATCTCCTCGTCGGTGGTGATCCGAGTCGCCAGGCCCTTGCGCTGCAGCAGATCGAACACGCCGCGACCGCGCTTGATGTCGTGGTAGGCCAGGTCGAGTTGGCTGATCTTGGGGTCGGACAGCTCCATGCTGTAGCGATCCTGGTAGCGCTGGAACAGCTTGCGCTTGATCACCCAGTCGATCTCGGTGTCCACCTTCGCGAAGTCCTGGCTCTCGACGGCGTCGAGCTGACGGCCCCACAGGTCGACGACCTGGTCGATCTGGGTGTTGGGCTCGCGGGTCTGCAGGTACTCCACCGCGCGGGCGAAGTACTCGCGCTGGATGTCCAGGGCGCTGGCCTGCCGCCCGCCCGCCAGCCGGACCGGCCGGCGGCCGGTCAGGTCGTGGCTGACCTCGCGGATGGCGCGGATCGGGTTGTCCAGCGAGAAATCGCGGAACGCCACACCGGCCTCGATCATCTCGAGCACCAGCGAGGCGGTGCCGACCTTCAGCATGGTGCTGGACTCGCACATGTTGGAGTCGCCGACGATCACGTGCAGCCGGCGGTACTTCTCGGCATCAGCGTGCGGCTCGTCGCGGGTGTTGATGATGGGGCGGGAGCGGGTGGTCGCGCTGGACACCCCTTCCCAGATGTGCTCGGCGCGCTGCGACAGGCAGAACGTGGCGGCCTTGGGTGTCTGCAACACCTTGCCGGCGCCGCAGATCAGCTGGCGGGTGACCAGGAACGGCAGCAGCACATCGGAAATCCGGGAGAACTCTCCCGCGCGCACGATCAGGTAGTTCTCGTGGCAGCCGTAGGAGTTTCCGGCCGAATCGGTGTTGTTCTTGAACAGGTAGATGTCGCCGCCGATGCCTTCGTCGGCCAGGCGCTGCTCGGCGTCGATGAGCAGGTCCTCCAGTACCCGTTCACCAGCGCGGTCGTGAGTGACCAGCTGCACCAGGTTGTCGCACTCGGCGGTGGCGTACTCCGGGTGGCTACCCACGTCGAGGTACAACCGCGCACCGTTGCGCAGGAACACGTTCGAGCTGCGGCCCCACGACACGACCCGGCGGAACAGATACCGGGCTACCTCGTCCGGACTGAGCCGTCGATGGCCATGGAACGTGCAGGTGACACCGAATTCGGTTTCGATGCCCATGATTCTCCGCTGCACGACACCGAGCCTACTGGTTCGTTTGCGCCCGTGGTGGCCAAGCGGTGCGCGAAACGCATTCTTCAATGCCTGTGGATCGCCGAGAAAGCCAAACCACCCGACATGCCAGCATGAGCCGTGCCCGAGCCGGTCGCCGTCGATACCGCCACACTGTGGCTGCTCGTGGAGCGTCTGACCCGCGCGGCCGACGAACTTGCGGCCATCCCGATCCCCGGTCTCGAGGCGTTGCCCGGTTCTGCGCTGGGCAGTTTGGCCACACCCCAGCGAGTCACCGCTGAAGTGCGCCGACTCGCTACGGCCGTACAGGATTGGGTTTGCTCGGCCCGCCGCGCGGTCGGCGAACTGACCACCGCCGACAACACCGGCGCCGAGCGACTCCTCCCGCCGTGACCCTCCCGGACGTCGCGCAGGTGCTCACCTGGCGACCGGAGGCACTGACCGAACTGGCCGACGAGTGGGACAGCGCCGCGGCCCGGCTGCAGGCCCAGGCCGACACGGTCGACGACACGATGGCCGGCACCACGGGTGTCTTCACCGGGGCGACCGCGGGCGCAGCCCGACACGCGATCGGCCCTACCGCCACCGGATTGCGCCGCATGTGCCGGGCGCTGATCCTGGCCGGTGCCGAAGCGCGGGACGCCGCCGACGTCATCGGGCGCGGCCGGGACCGGGTGCTGGCCGTGCTCGCCGATGCCCGCGCCGAAGGCTGTCCGGTCGCCGACGACGGGACGGTGGGGCCGTCGTCCGAACCCTCGGCGCTGTTGGTGGCGTGCAGCGGCGGGTCCGACTCGGCGGCCCGGGCGATGCTCGATGCGCGCGCGGCCGAGCTGACTCGCGTGTTGAAGGGCACGCTGAGCGCGCTCGGCGCGGCCGACGCCGAAGCCGCACAGGCGATCGACGCGGCGTTCGACGCGGCATCTGCTGACCCCGCAGCGGTGCGGCCGGCCGCGGCCGCAGGCGATCCGGTCGCCGGCTGGCCGCAGATGAGCCAGGACAGCATCGCCGGCCAGATCGCGGCGATGTCAGATGCCGAGCGACAGCGGCTGATCGAACAGAAGCCCCACGAGGTGGGCAACACCGATGGTGTTCCGTGGGGCATGCGCATGGCGGCCAACCGGATCAACATCGCCAACGCGATACTCGATGAACACCGCAGGCTCGACATCCCTGAGGAGGTCACGTTGCGGGCGGCCGTCGCGGCCGTACGGGACCCGGCCGACGCCGAACGACTATGGGCGACACTGCAGGTCGATCCGGAGCTACGCGCCGCAACGATCGCCGCCCACGACCGCAACGCCCGCGACCGCATCGAGTATTACGAGGGCCTCCTGGCCGATGTCCCCGATGCGGTGGACCGCGACCGCCGGGTGCCGCGACAGATCCTGGCGTTCGATCCCGAGCGGGAATCCCTCATCGAGCTATCCGGCGACCTCGGCCGGGCACACGCGCTGGCGGTAGTGGTGCCTGGACTCAACACGACGTTTGACGGATCGGCCGACGACGTCGCGACCGCACGGCGATTCGTCGGCGGATCCGGTGGTGAGGTGGCCGTGATCAGCTATCTCGGCGGGCATTTCCCGACCGGTGAGCTGCTCGGCGGTGTGACTGACGCGGCCGATCCCCACTATGCCCTGCAGATGGCGCCGCGGCTGGTGGCGTTCAGCGAGGATGTCGAACGGCGGGCCGGGGCGATTCCGGTGACCTACCTGGGTCACTCCTACGGCGGGTCGATCCTGGGCACTGCCGAAGAGTTCGGCCTGACCGCCGATCGGGTGGTCTACGTCGAGGCGGCGGGAGCCGGTGTGGGCGTTCATGATCCGTCGGATTGGCACAACCGCAACCCCGCGGTGTTGCGCTTCTCGATGACTGCACCCGGCGATCCGATCGAGCTGGTGCAGGGCATCCCGTTCGGGCCGCACGGCGCCGACCCGGACGAGATGCCCGGTGTCATCCGCCTCGACACCGGACGCCGCCTCACGGGCGCTCCGATGGCGGGACCGTCGGCGCACAGCGACGTCATCAACGAGCCGTCCGATGCCTGGCACAACCTGCTGGCGGTCATCACCGGCGACCGCGAACGCATACGCGTGAGCAGGTAGCGCCGGAGGAACTACTCGACGGCTCCGGCGGCGATTCGAGTAGCCCGTTACTCTGTCGGCCCACGTGAGTCTCTAGCCATCATCGACTGGTCCGGCTAACAAGGGGAACCACGATGACCGCAGATACCGACAGCAGCGTCCGAAACGGAACATGCTGGTCGAGAGACGCTCTCGATGACAACACGCGAGGAGACGGTAGCCGCCCGCGCCTGACACGCACCGCAATCACGGCACTGCTCGATGGAAACGGGGACGTCGTGGCTGGCCTGCTGTCGATGCCGCTACGCACGATCCGACACGATGCCCGTGGGTCGGATCTCATCAGGAGTTTGGACAACATCGACACCGCCTTCTACGACGTTCTCGCTCCCGTCCTCGACAGTTCGCCAGAGCTGAAGCAGCGCTTCACTCAGTGGATACTCGAAGCCTGCCAGCTGGCCGCCCAGGCAATCCACGAACAGGACAGCACGGTCACAGCCGACCGGCTCATCGACGACGGCACCGCACTGGCCAACGAGCTCGTTGCCGCGACTGACGACGATGCGCTTGGCGCTGCGCTCGGTGAAGTGGTACGGCTCGGCGATCAGCTCCGTGAAGTCCCCGCCTCTGAATTGCGCACGCACCTAACATCTTTGCGCGAGTTCAAGGATCCGGTCGTGATCCAAGGCGGAGCAGGCTCCGATCACATCGACCTACATGCTGGGGTCCGGGTGATGAACTCGCCTCCGTGGCTGCGCGCCGACAGCGTGAAGACGGCCATCGACGTGGGCAGCCTGCTTCAGGAGGCGCTTCGACAAGAGGAAGCCGAGAAACAGATCACACGTAAAGCCGCGGCTATCGCCGCTGGCGCCCCGACGAGTTCGCTGCGAGTAGCCGGGGACGGCTACGTGATCCGTTATGCCGACTACTACATCTACTTCAGCGAAAAGACCGGGGCCCACGAGATTCACGGGGACATCCTGGCCAAGTACAAGGCCAACAACGGCGTTGCGCAGCTTGGCCTGCCGACTACGGACGAGACGGGCACGCCGGATGGAATCGGTCGCTACAACCACTTCGAGAAGGGTTCGATCTACTGGACGCCCGACACGGGTCCGATGTTTGTCACCGGCATGGTCCGAGCGAGGTGGGCGGCGGCTGGATGGGAGAACGGACCACTGGGCTATCCCGTCGCTGACACCTATCACGTTCCCGGCCTATATCCGCCGGACAATCCGAAGGTGGCCTGGTCGATGTTCCAAAACGGCGCGATCGTCCAGACCAAGGACGGTGTGAAAGAGGCGGGGACGGCCAACCTTTCACCCGAACGACTTCGGATAATGCTTCGCAAGTTCGTCGACGACGGCTTGCACCGGGCCGGCCAGAGCTTGGGCCTGCATCCCCAGACCGAGATCACCACGGTCTCGCCGTGGAGTTACGGCTTCTGGGCCTCCTCGCCGAGATTCGTGACGATCGCACTGCACGGATTCCGCGACAACGGATTGCTTCCTGACACCGATTTCGACATCACGATGCGGATCCGCTTCAGTCTGGTCTGGCTGCCCGCATTCACCGCACCAGCATCGAAAACACTTATCGCAGCGTTGGACTGGCACAAGGTGAGCGCGAGCGGTATCGCCAGCGGCAGGATCGCGACGGGCGTCTACAACGGGATCGCAGCCTCATTCTGGCGTGGCGGCGCTGACCCGGTGCACCCGGAGGTGCCTGACGGGGCGATCTTCATCGCCGGCATTCCAACCGGAATCGACCAGAGGGGCGATGGCAACGTCGACGTCGTCGATGTCCTGACCACCGCGCAGGGGGGCCTGCAGGTGTTGGTAAATCCACTGCCCCCGACCTTCGGTGAATTCCGCCGCCAGCAGGCGCAACGGGCCATCGACAATCTCGGCTGACCACAACAATCGGAAAGGGGGGCGTAATGCCCATCGAACCAACGCCTATCGGCACCTGTGTCGGCGGTGAACTAAATGGAATGAGGGTCTACGACATGGGGGACGTCATAGCGTGCCAACACGCGGGTGGCGAAGTCTCCCCGGTCACCAGTGGCCCGCCACCCCGGGTCATGCACTCGCTGTTCACCGAACATGTTTCGTCTGCCGAGGAACCATCGCAGGATTCCGCCGAAACCAATATCCTCTACTTTCCGCTCTGCAACCTCCACCGCCGCTTCCCGAACTCGCCGATCGCGGTGACGCTCGACGCACTCGATGTCGATGCGGGCCGGGACATCACCCGGATCCTGAAGGAAGACAAGGAACTCCGGAGCAGGGTTCTGCGGTTTGTATTGGATGTGACATACGTCGTTGCCAAGGCGACCGCACTCGAGCCCACCGCCGGCGCGACGCCCGTGCCCCCTGTCCCCGCCGAGCTGGTATCCACCGGTCGAGAGTTGGGACGCATCCTGGCCGCACGTGTCGACGACAAGGGCCTGGCCGACACATTCGTCAACCTCATCGACAGGAGCGTCGAACTCGACGGCGCAAACGTGCTGGACATCATTCACCTACTTGCCGAAGACCGACGAGCCGGCCGCTGAAGTACAGCGCTAGGGGTTGCCCCGCTCGACGAAAAACCTTGCGGCTCTGCGGAGCGACTCCTCGATGGGCTCGGGTTTCCTAGCCCAGCTCGCGTTCGACTTTGCTGTAGTCCAGCGGTGACATCAGTTGCGCCATCCGCGGCCCGACCACCGCGAAGGGCAGATCCAGCACCAGATCCTCGGCCTGCACCCGGGCCTCGATGTAGGGCCCGCCACCGGTCCAATTGTGCGGGTCGTCCTCGGTCACCGGCGTACCGTCGCTGACCGCCAATGTGCCTGTGGTGCTGGTGAAGACGAACTTTTTTGCCCGGTTTCGACGGCGGCGTCCAGTACGTGACGCAGGCCATCGACGTTGGTCCGGAACAGCGGGGCAGGGTCGCGCAACCACATCCGTGCGTCGACCACGCAGTAGTAGACGACGTCGCAGCCGCTCATCGCGGCGCGCAACGCCTCGACGTCGAGGTCGTCGATGCCCTTCGTCGAACTGGACTTGCGGACCATCACTCTGACATCCGCGCCACTGGCGACCAGCTGGCGCGTCACATGCGAGCCGAGGAAGCCGCTGGCCCCGATGACGAGTTGGGTCAGGAGTCTTCTCCCGCGGCCGGCTCATCGGCTGGGGCGATGTCCGCTTTGGGCAGAAGCGCTTCCAGCGCCGAGCCGGTGATCCGCCGGAACGCCCGCCGCGGCCGCTTGGCGTCCAGGATGGCGACCTCGAGCGTGGCGGGGCCGAGCACGCGCGGTTCGGCGGCCGGCGTGGCACTGCTACTACTACTGCTGCTGCCGGCACTGCCCGTGCCGTTGATACCCGCCCGCAACGCCTCGATGGCGATCCGGACCGCATCACCGAGCGCGGGGTTCTCGGAGTAGGACTCCTTGAGCGCGGTGATGATCGGTTCGGTGGTACCGCCCATCACCACGAAATGCGGTTCGTCGGCGATCGAGCCGTCGTAGGTGATGCGGTACAGCTCAGGGGCTTTCGTTTCGCCGTAATGGGCCACCTCGGCCACACACAGTTCCACCTCGTACGGTTTGGCCTGCTCGGTGAAGATCGTGCCGAGGGTCTGCGCGTAGACGTTGGCGAGCTGACGGCCCGTCACGTCGCGACGGTCGTAGGCGTAGCCGCGGGTGTCGGCGAACTGAATGCCGCCTCGACGCAGGTTGTCGAACTCGTTGAACCGGCCGACGGCGGCGAAGCCGACCCGGTCGTAGAGCTCACTGACCTTCTGCAGCGACCGCGACGGGTTCTCCGCAACGAATAGCACGCCGGAGTCGTAGGCGAGCACGACCACGCTGCGGCCCCGGGCAATGCCCTTGCGCGCGAGCTCGGAACGCTCACGCATCGCCTGCTCAGGCGAGATGAAATATGGGAAGCTCACTTAGTCCACCCGCGGTGCTTCGTTGCTGGGGCCGCTGCCGGGCCCGAATGAATTTGTCCTGGAACGCTTTTCGATCACCTCACGCGCCAGCGCCGAGATCCGCTGTTCGGGTACGTCGGCCGCGCCTTCGGCCTCGATGGTGACAGCCGTCGGGAAGATGCCGCGCACCAGATCGGGGCCGCCCGTCGCAGAATCGTCGTCGGCGGCGTCGTAGAGCGCCTCGACGGCCGCCCGCAGTGCCGAATCAGCATCGGTGACACTGGAATAGAGCTTCTTGATCGACGACTTCGCGAAGATCGAACCGGAGCCGACCGACTGGTAGCCCTCTTCTTCGATGTTCCAGCCGCCGGCGGCGTCGAACGAGACGATCCGTCCCGCCCCTATCGGGTTCGAATCGCCGAGGTCGTAACCCACCAGCAGCGGCAGTGCGACGAATCCCTGCAGTGCCGCACCGAGATTGCCGCGCACCATCGTCGAGAGCCGGTTCACCTTGCCGGGGAACGTCAGCGGGACGCCTTCGACCTTCTCGTAGTGCTCCAGCTCGACCGCGTACAGCCGGGCGAATTCGACGGCGATGGCCGCGGTACCTGCGATGCCGGTGGCCGTGTAGTCGTCGGTGATGTACACCTTCTGCACGTCGCGGCCGGCGATCATGTTGCCTTGCGTCGAGCGGCGATCACCGGCGATCAGGACACCGCCCGGATACTTCAGCGCAACGATCGTGGTGCCGTGCGGCAACGCATCACCGGGCAGTGCGCCGGTTGCGCCAGTGCTGGTCGGCAGCAGTTGCGGAGCTTCCCGCCGCAGAAAGTCGGAAAACGAGGAGAGATCCGTGAGGGGTGAACTAGTGGCCAGGCGATCGGAAAAAGGCCAGGTCACTGTCCGCCCTTTTGGACATATGCGCGCACGAAATCCTCAGCGTTCTCCTCGAGGACGTCATCGATCTCGTCCAGCAGATCGTCGGTCTCCTCGGCGAGCTTGTCGCGACGCTCCTGGCCGCCGGCACCGTTGCCAGAGAGGTCGTCGTCCTCGCCGCCACCGCCACCGCGCTTGGTCTGCTCTTGAGCCATCGCTGCCTCCTGCTCGTTATCGGCGACTGTGTCGTGCCATTCGGACGGGCCGCCGGTTCCTTCACACTACCGGTCGAGACCGGTATTGCTCCCTCTAACGAATGTCAGGTCGTGAGTTGTTCCACGAGTTGCGCTGCGCTGTCGACCGAATCGAGCAAGGCACCGACGTGGGCTTTGCTGCCCCGCAGCGGCTCGAGAGTCGGAATCCGCACCAGCGAATCGCCGCCGAGATCGAAGATCACCGAGTCCCAGCTCGCCGCCGCGATATCCGCGCCGAACCGGCGCAGGCATTCCCCGCGGAAGTAGGCCCTGGTGTCGGTCGGCGGGTTGTCCACGGCGTCGATCACCTGTTGCTCGGTGACGAGCCGTTTCATCGATCCGCGCGCCACGAGGCGGTTGTAAAGGCCCTTGTCGAGCCGCACATCGGAGTACTGGAGGTCGACCAGATGCAGTCGCGGTGCTGACCAGCCGAGGTTCTCCCGCTGCCGGAAGCCTTCCAGAAGCCGCAGCTTGGCCGGCCAGTCCAGCAGCTCGGCACACTCCATCGGATCGCGTTCCAGCAGGTCAAGGATGTGCGCCCAGGTTTCGACGACGAGTGAGGCACTCGGATCGTGGTCGCGGGCGTCCACCAGCTTGGCCACTCGGTCCAGGTAGATGCGCTGCATGGCGAGCGCGGTCAGCTCGCGGCCGTCGGCCAGCGCCACCGTGGCCCGCAGCGACGGGTCGCGGCTGATCACATGCACCGCGTGCACCGGCCGGGCCAGCGCCAGATCCGACAGGTCCAGGCCGTATTGGTGCCCTTCCTCGATCAGATCGAGGACCAGCGAAGTGGTGCCCACCTTGAGATATGTCGAGGTCTCCGCCAGGTTCGCATCGCCGATGATGACGTGCAGGCGGCGGTACTTGTCGGCGTCGGCGTGCGGCTCGTCGCGGGTGTTGATGATGCCCCGCTTGAGGGTGGTCTCCAGGCCGACTTCGACCTCGATGTAGTCGGCGCGCTGGGACAGCTGAAAGCCGGGCTCGTCGCCGGAAGGGCCGATGCCGACCCGGCCGGAACCGGTCACCACCTGCCGCGACACCATGAACGGCGTCAGCCCGGAAATCACCGCCGAGAACGGTGTCTGCCGGCTCATCAGGTAGTTCTCGTGCGACCCGTAGGACGCGCCCTTGCCGTCGACGTTGTTCTTGTACAGCTGCAGCTTGGCCGCGCCGGGGACGCTCGCGACGTGCCGGGCCGCGGCCTCCATCACGCGTTCGCCGGCCTTGTCCCAGATCACCGCGTCCATCGGATCGGTGACCTCAGGAGCGGAGTACTCCGGGTGGGCGTGGTCGACGTAAAGCCGGGCGCCGTTGGTCAGAATCATGTTGGCGGCGCCGACCTCGTCGGCGTCGACCACCGGCGGCGGTCCCGACGACCGGCTGAGGTCGAATCCCCTGGCGTCGCGCAGCGGCGACTCCACCTCGTAGTCCCACCGGGTGCGCTTGGCTCGCTGAATGCCTGCGGCCGCAGCGTATGCCAGCACCGCCTGCGTCGAGGTCAGGATCGGATTGGCGGTCGGATCGGACGGCGAAGAGATGCCGTATTCGACCTCGGTCCCAATGATCCGTTGCATGGCCGCCAGCCTACGGGGCCTGCGATAAGCGGTGTCGCGCGCCTCGCGCGTGGACAAGGCCACTTCCCGCTAGGGTGACCTCACCCACCGCGTCCGTAGAAAGAGTCTCCACATCGGAGCCACGCAACGATGACATCACCCGACCGCTATGCCGAAGAGCGGTGGTTTCTGGTTCGAGGGCTTCCCGCCGTGGTACGCCGCGGCGCCCTGATCCGGCGAGTGTGGGGTCGCTCGGCTCCCGCGCTGGCCGGTCTGGCGGTGGTGGCCGCGAACTCCATTCTGGTGGTGGCGTTGTCGGGCAAGCACACCATCGACATCGACGGCCATCCGACGGTGACCGAGGGATTCCTGCTTGCGATTGTGGTGCTGGTGCTGCCGGTGGCCGGCCTGGCCGGCTGGCTGGTGTCGCGGATCGACAGCCCCCTGAAACGTGTTCTGGCCGCCAACGTGTGCCTGGTGGTGATCGTCCTCGGATGTATTTTCGGCGGTCCCAGCCCACGGGAGTTCGTGAATCTGGTCGTGTCGGCGATCGCCATCGGCGTCATCCTGGTGGCCACGGCCTCGGGCCTCGGCTCGATTCTGGGCTGGGCGGCGCGCGACACGATGTCGAACCTCGCGCTGGCCAGCGGCATGTTCGTCCGCGCGCTACCGGTCGTGCTGCTCACCTTCCTGGTGTTCTTCAACACATATGTCTGGCTGATGGCGGCGATCGTGAGCCGCGAGCGACTGTGGCTGGCGATCGGCTTCCTGTTCCTGATTGCTTCGGCGTTCCTGATCTCGAGCACCATGGAGCGGGTGCGCCCGATCCTCGAGGCGCCCGAACCCGCGCTCGAGGATCAGGAACGCCTGGCCGGCACGCCGTTTGAGGCCATTGCCGACGAGCCCGGCGCCGATCCGTTGTCCCGGCCCGAACGCGCCAACGTGGTGTTCGTCGTCGCCGCGTCGCAAGTGGGTCAGGTGCTGACCGTCGCGCTGGCCACCGGCACGATCTTCCTGGTGCTCGGTCTGATCGTGCTGAGCCCACCGCTGCTGGACTCCTGGACACGCGGCGCCGGCAGCACTGACGGCCACATCCTCGGTATGACGCTGCCCGTTCCCGACCCGCTGATTCAAACGACCATGATGCTGACGGCCATCACCTTCATGTATCTGGCGGCAAAGGCGGTGACCGACAAGGAATACCGCTCCCAATTCCTCGACCCGCTGCTGGACAACGTGCGTCTGACATTGGTGGCGCGCGACCGGTACCGCTCCTCACGCCGGAGCCGATGACGTGAGCGCCGCCGATACCAGAGAAGTCCAGGAGTGGTTTCTGGGCCGGGGGCTGCCGCTCGTGCTGACCCGCCGGGTGCGCTCCCGGGCGCTGATCGTGCGCTCGGCACCGGTGGTCAGCGGTATCGGCGCCCTGATCGCGCTGACCGCCTTGATCGCCGATTTCAGCGACGGCAGTGCCGAAGTCGGCACCGTGCTGCGGCTGGCGATCATGGCCGTCGTGCTGACCGCCGCGCCCTTCATCTTGTATCTGCTGCACCAGGCCGGAACGACGCGCAGTGAGGCCGGGCGGCGCAGCGCCGCGCTGGTGGTGATGGCGCTGTTCGTGATCGGCTTCCCGCTGGCCGACCGCGGCTGGACGGGCCTGACGGCAGCCGAGGTAGCCGGCTTCGGCCTCGTCGCGCTGCTTGCGGTGTGGCTGACGTACCTGGGCATCGGCTCGATTGTGTTGTGGGCGTTCCGGTTTGCCTGGGTTCAGTTCGGTGCGCTGGGAACGTTGATGAGCCGCGCGTTGCCGCTGCTGATGCTGACCGTGGTGGTGTATTTCACCGGCGAGCTGTGGCAGCTGTCGGCCCGAATGACCCGCGAACGACTCTGGCAGACAATCGGTTTCCTCTCGCTGGTGGCAATCGTCTTCATGGTGGTCACCATTCGCGACGAGGTGAAGGCGCTGCGCGACGACCGGTCCGGCCAGCGCGATACCGCGACGCTGCTCGCCGACACCCCGCTGGCCGGAGAATCCGACCCGGCCCGCACGCCGCTGTCGGTGGCCGAGCAGGTGAACGTCGTCGCGGTGATGGTCGTCGCGCAGGCGATCCAGGTGGTGTTCTTCACCACCGGGCTGTTCGCGTTCTTCCTGGCGCTGGGAACGATCGCGATCCCCGACGACGTGACCGTGCTGTGGTCCGCGGAAGCGTCCTGCCCAGTCGGTCAACCACCGTGTGCCGGAACGTGGTTCGGCATCCATGTGCCGATACCCCAAACGGTGGTGCACACGTCACTGTTCGTGGCAGTGTTGTCCGGGCTGTACTTCACCGTCAGCACCAGCGTCGACCCGTTGTACCGGCAGCGGTTCTTCGACCCGTTGATCGCCGACGTCGCGGTGAGCCTGGCAGGCCGCGACGCATATCTGGAGATGGAGACACGCGATGACCGAGCGCACTGACGTATTCGACCGGCGATACGGAGAGGTGCTGTTGGTGACGGCCGCCGAGGACGGCCCCGAGGCAAGCGTTTACTGCAGCTTCCCGCTCAACGACTGCCCCGCCGAACTGTGGGACAACCTCGACGCCGAGGCGATCGCCAAGGAACACGGCGCGGTCGCGGCACTGCTGAACGGCCCGCGACACTGGCTGATGAGCAGCATCGAGAAAGACGCGCAGGGTCAGCCGGACACCCAAACATTCGGCGGTATCGAGATGGTGCGGCAGGCCACGGTCAAGCTGTCGTCGATGAGCCCCGCGCCGTACAGCGTCAACAAGGTGGATCGCAAGACGGTGTTCAACTTCGACGCCGGGCGACCGGTTTTCGAGCTCGTCGACCCGCAGGGGCAGCGGTGGGTCATGCAGACCTACAGCCAAGGAGTCGACCCCAGTCTCAGCCTGGCCAGCTTGCCGGACCTCGCCGAACGCCTGAGCCTGCCCGACGGCTGGCGTTATGAAACGCGCTTGCTGGCGGAGCGGCTCAGTGTGGACACCACCACCCGCGATGCGCACGTCACCCAGGACAACTTGGCGAACAGTTATTCGCTGGAGTTTTGAGCTAGCTGAGAATCAGCTTTGCGAAGTCCGTAACGGATTGACGGCCACGACGATATGGCTCCCGTAAGGCGTTTCTTCCCCTAAGCTGCGCCCATATGGCGCCGCCAGCAACGGCAGAGGCGCGCATCTCGGGGCAAAGGAAACCAACATGAAGAAATTCGTCATCACCGCGATCGCCGCAGCGGGACTTGGCATGGCGCTCGCCGCACCGGCGTCCGCGGACCAGGACTCCTTCATCACGACTCTGGCCAACGACGGCTGGCATGGGCCGGTCGCCACCGCGGTGGCGCTGGGCCAGCACATCTGCAGCGACATCGCCGCCGGCGTGCCGCAGGCGACCACGTTGCAGACCATCTCGGACAACACCACCGATGGCGTCGAGCCCAAGGACGCCGCGTTCTTCTATAGCGCAGCTTCCTCGCAGCTCTGCGGGCACTGACCTCGAGGCGACCTGGGGCCAGTACGGCTAGAGGTACTGGCCCAGGTTGCTCTCGGTGTCGATGGCCCGGCTGGCACTGCTGCTCTTGCCGGTGACCAACGTGCGGATGTAGACGATCCGCTCGCCCTTCTTGCCCGAGATCCGTGCCCAGTCATCCGGATTGGTGGTGTTGGGCAGGTCCTCGTTCTCGGCGAATTCGTCGACGATCGAGTCGAGCAGGTGCTGGATCCGCAGACCCTTCTGCCCGGTTTCCAGGACCGACTTGATCGCGTACTTCTTGGCTCGGTCGACGACGTTCTGAATCATCGCGCCCGAGTTGAAGTCCTTGAAATACATGACTTCCTTGTCACCGTTGGCGTAGGTGACTTCCAGGAACCGGTTGTCGTCGATCTCGGCGTACATCCGGTCGACGACCTTCTCGATCATCGCCCTGATGCACAGCCCTCGATCACCGCCGAATTCGGCCAGATCGTCGGCGTTCACCGGCAGCGATTCGGTGAGGTACTTGCTGAAGATGTCCAGTGCCGCTTCGGCATCCGGCCGCTCGATCTTGATCTTGACGTCCAGGCGGCCAGGCCGCAGGATCGCCGGGTCGATCATGTCCTCGCGGTTGGATGCGCCGATCACGATGACGTTCTCCAAGCCCTCCACACCGTCGATCTCGGAGAGCAGCTGGGGCACGACCGTCGTCTCCACGTCCGAGCTCACGCCGGTGCCGCGGGTGCGGAAGATCGAGTCCATCTCGTCGAAGAACACGATGACCGGCGTTCCCTCAGAAGCCTTTTCGCGGGCTCGCTGGAAGATCAGCCGGATGTGCCGTTCGGTCTCACCGACGAATTTGTTCAGCAGCTCCGGGCCCTTGATGTTGAGGAAGTACGACTTCGCCTCGCGAGCGTCGTCGCCACGCACCTCGGCCATCTTCTTGGCCAGCGAATTGGCAACGGCCTTGGCGATCAACGTCTTACCGCAACCGGGCGGCCCGTAGAGCAGCACACCCTTCGGCGGCCGCAGCGCGTACTCGCGGTACAGCTCCTTGTGCAGGAACGGCAGTTCGACGGCGTCGCGGATCTGCTCGATCTGCCGGGTCAGGCCGCCGATGTCGTGGTAGGCGACGTCGGGCACCTCTTCGAGCACCAGATCCTCGACCTCGGCCTTCGGGATGCGCTCGAAGGCATATCCGGCCTTGGTGTCGACCAGCAGGGAGTCGCCGGGGCGCAGCCTGCGAGGCCGCTGGTTCAGCTCCGCCTCGGACAGGCCGGCGGCGAGTTCCGGCGGCAGATCTTCCTGGGTGACCAGGGGCTCGGCCAGCCACACGATGCGTTCCTCGTCGGCGTGACCGACCACGAGCGCGCGGTGGCCGTCGGCGAGGATTTCGCGCAATGTGCTGATCTCGCCGACGGACTCGTAGTTGCCGGCCTCGACGACGGTCAGGGCCTCGTTGAGACGGACCGTCTGACCTTGCTTCAGCGACTTGACGTCGATGTTGGGAGAGCAGGTGAGCCGCATCTTGCGACCGGAGGTGAATACGTCGACGGTGTCGTCCTCGTGGGAGGTCAACAGAACGCCGTATCCGCTCGGCGGCTGACCCAGCCGGTCGACCTCTTCACGGAGCGCGAGCAGCTGTTGACGAGCCTCCTTGAGGGTGTCCATCAGCTTGGCGTTACGCGCAGCCAGCGAGTCGATGCGGGCCTCGAGCTGATGCACATCACGAGCACTGCGGGCGCTGCCCTGTCCTACGGCGTTCTCCAGCTGCTCGCGAAGAACCGACGCCTCCCGGCGCAGCTCCTCCAGCTCGGCAGCATCCTCGCTAGACAGTTGGGGTTCTTGTGCCTCGCTCATGTTGCGCTCCTCTCCCACACCGAGAGTTGGTGCGGCGGATACCTCAACGCTACCGGCCCATCCTCGATCATGTGCGTTCGGGGAATTTCGACACTCTGGCAACACTGTTAATCTTTCTGATGAGTCGGGCCGAACGAGAGGACAGCCGTGACCTTAAAACTGCTAGCCACGGGCGTTGCCGCCGCTGCGATCGTCGGCGGTGCCGCCGCCGGTGTGACGTCGGTTGCATTTAGCTCGCCAGTGGCGCCGGCGGTGCAGCCGGTCGTCTTCGACGCACCATTGCCGCAGGCGCCGGCCCCTGAGCTCCAAGGCCAGCTGGTCGACACCCTCAACGGCCTTCAGGGCGGTGGATCGTTCTCCGGCAACAAGGCCTCCTACATCCAGTTCGGACTGGGCCGGTTCGAGGGCATCGCCGCCGATCGGGCGTTCAACAACGCCTCGGCCAAGGGCCTGTTCCCGCTGAACTTCAACGTCACTGACATCGACGAGGCGGGCCCGACCGCGACGGCCAACGTCACCGCGACGGCGCCCAACGGTCAGACCGCCACCCAGAGCATCCAGTTCATCCAGGGGCCCAGTCCCACCGGATGGCAGCTGACCAAGCAGTCGGCGCTGGCGCTGATGCAAGGCGCCGGTTAAGTCGCCACTGGATGGCTCATCCCCTGTTCGGAGTTCTGAGC
>JAHFVD010000017.1:0-36681 GCA_023264735.1 Mycobacterium sp. | reverse complement strand
AGTTCATCCAGGGGCCCAGTCCCACCGGATGGCAGCTGACCAAGCAGTCGGCGCTGGCGCTGATGCAAGGCGCCGGTTAAGTCGCCACTGGATGGCTCATCCCCTGTTCGGAGTTCTGAGCACGCCGAGCCGAAATCGGCTCAAAGCCCGTTCGAGCAGTCGTCCACGGCACTGGCTCCGCCGGAGCCCACCGCGACCGCCTTGCCGAGCCCCGACGCGCTGACCGATGTCCTGTATCGGATGGCCGATCCTGCGGTCAAGGGCATCGACAAGCTTCAGCTGGTGGAATCCACCACGCCTGACGATGCCGCGGCCATCGACAAATTCGCGGCCGCCCTGCGCGACGGCGGTTTCACCCCGCTGACGTTGACCGCCAGCGAGATTCGGTGGTCGGATCGCCAGCCGGGCGACGCACTGGCGTCGATCAACATCACCACGCCGGATCCGGGCAACCAAGGCAACTTCACCTTCCCGATGCAGTTCCATCAGGACAAGGGAGCCTGGCAGCTGTCCCGGGAGACGGCCAACATGCTGCTGGCATTCGGCAATGCCAGAGGCGGCGGTGCCAGTCCCGCGAGCCCCACCAGCCCCGCAAGTCCCGGCACTTCTGCCAGCCCGGCAAGTCCCGCAAGTCCGACCCCGACCCCCTGAATGTGGATCGGCTGGCTGGAATGCGACGTCCTGCTCGGTGACGTCCACTCGTTGAAGGAGAAGCGGGCCGTGGTGCGCCCGATCGTCGCCGAACTGCGGCGGCGATTCATGGTCTCCGCCGCCGAGACCGGCTCCCCCGACCTGCACCGACGCGCCGGCATCGGCGTTTCCCTGGTGGCAGGCGATCGCGCACATGTCGTCGAGGTGCTCGACGCCGCCGAACGCTTGGTGGCCGCGCGTCCCGAGATCGAGCTGCTGTCGGCGCGGCGCGGGCTACATCGCAGCGACGACTAGACCGGCGATCAAGCCGGGGTCTGCCGCTTGCGGCGCAGCGGAGTCGGCGTGACCGTGCCCGGCGCAAGCCGGCGGGCCGAGATCAGGAACGCCGTGTGGCCGCGCATGTTGTGCTGCGGACGCACCGCGAGGCCGACGACGTTCCAGCCGCGCTGCAGCGACTCCCAGGCTCGCGGTTCGGTCCAGCACTGCTGTTCGCGCAATGTCTCAACCGTCTTGGACAGCTGGGTCACGGTCGCCACGTAGACCATCAGAACGCCGCCGGGGATCAACAGCCGGGCCACGGTGTCGAGCACGTCCCAGGGCGCCAGCATGTCCAGCACGACCCGATCGACGGAGGCCTCAGCAAGGTCGGAGTCGACGATGTCACCGATGATCAGCCGCCAGTTGTCCGGATCCTGCCCGAAAAACGTCTCCACGTTGCGCTTGGCGTGCACGGCGTGGTCGTCGCGCACCTCATACGAGATCACCTGGCCGCCGGGACCGACCGCACGCAGCAGGGAGCACGTCAGCGCCCCGGAACCGGCGCCGGCCTCCAGGACCCGGGCGCCGGGGAAGATATCGCCCTCATGGACGATCTGGGCGGCATCCTTGGGGTAGATGACCTGGGCGCCGCGCGGCATCGAGAGCACATAGTCGATGAGCAGCGGCCGCAGCACCAGGAACGCGTCGCCGTTGGTCGACTTGACCACACTGCCCTCCGGCAGGCCGATCACCGCGTCGTGTTCGATGGCCCCGCGGTGGGTGTGGAACTCGCTGCCCGGATTCAGGAGCATCGTGTAATGCCGGCCCTTGGGGTCGGTGAGCTGCACACGGTCCCCGATGACGAAGGGACCGGTCCTTCGCGGGAGGGCGGGGTCGTCGGTCACAGCCGTTCAGCCTGCCATAACGGACTCGCCGTGCGAATGTGCCGTCGGGTTGTCGGCCTGCCGTCCTAGGCTTCGGCTTATGTCACCCGGGGCGAGCGAAGCGACGGGAAAAACGGAAGCCGCGTCCGCGGAACGCCCGCGGCCCGCGCTGTCACCGTCGCGGGCCGCCGATTTCAAGCAGTGCCCGCTGCTGTATCGCTTCCGCGCTGTCGACCGGCTGCCGGAGCCGCCGTCGACCGCACAGCTGCGTGGTTCGGTGGTACACGCGGCACTCGAACAGCTCTACGGCATGCCGGCCGCGGACCGCGGGCCGCAGACGGCGTTGTCGCTGGTCGATCCCGCCTGGGACCGGGTTCTGGCCGAGCACCCCGATCTCGCCGACGGCTTCACCGACGAGCAGCGCAGCGGGCTGCTGACCGAGGCACGGGCCTTGCTGACCGGCTACTACCGGCTCGAAGACCCGACCCGGTTCGACCCGCAGAGCTGCGAGCAGCGCATCGAGGTCGAACTCGCCGACGGCACGCTGCTGCGCGGCTATGTCGACCGGATCGACGTCGCCGGCACGGGTGAGCTGCGGGTCGTCGACTACAAGACCGGCAAGGCACCGCCTGCGGCACGGGCGCTGGCGGAGTTCAAGGCGCTGTTCCAGATGAAGTTCTATGCGGTCGCACTGTTGCGCTCGCGCGATGTGCTGGCGACCCGATTGCGCTTGATCTACCTGGCCGACGGCCAGCTGCTGGACTACACCCCCGAGCTCGACGAGCTGCTGCGCTTCGAGAAGACCTTGATGGCGATCTGGCGGGCGATCCAATCCGCCGGCGCCACAGGAGATTTCCGGCCCAACCCGTCGAAGTTGTGCAACTGGTGCAGCCATCAGGCGCTGTGCCCAGCCTACGGCGGTACACCGCCGCCCTACCCGGGCTGGCCCGAAAAGCTGGGCGAGCCTGCCGCGTGAGCTTCTACTACCACCGGCTGGGCACCGACGGCGATGCCCAGCTGTTCTCGTCCACTGATCACACCCGTAGCAACTGGACGCCCGAAATCCAGCACGGCTCACCGCCGTTGGCGTTGCTGACCAAGGCCATCGAAGAGATTCTGAGCGACGGCATGCGGATCGGACGCCTGACCCTGGACATCCTGGGCGCCATCCCGGTCACCGAAGTGCGGGTGCAGGCCCGGGTCGACCGGCCGGGCAGCCGCATCGCGATGCTGTCGGCCGAGATGTCCGCCGAACGCCGGGACGGCCCACCGCGCGCCGTGGCCAGAGTCAGCGCATGGGCACTGGCCACCTCGGACACCGCCGACGCGGCCACCAACCGCTACCCGCCGCTGATCGAGGGGCCGACCGCACCGCTGGAACTGCACTGGAAGGACGCCGGGGGCTACATCGATTCGGTGCAGTGGCGGCCGCAATACAACAAGTCCAGCGCCGGCGGGCAGGAGCGGAGCGACCCGGGGATTGATAGGGCCAAGGTGTATTGGATGAGGGCCGGCGCGAACCTGGTCGACGATGAGCCGACGACCGCGCTGCAGCGCCTGGCGATGGTGGTCGATTCCGCCAATGGCATTGGCGCAGCGATCGATCCGCAGAAGTTCATCTACATGAACACCGACACCGCCGTGCACCTACACCGGCAGCCCGCGGGCGATGATTTTGCGGTCCGCGCACGCGGGTCGATCGGCCCCGATGGTATCGGAGTGACCACCGCCGAACTCTTCGACCGCGACGGGTTCATCGGCACATCGGCACAGACATTGCTGGTGCAGCGCCGCTAGTATTTGCTTGCATCTATATACACCAAGTGTAATACTGGCCGAGTGGACGTCTTTGAGGCGATCGCCGAGCCGAGTCGCCGGGTGCTGCTGGACACATTGGCGACCGGCGACCGCACCGCCGGTGAACTCGTTGCGGCACTGCCGGATTTGACCCAACCCTCGGTGTCGCGGCACCTTCGCATCCTGCGTGAGGTCGGGCTTGTCGAGGTGCGACCTGACGCCCAGCGCCGGATCTATGCGCTGCGCGCGGACGGGTTGGTCGCGATCGACGGCTGGATCGAGCGCTATCGCCAGTTCTGGACCAACCACCTCGATGCCCTCGAGCGACACCTGAACGACACCGCCCAGGAGGACTCATGACGACCCGCGAGGGCCGGATCAGTATCGAAAACGACCGGGCGGTACTGACTTTCGAGCGCCGATTGCCACACCCGATCGAGCGGGTGTGGGCGGCCATCACCGATCCGGTCGAACGCGGCCAGTGGATGGGTGACACGACGGTCGACGGCCGCGAAGGCGGGACCATCGAGATGGTGCCCGCCGCACCACCAATGCCCGCCGACCAGAAACGAATGAGCGGACGCATCCTGGTCTGGGACCCGCCGCACGTCTTCGAGCACGAGTGGAACCAGCGGATCGTCGAACCCGGTGTCGTGCGTTACGAACTGCGGTCCGACGACTCCGATCCCCCGGGCACCCTGCTGCGGTTCAGCCACCGCGGCCTCGGGGTGCGTAATGCCAACGGTTTTCGGCCGGGAACTCACGCCTACCTGGATCGCCTGGAGGCCCACCTGGCCGGGGACGGGATACCTGACTGGCAGCAGCGCTACCGCGAGGTGGCCGAGAGCGCGTATGGAGGACAGGCATGGTGACACCGCAGGTTGTGGTGGCCTACCACTCAGGCTTCGGCCATACCGCGACCCTGGCACAGGCCGTCGGGCGTGGCGCCGAATCAACCGGGGCGGCAGTGCACCTGATCGCCGTCGACACCGTCGGCGACGAGGACTGGGCGGTACTCGATTCCGCCGACGCCATCATCTTCGGCTGCCCGACGTACATGGGCAACGTGTCGGCGGGCTTCCAGGCCTTCGCCGAGCGCACCGGCCGACGCTGCATGGAGGGCACCTGGCGCGACAAGGTCGGCGCCGGTTTCACCAACTCGGGCTCCAAGGCCGGCGACAAGCTGCAAACCCTCAGTGCGCTGGCGGTGTTCGCCGCCCAACACCACATGCACTGGGTCAACCTCGGCCTCACGGCCGGGTGGAATACCAGCGGCGCAAGCGAATTCGATCTCAACCGGCTCGGGTTCTGGCTGGGCGCCGGGGCCTCCACGGATGTCGACGCCGACGCCTCGGCGGTACATGAAGCCGACCTCCGCACCTGCGAACACCTCGGGCAGCGCGTCGCCACAGTGACCGGACAGCTCCTGGCCGGGCTGGCAGCGGCGAGGACCGCTAGGTGAGCGGGGTCATCTCCTGCAGCATGGTCGGCACCAGCTCGCTGACCGTCGGGTGGATGTGCATGGTGCGCGATATCGCGGTGTAAGGCTTCTTGGCCGACATGATGTCGAGGATCGAATGAATGATCTCGTCACCACCGACTCCGAGGATGGCCGCACCGAGGATCTCCTCGGTCTCCGCGTCGACGACGATCTGCATAAAGCCTTGTGTCTCACCCTTTTCCACCGCCCGGCCGACCCTGGTCATCGGCCGATTGCCGACCAGTGCTCGCCGCCCCGACGCACGGACCTGATGGACCGTCATCCCGGCGCGGCCCAGCGGCGGATCGATGTAGAGGGCATAGGTGGGCACCCGGTCACTGACCCGCCGCGGGTCGTTGTCGAACAGGTTGGCGGCCACGATCTCGTAGTCGTTCCAGGAGGTGTGGGTGAACGCGCCCTTCCCGTTGCAGTCCCCCATCGCCCAGATGTGCTCGACACTGGTGCGCAACTGATCGTCGACGACGACGTAGCCACGGCCGTCGACCTCGACACCGGCCAACTCGAGGCCCAGGTCGTCGGTGTTGGGTCGGCGACCGACCGCGACCAGCAGGTGTGAGCCCGCGATAGGCACTGCGCCGTCGGTGGCAATGACCTCGAAGCCCTTGTCCCGCTTGGTGAATCGCAACCCGTCGGCCCCCGTGACGACGGTGATGCCTTCCGCCGTGAGGATGTCCTCGATCGCGGCCGAGACGTCCTCGTCTTCGCGGGGCGTCAGGCGCGGGCCCCGCTCGAGCACAGTGACCCGAGCGCCGAACCGTCGATACATCTGGGCGAATTCCAGCCCGATGTAACTGCCGCCGATGATGACCAAATGCTCGGGCAGCTGGTCGAGTTCGAGGATGCCGACATTGGTCAAGTAGTCGATATCGGACAGGCCCGGCAGGTCAGGAACCACCGCCCGGCCGCCGACATTGAGGAAGATCCGGTCAGCCCGCAGCACCTCGTCGCCGACGCGAATGGTGTGCGCATCCTCGAAGCGGGCGTGGCCGCGAATCAGGGTGGCGCCGGGCATCCCTTCGATCCACGACTCGACGCCGCTGCGGTCGCCGAGCACGATCCCGTCCTTGCGCGCCTTGACCTTTGCCATGTCGACGGACACATCACCGGTGGACACCCCGTAGTCGGCGCCGCGGCGCGCGGTGTGCGCGGTGTGCGCGCTGGCCACCAGGGTCTTGGTGGGGATACAGCCGGAGTTGACGCATGTTCCGCCGACGAGTTTGCGTTCGATCACCGCGACGGTCTGGCCTGCGGCGGTCAGCCTGCCCGCCAGCGGCGGGCCTGCCTGCCCAGCGCCGACGACGATCGCGTCGAACTTAGTCATTCCCGAGTCGCTCCGCTCCTGCCCGCCGTGGGGCCGTCACAGCAGGCTGGTCAGATAAACGACCAGGAAACCGCCGCCCACCGCGATCACATCCTCGGCCAGGGCCACCGGCAGGTCACGACCACCGTTGGCCGCCGTCAGCCGCGAGCGTGCCTCGTAGCCGCCCATCGTGCCCAGCACGGCACCGATGATCCCGGCTCCGATCGAGCTGAAGGTGTGAAAGAAGGCGCTGCCGATGACCGCGCCGGCGAACGCACCGGTCAGAAGGCGGGCCGAGAACTGTGGTGTGCTCTTGCGGCTGGGCGTCTTGGGCAGCTGGTCGGTGACAAGCTCCACGAACAACAGCACGGTCAGCACCGTCACGGTGATCGGGTGGGCCACCCACTCCGACCATTTGTTGCTGACGTCGATCCAGCCGAGAAACGCTCCCCAGGCCACCACCGCGGGGGCGGTCAGGGCGCGTAGACCGGCGATCACACCGATCGACAGGGCCAACAACAGAACGAGAACGTGCGTCATGGCGGTCCTCCGGGCCGGCGGCAACTAGAGGGACGCTAACACGCAGTCGCGCCGCGGGCCGGGCCAACTTCAGAAGCGGCAGAACCTGATGTCGGAAGCCAGAATCGCCTTGGCGCCGATGGCCGCGAGCTCGTCCATGATCGCGTTGACCGCGCGCCGGGGCACCAGTGCGCGCACCGCCACCCAGTCCGGATCGGCCAGCGGCGCGATGGTCGGCGACTCCAGGCCGGGCGTGATCTCGGTGGCGCGATCGAGTACCGAACGCGGGCAGTCGTAGTCGAGCATCAGATATTGCTGGCCGAACACCACACCCTGTACGCGCGCCGCCAATTGGTCGCGCGCGGCGCGGTTGGGATCGTCACCGTTGCCGGCCCGTTCGATCAGCACCGCTTCCGAATCACACAGCGACTCACCGAAAGCCACCAGATCGTGCAGCCTCAGCGTCCGCCCCGACCCCACCACGTCGGCGATCGCGTCGGCCACGCCCAGCTGTATCGAGATCTCGACGGCACCGTCCAGCCGGATGACCGTCGCCTCGATTCCCCTGCCGGCCAAGTCTTTCCGGACCAGATTCGGGTAGGCGGTGGCGATTCGCTTGCCTGCCAGATCCGCGATGGTCCAATCCCGGCCGGCCGGCGCCGCGTAGCGGAACGTGGACGATCCGAACCCGAGGGCCAGCCGCTCGTCCACCGGAGCGTCGGCTTCGGCGGCCAGGTCCCGGCCGGTGATGCCGAAGTCGAGCTGACCGGAGCCGACGTAGATCGCGATGTCCTTGGGCCGCAGGAAGAAGAACTCGACACCGTTGGCCGGGTCGATGACGGTGAGATCCTTGGGGTCGGTGCGCCGCCGGTAGCCGGCCTCCGAGAGGATCTCGGCGGCCGATTCGGACAGCGCCCCTTTGTTGGGGACGGCAACGCGCAACATGGCAGTCACCTAAAGCTTCCGGTAGATGTCGTCGAGAGTCAGGCCGCGAGCGACCATCAGCACCTGGGTCCAATACAGCAGCTGGCTGATCTCCTCGGCCAGGGCCTCGTCGGGTTCGTGCTCGGCGGCCAGCCACACTTCACCGGCCTCTTCGATGATCTTCTTGCCGAGGGTGTGCACGCCGGCATCCAGTGCGGCGACAGTGGCGCTGCCGGCGGGGCGGGTGCGGGCACGCTCCCCCAGTTCAGCGAACAACTCCTCGAAGGTCTTCACGGCCTGCGATTGTTCCATGCGGGCCGACGCGCCGTCACGGCGGTTTCCGGTCGGGGACTACTCTGGCGTCTCGTGCGAGGATGCCGGGCAACGATGGTCGCGGGTGTCGCCGTCCTCGCGCTCACCGCCTGCTCGAACCCGATCGTCACCACCAGCGATACCACCCAGCAAACTGCTCCACCCGGACCTGCGACGACTTCGACACGGCCCAGCAACGACAAACTGGTCAATGCGTTCGACTATTACACCAGGACCGACGACATCCGTTCCGGCTACTACTTCACCAGCCCGAGCGGCAGCTGGCGGTGCGTGATCGTGCCGCGTACCTGGGCCGGCTGCCAGTCGAGCACCGGCACCGGGCGCATCGGCGTGACGGGCGCGCCGCAGACCATCACCGACGACACCGGGCAGAACGTCGCCCCCAACTCGATCGTGGTGCGCACTCAGGACGACCCCGTGTTCGCCTCAGTGCCGGCCGACCAGTTCAAGCAACCGTCGGGGACGGCGAAGACCTTGCCGTTCAACAAGATCCTCGCGGCCGCCGGATTCCGCTGCAACACTCAGCAGAAGATCGGCGTCTCGTGCGTGAGCGAGCAGACCGGCAAGGGCTTCACGTTCTCGAACACCGGGGTGAGCTGGCAGTACACCGACGTTCCGTAGTCAGGCCTTGGACTTGTCCTCGTGCAACAGCTCGGCGTGCATGTCCTCGAGCGAGACGCCCTTGGTCTCCATGACCCACTTCCACACGAACAGTCCCGACAGGATGGCGCACACCGCGTAGAAGCCGTATGCCAGGCCGAGGCTGTGGCTCAGGGTCGGGAAGGAGACGGTGATCAGCCAGTTGGCCGTCCATTGTCCGGCCGCGGCCAGGCCGAGCGCGGCTGCGCGGATGCGGTTGGGGAACATCTCACCGAGCAGCACCCACACCACCGGGCCCCAGGACATGCCGAACGCCACCACGAACAGGTTGGCGGCGATCAGCGCGATCGGCCCGGTCACATCACCCAACTGCGGTGCGCCGTTCACCTGGGTGGCGGTGCCGAAGATGATGGCCATGGTGGCCAGGGTGACCGCCATGCCGGTCGAACCGATCAGCAGAAGCGGCTTGCGCCCGATCTTGTCGATCAGCGCGATGGCGATCAGGGTGGTCAGGATGTTCACGACGGACGTGATCACCGTGATGATGAATGACGCGCTCTCGCCGAAACCGACTGCCTCCCACAGCACATTCGAGTAGTAGAAGATCACGTTGATACCGACGAACTGTTGGAAGATCGACAGCCCTAGGCCGACCCAGACGATGCCGTACAGCCCGCCGTTCGGCTTTTTCAGATCCCGCCACGAGGGCTTGTCCTCGCGCTCCAGCGTCTGCTGGATCCGGCTGATGGTGATCTCGAGGTTCTTCTCACCCAACAGCATCGACAGCACCTTGCGGGCTTCGGGAATCTTGTGTGTGGCAACCAGATACCGCGGCGACTCCGGAATGGTGAAGGCCAGAACGCCGTAGAGGATCGCAGGCAGGGCCATCATCAGGAACATCCACCGCCAGGCCTCCATGCCCAGCCACAATTCCTTGGTGGCACCGCCGGCGAGCTGCGCCAGCCCGTAGTCGATGGCCAGCGACAGGAAGATGCCGGACACGATGGCCAGCTGCTGCAGCGAGCCCAGCCGGCCGCGAATCCGGGGCGGGGATGTCTCAGCGATGTAGGCGGGCGCGATCACCGATGCCACGCCGACACCGAGACCGCCGACGATGCGGAACAGCACGATCATCCACACGCTGGTGGCCAGGCCGGTGCCGATGGCACTGACGAGGAACAGCACTGCCGCGATCTTCATCACGGCGATACGGCCCAGCCGGTCGGCTATCCGGCCGGCTGTCATCGCGCCGACAGCAGCGCCCAGCAACGCCGACGCGACAGCGAAACCGAGTGAGGCGTCGTTGATGCCGAAGTGGCTCCGGATGGAGGCAACGGCCCCGTTGATGACCGCGCTGTCATAGCCGAAGAGCAGACCGCCGAGCGCGGCTACCGAGGCGATTCGGATGGCCGTACCGCCCGAGGAGAAGTCTGCATCCTCGAGTCCCGTGGGTGTGTCGCTGGTGGGTCCTTGGCCGGCCATGAGGCGTCCTTTCACACAGCACTGTGAAACCTGGTAGCAACTACGATTGCACAGTCAGGGCTGCGGCAGGGCGATATCGGGCAGCGGTTTACGCGGAGCGCTCGCCGAGTCCGAGCTGCAGGTCCGCATAGATCTTGCGCAGCCGCGGGATACTCACCTCGGACAGCGACGACACCTGGTGCCGGCGGCGGGTGGCGGGCACCCTGACCTCGTTGGGCACCACCAACACCGCGCATCCGGCGTCCTCGGCGGCCGCCGCCCCGGTGACCGAGTCTTCGACGGCCAGACAATCAGCCGCGCTGACGCCGAGCAATTCGGCGGCGCGCAGGTAGACGTCTGGTGCGGGCTTTCCCTCGGGTACCTCGTCGGCGCAGACGGTGACCGAGAAATATTCTCTGCCAATGCTATTCAGCGCGTTCTCGGTCAACTTGCGGCGGGTGTTGGTCACCAGTGCCATCGGGACGTCGGCGGCCAAGAGCGCGTCGAGCAGTTCGCGAGCGCCAGGACACCACGGCAGCCCGGTCGCGAACAATTCACCGACGTAGTCGTGCATCCAGTCGGCAGCGTCGGCCATCCGCTCAGGGTCGGGCTCCAGACCCAGATCGTCGAACACGATGCGGATCACGCCGTCGGCCGAACCGCCCACCGTGGCATCGCGGACTTCGGGCGCCAGCACCCGGCCGTGCTGGGTGTACAGCTCGTTGATCGCGACGTCCCACAGCTTTTCGGAGTCGACGAGGGTGCCGTCCATGTCCCACAAGACCGCTCGCACGCCCACGATTGTGCCACGCAACATGCGTTGACTTCGAATCAGAGCCAGTTTGCTGGACTAGGGTGGCGACCACATCACACGAGGGGGACAAAGTGGTCAGTGCGACACCGCTGCAGCTCGGAATGGTCGGCCTGGGACGAATGGGCGCGAACCTGGTTCGACGGCTGATGCGGGACGGACACAGTTGCGTCGTCTACGACGTGAACGCCGCCGCAGTCAACGAATTGGAAGCCGAGGGTGCCACCGGCGCCGCAACCCTGGAGGAGTTCGTCGGCAAGCTCGACGCCCCCCGTGCCATCTGGCTGATGTTGCCCGCCGCGATCGTCGACTCGACGCTCGATGCGCTCGTCCCGCTGCTGGCGCCCGGAGACACCGTGATCGATGGCGGCAACTCGTATTACCGCGACGACATCACCCGGGCGCAGAAGCTCGCTGAGGTCGGTCTGCACTACGTCGATTGCGGCACCAGTGGCGGCGTGTGGGGGCTGGACCGCGGCTACTGTCTGATGATCGGCGGGGAGACCGATGTGGTGACCCGCCTCGACCCGATCTTCACGACCATCGCACCGGGCATCGGTACTGCCGAACCCACCCCGAGCCGGCCGGCGGACGCCGTCGGCACCGCGCCCGAGGGTTACCTGCACTGCGGTCCCAACGGCGCCGGCCACTTCGTGAAGATGGTCCACAACGGTGTCGAGTACGGGATGATGGCGGCCATCGCCGAAGGGTTGAGCATCATCAAACATGCCAATGCCGGCAAGGTCGATCGAGTGGTCGACGCCGAGACCACCCCGCTGCGCGATCCGTGGGCCTACCAATACGACATCAACGTCGGCGAGGTCGCCGAGGTCTGGCGGCGCGGATCGGTGGTGGGATCGTGGCTGGTGGACCTCATCGCGGACGCGTTCGCCGCGTCGCCCAATCTCGACCAGTTCTCCGGGCGGGTGTCCGATTCCGGCGAAGGACGGTGGACGGTGCTCGCCGCCGTGGATGAAGGTGTTCCTGCTCCGGTGATCACCACATCGCTCTACGAGCGCTTCCAGTCGCGGCAGCTCGGCGAGTTCACCGACCAGATATGTTCGGCGATGCGCAGCGAATTCGGCGGCCACGCGGAGAAGAAGTGATGCCGGTGAGCGCTCAAAGACCCACTGCCGCTGATGTTCTAGTGGTCTTCGGCATCACCGGAGACCTGGCCAAGAAGATGACCTTCCGCTCGCTGTACCGCCTCGAGCGCCGCAACCTGCTCGACTGCCCGATCGTCGGTGTGGCGCTCGACGATTGGTCCGTCGACACATTGCGGCAGCACGCCAGGGCTGCCATCGAGACCACCGGTGAACCGGTGGACGACGACGTCTTCGCCCGGTTCTCGGCCCGGCTGTCGATGGTGTCGGGTGATTTCGCTGACCCGGCGACCTACGACAAGGTGGCCGCGGCGATCAGCGGACGGGTGAATCCCGTTTTCTATCTGGAGATTCCGCCGTTCCTGTTCGGGCGCGTGGTGGACGGCCTTGCCGGTGCCGGCCTGACCGAAAATGCCAGGGTCGTGGTGGAAAAGCCGTTCGGGCACGATCTTTCGTCGGCCAAGGAACTCAACGATCAGCTGAGCGCCCACCTGCAGGAGTGGCAGATCTACCGCATCGACCACTTCCTCGGCAAAGAACCGGCGATGGACATCCGCTACATCCGGTTCTCCAACTCGATCATCGAGCCGCTGTGGAATCGCGATCGGATCGAGGCCGTGCAGATCACGATGGCCGAGAATTTCGGCGTCGAGGATCGCGGTCACTTCTACGACCCGGTCGGAGCGCTGCGCGATGTCGTGCAGAATCACCTGCTGCAGCTGATCGGACTGATCGCCAGCGAACCGTCCAGCGGCGGACCAGATGGGTTCCGGGACAAGCGGGTCGACCTGTTCAAGTGCATCCGGCCCGCCGACCCCAGTCACTACGTGCGCGGCCAGTACGCCGGTTACCTGGACGTCGAGGGTGTGGCACCCGGTTCGCAGACCGAAACCTTCGCGGCGCTGAAGCTGTACATCGACAACTGGCGCTGGTGTGGTGTGCCCTTCTTCATCCGAGCAGGCAAGTCTCTTCCGGTGCGGGCCACCGAGATTCGGGTGATCTTCAAGCGGCCGCCGCCGCTGCCGTTTCTCGAACCGGTCAAAGAGCAAAACCAGCTGATCTTCCGGATCGACCCCGCAGCCGGCGTCGATCTGGTGTTGCAGGCCAAGGAAAGTGGTGCCGACGCTACCCGGGCCGTCAACCTGTCGCTGGTATTCGGCGACGAAATGGCCGACGCACCCGAACCCTATGAGCGTCTTCTCGGGGATGCCATGCGTGGCGACTCCAGCCAGTTCATCAGGGAGGACGGCGTCGAGGAGACCTGGCGAGTCGTCGAGCCGCTCCTGGAATCTCCACCGCCGGTCGAGATCTACCAGCCGGGCTCATGGGGACCCGCGGGCGCCGACAAACTGGTCGCCGGCTACCCGGCCTGGCATCAGCCCTGGCTGCCAGCGACGAAGTGAGCACAGCCGAGCAGAAACGCCTCGACGAGGCCAACGCCGGAACGTCGCCGTGGCGCCGCTGGGGAACCTATCTGAGCGAGCGCGCTTGGGGCACCGTCCGGGAGGACTACAGCGCCGATGGCGATGCCTGGGCGTACTTCCCGTTCGACCACGCCCACAGCCGGGCGTACCGGTGGAGTGAGGACGGCCTGGCGGGCTGGTGTGATGACGAGCAGACCATCTGTCTTGGCATCGCGCTGTGGAACGGGCGTGACCCCGTCCTCAAGGAGCGGCCCTACGGGGTGGCCAACGAGGAGGGCAACCACGGCGAGGACGTCAAGGACTATTGGTTCTACACCGACAACCTGCCCACCCATGCCTACGCGTCGATGGTCTACAAGTACCCGCAGGCCGCGTTTCCCTATGAGGATCTGCTGCACACCAATCAGCAACGCGGGCCCGACGATGACGAGTACGAGTTGTTCGACGCGTTGCGCCAACAATGGCTCGAGCAACGCTATTTCGACGTCGATATCGCGTACGCCAAGGGCAGCCCCGAGGACGCCCACTGCCGGATCACGGTGACCAACCGAGGGCCCGACGCCGCACCGATCCATGTGCTTCCCCAGCTCTGGTATCGCAACACCTGGTCATGGGACCCCGACCAACAGCGACCGCGGATCACCGCCTGCGGTGACGGTGCGGCACGCACCTGGCACTCGAAGCTCGGGCCGCGGTGGTTCACGGTCACCACGTCGGGCGGGGACGCTCCGCGATTGTTGTTCTGCGAGAACGAGACCAACAATCGCCTGCTGTTCGCCTCGGCCAACGCATCGGCCACCACAACGGACGGCATCAACGACTACGTCGTCAACGGGATCTCCGATGCCGTCGACACGGCCGAGGGCAGCAAGGTTGCCGCCCACGTTTCGACGACCCTGCAGCCCGGCGAAACCTTCACCGTCACCGTGCATTTCGCTACCACAGACAAGACCCAGCCAGGTCGCGCCGATATCGTGCTGGCGGAACGCAAACGCGAAGCCGACGAGTTCTACCGCGCTGTCGCGGCGCCAGACCTGAGCGACGACGAACGGCTGGTCCAGCGTCAGGCATTTGCCGGATTGCTGTGGTGTAAGCAGTTCTACAACTACGCGGTGCGGCGCTGGCTCAAAGGCGATCCGGAACAGCCGCGACCGCCACGCGAGCGCTGGGCCGGCCGCAACAACGGCTGGCAACACTTCGCCTTACATGACGTTATGCTGATGCCCGACGCGTGGGAGTACCCCTGGTTCGCGGCCTGGGACCTGGCGTTCCACTGCATCGCGGTTGCGCTCATCGATCCCGAGTTCGCCAAGGCACAAGTGCTGGTGCTGCACGATTCCACCGCCCAACACCCGCACGGCCAAATCCCAGCGTACGAATGGAAGTTCGACGATACCAACCCACCCGTCCACGCCTGGGCTGCCTGGCAGATCTATCAACTCGACCAACTTCGCACCGGCGTCGGCGACTGGGATTTCCTGGCCACCGCCTACCGATCGGCCACCCTCAACGCCATGTGGTGGCTCAACCAGAAGGACGACACCAACCGCGGCGTGTTCGGGGGCGGATTCCTCGGCATGGACAACATCGGCGTGTTCGACCGCGACGAGCCACTACCCACCGGGGGTGAACTCGCGCAGGTCGACGGCACCGCATGGATGGCCGCGCTGATCTTCCATCTGCTGGAGATGGCGATCGAACTGTCGAATGAGGACCCGAGCTACACCGACATGTTCAGCCGTTGGGTGTGGGATGCCTGGCTGGTCGCCAACGCACTGGAGAAGGGCACCTATCGGGTCAGCTTCTGGAACGACGACACGAACTTCTATCACGACGTCATCGAGATGCCCGACGGCACAAGCAGATCGCTGGAAGTGTTCTCCATTCAGGCGATCGTTCCGCTGTTCGCGGCGATCGCCATTCCCACCAGCGAGACCGAGGTGACCACCACCATCGAGAACTCCCTGGAAGCGCTGGCCCGGACCTACGAGCACACCGCCGACGATGTCCGGCTGGTGATGGCCGGCGGTGACGGTTCACATCTCATGATCGGCGTCGTGCACCAGGACCGGCTCAGCGCGATCCTGCGACGACTCATGGACCCCGAACAGTTCCTCTCCCCCAACGGAATCCGCTCACTGTCGCGATACCATCGCGACCACCCGTACACCTACCACGCCGACGGCGCGGACTACGTCGTCGACTATCAGCCTGCCGAATCACGCAGCCGGATGTTCGGCGGAAACTCCAACTGGCGCGGGCCCGTCTGGCTGCCGACCAATTTCCTTCTGGTGCAAGCACTCAACTCCTACGCCCGGTTCCTCGGCGACACCTACCACGTTCCCGACCCGGCAGGGTCGACCGACCTGGTGTCGCTGCACGTAGTCGCCGACCGATTGGCCCGGCAGCTCACCGGCCTGCTCGTCCGCGACGAGGAAGGCCGGCGAGCGGTGTTCGGCGACAACGAGTATTTCCAAACCGACCCGCACTGGCGTGACCTGGTCCCGTTCCACGAGTACTTCGACGGCGACACCGGAAGGGGCCTGGGCGCCAGTCACCAGACCGGTTGGACGGCGACCGTCGCCCTGCTGCTGCAGTTCCGCGGAAAGCTGTACTTCCGTGCCGCGCGTTAGTCCTCGGGGTTGTAGCCGAGATTGGGGGCGAGCCAGCGCTCGGCCTCCTGCAGCGTCCAGCCCTTGCGCCTCGCGTAGTCGGCGACCTGGTCCTGCGCCATCCGGCCCACCACGAAGTACTGCGACTGCGGGTGCGAGAAATACCAGCCGCTGACGGCGGCACCGGGCCACATCGCCATCGACTCGGTCAGCTCGATGCCGGTCCGCGCGCTCACGTTCATCAGCTCCCAGAGCGTCGCCTTCTCTGTGTGCTCCGGGCAGGCCGGGTAACCGGGGGCAGGCCGGATTCCCACGTACTTCTCGTCGATGAGCGCGTTGTTGTCCAACTGCTCATCGGGCTGATATCCCCAGAACTCCTTGCGAACTCGCTGATGCATCCGTTCGGCGAACGCCTCGGCCAGCCGGTCGGCGATCGACTCCAGCAGGATCGCGCTGTAGTCGTCGTTGGCCGACTTGAACTCCGTGATCTTGTCAGCGCCGCCGAGCCCCGCGGTGACGGCGAAAGCGCCGACGTAATCGGCCAAACCGGTGGACTTCGGCGCGATGTAGTCGCCGAGACTCCGGTTCGGGATGCCGTCGCGGTGCTCGCCCTGCTGGCGCAGATTGTGCAACGTGGTCAGCACCTCGGTACGAGACTCGTCGGTGTAGACCTCGATATCGTCACCGACGACGTTCGCCGGGAAGAAGCCGATCACCCCGTTGGCGGTCAGCCACTTCTCCTTGATCAGGGTGTCGAGCATCTCCTGGGCGTCGTCGTACAGCTTGCGGGCGGTCTCGCCCGAGACCGGGTTGTTGAGGATGTCGGGGAAGCGGCCCTTCATCTCCCAGGCGTTGAAGAACGGCTGCCAGTCGATGAACTCGCGCAACTCGGCGAGGTCGTAATCGAGAAACTCGCGCACGCCGACGCCCTGGGCGGGCACGGGCGGCGTGTAGCCGTCCCACTCGACCGGCGTCCGGTTCGCGCGGGCCTTCTCCAGCGTGAGCATCGGCCGCTCGTTCTTCTGGGCGTGCCGTTCGCGAAGCGAGGCGTAATCCTTCTCGGTGGCCTCCAGCAGAGCTGGACGCTGCCTGTCGTCGAGCAGCGCAGCAGCGACCGGCACCGAACGGGAGGCGTCCTTGACCCAAACCACCGGGCCGCTACGACGCGGCGATACCTTGACCGCCGTGTGGGCGCGCGAGGTGGTCGCGCCGCCGATCAGCAGCGGGATCTCCAGCCCCTGGCGTTCCATCTCGACGGCGAAGTTGACCATCTCGTCCAGCGACGGAGTGATCAGGCCGGACAGCCCGATGATGTCGGCGTTGTGCTCCTTGGCCGCGTCCAGGATCTTCTGGGCGGGGACCATCACACCGAGGTCGATCACCGTGTAGTTGTTGCACTGCAGAACGACCCCGACGATGTTCTTACCGATGTCGTGGACGTCGCCCTTCACGGTCGCCATGATGATCGTGCCGTTGGTGCCCCGATCAGCACCGGTCGCGTCTCCTGACGCTTCTTTCTCCGCCTCGATGTACGGCAGCAAGTAGGCAACGGCCTTCTTCATCACCCGGGCCGACTTCACGACCTGGGGCAGGAACATCTTGCCCGAGCCGAAGAGGTCACCGACGACGTTCATACCGTCCATGAGTGGGCCCTCGATCACCTCGATCGGGCGCCCGCCCGCGGCGGCGATCTCGGCCCGCAGTTCCTCGGTATCGGCGTCGACGTTGGCGTCGATGCCCTTGACGAGGGCGTGCGTGATCCGCTCGCGGACCGGGAGAGATCGCCACTCCGCAACGGACGTGTGGCCGGGTCCTTCGTCCGAGCTGTTGTACCGCTCGGCGATCTCCAGGAGCCGTTCGGCCGCGTCCTCGCGACGGTTCAGGACGACGTCCTCGATGCGGTCCCGCAGCTCCGGCTCGATCGAGTCGTAGGGCACCAACGCACCGGCGTTGACGATGCCCATGTCCAGGCCGGCCTTGATGGCGTGGAACAGGAACACCGCGTGAATCGCTTCGCGCACAGGGTTATTGCCGCGGAACGAGAACGACACGTTCGAGATACCGCCGGAGATGTGCACCCCGGGGAGGTTCTCCTTGATCCAGGCGCAGGCCTCGATGAAGTCGATCCCGTACGTCGCGTGCTCCTCGATACCGGTGGCCAGCGCGAAGCAGTTCGGGTCGAAGATGATGTCCTCGGCCGGGAAGCCGACCTCTTCGGTGAGGATCCGGTAGGCCCGCCCGCAGATCTGGATGCGGCGCTCCAGGTTGTCGGCCTGCCCCTGCTCGTCGAAGGCCATCACGACGACGGCGGCGCCGTACTTGCGGCACAGCCGTGCCTCGCGGATGAACTTCTCCTCGCCCTCCTTCATGGAGATCGAGTTGACGATCGGCTTGCCCTGCACGTTCTTCAGGCCCGCCTCGATGACCTCCCACTTGGAGGAGTCGATCATCACCGGGACGCGGCTGATGTCCGGTTCGGCCGCGATCAGCTTGGTGAACCGGTCCATCGCGGCGACGCCGTCGATCATGCCTTCGTCCATGTTGATGTCGATGACCTGCGCACCGACCTCGACCTGCTGCAGAGCGACGGACAGAGCGGTGTCGTAGTCCTCGGCCTTGATCAGGTTGCGGAATCGGGCGGAGCCGGTGATGTTGGTGCGCTCACCGATGTTCACGAACAGCGAGCCGTCGGTGATGTTGAGCGGCTCCAGGCCCGAGAGCCGGGTGGCCACCTCGATCTCCGGCAGCGGGCGCGGCGGTTTGCCCTCGACGACCTTGGCGATCTCGGCGATGTGCGGCGGCGCGGTGCCGCAGCACCCACCGACCAGGTTGACCAGGCCGGCCTCGGCGAACTCGGCGATGTAGCCGGCCTGAGCCTCCGGCGACTCGTCGTACTCACCGAAGGCGTTGGGCAGACCGGCGTTCGGGTAGCAGGAGACGAAGGTGTCCGCGATCCGCGACACCTCGGCGATGTAGGGCCTCATCTCCGGAGCGCCGAGGGCGCAGTTGAGTCCCACCGCGAGCGGCTTGGCGTGCCTGATCGCGTTCCAGAACGCTTCGGTGACCTGCCCGGACAGCGTCCGCCCCGACGCGTCGGTGATGGTGCCCGAGATGATCAGCGGCCAGCGGCGTCCGCGCTCCTCGAACAGCGTCTCGACGGCGAACACCGCCGCCTTCGCGTTCAGCGAGTCGAAGATCGTCTCGATGATCAACAGGTCGGAACCCCCGTCGACCAGGCCGTTGGCAGCTTCGAGGTAGGCGGCGACCAGCTGGTCGTAGGAGACGTTGCGGGCGCCGGGGTCGTTGACGTCCGGCGAGATCGACGCGGTCCGCGTCGTCGGGCCGATGGCGCCGGCGACGTAGCGGGGCTTCTCCGGGGTGCTGAACTCGTCGGCGGCCTTACGTGCCAGGGCCGCACCGGCGTAGTTGAGCTCGTAGGCAAGCTCGTGCATCTCGTAGTCGGAGAGCGAGATCGCGTTCGCGTTGAACGTGTTGGTCTCCAGGATGTCGGCGCCCGCCTCGAGGTACTCGCGGTGGATGCCCTCGATGATCTGCGGCTGCGTCAACGTGAGCAGGTCGTTGTTGCCCTGAAGAGCGGTCGGCCACTCGATGAACCGCTCGCCGCGGTAGCCCGCCTCGTCCGGCCGGTCGCGCTGGATCGCCGTGCCCATCGCGCCGTCGATCACCATGATTCGCTGGCCAAGAGCAGCCGTCAGCGCGTCGGTGCAGTCCGGGCGGATGTTCGGCACGAAGGTCTTGTCAGCGGTCTTTTCGACGGCCTTTTCGACGGCGTCCACGTGCACTCCTTCCGTAGCGGAAGGCGTCCTTAACTCTGCCGAGCGTGGCGGATACCGGTCGTGACCGGAGAACCGTTGCAACGCCTCTCGACCAGAAAAGTCTACGTCGTCACTTCATCGACGTCTGGACGCCTAGCTCAACGCCGCGATAGGGCGGTTAACCAGATTGCAGCCGCAGGTATTTCGCCACACCGGGGCAGTCGGTCCGAGACGGCTCATCGCGGCCGATCACCCCTTAGGCTGAACTCGTGACCCCGTCGAACTTCAGCGGAGCGAAAGGCCCGGACCTGCCCGAACTGCAGAACACGATCATTGTCGCGGCTTTCGAAGGCTGGAACGACGCCGGTGACGCTGCCAGTGACGCGCTCGAGCACCTCGATGCCATCTGGGAAGCCGAGACGCTCATCGAGATCGACGACGAGGCCTACTACGACTACCAGGTGAATCGCCCGGTGATCCGACAGGTCGACGGTGTGACGCGCGAACTGGTGTGGCCGTCGATGCGGATATCGCACTGCCGGCCACCGGGGTCGGACCGCGACATCGTGCTGATGCACGGGGTTGAGCCCAATATGCGGTGGCGCACGTTCTGCGCCGAACTGCTGGCGATCGCCGACAAGCTGAACGTGGATACCGTCGTGATTCTCGGGGCCCTGCTGGCCGACACGCCGCACACCCGGCCGGTCCCGGTGTCGGGCGCGGCTTACTCCCCCGAATCGGCGAAATTCTTCGGCCTCGAGGAGACCCGCTACGAGGGCCCGACGGGTATCGCCGGAGTGTTCCAGGACGCCTGTGTGGCCGCTGGCATCCCGGCGGTGACGTTCTGGGCCGCGGTTCCGCACTACGTGTCGCAGCCACCCAACCCGAAGGCCACCGTCGCGCTGTTGCGCCGCGTCGAAGACGTGCTGGACATCGAGGTGCCGCTGGCCGACCTGCCGGTCCAGGCCGAGGAGTGGGAGCAGGCGGTCACCGAGATGACCGCCGACGACGAGGAGATCGCCGAGTACGTGGCCTCCCTCGAGCAGCGCGGTGACGCCGACGTGGACATGAACGAGGCGTTGTCGAAGGTGGACGGCGACACGCTCGCCGCCGAGTTCGAGCGGTACCTGCGCAGGCGCGGGCCCGGCTTCCGGGGCTGATCACGCGTCGCTCCGCCGACACAAATCGCCGTCAACGGGTGGTCCTGCCCACTGGTTGGTAGGGCTGCGATAACGTGCATGGATACTGCCGAGTAACAACGAATTGAGGTTGCGCTCGTGAAACTGGCACTGAGCGACGAGGACGCGAAGTTCCGCGACGACTTGCGGGAGTTCTTCACCACCCAGGTCCCCGCCGATATCCGCGAACGGGCGCGCACCGACAGCCTGAACTTCCCGGACGACGCGATCGCGACGCAGCGGATCCTGAACAAGGCCGGCCTGGGTGTGCCGAACTGGCCCGTCGAATGGGGTGGCAAGGACTGGACCCCACTGCAACGGCAGATCTGGGCCGACGAGATGCGCATGGCGTGCGTGCCCGAGCCGCTGGCGTTCAACGCCAGCATGGTCGGGCCGGTGATCGCCCACTTCGGCTCGCAAGAGGTCAAGGAACGCTTCCTGCCGCCGACCGCGAACCTCGACATCTGGTGGTGCCAAGGCTTTTCCGAGCCGGAAGCCGGTTCGGACCTCGCCTCGCTGCGGACCGTCGCGATCCGCGACGGCGACGAGTACGTCATCAACGGGCAGAAGACCTGGACCACGCTGGGCCAGTACGCCGACTGGATTTTCGTGCTGGCCCGCACCAACCCCGACGCCCCGAAGAAGCAGGCCGGAATCTCGTTCATCCTGGTCGAGATGAACACCCCGGGCATCACCATCCGGCCGATCAAGCTGATCGACGGCAGCTACGAGGTCAACGAAGTCTTCTTCGAGGACGTCCGGGTGCCCGTCAACCAACTCGTCGGCGAGGAGAACCAGGGCTGGAGCTACGCCAAGTTCCTGTTGTCCAACGAGCGCACCGGCATCGCCCGGATCGGCACCACGAAACTATGGCTCGCCGACGTCAAGGAGCACGCGTCGCAGACCAAGGTCGGCGCCGGCAGCCTGCTCGAGGATCCACTGTTCGCCGCCAAGGTCGCCGAGATAGAAAACGAGCTGCTGGCACTGGAACTCACGCAGCTGCGGGTCAGCGGTGACGAAGCCACCGGCAAGCCGAACCCGGCGTCGTCGATCCTGAAGCTGCTGGGGAGCCAGCTGCAGCAAGCGATCACCGAACTGGCGGTGGAGGTCGCCGGGCCGGACGCACTGCCGTTCGACGGCGGTGCGGACATCGAATCGCCGCTCTGGGCGCAGCACGCCGCGCCGAAGTACCTGAACTACCGCAAGACCTCGATCTACGGCGGAAGCAACGAGGTCCAGCGCACCATCATCTCCTCGACGATCTTGGGACTGTGACATGCATTCCGGAGAGGGCCGACCATGAACTTTGACCTGACCGACGAACAGGAACTCCTGCGCGACACCGCTCGCGAGGTGTTCTCCCGTGCGTATGACACCGAGAGCCGCAACAAGATCGTCGACTCCGAACTCGGCTGGAGCCGCGAGGTCTGGCGGCAGCTGGCCGAGATCGGCATCCTGGGACTGGGTTTCGACCCCGAGGAGTCCGGCCAGATCGAGATCATGGTCGTGATGACCGAGATCGGCCGCCGCCTGGCGCCCGAGCCGGTCGCGACCGCAGCACTGATCCCCGGTGGCCTGATCGCCGAACTCGGCTCCGACGAACAGCGCGCGCTGCTCGACGAGGTCGCCGGCGGCGAGAAGTTGCTGGCGCTGGCCCACGCCGAGAAGGGACTGCGCGGACTGGACGAATTGTCCACCCGTGCAACACAATCCGGTGATGGCTGGACCATCACCGGACGCAAGAACCCCGTGCTGGCCGGCGGCAGCGCCGACGTCCTCGTCGTCACCGCCAGCCTTCCCGACGGCGGAGTGGGCGCCTTCCTGGTCGACGCAGCGGCAACCACCCGTCGTCCGTATCGGACGTTCGACGGCCTGCGCGGCGCCGAGATCGATTTCGACGACTCCCCCGCCCAGCAGCTCGGCGACGGCGACGTCAGCGAGATGATCCACGCGACGCTGATCCGTTACTCGTCGGCGCTGTGCGCCGAGGCCGTCGGCGCGATGGACGAGTCGATCCGGCTTACGACCGAATACCTGAAGGCCCGCAAGCAATTCGGCGTGCCGCTCAAAACATTCCAGACGCTCACCCAGCGCGCGGCCGACATGTACGTGTCGCTGGAACTGGCCCACAGCATGAACTACTACGCGGCGATGTGCATCACCGACGGCCGGCTGGATCCGGTGGTCGCCGCCCGGTCCAAGCTGCAGATCGGACGCTCGGGACGCCACATTCTGCACGAGTCCATCCAGATGCACGGCGGTATCGGCGTCACGGCGGAATACCCGGTCGCGCACTACGCCGCGCGACTGACGGCCATCGACCAGACCCTCGGCTCGGCCACCGATCAGCTGCGGTTCCTGAGCAAGCAGGTCGGCGCCTACAGCGTCGTACAGCTGTAAGCGCTACAGCGGCACACCCAGCAGCGCATCGACCGCGGCTGCGACGGCGGCGGGCGCGGTGTCGTTGTGCCCGCCGTACTCCAGGGCGTCGGTGACCCAACCGTCAAGGGCGGCAAGCGCTTTGGGGGTGTCGAGATCGTCGGCCAGATACTGGCGCAGCCGTCCGATGACGTCTCCTGTGTCCGGGCCCGCGGGCAGTGCGGCGGCGGCGCGCCAGCGGTGCAGGCGCGCGTTGGCCTCGTCGAGCACCGCATCGCTCCAGGACCGGTCGCTGCGGTAGTGCCCGGCCAGCAGGCCCAGCCGGATGGCAGCAGGGTCCACTCCCTGCGCGCGTAAGCCGGATACCAGCACCAGGTTCCCGCGGCTCTTGGACATCTTGTGCCCGTCCCAGCCGATCATGCCGGCGTGCACGTAATGCCGCGCGAATCTGCGTTCGCCCGTCACACATTCGGCGTGCGCGGCGGAGAACTCGTGGTGCGGGAACACCAGATCGCTACCGCCGCCCTGCACGTCGAAACCGAAACCGATGCGGTTCAACGCAATCGCCGCACATTCGACGTGCCAGCCGGGCCTACCAGCACCGAACGGGGCCGGCCAGCTCGGCTCGTCGGGGCGGGCGGCCCGCCACAGCAGCGCGTCGAGGGGATCCGCCTTGCCCGGGCGGTCCGGGTCGCCGCCGCGCTCGGCGAACAGGCGCATCATCGTGTCGCGGTCGTAGCCCGACTCGTAGCCGAACTGGGTGGTGGCATCGGCGCGATAGTAGATGTCGGGGTACTCGGCGTCGTCGACCACGTAGGCCGCCCCGGACGCCAACATCTTCTCGACCAGCTCGACGACCTCGCCAGTGGTGTCGGTGGCCGCCACATAGTCGTGCGGCGGCAACACCCGCAGTGCGGTCATGTCCTCGCGGAAGAGCTGGGTTTCCCTGGCGCCGAGTTCGCGCCAGTCGATGCCGTCCCGATTGGCCCGCTCGAACAGCGGGTCGTCGACGTCGGTGATGTTCTGCACGTAGTGCACGCGGTGCCCGGCATCGAGCCAGACCCGGTGCACGAGGTCGAAAGCCAGGTATGTCGCCGCGTGGCCCAGGTGGGTCGCGTCGTAGGGCGTGATCCCGCAGACGTACATCGTCGCGGTCTCCCCCGGCGCGGTCGGACGCACCTGGCGGTCGGCGGTGTCGTAGAGGCGCAGGGCCGGCCCACGACCGGACAGCTGAGGGATCTCGACGGCCGGCCACGACTGCATGGCCTCGACTCTAAGGGGTTCGCAGTTCACTGCACTCTCCAGTGGTGAGGGGACCGACCTTCGCACCACACAGACAACGTGGAGACCGGTTTGATTCCCGTCAACTGGCCAGCCACATGGCATCGAGCAGCAGATCGGCGACCTCGGACCGGCACATCAGCAGATCCGGCAGGTACGGATCGGGCTGGTTGTAGCGCAGCGGAGCCCCGTCGATGCGGGTGGCGTGCAGACCAGCGGCCTGCAGCACCCCGGCCGGTGCGGCCGAATCCCACTCCCACTGACCACCGGCGTGGATGTAGGCGTCGGCGTCGCCACGCACGACCGCCATCGCCTTCGCACCGGCCGAGCCGATCCGGATGAAGTCGATGTCGAGGCGGTCCCGCAGCCGCCACAGCACGGCGGGCGGACGGTTGGAGCTGGCCGTGATGCGGATGGGCCCGGGTCTAGGCGGTGGCGGGGCCGTCACGGTATCGGAGCGATAGACCTCGCCGATCGCCGGGAGCGCCACGGCGGCGTCGGTGATGCTGCCGTCCGGTCCTCCGGTCCGCTGCCAGAGGGCGATGTGCACGGCCCAGTCCGGCCGGCGTGGCATCGAGAACTCCCGCGTCCCGTCGAGAGGGTCGATGATCCAGACCCGGTCGGCGTTGAGCCGCTTCAGATCGTCGTAGGCCTCTTCGGAGAGCACCGCGTCATTGGGCCGCTCCGCACGCAGGCGGCGCAGGATCAGCGCGTTGGCCCGCACGTCACCGGCGTCGCCCAGCGCGGGCGGGAAGTCGAAACCGACTTCCTCACGCACCGAAAGCAGCAGCCGGCCGGCCTCCTCGGCGAGGTCAGCGGCCAGCGCCGCATCGGTCATGTTCACCACGTCAGTATCACTGTTCAGAAGGCCGGCCAGGGAATCGGCCGGTGCCGATCGGCGCTGGGCATCACCGGTTCGCTCAGCAGCATGCGGACGCGTTTGCGCAACGCGGCGACCTCGGCAGGGGTGATGTGTTCGCGCAGCTCGTCGGCCAGCGGGCCGGTCAATTGCTCGCCAAGGGCGGCGACCGACTGCAGCGTCTCATCGTCGATCGGCTTCCCGGCCCAACCCCACAGCACCGTGCGCAGCTTGTCCTGGACGTGCAGTGACACCCCGTGATCGACGCCATACACCCGGTTGTCGACGCCGGTGAGAATGTGGCCGCCCTTGCGGTCGGCGTTGTTGACGATCACGTCGAAGATCGCCATCCGCCGCAGCCGCTGATCGTCGGCGTGCACCAGCGTGACGTCATTGCCGGCGTAGTCGTAGGCGTGCAGCACCGAAAGATAGCCCGGCGGAATCGAATCCGGCGGGCACAGGTCGACAAGATCAGGGCCGGCCGGTCGGGTTTCGTCGCTGTCACCGGGCTGGTCGACCCACAGCTGCACCATGCCGGGGCCGGCTGGGCCGTCGCGAATGATGGTGTACGGCACGATGTTCCAGCCCAACGCCGTCGACACCAGATAGGAGCCGAACTCACGGCCGGCCAGCGTGCCATCAGGGAAATCCCACAGCGGCTGCTCACCGGCGACCGGCTTGTACACGCAGTGCACGGTCTGGTCCGACGCCGTCGCTTCACAGAGGAACGTGGCGTTGCTCGCCGAGCGGATACGCCCGATGAGCGTCAGGTCACCACAGCGCAACGCCTCGCGGGCCGACGCCTCGTCGGTGCCCGTCACGAGTCCAGATCGTCTTCGGCCCCGCCCAGTGCGCCACGCCGATAACCGTTGGTACGCACGCAGATGTGCCCCTCGGGATCGAGCGGCTCGTCGCAGAGCGGGCAGGGTGGGCGGCCGGCCGAGATCACCCGAGTCGAGCGGGAGGCGAACTGCCGGGCCGACTCGGGAGTGAGGAACACCCGCACCGCGTCCGGGCCTTCCTCGGCGTCATCGAGCACCACAGACGCGTCGAATTCGGTTTCGGAGACCGCCAGCAGTTCGACGACGACGGTCTGCGCCTCGGAATCCCAGCCCAGCCCCATCGTGCCGACCCGGAACTCCGCGTCGACCGGAGTGACCAGCGGGCTGAGGTCTTCGATGTCGGTCTCCGGCGGCAGCGGCGTGCCAAACCGGCGGTTGATCTCGACGAGCAGCGCTCCGATCCGCTCTGCCAGCACCGCGACCTGCTGTTTCTCCAGGATGACCGAAATCACCCGGCTGTCGTGCACCGCCTGCAGGTAGAAGGTCCGGTTTCCGGGCTGTCCGACAGTCCCGGCGACGAATCGGTCGGGTGTGCGGAAGACGTGAATTGCGCGGGGCATGTTATGTCCAAAATACCGGCAGAAGGAGCTGAGCCGTAATTCGGAGCGTCAGTCCGTCGAGCCGCCCACGACGGCATCGTCAGCGGACTTGTCGTCGGGGGCAGGTGGCGGTGCGGACAGTGTCGAGGCGAGTTCGGCTCCGGTGTGGTTGACGTGCACCACAAATGGGCGAATCGACGTGTAGCGGATCACGCTCATCGAGGCCGGGTCGGCGGTGATCCGCTGGAAGCTGTCCAGGTGAGTACCGAGCGCGTCGGCGACAACGGACTTGATCACATCACCGTGTGTACAGGCAATCCACAGCACGTCGTGACCGTGCTCGTCGGCCAGCCGGCGGTCATGTTCGCGGACCGCGGCCACCGCGCGCGCCTGCACCTGCGCCAGACCCTCGCCACCGGGGAAGACGGCCGCGCTCGGCTGATGCTGCACCACCGACCACAGCGGCTCCTTCATCAGATCCTTGAGCGCGAGACCCGTCCACTGCCCGTAGTCCACCTCAGCGAGCCGCTCGTCGATCACCGGCTCCAGACCGAGCTCGGCGGCCAGCGGCTCCACCGTGAGCCGGCAGCGCAGCAGCGGGGACCGCACCACGGCCTTGATCGGCAGGCCCTTGACGCGCCCCACCAGCGCCTGCGCCTGGTCCTGGCCCTTCTCGTCGAGTTCGACGCCCTCGGTGCGGCCGGCCAGAGTGTGCGCGGTGTTGGACGTCGAGCGGCCGTGCCGCAGCAGGATCACCGTCATGCGGCAGCCACCACCCCAGTCGCCAGCAGCGCCATCACCACCAACGCCACCGCCACCCGGTAGCCGACGAACCAGTACATCGCGTGGTTGGCGACGAAGCGCAGCAGCCAGGCGATCGCCGCGTAGCCGATGACGAACGTGATGATCACCGACACCAGCAATTGCAGCCCGGTGGCGCTCATCCCCTCGGTCACCGGATGGAACGCGTCGGGCAACGAGAACAGCCCCGAGGCGAATACCGCCGGAATGGCAAGCAGGAAGCCGAATCTCGCCGACAGCGGGCGATCCAACCCCAGGAACAGGCCGGCGCTGATCGTCGCGCCCGATCGGGAGACCCCGGGAACCAGGGCCAGACACTGCGCCAGACCGACGAGCAGGCCGTCTTTCCACGTCAGTTGCTCGACATGGCGGGTCTGTTTGCCGACGTACTCGGCGGCGGCGATCACCGCGGAAAAGACCAGCAATGCGGTGGCCGTCACCCAGAGATTGCGGACGCTGGAACGGATCTCGTCTTTGAACAAGAGTCCGAACACCGCGATCGGGATGCTGCCGATGATGACGTACCAGCCCATCCGGTAGTCGACGTTGTCGCGGTGGGATTTCACGAACAGCCCGTTGAACCAGGCTTTGAGGATCCGTCCGATGTCACGCGCGAAATACACCAGCACGGCGGCCTCGGTGCCCAGCTGGGACACCGCCGTGAAGGACGCTCCCGCGTCGGCCGAGAAGAACACCCGCGAGACGATCGCCAGGTGCCCCGACGATGAGATCGGCAGGAATTCCGTCAGACCCTGGACGATCGACAAAACGACGACCTGTAACCACGACATCGGCTCCACGCGCCGACCGTACTGGATAGACCTGAAAGATCAGCGCGCGGCGCGGGCCACCGGCTGGGCGGCCGCCACGGCATCACGCACGGCAGCAGTCAGGCTGCGCTCGTCATCGACGTCGAAGTCGGTGAGGCTGCGGGCTGTGGTCGCCACCACGTCCTCCTCGTGCGGCACCGGGCCGGCGAGGCGAGGGTGGTAGACCTCGACGAGGAGCTGGCCGCGGTGGACCTGGAAGGAAAAGCTCCGGCCATCACCGAGGTGGCCAAATCCGCTGGCGAATACACCAGTGGAAATGTCCTCGATAGCAAACTCGCGCCTGTCGGACTCGGGAGTCACGGCCAACGTCATCAGGACACCATAACGCGAGTTACGGGGCGAGAGAAGACAAAGGCGGCAATTTGTCTCGACCTCGCACGCCTAGACTTCCTGATCGACAGAGGGCGACTTGATTGCTCGACCGTGCGACGTCCAAGGGCTACCCGTTGACAATGCTCGTAAACAGAGCCTGTTTGCGCAGGTCAACCGCGGTGTTTCTGGCGTTCGCCGCGATCACGGTCGGATGCTCGTCGAATCCGCTGACCGCGCCGCCGCCGACCATCGAGCCGGCCGCCCCCGCCGTGTCGCCACCCGCTTTGACCCACCCGGCCGGTGAGCTGCTACCCCTCGGCGGGCGGCCGGCAACCGCGATCTTCGACGAACGCACCGGCTCGCTGGCGGTCCTGGCCCCCGGTGTCGATCCGCAGTCACCGTCGACGCTGACGCTGTTCGCCGTCTCAGGCGGCACCCGCGAGCTCACCCTGCCCGGCCCGGCAACCGCACTCACCGGCGACGACCAGGGCTCGGCGTATCTGTCGACCCGGGGTGGCTACGTCACCGTCGATTTGGCGGCGGGTTCCGTGACACCGGTGTCGATCAACGACGAAACCGACACCGACTTCACCGCGATCGCCCGGCGCGCCGACGGCCGACTGGTCCTCGGCAGCGCCGACGGCACCGCCTACACCCTGGGCTCGGAATCCGCGGTGGCCGAGAAGGTGAAGGTCTTCGCGCGCGTCGACGCCATCGTCACCGAGGGGAACAACGCCGTCGTCCTCGACCGCGGCCAGACGTCGGTGACGTCGCTGAACAGCGACGGCCGCACCCAGCAGGCGCTGCGCGCCGGCGAAGGGGCCACCTCCTTGGCGGCCGACCCGATGGGCCGAGTGCTGGTGACCGACACCCGCGGTGGCCAGTTGCTGGTGTTCGGTGTCGACCCGCTGATCGAGCGGCAGGCCTACCCGGTCCCCCAGGCGCCGTACGGTCTGGCCGGATCGCGAAATTTGGCGTGGGTTTCTCAGACCGCGGCGAATATGGTTGTTGGTTACGATTTAACGACTGGTATCCCTGTGGAAAGGGTGCGTTACCCGACCGTGCAGCAACCGAACTCGCTGGCTTTCGACGATTCGTCCGACACGTTGTATGTCGTGTCGGCAACGGGTGCCGGCGTGCAGGTGATCCGCAACGCGGCCGGTGCCCGGTGAGTGCGGCACACCGGGGCCGGATGCCGGCGAGCTGGGAAGTCGAGCTGTCCGACGACTACGAGTGGATTCCCCTGCGGCTGCCACCGGACGTCACCCGTGTCACGGCGTCGACGCGATTGTCCATCGAGGCCGAATACCGCGGCTGGGAGCTGACCAGGGTGCGACTCTATACCGACGGCAGTCGACGAGTTCTCCTGCGGCGCAAGAAGTCTCGTCTCAACGGTCAGACCGCCGACCAACCCGCGCTGTGATCTACGCAGCGCTGCGGCGGGCGTTCTTCCTGGTGCCCGCCGAACGTATCCACACGCTGGTCTTCGGCTCGTTGCGCGCCGCCACGGCCACTGAGCTGACCCGCAAGCCGTTGCGCCGCCGGCTCGCCCCGCAGGATCCGGTGCTGGCCAGCACGGTGTTCGGGGTACGGTTCCCCGGCCCGCTCGGGCTGGCCGCCGGCTTCGACAAGGACGGCCTGGGCCTGAACACCTGGGAGACGTTGGGATTCGGCTACGCCGAGGTGGGCACCGTGACCGCCCAAGCGCAGCCGGGCAACCCGCAGCCGCGGCTGTTCCGCCTGCCCGAGGACCGGGCGCTGCTCAACCGGATGGGGTTCAACAACCACGGTGCCGGGCAGCTCGCACTGCAGCTGGCCCGCCACCACCCCGAGGCGCCCGTCGGGGTCAACATCGGCAAGTCCAAGGTCACCCCACCGGAGCTAGCCGCCGACGATTACCGGGCCAGCGCACGGCTTCTCGGCCCCCTGGCCGACTACGTGGTGGTGAACGTCAGCTCCCCCAACACTCCCGGGCTGCGCGACCTGCAGGCGGTGGAGTCGCTGCGGCCGATTCTGTCGGCCGTGCTGGAAGAAACCACCACCCCGGTGCTGGTGAAGATCGCCCCCGATCTGTCCGACGAGGACGTCGACGCTGTCGCCGACCTGGCGGTGGAACTGGGGCTGGCCGGCATCGTGGCGACCAACACGACGATCTCGCGGGCCGGTCTGCGCACACCCGGTGTCGACGACCTCGGAGCCGGCGGGATCTCGGGTGCGCCGGTGGCGCGGCGGGCGCTGGAGATCCTGCGCCGGCTGTACGGCCGCGTCGGCAGCGACCTGGTGCTGATCAGTGTGGGCGGTATCGAAACCGCGGACGACGCCTGGGAGCGCATCACTGCAGGGGCGTCTCTGCTGCAGGGCTACACCGGGTTCATCTACGGCGGTGGCTTGTGGGCCAAGCAGATTCACGACGGTATCGCCGTGCGGCTGCGCGCAGGCGGCTTCGGTTCATTGGCCGAGGCGGTCGGGTCGGCGGCCCGCTAGCCCCACCGCTCAGCATCGCGAATCCGGTGGCGGCAGGGTGAGGTCGATCAGGTAGGCCGCCACGTAGTTGTCGACGCAGGCTCGGCCTCGGAATGCGACAGTGTGTTGCGTGCCGTCGTAGGTCAGTAACCGGCCCCCGAGCTCCCCAGCCAACTCGACACCAGCTTGATACGGCGTCGCCGGATCGTGGGTGGTGGAGACCACCAACACCGGCGGAAGGCCCGGCACGGACACGGTGTGCGGGCCGCTGGATGGTGGCACCGGCCAGAACGCACACACGTCCAGGGGCGCGTTGGCGGTGAACTGCCCATAGGTGGCGAAGGGTGCCAACTGTCGCAGCTGCCGGTCTTTGTCGACGGCCTTGGCCCGGTCGGTGTTGGGGGGTTCATCGACGCAATTGACGGCGTTCTGAACGTCATTGGCATTCGTGTAGTGGCCGTGCTTGTCGCGGTTGAAGTATGCGTCGGCCAGCCGCAGGAGCACGTCGCCACGCCCGTCGGTCAACTCGGCCAGCCCGTAGCTGAGAGTCGACCACATCGTCGGCGAGTACAGCGCCATCAGCGTTCCGGTGATCGCGTCGCTGTAGCCCAGCCCCCGGGGATCGATGGTGTCAGCGGGCTTGGCCACCAACGGATCCACCAAGTGGTGGTAGACGTCGACGGCCTTGGCGGGGTCGGTGCCGAGCGGGCAACTGGCGTCGTTCACGCAATCGGCGACGTAGTCATTGAATGCCTTCTGGAAGCCAGCCGCCTGGTCGATGCTGGCCTGGATCGGGTCGGCATTGGGGTCGACAGCACCGTCGAGGACCATTGCCCGCACCTTGTCGGGATATGCCTCGGCATAGGTCGAGCCGATGTCAGTGCCGTACGAAAAGCCGAGATAATTCAGCTTCTCGTCGCCAAGCGTCATCCGGATCCGATCGAGATCCCTGGCGACATTGACTGTCCCGATATTGGCCAGGAAGTCGGTGCCCATCTTGTCCAAACACCGCCCCGCGAACTGTTTCTCGATGTTCTCGATGTGGGTGACACCACCGGGGCTGTAGTCGACCTGAGGGTCGGCACGATTGGCATCGTTGTCCGCATCGGAGTTGCACCACAACGCCGGAGTCGACGCGCCGACGCCGCGAGGGTCGAATCCGACGAAGTCGAACCGCTGACGAACATCCTGCGGCAGCGACTTCACCAACTTGATGGCCGCGTCGACACCCGAGCCGCCCGGCCCTCCCGGATTGACGACAAGTGAGCCGATCTTCGGGCCGGTCGCGGGAAACCGGATGAGCGCCAGATGGGCGATGTCGCCATTCGCTTCTGCGTAGTCGACGGGCACCTCAACCTGGCCGCATTCGGCACCAGCCGGAGCGTCGTCAGCGCCATCGACGTCGTGGCACGGCGACCACGCCACCGGCGCCGGTGGACCCAGCGCCGGTGTCGTTGCCTGAGGCTCTCCCTCGACCGCCGTGCTGCAGCCGGCCACCAACGCGATGGCCGCCAGCGCGGCAAGGACCTTAATTTTGTTCGTAGGTGCCGTGAATGACAGCGCGGGCAATCGAATTCATAAACAGGTTGAACCCGAGATAGGCCGGGCTGGCGTCCTCGGAGAGCTCCAGCTTCTCCACCTTCACCGCGTGCACGGCGACGTAGTAGCGGTGGTAGCCGTGCCCGGCCGGCGGAGCGGCACCCAGGAAGCGGCGGATACCGGCGTCGTTGACGAGCGTCACCGCGTCGCCGGGCAGCAGCGAACCGTCACCGATACCGGTCGGCAGTTCGGTGACGGTGGCCGGCAGGTTGGCCACCGCCCAGTGCCAGAAGCCGGACGCGGTGGGGGCGTCGGGGTCGTAGACGGTGACGGCGAAGCTGCGGGTCTCCTCCGGGAACCCCGACCAGCTCAGCTGCGGCGAGACATCCTCGCCGCCGGCGCCCATGATGCCGCTGACCTGAGCGTTCTTCAGCGGCTGTCCGTCGGTGATGTCGTTGCTGGTCAGCGTGAAACCGGGCAGCGCAGGCAGAAACTCGTAGGGGTTGTAGGGAAATGCCATGTGACGGGCTTCCTTTCGTGGTGGGTCAGCAGTTCTTCAGGAAATGCTCGAGCACGCGGACGCCGAAATGCAGCGCGTCCACGGGTACCCGCTCGTCGATGCCGTGGAACAGCGCCGCGAAGTCCAGCTCCGGCGGCAGCCGAAGCGGGATGAATCCGAAGCAGCGGATACCAAGGCGGGCAAAGGCTTTCGCATCCGTCCCACCGGACAGCATGTATGGCACCGTCCGGGCTCCCGGATCGACTGCCAGCAGTGCGTCATTCATCGCGTCGACGAGGTCGCCGTCGAACGTCGTCTCGTAGGACGGCAGGTCCCGCTCCCAGGAGCGGGTGACGTCGGGACCGATGAGCTCGTCGATCTCGCGCTCGAAGGCTTCCTTGCGCCCGGGCAGCACCCGGCAGTCGATGACGGCCTCGGCGGTCTGCGGGATGACGTTGGCCTTGTAGCCGGCCTTGAGCATGGTGGGGTTGGCGGTGTCACGCAGGGTCGCGCCGACGATCCGGGCGATGCCGCCGAGCTTGGCGATCGCGCCCTCGAGATCCGGCGAGCTCGGGTCGAAGCTGTAGCCGGTCTCCTCGGCGACCGCGGTGAGGAACTGTTCCACGGAATCGGTAAGCACCAAAGGGAATTGGTGACGGCCCAGGCGTGCGACGGCCTCGGCGATCGCGGTGACGGCGTTGTCGTCGTGCACCATCGAGCCGTGGCCGGCCCGGCCGCGGGCGGTCAGCCGCATCCACGACAGCCCTTTTTCGGCGGTCTCGATGAGGTAGAGCCTGCGCTCCCCGCCGTCCTTGTGCGGCACCGTGAGTGAGAAGCCACCCACCTCGCCGATGGCCTCGGTGATGCCCTCGAACAGGTCGGGACGGTTGTCCACCAACCACTGCGCGCCGTAGGTACCGCCATGCTCCTCGTCGGCGACGAAGGCGAACACCAGATCGCGCGGCGGGACAATGCCGGCCCGCTTGAAGTGCCTGGCGACGGCGATCATCATGCCGCACATGTCCTTCATGTCGACCGCGCCGCGACCCCAGACATAGCCGTCGGCGACGGCGCCGGAGAAGGGATGCACGCTCCAATCCGCCGGCTCGGCGGGAACGACGTCGAGGTGGCCGTGGATCAGCAGCGCGCCGCGGCTGCGGTCGGCGCCGTGGAGACGGGCGAAGACGTTGCCGCGGCCCGGTGCGCCGGACTCGACGTACTCGGTCGCGTACCCCACCGCGGAGAGCTGCTCGGCGACCCAGAGGGCACACTCAGCCTCACCCTTGGTGGTGGCCAGCTCACCGGTGTTGGAGGTGTCGAACCGGATCAGGGCGCTGACGAGATCGACGACCTCGTCCACGGGTTGAGTCACAGTCCCCTTTCCTACCACTGGCGCGGCGAGCCCGTGGGCGCGGAGGTCGGGCATTATCACAAGTTTCCCTTCAACCACTCGCGCAACACGCCGATATAGGGTTTGATTTACCGGGTGACTCCCCGCCTCCCCGTGCTCGCCGCGGCGCTGTGCCTGTTGGTCAGCGGCTGCTCGGCCATCACCACGGGGACCGCGATGCCCGCCGGAAAAGTACCGCTGACCAGCCCGGATGCTCTGCCGACCTTGCTGTTGTCGGCGCCCGACGTGGGTGCGGCACTCTCCAGCGACGACGTTGTCGTCACCACCGACGTCAACAAGGCCTGGAACGACAGCGCCCACTTCGCCGACGTGAATTGCCTGGCCATCGCCGGTGCGGCCCAGCAGGGCGTGTATGCGACCAGCGGGTCGACGGCCGTGCACGGTCAGGTGCTGCGGGATCCGCCGACCGCGCCGGAGTGGTCGCACTACGCCGTGCAGGCGGTGGTGGCGTTCCCCAGCGCGCAGGCCGCCGACGACTTCTTCACCACATCGCAGCGGGGCTGGGCGGCGTGCTCCAACCGGCAACTCGACTACGCGCAGCCGATCGGACCTCCCCAGGTGTGGTCGGTCGGCCAGACCAGCACCGACAACAACGTGCTGGCGGTGTCGCGGGTGCAGCAGAGCCCGCAGCGCTGGGCATGCCAGCGGGCGTTGACCGTGCACAGCAATATCGCGGTGGACGTCGAGGCGTGCAGCCTGGACGGCCCGACGGCGGCGGCCAGTGCGATCGCCGGCCAGATCGCCGGGCGGCTGCCCAGCGCTTAGTTTCGCTGCCTACGCGCCGAACGTAACGCCAGGGCGCGATCCGAATTGCGCCCTGGCGTTACGTTCGGCGAGGGGTTCGAGCCGTTTGGGGCCCGTTTTGGGCTGCGGACCTCGATCCGTTAGCCTTAGCTGCCCCTGGCTGTCCTAGGGGCGAGGTCCGAGTGGCGGAATGGCAGACGCGCTAGCTTGAGGTGCTAGTGCCCTATTAACGGGCGTGGGGGTTCAAGTCCCCCCTCGGACACTCCCGGTGACACGACTGAGGTCGGCTGTCGCCATAACTTGTCGCGGATGCGGGCCGTCCGTCAAGACGCAGACCCAGGCTCGCGTTTACCTGCGCGCGTTCCGCCCCGGTCGCCTCTACAGCCCCCCGACAGCCCGCCCACCGGGGCCACTTCCCGTCGGAGCAGGCCGCGCTGAAATGTCTGTACCTCGTCACTCGATCGCTGGACCCAACCGGGGTCGGCAGGCACGATAGAAGACGCGGTGGAAGCCGGCGCTCAACGCGTCTGCGATCACATTCGGCGACCGATTCCCGGCAGCCGAAACCTACTGATGGAACTTCTTTACTGGGATCAAGCCGAATCATCCGCAGTTCAGAGCACCATTATTCATCAACGCCACTCCATCAGATCGCGACTCGTCGAAAGCCGGGGGCCAGGGCCAAATTTCAGGCGCACCCTGCGCCGACAGTCGTTACCAACCCTTCAGCGGCCGCGCGAAGCTGGTCACGTTGGACCAGCTTGACTCGCGGGCGACCCTCTGCCTCGCCCGCTGCCCGCTCGGCTGCATCGATGCGCGACCAGCCAGCAACGCCGATGTCCGCGCCGAGCCGATCTTGGATCAGTGCCTCGATCGACTCGCGGTCGGCAACCGGCGCGGTGAGCTTGCCTGCCACGTAGTCCTCGACGAGCGAGGCAACCGTGGCCTTGGCGCATTCCCTGTTTGTGCCGATCAGGCCGCTCGGCCCCCGCTTGATCCAGCCGGTGACGTAGGCACCGGGGACCCGGCCTGAGTCCGGCGCGACAACCC
>JAHFVD010000096.1 GCA_023264735.1 Mycobacterium sp. | reverse complement strand
AGCAGGCTGCGGTGGATATCGACCTCCGTGACGCACATCGCGCCTGAGGCACAGGGCTGGAGCCTGCGCGACGACGAAGACCACTACCACCATGCCGATGCGGTGATCATGGCCGTACCGGCGCCGCGGCTGGCGCCGCTGCTGACCGAGATCGCGCCGGCCGCCGCCGTGGCGGCCGCCGCGATCCCGGTCGCCTCCGCGGCGGTGCTCGCGCTGGCCGTCCCCGGTGGCACGCCGCTGCCACAACAGTCGGGCGTGCTGGTGGCCAGCGGAGAACGGTTGCACACCAAGGCAATTACGCTGTCCACCCGTAAATGGGGGGCGCGCGGTAACGCCGAGTTGTTGCGGCTGTCGTTCGGCCGGTTCGGTGATCAGGTGGCGCGCAACACATCCGATAGCGACCTGCAGGCCTGGGCGGTGGCCGACGTGCAGTCCGTCTTCGGAATAAAGGTGGATCCCATCGACGTCCTGGTGCACCGCTGGCTGGATGCGATGCCGCAGTACGGTCCGGGCCATCGCGACGCGACCGCCGGGCTGCGGACGGGCCTGCCGCCCACGTTGGCGATCGCGGGCAACTATCTCGACGGCATCGGGGTGCCCGCCTGCGTGGCGGTGGCGGGTCGGGCGGCCGAGGCTGTGGTGGCCGCCACCATCCGTCACTAGCCGTATCCGCGCGTGGCACCATAGGTGCCATGGCCAAACTGGACTACGACGAGCTCAACGCCACAATCCGCTACGTGATGTTCTCGGTGTTCGCGGCGGAGCCGGGGGAGCTGGGGTACGACGAGGAATCCCGCGCCGCCGTCGTCGACGAGACCGCGACGTTCCTCAAACAGCAGGAGGAGAACGGCGTCGTGGTGCGCGGCCTCTACGACGTTGCCGGCCTGCGGGCTGACGCCGATTTCATGATCTGGACGCACGCCGAGCGGATCGAGTCGCTCCAGGCCACCTACAGCGATTTCCGCCGCACCACCACGCTGGGCCGGGCCGTCTCGCCGGTGTGGAGCGCTGTCGCGCTGCACCGGCCAGCGGAGTTCAACAAGAGCCACGTGCCGGCATTCCTGGCCGGCGAGGAGCCGGGCAACTACGTCTGTGTGTACCCGTTCGTACGTTCGCTGGACTGGTATTTACTGCCGGACGATGAGCGCCGCAAAATGCTCGCCGACCACGGAATGGCCGCTCGCAGCTACAAGGACGTCCGCGCCAATACCGTGCCGGCGTTCGCCCTGGGCGACTACGAGTGGATCCTGGCGTTCGAGGCCCCTGAGCTGTACCGCATCGTCGACCTCATGCGGGATCTGCGGGCCACCGAAGCACGCCGCCACGTCCGCGAGGAGATCCCGTTCTTCACCGGTCCCCGGGTCGGTGTCGAGGAGCTTGTCGCGAAGCTGCCCTAGGTGGCGACGATGCAGGTAAACGCCATCGCGTAACCGAAAGTTCGCTACGATTGCCAGGCCGTGATTTTCTGCGCGGCCGGGACGATCGGGGGGCCCGAGTGACAGGGCTTAGAGCGACGCAGTCGATGGCCTTGGTCGTCGGTCTGGTCGCGTCCGTCCTGCTGATCGGCGTTTTGCTGACTGTCGGCGGGTGGTCGGGTGGGCTGCTGGCTTCGGTGGTCACCAACACCGACAACGTCATGATCGAGCTGTCCGTGGTGGCCGCGGTCGCCGCGGTGTTGACCGCCCGATCCGCCCGCGGGCGGGTGCGCGCCGCGTGGATCACGCTGGCGATCGGGCTCGCCTCGTTCACCCTCGGTGCCGTTCTCTGGCGCGTCTACAAGATCACCGGCTACAAGCATCCGTACCCGTCGCTGGCCGACGCCGCGTACCTGGTGCTACCGATCGCCACCGCGATCGCGTTGTTGCTGCTGTCCTCCGGCCTCAGCCGTACGTCGCGGACCCGGCTGATCCTCGACGGGCTGATCGTGGCCGGGTCGTTCACCATCGTCGGCTGGGCCCTGGTGCTGGACGAGCTGTGGAATTCGGTGCCAAGGGACCGGCTCCAAGTGGCGGTCTCGGTCAGCTATCCGGTGTTGGATGCCGCTGTTCTCACCATCGGAGTCCTGGTGGTGGCGCGGGCCCAACGCGGTCAGCGACTGACGCTGATCCTGCTCACACTGGGCATGCTGGGGATCGCGATCTCCGACGGCGCCTTCGTCTACCTGACGGCGACGCACCAGCGAACGGGCACGCAGCTCCTTGATATCGGATGGCTCGTCGGCGTGGCGCTATTCATCGCCGCGGCCGTCACCGGCCGTGGCTTTGCGCATCGGGACCCGGTTGCGGCTCAACCGGTTTCGCTGACCTCGGTGTGGCTGCCGTTCGTCCCGGTGCTGTTGGCCAGCCTGGCGGTGTTCACCGAATCGCCCGACGAGATCAGGGTCGGGCCGATACCGGCGGTCGGGATGGTGCTGCTCTTGGCCTTCGGCGCCCGCCAGCTGTTGGTGATGGGCGAGAACCGCATCCTGTTGGCGACGGTGGCCGAGCAGTCGCTGCGTGATCCGCTGACCGGTGTCGGTAACCGGATCGTCTTCCGCGATCGCCTCAACCACGCCATGGAAATGCGCCAGCGGGACGGTATTTCGGTCGGTGTCCTGGTCATGGACCTCGATGACTTCAAGGTCGTCAACGACACCCTGGGTCACCCGGTCGGTGACGAACTGCTCAGCCTTGTCGCCGATCGGATCGCTGGGTGCCTGCGGGCCGGTGACACGGTGGCGCGCATCGGCGGTGACGAGTTCGCGGTGCTCATCGAGGGCCGGGTCGACAATTCGCAGCTGGTCGCCCACCGGGTGGTGGAGGCGTTCGACGAGCCGTTCATCGTCGACGGCCAGGACCTGTTGATTCGGCCCAGTGTCGGGCTTGCAGTGGCCGAACCCGACGACCCCGACCTGACCGCCGAGGATCTGCTCAAGCGAGCCGATATCGCGATGTATTCGGCCAAGCGGTCCCGCACCGGCGGCGTACATCCGTTCAACTCGGAGATGCTGCTGGCCGAATCGCCCGACAGTGAGCTGTTCTCCACCGGGCCGTTGCCGGCTTCCCCCAGCGGCGCGAGCACGATTCGGTTGTTGGGCGAGCTGCGGCAGGCCATCGACCAGTTCGAACTCACCCTGGTGTATCAGCCGAAATTCGACCTGAACACCGCGGCGATCGTGGGTGTCGAGGCGCTGGTGCGCTGGCCGCATCCGAAACGAGGATTGCTTGCGCCCGACGAGTTCCTCCCGCTGGTCCGCCGCTACGGGCTGATGGGCTCGATCACCGACCTGGTGGTCAACACCGCTCTCGACGACGTATTGCGCTGGCGCGCAGAGGGACTCACGGTGCCGATCGCGGTCAACATGTTCGCGCCGTCGATGGCCGATCTGCGGCTACCTGGCAAATTCGCCAAGTCGCTCGCCAGCCGCAACATCAGCCCGTCCCAGCTGACCGTCGAGATCACCGAAGACCTGTTCCTGGACAACATGGATCGCACGAAGACGGTGCTGAATCAGCTGCAGGACAACGGAATTCGGATCGCAATCGATGACTTCGGCAGTGGCTACTCGGCGCTGTCCTATATGCGCGACCTCACTGTCGACGAGGTCAAACTCGACCGCAACTTCATCGCCCCCATTCCTGCCGACCGGCGGGCGGCGGCCGTGGTGCGCGCGGTGCTCAATCTGGCCGACGAGCTGGGTCTGACCACCGTCGCCGAAGGTATCGAGAACGCCGGGACGGCGGACTGGCTGCGTCAGCAAGGCTGTCACATCGGACAGGGCTATTACTTCAGTCCGCCGCTGACTTCCGAGAAGCTGATTGCGATCTTGAAAAAGTGTGAAAACGACGGTACCTGCCAGACATTGGGCTGTTCGATCCGCGAGGGCACTTGTCGCTGGGTCGACTCCGACGTTCCGCAGATCGAGCTGATGCGCTAGGTATACTGACGCAGTCGTCAATTGTGGGGTCGGCGGCTGATCGGGGAGGGGGCCGCAATGCCCAAGACTGCTCACGTCGCTGTCGGTGCCGCGATCGCTTTCATCGCATTTCTCGTGCTAATTCTGGGTGGCTGGACGCGGGGCCCGATGTTGACCGTGATCGACGATTTCGTGTTCATCACGCTGACGATTCCGGCCGTCGTCTTCTCCGCCCAGACAGCCTGCTCGCTGCGGGGCCGGTTGCGGCTGGCCTGGCTGTTCATGGCGATCGGGCTGCTGGGCTGGGGGATCGGCGAATCGATCTGGGCGTATTACGAGGTGCACCTACATGAGGTTCCGTTCCCCTCCATTGCCGATGCCGCATACCTGATGCTGCCGGTGGGCGCCTGCGCCGCATTGCTGTTGTTCCCCGTCGACCACAGCACCCAGTCGCGGGGGCGGCTGTTCCTCGACGGGGTCATCGTGGCGGGATCGCTGTTTCTGGCCAGCTGGGTGACCATCCTGCACCCGCTCTACTTGTCGGACACGTCCAGTCGGCTGGGGTTCGTCATCTCGCTGGCCTATCCGATATCCGACATCGTGATCCTGACGGTCGCCGGCGTGGCGTTGGTTCGGGCCAGTGGTGACCACCGGTTGTCGCTCACCCTGCTGACCGCGGGTATGGCATGTTTTGCGTTGTCGGACAGTGCTTTTGCGTACCTGGCCGCCAAAGATGCATATGCCTCCGGCAATGTCATCGACATCGGGTGGGCGGCTGGCCTGCTGCTCATCAGCGTGGCCGCGGTTGCGGGTCGCGAAGGCATGCGCGACAAGCGCAGTTCGCTCGCGCTGCCGGGCTGGGCTTCGGTGTGGTTGCCCTACACACCGCTGCTGGTGGCGGGGATCGTTGCGGCCGCCCAACCCGTTCCGCTTCTGAAGTCCCGGCCCGTCGTCGTCGTCGCCGGCCTCCTGGTGGTTGCCGTCCTGGTTCGCCAATTCCTCGCGGTGAGTGAGAACCGGAGGTTGGTGGCGACCATCACCAACCAGGCGCTACACGACGCATTGACCGGGGTGGCCAATCGCGCCCTGTTCACGGAGCGTCTCGACACTGCAATGTATTCGCATGCGCGCGACGGTGATCCGCTGGCCGTCGTGGCCGTGGACCTCAACGACTTCAAGCTGGTCAACGACAACCTGGGCCATCTGGTCGGCGACGACCTGCTGGTCGGGGTTGCGCATCGGCTGCGTAACTGCGTACGCGCCAGCGATACGGTGGCCCGGTTGGGCGGCGACGAGTTCGCGGTACTGGTCGCCGGCGGCACCGACGCGGCCGAACGGGTGGGCCGTCGGGTCGTGGACGCCTTCGAGGAGCCGTTCCTGCTCAGCGGTCACGAGTTGCTGATGCGACCCAGTGTCGGCCTGGCTGTGGCGGACTCGACCGAGCCGGATCTCTCGGCCGAGGAATTGTTGCGGCGTGCCGACACGGCGATGTACACGGCTAAACGGTCGCGAGTTCGCGGCGTGCAGACGTACAACCCTGAGATGCAACTGGAGAACGAGACAGCCGACAAGCACCTGTTCGGTGGGCCCGCGCCTCGGTCGGCCGTGGACGGCACGATGGCGGTGCAGCTGCTCGGGAAGCTTCGTCAGGCGATCGACAAGGCCGAACTCACCCTGGTCTACCAGCCGAAGTTCGACCTGCGCACCGCCGAGATCATCGGCGCGGAGGCGTTGTTGCGCTGGCCTCAGCCCGACGGGGGTGTGCTGGCGCCGGAGGAGTTCTTGCCGCTGGTTCGCAGGCACGGTCTGATGGGCCTGGTCACCCAGCTGGTGATCGGCAAGGCCCTCGACGACTCGCTTGCCTGGCATCGGGCCGGGGTCGATGTGCCGGTGGCGGTGAACTTGTTCGCGCCGTCGGTGGCCAACGTCGGTCTGCCGGCGATGATCGCGCAGGCGTTGACCGATCGAGGCCTGCGCCCGGCCGCGCTGACGGTGGAGATCACCGAGGAGTTGTTCCTGGACAGCACGGAGCGGACGCGCGCCGTGCTGGAGGAGTTGCGGCACAATGGGATTCGGATCGCCATCGACGATTTCGGCAGCGGGTACTCGGCGCTGTCCTATCTGCGGGATCTGCCGATCGACGAGGTGAAACTGGATCGGAACTTCATCGCGCCGATCCTGGTCGACGAACGGGCTGCCGCGGTGGTGCGCGCCGTGGTCGACCTCGCGCACGTGCTGGGCCTGACCGTCGTGGTGGAGGGTGTCGAAGACGCCGACACCGCGGTACTGGTGCGTCAACTCGGGGGCGATATCGGGCAGGGCTTCTACTACAGCCTGCCGCTGCCGCCCGAGGAGTTGTTGCGTCTGGTCAAGCATCGGCCCGCCGGCGCGACCGCGCCGTAGACGCTGGCTGAGAACGTCGTTCCCGCCTACGAACTGGGCGACGTTGCTAACCTTGCGTGTCGCCATTGCCGTCGGCCGAACCGCCCGTGGCTGTCTGTGTGGCGGTCAGGGGGTGGGGATGCGAGCCGGAGGAGCGGCCATCTGCATCGCTGGTGCCGGTGCGGCTATCGCCATGTGGTTTATCGGCGACTGGGTGCCTCCTACCGTGCTCAGCCGGATCAACTCCGCGCCTTTCATCGCCGCCCCGTGGTTTGCTGCGGGCAGTGCCGCCTGGGCGGCTCGGTCGTCCTCCGGTCGACAACGTGCCGCGTGGCTGTGCATGTCGGTCGGGCTGGTCGGCTGGTCGGTCGGTGCGGTGTCCATCGTGTACTTCGAGGCGTTTCTCAGCGGGCGAACGATATCCAGTAACGACACGTGGCCCTTCGTCCTGTTCCCGGTCGGTTTCTTAGTCGCGCTACTGGTGTTTCCGACCGGGCTGACCAGGCGATACTTGGGTCGCTTCCTTCTCGACGCGCTCATCGTGGCGGGATCATTCTTCCTGGTGTTCTGGCTGGTCGTGATGGACGAGGTGTACAAGGCCACCGGCGGCGCCCAATCGCAGATGCAGTTGTGGCTTGCGGTGTACGCGGCCCTGGAGATAGCCGTCGTGACCCTCTCGTTGCTCCTCGTCGTGCGGGGCCCCTCCGACCAGCGTGCGACGTTGGCGCTATTGACTGCTGGCCTGCTGTGTGTGGTGTTGTCGGACAGCGTGTACACCTACATCTCGTTGAACCGCACCTACTTGCATGGGTCCCTCGGCGACACCGGCTGGATCGCCGGGATGCTGTTGATCGCGATCGCCGCACTTGCGGCACATCAGTCGACGGCGCCCGCCCCCAAAGTCCGAACGGAGTCTGCCTGGGCATCGGTGTGGCTCCCAGGCCTCACCGCGCTCCTGGTGGTGGCGGCCGCGGCGACCGAGCCGATGGTGGATCTCACGTCCCGACCGGTGCTGGTGATCGCGGCATGGCTGGCCCTGGGTATCTTCGCCCGCCAGTTTCTGGCGATCAGTGACAACCAGCGGCTCCTTGCGGAAGCGGCCGAGCAGGCGCTGCGGGATCCGTTGACCGGAGTGGCCAACTACACGCGGTTCAACGACCGGCTCAGCGAGGCGATGCGACGCCGCGGGCGAGACCGGGTCCCGGTCGCGGTAATGGTGTTGGACCTCAACGACTTCAAGCTCGTCAACGACAGCTACGGGCATCCCGCCGGAGACCGGCTGCTGATGTTGGTCGGCGACCGGATCAGCAGGGCGGTTCGGCCCGACGATACAGTGGCGCGACTCGGCGGCGACGAGTTCGGGATTGTCATGACCGGCCCGAGCGACGATTCCAAGCGGGTCGCGCGCCGGGTGGTGGGTGCGTTCGATGCGCCGTTCGTGGTCGATGGGCACGATCTGCCTGTGCGGCCGAGTGCCGGACTGGCTTTCGCCGATGCCGATGGTTCCGCGGTCTCCACCGATCTGCTGCTGAAGCAGGCGGACACGGCGATGTATTCGGCGAAGTGGGCGGGGTCCGGCGCTGTGCACGTCTTTACCGCCGAGATGGATTCCGTTCGCGTCGACCGGGAGCTGTTCCGCACGACGGAAGTTCCGGCACGCAACAGCTCTGCGGTGCTGACTCTGCTCGGCGAGCTTCGGCAGGCCGTGGACCGTGCCGAGCTGATGCTCGTGTATCAACCGCAGTTCCGTTTGCAGACAGGTGATCTCGTCGGCTTTGAGGCGCTGGTGCGCTGGCCTCAGGCCGACGGTACCGTGCGCATGCCGCATGATTTCTTGCCGATGGTCCGCAGGCATGGCCTGGTGGACGCGGTGACCGACCTGGTGCTCGGCAAGGCTTGCCAGGACGCGGTGCGGTGGCGAGCCGCGGGAATCGATGCATCGGTTTCAGTCAACGTGTTCGCCCCGTCGCTGGCCGACTCGACCCTGCCGGGCAGAATCGCCGCCGCCCTCGACGGTAATGGCCTGCCGCCGTCGCGCCTCACGATCGAGATCACCGAGCATCTGATTCTGGGTGACGTCGAACAGACGCGAAATATCTTGCGCCGGTTGCGGGCCCAGCAGATTCGCATCGCCATCGACGATTTCGGTACCGGTTACTCGACGTTGTCCTATCTGACGGAACTGCCCAGTGACGAATTGAAACTGGATCCGCAGTTCATCGCCCCGGTGCTCGTCGATCCGACGGCGGCCGCCGTCGTGCGCGCCGTGCTCGGCCTGGCTCAAGCGCTCGGAATCACCACGGTGGCAGAAGGAGTCGAGAACGCCCACACCGCCGCGTGGCTTCGCCAGCACGGGTGCGATATCGCGCAGGGATACTTCTACGGCATGCCGGTCGACATCGACACGGTGCTGGAACGTTTCACGCCGCGGCCGCCGGCTACTCCTGCGACGGCACCAGCGTCAACGAAATCGAATTGATGCAGTACCGCTGGTCGGTCGGCGTCGGATAGCCTTCGCCGCTGAACACGTGGCCGAGGTGGCTGTGGCAGTTCGCGCACAGCACTTCCACCCGGTGCATGCCCAGCGTGTCGTCCGGCCGCAGGATCACCGCCTCGGAGTGCGACGGGTCGAAGAACGACGGCCAGCCGCAATGGGACTCGAATTTCTCTGTGCTGCGGAACAATTCGGTACCGCAGGCCCGGCAGGCATAAACGCCTTCGGTCTTGGTGTCGGTGTACTCGCCGGTGAAGGGACGCTCGGTGCCGGCTTCGCGCAGTACCGCGTACTCAGCGGGGTTGAGCCGCTTGTGCCACTCGTCGTCGGTCAGTTCGAGCTTCGGGGCTGGAATCGAACTCATGCGTTCACGTTACCGTGGCGTCGGCCCGGGGTTCGCGCATCCACGGCGGATCGATACCGTCGGCCAGTCGGCCTTCGGCCTTGGCGTCGGAATAGCGGAAGTACAGCACGCAGAACACCACGACCAGCATCAGCGACCAGCCGTAGGTGATCTTCATGTACTCCAGGAAGCGCCCGGTCGTCGGCCACCGCCACAGCAGCCAGCGGTCCATCGTCAGGAACCCATAGGTGGCCAGCCACGCGGGCCAGTTGCGCACCACCGAGTTGGGCAGCACCACCGTCATCAGGAACGGGAACAGCATCATCGAGTAGTAGCCCTGGGCCAGCGACAGCACCAGCCACGAGGCGATCAGCAGCACACCCGACGAGGTCAGCATCCAGAACAGCGGGTCGCGCTCGGAGTAGTAGCGGTGCAGCAGCCACAGGCTGGCCACGGCCAGCGCCAGGAACACCACCCGCAGCAACACGATCAGCCACATCGGCAGCCCGTAGTACACGCCGTTGCCCAGCACCGAACTGTTGAAGTAGTCCCGGGTGGAGAAGATGTACGGCAGCGTGCGCTCGACGAAGTTCATCGGGTCGGCCACCAGCGGCCAGGCCGCCAGGTTGAACACCACCGGCACGACGATCGCGGCCACCACCGCCCGCCACTGCCCCTTGAGCAGCGGCAGCAGCAACAGCACCCCGAGCACCGGTTTGACCACCAGCGACAGCCCGATCACCACACCGGCCCACCACTGGTGGCTGACCTTGCCGTCGAGCAGCCAGCGGAAGAACAGCACCTCGCACAGCAGGATGCAGCCGTTGATGTTGGTGAACACCAACGTGTTGGTGACCGACTCGGTGCAGAACATCGCCAGCAGCAGGGCGGGCAGCGCCACCGAGGTCAGCGAGAACTTGAACAGCTTCACCAGCAGGCAGGCGGCGATGATCATCGCCACGGTGTTGAAGAACACGAACCAGTTGTGCGAGGCGAAGACCGGCATGTAGCCGAACGGGGCCATCAGCAGGGTGCCGCCGGGCGGATACAGGTAGTGCGGGTCGACGTAGTCGAAGTGCTCGTTGTAGATGTCGAGACCGCGGCGGAAATTGGACACCGCCCGGTAGACGGGCCCGAAGTCGTCGGTGATGTAGCCGTTGGTCGACAGCACGTAACTGCGGTGAATGATCGACATGATCGCGATCGGCCAGAGCACCGATCGCAGGACCGCCGCCGTAGTGGGTGGGCTGGTCCGGGGGCGAAATGCGGCCAGCAGGCCGGATCGCGATGAGTCAGCTAGCGCCACGTCCGCACCGTACACCGGCGCGATGCGTCAGACGGTCAGGCGGGGCAGTAGGTGTCGGTGGGCGGCATGTTGCCGCTGTCGAGATACCCCATCATCGGCGGCAGGGCGCACGCCGAGTAGACGCTCGCCCCGTGCCCGAGGCCCTGCCACATCACGCGCTTGCTGGCCGCGCCTGCGTTGATGATGGTGGCCGCCGATGCGGGCACGCCCTGGTTACCGGCGATCGGGTCGTTCTGCACGCCGAGCAACAGCACGTTGACCTTGAGATCCTTGGGCTCCTTAGGGGCCGAGCCGCTCGGCCAGTTCAGGCATTTGACCAGGCCGAGCGCGCCGACCGCCCCGAACTGCGGGTAGAGCTTGCCCCACTGGACGACGAGTTCACGCACCCGGTCGGGGGTCGGACGGTTCAGCGCGTCGCTGCAGGAGTTGATGAACTGGCCGTCGCTGTCACGCATCGCCTCGGCGCGGTTGATCAGGCTGTTCAGCTGGTTGGCGTCGCCGTTGCGGGCCGCAGCCAGAGTGTTGGCCAGGCTCACGGTGCTGCCGACGCGGTCGCCGCTGGGGAAGCCCATGCCGGTCACGATCGCGTTGGCCAGCACCGCCACCGACTCGCCACCGGGGCCACGGCCGGCGCGGGCCGCGGCCAGCAGCGCGTCGACGGCGCCCTTCGGGTCGGGCCCGAGCGCGCAGTTGACCGCGACGCATTGCGCGGCGAACGCGTCGAGTGCGGCCTGCTGGCCCTTCACCTGATCCTCGGCGGCGGCTTCGGCGTTGACGCCGGGCGGGACGGGGGAGTCCAGCACCAGGCGGGCCACCTTGTCGGGATGCGAAGCGGCGTAGGCCAGCGCGATCTGCGCGCCGTTGCCGACCCCGATCAGTGCCAGCCCCGGCACATCCCAGGTGCTGCGCAGGCGCTCGAGATCCTCGGCGGCGCGGGCATTGTCATAGGCCGAGTCGCCGGGGGCGATGGTGTCGGTGCAGCTCGTCGTCGCGGTCATCGTGATCGAGCCGAGGTTGGCCACCGGGTCGTCACCCGACTCGAACTGGGCCTGATCGCGCATCTCCTGGCGGTCGAACGCGTCACGGCAGTCCACCGGGCTGGACATCCCGAGTCCGCGGCGGTCCACCGAGACGATCGGATGGCTCTTGAGTACGTCGGCCCCCGACCGGGACAGCCACACCGGAAGCTGCATCGACGACGGGACGTCGGTTCCGGTGGTGAACACCAGCGGGCCCGCGTCGGGCGGGGTCTGCACCGAACGGGCGCGCACCACCCCGATGCTCACCGTGCCGGTCGCACCGGCTACCGGGTCGAGGTCGGCGTCGTAGTTGGCGCACTCCAGGATCACTCCGGGGGCCGGGGGTGCTCCGGCGTCACCGAAGACCTTCGAGGTGCAGTCCTTCCACCCCAGCTCGTTCTTCGGCACGGTGATCGCGGGCGGGCCGCCAGCCGGGGTGGTGGTGGCGGGGCCGGACGGGTTGTGCGCCTTATCGCTGGCGAACTGCGGATTTGCGGCCAGCCATGGGGCACATCCGGTCAGCAAAGCCGTCAATGCCGCGGTGCCGAGGCTGACTATGGCCTGGGAGGCCCAGACCCGACGATCGCGCATGCCCACCACAGTAGCGACCCGGCCGGGCGGTACCGCTCAGCCGACGCGCGCATAGCGCCCGTACAGATAACCGTCGTCGTCGGAGATCAGGTGCTCCCGAATCATCGACGTCAGCACGTGGCCGGTGCCGGTCGCGATCCGCGGTGCGGACCCGCCGACGAGCTTGGGCGCGGTGGTCAGACACAGCTCGTCGAGCAGGTTGTGCTCGACGAACGTGCCCGTCAGGGTGGGGCCGCCTTCGCACAGCACCCGCAACAGCCCGCGGTCGGCCAGCGCGGTCAGCATGGCAGCGGGATCGACCTCGGCGGGATCGGCTGCCGAGCAGGCGATCACGTCGGCCGCGCCGGCCAGCCGGGAGCGGGTGTCGGCGGCGGCGTCGTCGCAGGTGAGCACCAGCGGGGGCACTTCGGTGCGGGTCAGCACCGGCAGGTCGCGCTCGACGTGCCCGGAGCGGGTGACCAACGCGATGGGCGGGACTTCGCTCTGGCCGCGGCGCTGCCGGTCGCCGCGCTGCGCGACAGTCATCTGGGCGCCGGAGTAGTTCTCGGCGCGGGCGGTGCCGGCTCCGACGATGATGACGTCGGCGAGCTCGCGCAGCACCCGGAAGAGCCGACGGTCGCCCGCACCGCCGAGCCCGCCCGAGGTTCCGTCGGTCGCGGCGCCGCCGTCCAGACTGGTGATCGCGTTGCCGCGAACCAGGCAGCGGGTCAGCTCGGCGGGGTAGGCGTAGAGCTCGGCGAGGCGGTCGTCATCCAACGGGCCGCCGGGACTGTCGCCGCCCAGCAGTGTGAAGTGCGTCCCATCCGGGTCGTTCGGGCTTGGGTTGGGCATACGGACGATTCCAACACGCCGATAAGGTTCGTGTCATGGACCGCCTCGTCGATCGGCATCCGACGGTCTCCCCGGAGCGGCTGGTGGCCCAGCTCATCCCGCCGCCGACGTTCGCCGATGTCGGCTTCGACACCTATCGGCCCGATCCCGCCGAGCCCACCCAGGCCGCCGCCGTGGACGCCTGCCGCGAGTTCTGCGCGGAGGCGCAGCACCGCCGGGCCGGCAAGAAGAAGCTGTTCGGCAAGCGGGAAACGCTGCCCGGGGTCGGGATCTATCTCGACGGCGGGTTCGGCGTCGGCAAGACGCACCTGCTGGCGTCGTCCTACCGGCAGCTACCCGAGTCGGCCCAACATCCCAGGGCGTTCGCGACGTTCGGCGAGCTGACCCAGCTGGCCGGGGTCTTCGGCTTCGTCGAATGCATCGACCTGCTGGCCGAGTATGTCGTGGTCTGTATCGACGAGTTCGAGCTCGACGATCCGGGCAACACCACGCTGATCTCCCGGCTGCTGTCCCAGCTCGTCGAGCGCGGGGTCTCGATCGCGGCGACATCCAATACGCTGCCCGAGCAGCTGGGCGAGGGGCGCTTCGCCGCCCAGGATTTCCTGCGTGAAATCAACACGCTGGCAAGCATTTTCACGACGGTGCGGATCGAGGGTCCGGACTACCGGCACCGCGGCCTGCCGCCTGCGCCCGAGCCGCTGTCCGACGACGCGGTCACGGCTCGCGCGGCCGAGGTCGCCGGCGCCACCCTCGACGATTTCGATGCGTTGTGTGCGCACCTGGCGACCATGCATCCCTCGCGTTATCTCACCCTGATCGAGGGGGTGTCAGCGGTATTCGTCACCGGCGTCCACGCGATCGACGATCAGAATGTGGCGCTGCGCCTGGTCGCGCTGACCGACCGGCTTTATGACGCAGGCATTCCGGTGGTGGCCTCCGGCGCCAAACTGGACACCATCTTCTCCGAAGAGATGCTGGCCGGCGGCTATCGCAAGAAGTACCTGCGGGCCACGTCACGGCTGCTGGCGCTGACCAGCCCCGGGGGGCTGTAAGTCCTACGTGTCCGTCGCCGGCCGGATCTTGGCCAGCTCGGTCAGGCCGCTGACCATGAGCACGCGCATCAGAACCGGGTTGGCGATGATCTGCAGTGATTCCGCATGGGGGGCTAGGGCATTGATCGCCGCGCTGTCCAGGTATTCGACACCGCTGAGATCGACGGTCAGGGTTTCGGCGTCGCCGCCGGTGCCTGCGTTGAGCGCCTCGGCGAAGTGAGCCACATTGCTGGCATCGATCTCGCCGATCGCGAGCAGCACCAGCTGGCCGTCGGCCGCCCGGTCGATACGAACTTCCAGTGGTGTGCTCATCGGCGGATCCTGGTCGCCAGGTGCACGATGGTGCCGGTGGTATCGCGCAGGATCGACACATCTTCCATCAGTGCCTGCATGATCTGAATTCCCTTGCCACGATGGCTATAGCCGGTTTGCTTGGGTTTCCACGAGCCGGTGTCGATGATGGTCAGCCGCAGCTGGTCGACCTCTGAGGTGGCGTGCAGCGTGATCGTGCCGCCGTCGCTGTGGCGGTAGCCGTGCTCGATGGAGTTGGTGACGGCTTCGCCCGCGGCGACCAGCACGTCCTGCGCCTGATCCCGGTCGATCCCCGCTGCGTTCAGCCAGTCCCGCAGCGCTTGGCGCGCCGGAGCCAGGTGCAGGGGATCGGCGGGAATCGTCACTTCCAGCGGAGCGGGATGTCGGTAGAGCAGCAAGGCGACATCGTCCTGGTATCCGCCGGGCGGCGACAAGCGCGCCATGATCTGGTCGGCCAGCGGGTCGAGATCCAGGGCACTGTCGTCGCGAATGAGGTTCGCCGCCTGGTCGATTCCGTCGTCGAGTGAACGGCGACGGCGTTCGATCAGGCCGTCGGTGTAGAGCAGTAGGGTGGCCTGGGCCGGTATGGTCAGCTGGGCCTGGGGACGTTCCCGGTCTGGCCGGATGCCCAGCGCGATGGAATGTCCACCCTCGAGCAGTTCGGTGGTGCCGTCGGCGTGGACCAGGATGGCCGGGGGATGGCCGGCACTGGAATACGTCAGTTCACCGGTGTCGGGATCCAGGATCGCACAGAACGCGGTGGTGGACTGCGCACCGGGCAGGCGTGCCGCGAACCGGTCCAGGCCCGCCAATGCCGCTGCGGGGCTTGAGTTTTCCAGCAGGAGTGCACGGCAGGCGCTGCGCAGCTGACCCATCACGGTCGCTGCGCTCAGGTCGTGGCCGACACAGTCGCCGACGACCAGGGCGATGCGGCCGTCGTCGAGGGCGATCACGTCATACCAGTCACCGCCGACCTGCAGCGGATGCGATGCGGGCTGGTAGCGGACCGCGAATCCAGCGGGCAGGTAGGCGGGGCCAAGAATCGAGTGTTGAAGTGCCAGAGCAGTTTCCCGCTGCTGATCCACTTGGTGGACGCGCTGCAGGCCCTGCCCGAGGCGGCCGGCCAGCACGGTCAGCAGGGTCTGGTCTTCGGAGGTGAAAGGCCGTTCGTCGGGGAGGTCGATCCAGATCACCAGCGTGCCGCGCGGGTGCTGCAGCGCGATCGCCGTCGAGCCGGTGATCCCGGTGTCCGCCGTCAGCAGGTCCCCGCTGCTGCCCAGCGCGATGATCCGGTCCCGGACCGCCGCAGGCAGCGCGGCCCATACTTCTTCGTCGGCGTCGCCGAGCAGTTCCGGGGCGTCCGATCCCGAGAATATCGCGGCCAGCACGCAAGGCGCCGACCACAAACCGCGCAGTTGTTCGACCGCGCCCCGTAACGCGTCGTCGGCGGTATCCGACTGTGCAAGTTGCTGATTCAGTGCGGCAAGGGCGGCCTGGCGTTGCCCGCTGTAGTGCTCGGTGGTGACGTCGCGGAACGTCCCCACCATCACACCGCGGCCGGTGTCGGGATCCTCGGCGTGAGCGATGTTCGCGGTGATCCAGACCCGATGGCCGTCGCGGTGATTCACCGGGACGGTGTAACTGCTGTGCGGATGAGCGGGGATGCCGGCGAACGCCTCGACGATCTGCTGATGCGCTTCTGGCTGGGTCTCGGCGTCCGGCCACCACGGATGCTCGGGGGCATACGGCAGATCTTCGGGGCCGAAGCCGAGGACTTCGGTGAAGGCGTTGTTGATCTCGATCACGGCACCGACTTCGTCGCAGACGAAGAAGGCCTCCTGCAGGGACTCCACCAGTGCCGCGCGCCAGCGGGTGTGATGGGTGCGTAGCCGCGCCAGCTCGATGTTGGCCCGCACTCGGGCCAGGAGGTCGGCCGCGGCGAAAGGCTTCACCAGGTAGTCGTCGGCACCGGCGCGCAACCCCTCGCTGGAGGCCTCCTGGCCGGCTCGCGCCGACAGCAACAGCACGGGGACGCCGACGGTACGCGTATTGGTGCGCAGGGCGGCCACCAGTGCCAGGCCGTCCAGCCGCGGCATCATCACGTCGCTGACCACGAGGTCGGGGAGCTCGGCCCGGATCCGTTCCAGCGCGTGCTGGCCGTCGGCCACCGCGTCGACGCGGTAGCCGGCGCCGCGCAGCAACCGGACCAGGTATTCGCGCATATCGGCGTTGTCGTCGGCGACCAAGACATGGCGCGGGGCGGCGACCCCCGGCGGTGGGTCCGGCACCTCCGACATGTCGTCGGCGTCGTTGTCGGGCAGCCACCGCAAGGCTTCCTGCACATAGGGTTCGGCGATCCCGGTGGATCCCCGGCCTTCTCCCGGCGAGGTGAGCGCGTCGGCGGGCAGGTGGCCCGCCCCGATCGGCAGCCGAACGGTGAAGGTCGTGCCCTCACCGGCGACGCTGTCGGCGGCGAGTGTTCCGCCGTGCAGGCCGACAAGTTCTTTCACCAGTGCCAGCCCGATGCCGCTGCCCTCTGTGGAGCGAGCACGCGCATTCTCGATCCGGTGGAAACGCTCGAACAGCCGGGGCATCTCGGCGGCGGGCACGCCGATCCCGGTGTCGGCGACGCTGATGACGGCCTCGTCGCCGTCGCGGAACACCCGCACCGTGATCGTGCCGTCGAAGGTGTACTTCAGCGCGTTGGACAGCAGGTTGAGGACCACCTTCTCCCACATGTCGTGGTCCAGGTACACCGGCTCGTCCAGGGGTTGGCAGTCCACGATCAGATGCAGGCCGGCACGGTCGATGGCGGAGCGGAACACGCTCGCCAGTTCCGCGGTCACGTTGGCCACGTCCACCGGCTCGTAGTGCGCCTGTACTCGGTTGGCCTCGATCCGGGAGAAGTCCAGCAGCGTGTTGACCAGTTTGGCCAGACGTAACCCGTTGCGCTGGATCACGTCCAGCTCTTTCTGGGCGTGCTCGTCGAGCGCCGGCGTGCGGGTGCGTAGCTCGGCGACCGGGCCCAGGATCAGGGTGATCGGGGTGCGGAACTCGTGGCTGATGTTGGAGAAGAACGTCGTCTTGGCGCGGTCCAGCTCGGCGAGTTCCTCGACCTGGCGCTGCTGTTCGCGGTAACTACGGGCGCTGGAGATCCCGGTCGCGATGTGGCCGGCGACCAGATTGACGAATCCGCGATAGTCGTCGTCGAACGGACGGAAGCGGTTCAGTCCCGCGACCAGGAAGCCGGATGGCGTACCGCCCTGTGCCAGAAGCGGTGTGACGAGTGCCTGGCGTGGCGGGTCCTGCCATTCGCCGGTCGGCAGATCGGTGAACGGTTCGCCATCGAGATCGACCACCACGGGGTGCCCGTGCGCTGGCTCAGCGGTGGGCCAGACCCCCGAGCTGCCTGCCGGCAGCACGGCCGGAGCCGCTGGGTGGCCAGCCCGTAAGCCGGTGACGCCGGCCAGGCGCGCGGTGCCGTCGTCGTCGAACAGATAGGTCAGGGTGAACGGCAGGTCACGCCGGTTGCGGTCGAGCTGGCGGGAGGTGAAGGCCAGCATTTCCCGCTCGGTGCGCACCACCGACGGATCGGAGCCGAGGTGGCGCAGGGTGGACATCCGCCGCTCGCCGATCACCCGGTCGGTGTCCTCGCTGACCACGCAGAGCATGCCGACGACGTCTCCGGCGTCGTCGCGCAGCGGGCTGTAGGAGAAGGTGTGGTACGTCTCCTCGGGGTAGCCCGACCGCTCGAGGAACAGCAGCAGCGCCTCGTCCCACGTCGCCTCGGCGGAGGCCAGCACATGGTCGATGCGGGGGCCGATGTCGTCCCAGATCTCGGCCCACACGTCCCGGGCGGGCCTGCCCAGCGCCCAGGGGTACTTGCGGCCCAGGGTGTCGCGCCGGTAGGCGTCGTTGCAGAAGAACGTCAGGTCGGGGCCCCAGGCCATCCACATGGGGAAACGCGAGGAGAGCAGGATGCTGACCGCGGTCCGCAGGCTCTGTGGCCAGCCCGACGACACTCCCAAAGGAGTCGCCGTCCAGTCGACGTGTGACAGATCGCGGCCGACGTGATCGTCGGGACCGGAGGCCGAGCCAACGTCCACCAAGCGTCCTTTCGGCCAGATCCGGCGTTGTGCGATCAGGCACCGGGATTCACATTACGGCCACTTGCCTAAACCAGGGGCGGAGTCGGCGCAGTGTATGGGACTACAGCGGCCGCATCATCACGAAGTCGTGCTCGGTGTGCGCGCCGAGCCGGAACGTCTTGGTGCCGACGACGGTGAACCCGGTCTTGCCATAGAACCGTTGCGCCCGTTCGTTTCTCTGGTTCACCCCCAGCCAGAGGCAGCGGGCTCCCGTGGCGGCGGCGCGGTCGACGGCGGCGGCCATGAGTGCGGCGGCGACTCCCGCGCCGTGACTGGCGGAGCGCACATAGATCTTGGACAGCTCCATCGCGGGCCGGATGGTCACCGCCGCGGCGACGTCGGCGTCCTCACCGACCCCGTCGATGAGGATCGCGTAGCCGACGAGCCGCCCGCCGTCTCGGGCCGTCAGAACGGTGCGCGACGGGTCGGCCAGATAGTCGGCGAAGCGCTCGGGGGACAGGTGAGCGGCGATGAAGGCCGCGACATCGTCGGGTGGCACCGAGGGCGGGCAGGCGAGCGGGAACGTCGCAGCGGCAAGTTCGGCGAGCTCGTCGACGTCGGTGGCGGCGGCATCGTCGAGATCGAGGCCGGATGGATTCACAGTCCGATCGTCCATCATCGGGAGGATAGCGGTCAGTTCGCGGCCAACGCGCCCAACGACTTTGACCCGTGGGTGCGGTGCCTGCCGACACGAACGGCGTGCGGATAGGACTCGTCGCGATGTTGGAACGACAGGATCTTCGGATTGAGCACGATCCCGTCGCGAATCTCAATGGCGCGGGAGATCGTCGGGCTGGTTTTCCACGCCGCCGGCCCGGCTAGGACGACCTCGAGGTGTGGCAACAGCGCCTCGCTGATCTCCCAGGTCGCCGAGTTCCACAAATACGACGGGCTGTGGTCGACGGCGTAGTAGTGCACGCCGTCGGCCACCTCGACAATCGGGTGGGTGAACGAGGTCGGACGAGCCCAGCTGAAGCCCATGTCCACGTCACACGAGACGTCGATGATCAGGCTGCCCGGGGCGAACCCGCCCAGCTCCTTCTCGGTGACGAAGATCAGTGGCGCGGCGGGATCCTGCAGAACGCAGTTGACGACGATGTCGTTGTCCGCGAGGTAGCTGGCCACCGGCACCGGCCCGTCCCCAGCGTCGGCCCAGACCTGGTCGGGCCTGTCGGGGTGTTGTCCCATCTGGATGATCTGGGTGGAGGGGATCGGCGAGCCGACGGCAGCGACCTCACGGTTGGTGAGAACCCGAACGTCGTCGACGCCGTGGGCGTTCAGCGCGGTGACGGCGCCGCGTGCGGTCGCGCCGAAGCCGATGACGGCGGCACGTAGGCGGCGGCCGTAGCTGCCGGTGACCCCGATCAGTTCCATGGCGTGCAATACCGAGCAGTAGCCCGCGAGTTCGTTGTTCTTGTGAAAGACGTGCAGCCCGAACCCACCGTCGGCTCGCCAGTGATTCATCGCCTCAAAGGCGATCAGTGTCAGCCGCCGGTCGATGGCGACCTGGGTGAGCGCGACATCTTGTACGCAGTGCGGCCACCCTAAAATGACCTGTCGCTCATTGACTTCCGCGAGGTCTTCGGCCTGGACTTTGGGGAGCAGAATGATGTCACAGTCGGCGAGGAGCTGCGTGCGGGTGCAGACTCCACCGACAAGGTCGCGCAGCTCGTCATCCGTGGCGCCGAAGTCCGAGCCGTAGCCATGCTCAAGGAATATCCGCGATCGGAGCGCCGGATCGATCCTGCTCAGATGTGCCGGGTGGATCGGCAAACGCCGCTCGTTCTCCTTGCGGGAGCGAGCGAGAATGCCCAGTGAAAGTGGTTGTACATTAATGTTTTTGGACCCTTGATTACAGGTCCTTGATGGCCCCGATGCTTTGACTCTACGCCCTGGGCTGAGAAATCTTGAAAACCAAGGCGATTCATACCATGCGGGCTATCGGCACCCTGAGCGGCGACAATAGGCGTACTGTCAGCAATACCGGGCAGCTCGATTACGAGCGGACATGCCCGTCAAAGAAGGAATTTCATGGCTTCGCCAACAACGGTCCGTACGCCGTACCTCCATCGTCTTGATCTGGTCACGGAGATCATCAAGACTCATTCCAAGCTCGGCGACAAGGCTGCGAGCGAACTGGCCGTGCACATCCTGCACGAGCTCAATTCGATCCCCGAAAAGATCCGCTGAGAGTTCCATCATGACCGTTACTGTGACGCTGCCTGATGGCGAATGCGACGAGTACAGCCGTTTCGGCGACTCGTATGTCAAGCACAACGATGGTTCCCTAGACGTCGTACGACGAGGCGAGCGCAAGCCGCACCGCTACGAATCGGGGCAGTGGGCCGACGTGGCCGGCAACGAAAAGGCGTGGAAGAAACCCCGACTCTGGGGTTGATCAACGCGCTCGGGTCAAAGGTGCTGGGGCCGAACAGGTTCATGGCACGTCGCAGTCGCTGGTCAACAGGTCGGCGATGGTCTCGCGGCGGATGAGCTGTTCTTGACGATGCCTTGACGGGCCGAAGCCCAATATTGATGGCTCAGGACTCCCGGGTCGCCGTGATCGCGGCGAGGGTCTCGGCGATATCGGCCTCGGCGCGGGCCTTGTCGAAACCGAGCCGGTGCAGGGTGCCGTCGTCGTCCTCAGCCTCCATCAGCGCCAGCAGAATGTGTTCGGTGCCAATGTAGTTGTGGCCCAAGCGAAGTGCTTCGCGGAAGGTCAGCTCCAGCACCTTGCGCGCCTGGGCGTCGAACGGGATCAGGGCGGGCATGTCGGCGGCCCGCGGCGGCAGCGTGATCGCGGCGCGCACGGCATCCTGGGTGATCTGCTGGGCGCGCAGCAGGGGAGTGGCCAGCGCGGCGGGATCGGTGAGCAGACCCAGCAGTAGATGGTCCGCGGTGATCTCGGCATTGCCGGCCGCATGCGCGGCGTTCTGGGCGGCGACCACGGCCCCGCGGGCGCGTGGGGTGAAACGGGCGAAGCCCTGGGCGGGGTCGAGGTCGTTCGCATCCAGGTTGGTCAGCTTGGGCACGAAGCGTTTTTGGGCGGCTTGTTTGGTGACGCCCATGCTCTTGCCGATGTCGGTCCAGGAGGCACCCGAGCGGCGGGCCTGGTCGACGAAGTGGCCGATGAGGTGATCGGCGAGCTCGCCAAGCGCTTCTGCGGTCAACACGGCGTCGGCCAGTTGTTCGAGGGCGTCGGTGTGGACGCGCTCGATCCCGTCGATGAGATCGTCGAGGCGGACGGGGTAGGCGATGTGGGCCGGTTCTTCCACGCGTCAACCGTAAGTTGACGATCGGGATCCGTCAACCGTGAGTTGACGGCCGTGGTTGCCCCGCTTCCCGATTTGCTACCGGTGTCGCGGCGAAAGTCCATAAACTCGGCGCCATGGCAGGCCTGCGTAAATCCCAAGAGCAGCCCGACTTGAGCAAGATCGACAACCGGGCGCCGTCGGTGCCCCGAATGTTCCTTGACCGGGTCGCGGCTACGCCCACCAGCGAAGCGTTTCGCTATCCCGACAACGACGGGTGGACCAGCGTCACCTGGCAGCAGGTCGGTGATCGCGTCGAACTGATCGCGGCCGGACTGATCGCCCTGGGAATCAATCCCGAGGAGCGGGTCGCGCTGGCATCGGGGACTCGTTACGAGTGGGTGGTCGTCGACTTCGGGATCCTGGCCGCCGGGGCCGCGACGACGACGGTGTATCCGAGCACCAACGCCGAGGACACCGCGTTCATCGTCGCCAACTCCGGTAGCCGGGTTGTGGTGGCCGAGGACCAGTCCCAGGTCGACAAGCTGGCCGCGAACCGCGGCGACCTGCCGGCCGTCGAGAAGGTGGTGATCATCGACGGCACGAGTGACGACGACTGGGTGATCAGTCTCGAGGATCTCGAGCAGCTGGGCAAGCAGCTGCTGGCCGACAATCCCAGCGCGGTGACCGACCGGATCGAGGCGATCTCGCCCGGTCAGCTGGCCACGTTGATCTACACCTCTGGCACCACGGGCAAGCCCAAGGGTGTGCGGCTCCACCACGAGGCCTGGACCTACACGGCGGCCGCGCTGCAGTCACTGCATGTGCTGTCCGACAAGGACCTCAACTATCTGTGGCTGCCGTTGGCCCACTCGTTCGGCAAGGTGATGCTGGCCTTGCCGTTGCTGATGGGCTTCCCGACGGTCATCGACGGCCGGGTCGACAAGATCGTCGAGAACCTGGCGATCATCAAGCCGACGTTCATGGGCGCGGTGCCGCGCATCTTCGAGAAGGTGCACGGCCGCATCACCGAGACGATCGCCGAAGGGGGCGGATTCAAGAAGACACTCTTCGACTGGGCGATCGACGTGGGCCTGCGGGTCTCCCGCGCCAACCAGGCCGGCCACCGGATCGGCGCGGGGCTGGCATTTCAGCGCACGATCGCCGACCGCCTGGTGTTCGCCACCATTCGCCAGAGGTTCGGCGGGCGGCTGCGCTTCTTCATCTCGGGCTCGGCGGCACTGGACCGCGATGTCGCGCAGTGGTTCGACGCCGTGGGCACCGTCGTTCTGGAGGGGTACGGGCTGACCGAGACGTCGGCGGCGTCGACGCTGAATCGGCCGGAGGCGTACCGGTTCGGCACGGTGGGCTGGACGTTGCCCCAGACCGACGTCAAGATCGCCGACGACGGCGAGGTGCTGCTCAAGGGGCCTGGTGTGATGAGCGGGTATCACGATCTGCCCGAGGCCACCGCCGAGGCGATCAACAGCGAGGGCTGGTTCCACACCGGCGATATCGGTGAGCTCGACGCCGAGGGGTACCTGCGGATCACCGACCGCAAGAAGGACATGTTCAAGACCTCGCAGGGCAAGTATGTGGCGCCCTCGGCGATCTCGGCGTCGTTCAAGGGGCTGTGCCCGTTCGCCAGCGAGATCATCGTCTACGGCGAGAGCAAGCCCTACTGTGTCGCGCTGGTCAGCCTGGATGGGGAAGCCATCCAGGATTGGGCCGATCGAAACGGCTTGGCGGGCAAGTCTTTCAGTGAGGTCGCCCGCGACGAGAAGACCAAGGAGATGGTCGAGGGCTACGTGGAGACCCTCAACAAGCATCTCAACCGCTGGGAGCAGGTGAAGCGGATCGCCATCATCGACCGTGAATTGACGGTCGAGGCAGGCGATTTGACGCCGAGCCTGAAGCTCAAGCGCAAGGCTGTCGTGGAGAATTTCCACGACAACATCGACGAGCTGTACGGGTAACCGTGCGGCGGTGCGGCGCGCTGATCGCGGTGGCGGCTGCCGCGCTGGTGTTCCCGGCGCCCGCACACGCCGACGCGCCCGTCCCGCAAGCCGGTGCGCCGTGCCCGCAGGAATTCTCAGACGTGATGACGCAACTGCCCGGCGGTGCGGACTTCCTGGTGTGCCAGGCGGTGCCGGATCAGCCGAGCCGCTGGGCGCCGGTCGTCACACCGTTCGATCCCCGCAGCAGGTGGCTGAGCTATGGGCCGGAGATCACGTTGCACGGTCAGGGCTTTCGCAACCCGAACCTGCGCTCGGGGCGATGGACCGCCACCCCGCTCGACCCGGAAACCGTGTGCGGTGCCGATCAGGTCACCGTGGTGAGCGCGGGAGTGCTTGCGCCCCTGGTGCATTCAGAGGGTCATCCGGGCCAGTCGCTGCAACTGGATGTGCTGCCCAAGCTGTTCACCATCGTGCTCAGTGGTGATTGCCTGTGGGCCGAGGAGGGCGAGTAGCGTGCCGGACATGTTTCGTCTGACGGTTCAGGACGTGTTCTTCATCAAGGGTCGCGGTCTTGTCGCGACGGGTCGTGTCGAGGGCGGGGCGATCCGGGTCGGCGATGAGGTGCGGATCAACGGCGCTCGCGCGGTTGCGGTCGAGGCTGTCGAACAATTCCGCAAGAAGGTGGACGAGGCGGTGGTCGGCGACAACGTCGGATTGTTGTTCTCCGGTCTTGGTCGCAGTGATGTCTCACCGGGCGATGTGTTGACATCGGGTGCCGTCGAGCCGGCGTCGGGCGGTGTCGAGGTGAGCTTGTAGCGATCCGTCAAGTGGTCCCCAGGGGCGGGGGGCCGGTGGCCCAAGGGGGTGGCCACTTCGCGTAGCCCACCCCTGGAGACCCGCTTGTGTCGGTCAGGCTTCGGCTTGATTGATCACCGGACCCCGACCGGTCGGAAATGTTGGCAGCTCTGTGGAAAATGTACGACAAACAGCGACGGTGGGAAGCCGACTTCGCAAGAAAAATTGACGAATCGGTAAGGCAAGCTCTACCAGGTCACCGGCAGTGCGACCAGGCCGTGGGACAGAGAATGGAACCCTGCGGTCATCGTCGCGGGATCAGCACTCAGCTGCAGACTCGGGAATCGGGGAATGAGCTGGGAATAGACGGTCTTGAGTTCCAGGCGCGCCAGCGCCGCGCCGACGCAGTAGTGCAGTCCGTAGCCAAACCCGACGTGGGCCGCGCCGGTGCGGGACAGGTCGACACGATGGGGCTCGGCGAAGAACTCAGGGTCGTGATTGGCCGCGCCGGGATCCAGCAGGACGAGGTCGCCGGCCCGGATGGTCACTCCGTCGGCGTCAATATCGGCGCGCGCGTACCGCGGAACGCCGACACCGCCGGTCATCCCGGCGCGCAGGATTTCCTCGACGGCCTTGGGAATCAAGTCGGGGTCGGCCAGCAGCACCTGCCACTGCTCGGGGTTGGTCAGCAGCATCAGTGAGCCCACCCAGATCTGCGTCACCGTGGTCTCGTGTCCGGCGAAGAGCAATTGCATTGCGAGCGTGGCGATTTCGAAGTCGGCAAGGTCGGGCTCGTCGCACAGTCGGGAGATCACGTCGTCGTCGGGGTTAGCCCGCTTGGCGGTCACCAGTTCCATGCCGTAGCCCAGTAGCTTTTCCAGGCCCTTCAGTGAGACGTCATCGTCGGGCGAGAACGCGGCGTCATCAACCCACGCCCGGAACCGATCCCGGTCGTCGTACGGCACGCCGAGCAGATCGCAGATCACCAGAATCGGCAGCGGCTGCGCCAGGCTCGTCAACAGGTCAGCCGGCGAACCCCGGCGTTCCATGTCGTCGAGCAGCCCGGCGCACAGACCCTCGACCTTTGGTTGCAGGGTGCGCATATGCCGGGGGCCGAAGTGCGGTTGAAGCAGCTGGCGCATGCGGGTGGTCGGTCGGCTCGGAGTCGAAATCGCCGATCGGGCCACCGAACAACGCCGAGGTGCGGCTGCGCGGCGCGTTGGCGGGGTCGCGGTGGGTGCGGCCGAGTCGTTCGTCGTCCATCAGCCGGCGCACGAGTGTGTAACCGGTGACCAGCCAGGCCTCGTCGCCGACGGCGGTGAGGACCTTGTGAATCGGCCCGGTGCCCTGCAGGGCGAGCAGTTGGTCGGGGGAGTGCAAGGGATGACTCTGGCGAAACGGCAGTTGCGCGGTGGCGGTCATGCTTGGCAGCGTACGACGGGGCGGGGTTCCGAAGATGGATTTTTAAGACTATGGGTCTTGATGGGTGGCCTCTAGTATCGAGCCGTGGCTCACAGGGATCGGCGCAGCCTGATATCGATGACCGGTATCGCATCGCTTGCGATCGCCCTTGCGCTTACGCCAACTGCGTCCGCCGATCCTGCGTCTTGGAATGGTGAGTACGCGATCACGTTCATCGTTGGCCCGAAGGGCGGAACGAGCATCGCGGCCGGCCAGCCTGAGCAGCAGCACACCGAGGTCTACGGATTCCAATCCAGCTGTGCGAGCGGGAAATGCACCGCCACGATCACGAGCGGTCCGCCACCGAGCAACCCGACGGTGCCGCAGCCCGTTCAATTCACCTGGGACGGGTCGTCGTGGACGCAAGCCAGCGATTTCCAATGGCAGTGCATGATGCCCGACGCGACGATCCAGTGGAATCCAGCCCACGCTGAGGTGCGCTACACGCCGCAAGCCGACGGGTCCCTTGCCGGCACCATGCACACCGAGATCTCGAGCGGCGCGTGCCAGGGCACCGTCGACATGAACATGACGGCCGAGCGTACTTAGGTCTCTAGCTATCTGGCCGCAGTGTTTCCGAACAATGAGTCCTTCGTCTTCGCCGTCGTCGACGACATGCTCGCCGCGGTCTTCAACGACCTCGCCTCAGCCCCGCCGACCGGGGATCTCGTCCAGCTACTGCGCGATGCGCATCAGGCGGTGCTGAGCCGGACCATCGCCAGCGACGGTCCGGTGCCGTTGTACCGGATGCAACAGATGGGCATCGTTGCGATGACGCATCCCGTTGTGGCACAGATGATCTCGGCTCGACGCAAGAAGATGCTGGCGACCACTCTGGCTCAGCTGCGCGGCGTCGGCGAGGACGACCCGGCGGTCAAGAAGGCGGTGACGGTGTGGTCGGCAGTCGTGACGGCCGCCTATGCGGCCGGCATCAATGACGATATCGGCCCACCCCCCAGGTCGACCTGATCCGGACGGATCGCATGAGTGGACGGCTGGATCGCACGTTCACTCAAGTCACCGGAAAAGGCACTTCTGACTGACGTCGACGGTTGCGCTCGGCTGGCGAATTCCCGTTGCTGAAAGCGGATTTCGTGGGCAAGCTGACCGGAGTTGTGGTGGGCGCGATCGCGGCCGGTGCGCTGGCCGCCGCGGGGTTGGGGTCTGCCCCGCCGGCGGAGGCCACCTGTGCGTCGTTCTTCGGGATCGGCAACACGGCGCAGTGCAAGAGCACCCCGGTGGCCATTGCGATCGCGATCGGCACTCGGCTGCCGCGAGCGCCGGGATCGTCGGTATGGCGACGTAGCTGGGGCCGAACGGCTACGCCGCGACGAACGGGTTGAACGGCGGCACCTACAACCCTGGCTTCAATTTCGCCCTCGACGTCTCGCCGCAAACCACGGCGGCCACCGGCAGCGTGGTGTCGGCCATCGGATTCGGCAATGTCGCCATCAACGTCCTCGGGAACGGGACGGGGGCCAACAGTCACTACGTCAACGTGAACGGCAACCTCAATGCCGGCGTGAATATCGGAGGGATCGACAATCGCGTTGTGGCGACCGGGGCCTTCAATGGCACGTTCGGCCGTTTCGGTAAGCACAACGTCGTGGTGGCCGATCCAGGTTCTGTTCACGGTCGCCGGGTCGATCCTGCAGAGCGGTCAGACGATCAAAAAGCAGGGCCCTGGCATCAACATCAACGGCTTCGTCGCCGGGGGAGCGGCTGCGGTCGGTCCGCAGAAGGCGGCGGTGCAGCACACGAGCGCTTCAGCGTCAAACCACTCGGGCGCCCGCTCGGCCCGCTAAGAAGAGTTAAGGGCCCGGCGGAAACCGCGCCCTACCTGCAAAAGCACTGGTGCGCGATACTGGGATTGAACTTGTACCAGAGCAAACTTCAATTTAGTGTCTTGAACTGCATCAACAGTCTATCTAGCTGCTGATATGCGAAACAGTACCACCGGAAGCGTATGGCAACAACAGGAAACGGCAATCAATAGTTGTAAGCTCATGTGGTGCATATGTGGTGCAAGCACGGTGCCCGCTGATGGCGCGCGGGAAGCCCGAACCGCGCTCGACGCGCCGCAGCTTCGGCCGTCTGCGGCAATTCCGTTCGGGGCGTTGGAAAGCCAGCTACACCGGCCCTGACGGGAGGCTCTACGAGGCTCCAGCCACATTCGGCGCGAAGGTCGACGCTGAGGCGTGGCTGACCGACCGGCGCCGGGAGATCGACCGAGACCTATGGTCACCCCCGGCCGGCGCTGATCAGAAGACGGCCGCCGCCACGCGCAAGCGGGCCGCTGCGGAACGATTCGACGAGTACAGCCAGCGGTGGTTAGAAACCCGCACCGTCAAGGGCAGGCCGCTCAAGCCGCGCACCGTGGACCACTACCGGCAGATGCTC
>JAHFVD010000095.1 GCA_023264735.1 Mycobacterium sp. | reverse complement strand
AGCGCTGGCACTGTTGATCTTCACCAGCGGCACCACCGGGGTACCGAAAGGTGTGATGCTCGATCACGCGAACCTCGACGCCATGGCCGAGATGGGGCGCGAGGCGCTTCACATCGGGCCGACGGATCGGTGTCTGTTGATCCTCCCGCTGTTTCACGTCAACGGCATCGTGGTCAGCGTCCTGATACCGCTGCTTGCCGGTGCCAGTCTCGTCATCGCTGACAAGTTCGATCCGCACACCTTCTTCGACACCGTTGAACATCACAGGCCCACGTACTTTTCGGCGGTGCCAACCATTTACAACGTCCTTGCGGCGCTGCCCGACGGCGTTACACCCGACACATCGTCCCTGCGGTTCGGCATCTGTGGTGCCGCGCCCGTTGCGGCAGAATTACTGAGCCGCTTCGAGGCTCGCTTCGGTTTCCCCCTGATCGAGGGCTACGGCCTGTCTGAGGCAACATGTGCCTCCACCATCAACCCGATCGCCGGGGAACGCCGGGCCGGCACAGCGGGAATCGCGTTTCCTGGTCAGCAGATCCGCATCGTCGACGAACTCGGGATCGAACTGGCGACGGGGGTCGACGGTGAGGTGCTCGTCGCCGGCCCCAACGTCATGCGCGGCTATCTCGGGCGTCCCGCCGAAACCGCCCGCGCCATCATCGACGGCTGGCTACACACCGGTGACATCGGTCATCTCGACGCCGACGGTTACCTGACACTGGTGGGGCGCTCCAAAGACATGATCATCCGTGGCGGCGAGAACATCTACCCCAAGGAAATCGAAGACGTGCTGGCCGGCGACCCCGCCGTGCTGGAGGTCGCCGTCATCGGCGTTCCCGACGACAAATGGGGTGAGACCGTCGCCGCCTACGTCCAACCGCGGCCAGGGCACACCATCGACCCCGAAGCACTGCAAGCACTTTGCGCACGCAAACTTGCGGGCTACAAACGCCCCACCTCGATCACCGTGATGGACGCCATCCCCAAGAACGCCGTCGGCAAGACGGATAAGGCTCCGCTGCGGACAGCCCACTTGAAAGGAACATTGCTATGACTTCCCTGCACGACCCGCTGACACTGCCGTGCGGCCAAGTGTTGCCAAATCGGATCATGAAGGCTGCGTTGAGCGAAGGGCTCGGCGATAAGCAAAACTCTCCCGACCAGCGTCTCGAGCGGTTGTACACCAGCTGGAGTCAAGGTGGCTACGGTCTGATCGTCACCGGCAATGTGATGGTCGACCGCACGCAGCTGGGAGAGCCGGGCAACATCGTCATCGAGGATGAGCGAAATCTGGATGCGTTGTCGCGGTGGGCCAAGACCACAAAAGACGCCGGCGTCCCGATTTGGGTGCAGCTCAACCATCCAGGGCGCCAGTCAAACCCGCTGGCGCTCGGCCACACCCCGGTCGCCCCCAGTGCGGTACCCCTCAACTTGCCCGGCGCGGCTACACCTCGGGAGTTGACGTCTGGCGAGATCGAAGACATCATCGAGCGCTTCGCGAACGCGGCGGCGGTATGCGAGACGGCGGGCTTCGACGGCGTGCAGATCCATGGTGCGCACGGCTATCTGGTCGCGCAGTTCCTGTCGCCGCTGTCGAACAAACGCGACGACGAATGGGGCGGTGACCCCGAGCGCCGGATGCGTTTCGTTCTTGAAGTCGTGCGCCGCATTCGCTCGCGCGTTTCGCCCGCCTTCGCTGTAGGCATCAAGCTCAACTCGGCCGACTTCCAACGGGGCGGCTTCACCGAGGACGAATCCCGCTTGGTGGTTGCGGCATTGGCGCGTGAGGGCCTCGACCTCATCGAGGTCAGCGGCGGTAGCTACGAAACGCCGGCCATGATGGGCAAGGCCGCCGATAGCACGCGAGCCCGCGAGGCCTATTTCTTGGAATACGCCCGCACGGTTCGGGGCCTTGCCGGCGACATCCCGCTGGCCGTCACGGGCGGCTTTCGTTCTCGCATCGCGATGGCAGAGGCGGTCGATTCCGGTGAGTGTGATGTCATCGGTTTGGGTCGGCCCACCGCCACCACGACGGATGCCGCACATGTGGTGCTGGCTGGACGCGCCGAGACCTTGACATCGCACTCAGTGCGCACCGGAATGCGTCGCCTCCTCGGCCGGTTCGTCGACCTCAAGTCACTCGACGGGATTCTCGAACTCTCCTGGCACACCGACCAACTGCATCGCGTAGGTGCTGGACTCGAGCCCGACCTCGACCGAGGCCGGATCGCCACCCTGCTTGCGATGCTCCGCCGAAACGGCACCGTGTCAGTCGGACGCAAGCGTGGTCTTTGACGTGAAGCGCTATTCCCTGTCCGGCAAGGTTGTCCTGATCACCGGTGCGGGCCGCGGCCTGGGCGCAGCCACCGCCGCTGCGCTGAGTCGGCGGGGAGCTCGAGTCGTGCTGGCGGACGTGGATCTGCCTGCAGTGCAGCAGGTCGCGGCAACGCTACCAAGCGGTCGTGGACTGGCGCTGGAATGCGATGTCACTCAAATGGATTCCGTCCAGGAGGCGGTACGGGGAGCTCTCGAGAATTTCGGGCGCATCGATGTCGTGATCGCCAACGCCGGCATTCTCGGCCGCGGAGGTACCTTCCGCACACTCACACCCGAGCACGTGGACGCCGTTATGTCTGTGAACGTGGCCGGCGTCGTCAATACCGTCTCGGCCACGCTGGAATCCGTGATCAGCAGCCGCGGCCAGATCGTGCTGGTGAGCTCCGTCTTTGCCTACATCAACGGGGCCGGCGCCATCCCGTATGCGATGAGTAAGGCTGCAGTCGAGCAACTCGGCCGCGGGCTTCGGGTCGAGCTGGCCGGCCACGGCGCGTCTGCCATGACGGCATACTTCTCACTCATCGAGACCGACATGATCCGCCAGGGTGTGGATGCCGATCCTCACCTGTCCGCCCTGCTCTCGGCGATGCCCAAGTTCATCCTCAAGCGAATCAAGCCGCCGACGGCAGCGGCCGCGATCGCAGACGGGCTGGAACGGCGGCAATCCTCCATCACGGTTCCCGGACGCTGGAGGCCCGTCGCCGCCCTTCGGGGAGTGGCCGGACCGATCGTCGACGCGAAACTAGAACGAGACACCGCCGTACAGCGAGCCCTTACGAAGCTCGAAAACCGATAGCCCTAACGCGGTTGCAAGATGATCACCGGGATCTCGCGCTCGGTTTTGCTTTGATACGAGTCGAAGTCGGCGTAGGCATCGACCAGGCGCGGCCATAGACGCGCCCGCTCGCCCTCGCTGGCGACGACGGCTTTGACCGCCCGGCGATCAGGCCCGATCTGAATGTGGACATCGGGGTGTGCGAGCAGATTGCGATACCACTGCGGGTTTTCCGTTCGTCCCGCGGCGGATGCAACGATGATCACGTCGCTGTGGTCGGTGATGTACAGCAGAGGCGAGACGAAGGTCTTGCCGGACTTGCGGCCCCGGTGTTCGAGCAGCAGTGTCGGTGCCGGTTTGCGGAATCCGGCGCCGAGTCGCAAGTTACCGCCAATTCGTCCGCCCGTGCGGCGATAGATCCACGTGTGAGCCCTGCCGACGTGCCGCGAAAGCGTCGCGACTAGCGACGAATCCAACAGGCGGCCAGACTTTTTAGCTGCATTCATCTGATTCACGCTCCCAGGAATGCGAGTGCTTCGGGGACGAAGCGTTGGTGGGCTTGGAAGATGCCGCCGTGTCCGGCGTCGGGGTAGATGCGCAGGGTGGCGTTGGGTAGGCGACGGGCGAGGTCGTAGGAGTTGCTGGTGGGGACCATGCGGTCGTCGTCGCCGTTGGCGATCAGGACGGGGTGGTGGATGCGTGACAGGTCGGCCGGTTTCTGGAGGCCCCAGGTGTGAATCGCCGTGAGCTGGGTGCGGAAGGCGCGGATTGTGGTGGCCTTGTCGCGGTTGTCGGTGCGTTCCTTGAGCCGCTTGATGAATGCGCGGCCTTCCGATTTTCCGTGTGTGGTTCTGGTGAAGAACAGGAGTTCTTTGGGGTCTTTGAAGGTGGCATAGGCATGCAGTGTGTCGAGGTAGCTCAGTTTCGTCACGTTGACGATGCCTTCGCCTCCGGCGGGGCCGGTACCGGCGAGGATGATCTTGCGGACTAACGCAGGCTCCTGCTGGGCGATCACTTGGGAGACCATTCCGCCCATCGAGAAGCCGAGGAGGTCGACCTGGTCGAAGCCCAGCGCGCGGATGAACGCGACAGCGTCGTGTGCCATCGCCTCGATGGTGTCCGGTGTCTTGCCCTCGGTGGCGCCGACGCCGCGGTTGTCGAAGGTGATCACGTGGTGTTTGGCTGCGATGCCGTCGACGACGCGGGGGTCCCAGTTGTCGAGGTTGGCGGCGAGGTGGTTGAGGAAGATCACCGGGATACCGGAGTCGATGCCCAGTTCCCGGTAGGCGAATTGGGTGCCGTCCACGGACGCCGATTTCGTCGGTGCGTTCTGGTACGACGTGCCATCCTGGCCGGCGCGTGCCGGGTGGATGTTGCGTGCCGGATCAGATGGGGTGTTGTGATTGCCTGCCATGACTTCCTCCGATGTAGACCGATTGGTGTACCTTCTGAATGCGACCGTAGCACATGGTTCGCTACGAAGTAAACCGAACGGTGTATAGCGCGAGGAAATGAGTTCCGGCCGCAGGGACCGGCTAGTGCGCAGCTGGTGACGCCGTCAGGCGGCCGGTTCGGCCATCGCTGCGCCGACCGGCGCGCGCTTGAGTTCCTTGAGCATGAAGAAGGTCGTCACCGTGATGTAGGAGCCCCACACCACGACGGGCATGTAGAAGGCCAGCAGCCCGTGGTAGGCGAACGGCCCGCTCTTGAAGAACGCCGGACCGGCCGCGGTGAAGATCGCCAGCGCGCCGGCCAGCGTGAGCCAGGTGAACCAACGCGGGATCATCGGCTCCGGTCGGTCATCCATCAACTCCACGATTCCGGTCGCGGCCATCTCGATGGCCAGGTAAATCCAGCCCAGCAAGAAAGCGAACCACGCCCAGTCGTACCAGGCTTGGATGACGTCGGCCCCGAACTCCGGCCGATAGGCGGCCACGATCCACGCGCAGCAATTCAAGAAGACGATCAGCGAGATGAACACTCCGCACACCGCCGTGGTGTAGGACCACAGCGGATGGCGCCCTTCGATTTTCGACAGCATGATGCCGAACGCGATAGAACCGGGTGTGAGAATTCCGGCCGCGATATAGAACAACGTGCAGCCGACGATCACGCCCCCGCGATGCGTCTCGGTAAACCACACCTTGGTGGCCTCCAGCCCCAGATCCGCCCGTGCGGGGGCGAAGAAGTGGGCGATACCCAGCCAGCCGATGGCGGTCAGGGCGACGAAAATCCAGTTACACCACAGTCCGATCCTCAACGAGATTGTTCTCTCTGCGTTCACGAATGCACCTTTCTCATAGGACGTTTGGGGCCAGAAACCAGAAGCTCAGAATCAGCGCGACGACCACGACGATCCAACCCTGGAAGGCGACCCGCACCCGCACCGGGGCATGCCGGAGCTCCATGAAGTCCAACATCACGAATCGCACCTTCATCGCAGCGATGAGGAATATTCCGATGACTGCGGCGGCGGGACTGAACAGGTCTTTGGACAGTCCCCAGGTCGTCAGGGCCGTCAACACCACCAGAGCGAGCCACACCTTGGTGACCCGTTGATGCAACGTCGACATCAGGCGGCCCTCATCAGATACAGCAAGGGGAACAACAGGATCCACAACAGGTCGACCAGATGCCAGAACGAGGCCACGGATTCGGGCACAGCCGGGTTGGCGTTGCTGTAGCGGCCGCGCCGGGATCGGGACCACACGTAGGTCAACAGCCCGGTGCCCAGGATGACGTGAATGAGATGGAGCCCGGTCAGGCTGAAGTACCACATGAAGAACGGGTTGGTCGTCGGCGTGATGCCATGGGTGATCTTCTGGGCGTACTCGAACGACTTCGACACCATGAACAGCACGCCGGTCAGCATCCCCGCCAACAGGAACCGCGGGACTCGGTCGAGATCATCGCGCTTGAGGGCCTGTATCGCCAGGGCCACCGTCCACGAACTGGTCAGCAGGATCAGCGTGTCGATGCCGCCGAGGTTGATGTCGAGGGATCGGCGCGAGGTCTCGAAAACCTCTGGCGCGTGCAGTCTTTCCTGCATGAAGCTTGCGAACAGTACCGCGAAGAAGACGCAGTCGGCGCCGATCAGGGCCCAGATGCCCGCAACCCCGGGCAGGCGCTGCTTCGCTGGTTGCGCGGCAGGGGTGACCACAATGTTGCCGGACACCGCCCGGTTGCGCCTGTCCAGTTCCGTTGCGGCCGCCTCTTCTCCGTCCATTTGGAGGTCAGGCCGCCGAGATCCCGCCGTTGACACTGATCGCCTGTCCGGTCAGCCGCGCGGCCGCGGGGCTGCAGACGAAGACCGCGAGCGCCGCGATGTCGTCGGCGTCCGGCACCCCGAGGGCGGCCTGCTTGGCGGCGCTGGCGAACAGTTTCGCGCTGAACCCGTCGGTGGTGATCCGTTCGGTGGACGCCGTGCCGTGCACCAGCGACGGAGTCAGCGCGTTGGCCCGGATGCCGTGGCGTTTCTCCTCGATGGCGATGGTGCGGGTGAACATCACGATCGCGGCCTTGGCCGCGCCGATCATGGCCTCGCCCGGGGTGGCGGTCTTGGCGGCGTCGGAGGCGACGTTGACGATGATGCCGCCGCGCCGGGAGCGCATCCCGGGCAGCACCGCGCTGGCCATGTGCATCGACGGTGTGGCCAGTTCGGTGAGGATGCGGCTGATGTCGGTGATCGGGATGTCTTTGAACAACTCCGGGCGGACGTCAGCGGCGGTGGTGCACATCAGGATGTCGATCCCGCCGAGCAGCTTGTCGGCCTCGGCGGCCACCGTCAGCGCGGATGAGGCGTCGGTGGCGTCCCCGGCGAGGAAGTGCACGTCGGGCCCGAGGGATCGCAACCCCCCTGCGGCTTGCTGACCGCGTTCGGAGTTACGGCCCACGATGACGATCCGCGGCACTCCCGCCTCGGCGAGGCCGCGGGCGGTGGCCAGCCCGATACCGGCTGTGCCGCCGACGATCAGCGCGCCGCACTCGGTCAGGCCCTTGGCCGGCGGCAGTTCGTTGTCGATACTCACAGGTGTCTCCGATGCTCTACAGGGTGGTTCGGCAGACCGCTTGGCTGCGGTTCTCCAGTTCCAGGGCGGCGACGAACGAGTCGACCTCCGCATTGCGGATGAGGGAGTTCTTCGTCGCGCGGATTCCCTCGGCACCGTTCTCGGCGATCGCCTCGGCCAGTTCCAGGGCTGCAGCCACAACGTCCTGGCCGCCGCCGGCGACGATCCGGTTCGCCAGGCCCATCCGCACGGCCTCCTCAGCCTTGACCGTGCGCCCGGTGAATGCGATTTCTGCGGCCCGGGCCGGACCGATGACCCGCGACAGGTGCCAGGACGCGCCCAGTTCACCGATGGATAGGCCGACTCGGACGAAACCGGCGCTGAAACTGGCCGAGCCACCGGCTATTCGGATGTCGGCCGACAGTGCCAGTGACAGTCCGCCGCCGGCGACGGGGCCGCTGATCGCGGCGATCACGGGGCAGGGCAGTGCCCGCAGGCCGGAGGTGCCCGCCGAAGCGGTGTCGACGAGCTCGTTGAATTCGGGGATGGTCATCCTGGCGATGACGGCTACTTCCTCCAGGTCGAAGCCCGTGCAGAAGGTCGCCCCGCCGGCTCCGGTGATGACCAGGGCCCGCAGCGGCGCTTTCCGCAAAGTGTGGGCGTACCAGGCGATCTCACCGAACATCTCGATCGTCTGTGAGTTGCCGCGGTCGGGCCGATTGACCGACATCACCGCGATGCCGGGGCGCGGCTCGGCGATCGTCAGAGTGTTGGCCTGGCCCAGCTCGTCGAGGATCTCGGCCATCGGTCGGGTGGACACCCGATTCCATGCGGTCTGCATCGGCTCAGGCGCCCGTGAAGTGGGGTGCGCGCTTCTCCCGGAACGCCGCCAGCGCTTCGGGCATGTCGGCGCAGCGAGTCAGCAGGGCCTGGCCGCGGCTCTCCAACTCGAGGGCGGCGGCGAACGAGCTGATCTCCATGTTGGCCTGCAATGCGCGTTTGGAGAGTTTGATGCCGCCGGGGGAGTTGGCGCAGATCTGCCCGGCCATCTTCAGTGCGCGATCGAGCAGATCGTCAGCGCCGGTGACCGCGTTGAGCAGGCCGAGTCGCTCGGCCTCTTCGGCGCCGACGGTGCGTCCGGTGAAGGCGATGTCGGCAGCCTGCGCCGGTCCGATCAGCCGGGGCAGCAGCCATGAGGCGCCCAAATCACCTGCCGACAGCCCGATTTTGACGAACGCGGCATTGAACTTCGCGGTGGGTGCGCCGAGCCGGATGTCGGCCATCAGACTCAGCGAGAACCCGCCGCCAGCCGCGGCACCGTTAACAGCGGCGATCACCGGCACCGGGATGGCCCGCACCGCGGCGAGCGCCCGTGCGGCGCGGTTCTGCTGGTCGAGCATGCCCAGCGCGGAGAGCTCCGGCAGGCGCTCGGCGTCGTCGAGGTCGTAACCGGCGCAGAACCCCGCGCCTGCGCCGGTGAGGATCACCACCCGAACGTCGGTGTCGTCGCTGAGTTTCCGGGCGGCGTGCTCCAGTTCGTCGAACATCGTGTTGGTCATCGCGTTGAGCCGATCGGGCCGGTTCAGCGTGACCAGCGTGATCCCCGGCGCCGGCTGCGTAATAAGCAGGGTCCGGTACTCCGGGGAATTCTCTGCCCCGAAATTGTCTGCCATCGTGGTGCTCCTCGACTCGTGCGGCATCGTCAGGTGAAGTTCGGACGCCGCTTTTCGACGAAGGCGCGCAATCCCTCAGCGGCCTCGCCATGTTCGAACAACTGCTGAATCTGGTCCACCTCGTAGCGCAGGCCGTCGTCGAGCGGCAGTTCGGCGGCGGCATCGACGGTGCGGACGACCGCCTGCTGCGCCGGCGTGGATGCGGCGCACAGATCAGATGCCAACTCGCGGGCGGCCGATACCGCGGCGCCCTGCTCGACCAGCCGGTCGATCAGACCGATCCGCAACGCTTCGGCGGCGTCAATCTGCCGGCCGGTCAGCATCAGATCCAGTGCGGGACCGCGACCGACGAGGCGGGGCAACCGCTGCGTCCCGCCGGCACCGGGAATCAAACCGAGTTTGACTTCCGGCAGTCCCAGCTTCGACGCTGACCCCGCCACGCGCAGCGTGCAGGCCATCGCGAGTTCCAGCCCGCCACCGAGGGCGAGCCCGTCGATCGCGGCCACCGACAGCGCCGGGTGGCGCGCCAGCCGGTCCAGGCCCGAACGCAGGCCGTCGCCATAGGCCTTGAACGAGGTGGCATCCACGGTCGTCATGTGCTTGATGTCGGCGCCCGCGGCGAAGAAGCCGCCCACCTCCGAGGACACCAGCAACACCTTGGGGTGCGTTGCGTCGGCGACGTCGAGGGCGGCGTGCAACCCTTCAACGATCGCCGGTCCTAATGCGTTGGCGGGCGGCCGGTTGAGCGCGATGTGCAGTATCGGTCCGTCCGCAGACCAGCTGACGGCGCTCGGCTCGCTCACGCCATCGTCAATCCGCCGCTGACCGACAGCGTCTGGCCAGTGATGTAGCTTGCGGCGTCGGAGGCGAAAAACGCTACCGCCGCGGCGATGTCGGCCGGATCGGCGAGACGCTTCATGGGTACCGATCGGGTCATCCCGCCGATCACCTTGTCGGCTTCCTGCCCGGAGGCATCGGCGAACTTGCGCAGCGCCGGGGTATCGGTCGGCCCGGGGCAGACGGTGTTGACGGTGACGCCCTTGGTGGCGACCTCGCGGGCCAGGGTCTTGCTGAACGCGATGATGCCGCCCTTGGCGCCGGAGTAGACGGCTTCCAGCGACGACCCCACGCGGCCGGCGTCGGAGCCGATGTTGACCACCCGGCCGAAGCCCCGTTCCACCATGCCGGGAACGACGGCCTGGCTGACCCGCAGCGCGCCTTTGAAGTTGATGTCGAGGATGCGGTCCCAGAAGTCCTCGGTGGTTTTCAGGAACGGCATGAAGTCGTCCCAGCCGGCGTTGTTGACCGCAATCTCGACCTCACCGAGCTCAGCGGCGACGGTCTTGACGGCCGACCGCACCGATTCGGTGTCGGTGACGTCGACGTGCACGGCGATCGCCGTACCGCCGGCCTCGACGATGCGCTTGGCGGTGGCTTGCGCGACCTCAAGGTTGAGGTCCGCGACGGCGACCCGGAAACCGTTGGCACCCAACGTCTCCGAGATTCCGGCGCCGATTCCCTGGGCGCCGCCGGTGACGAATGCGACTCGTGCTGTCATGAACTGCCTTTCAGTTTGTCGATGCCGGGTTACCGGCAGCTGGGTGCGGAGGCGTCGGGGTGCCAGTCCACCGGGCCGGCGACGATGCAGTGGCTGGTCAGCTTGCGGCCCAGCACCTTCTGGGCGGCGCGGGCGGCGTCGATGACGGCCGTCAGGCTCACGCCCGTGGGCACGCCCATCTCGTGGAACATGTTGATGAGGTCCTCGGTGGCGATGTTCCCGGTGGACCCGGCCGGGACCGGGCAGCCGCCGAGTTCGCCGAAGCTGGATTCGAAGCTGGTGCAGCCGGCCTGCAGGGCCGCATAGGCATTGGCGATGCCCTGGCCGCGGGTGTTGTGGAAGTGCGCCGTGATCTCGATGCCGGGCAGGCGCTCGATGGCGGCGGAGAAGATGTCGAAAACATAGGCGGGGTGGGCCATTCCGGTGGTGTCACCGAAGCCGATCTCCCGGCAGCCCGCCGCGGCGAATTGTTCGGCGAGGTCCAGGGTGCGTTGCATCGGGACCTTGCCTTCGAACGGGCAGCCGAACGCGGTGGCGATCACGGCGGTGGGACGCAGGTCCTCGGCGTCGATGCGCTTGGCGACGATCTCGTTGTCGGCCATTGACTCGTCGATGGTCCGGTTGACGTTGCGCTTGTTGTGAGTCTCCGACGCGCTGACGAACATCGCGACCTCGTGGAAGCGCTCACGGACCTTCAGCGCGTTGTCTAGCCCGCGATTGTTGGGAACCAGAATCGTCAGCAATACGTGCTCAGGGACGTCCACTCCGTTGAGTACCTCGACGGCATCGGCCAGTTGAGGGATGACGTCGGGACGCACGAAGCTGGCGACCTCGATGCGGTCCAGGCCGGTGCGGGCAAGCTGGTTGATGAGGGCGATCTTGTCCGAGGTGGCAATGACCTCGGGTTCGTTCTGGAAGCCGTCGCGGGGGCCGACTTCCCTGATCCTCGCAGCCGGAGGTAGTTTCGGGCTCATAGGTCGGTGATCTCCTTCTCCAGTTGTTCGCGAAACTCAGGGGCGGCGATGGCCGCCAATCGTCGGGCGCGCTCACCGATGCTGCAGCCCCGCAGATGGGCGGCGCCGTGTTCGGTGACGACGACGTCGACGTCGGAGCGGGCGGTGGTGACGATGCCGCCGTCGAGGCGAACTTTTATCGTCGAGCGGCCCCGGAATGCCGAATGCAGCGCGATGATCGAGCGCTTGCCGGTCAGTGCTGCGGCGCGGGTGAAGTCGACCTGACCGCCCACCGCGCCGACATAGACTCCGCCGCTGAGCTCGGCGCCGACCTGCCCGGACAGATCCACCTCGACGGCGAAGTTGATCGATACCAGCGAGGCCAGCTGCGAAAGCACCTGCGGGGTATGGGTGTAACTGGTGGGCAGGAATCTCGTCGGAAGGTCCGGGATACGCCGATACAGTTCAGCCGACCCGAGAGCCGTCCCGACCACGACCAACCCGGGGTCGACTTCCTTGCGCCGGCCGGTGGCAACGCCCTTGTCCACCAGCCGCATCAGTCCGTCGGTGATCATGCCGGTGTGAAAGCCCAGATCCTGATGCTCGGCCAGTGCGTCGAGCACGGCCGCGCCCAGCGATCCGACGCCGAGCTGGACGGTGTCGCCGTCGTCGACCAGTGCGGCGATGTGGGCGGCGATCTCGCGGTCGACCGGGCCCGGTGCGCGGGTGGGGTCCTCGGGCAGTGCTCGACTGGTGGTGATGGTGGCCGCGAAGCGCTCGAGGGGGATTGGTGTGGATCCGATCGTGGCCGGCATCTGATCGTTGATCTCGGCGATGAGGACCGGGGTATGGGCGATGGCGTCGGCGACGTAGTCCACGCCAACCCCCAGCGAGCAACGGCCGTCCGAGTCGGGCGGGGCGACCTGAACCAGCCCGACGTCGCAGGGCAGCCGGCGTTCGGCGAACATTCGCGGCAACGCCGAGTAGTGGCAGGGGACGACCTCGAGGCGTCCGCTACGGCTGAGCTCACGAAGCTCGCCGAGCCCGCCGTAGGACACCATCGACATGCGATGCGGCATGGTCACTGCGAGCTGGTCGTTCCAGGACAGGCCGGTGAATGTGCGGATGGGTCCGATCCGCGCGCTCTGAGCGATCAGCCCATCCACCAAGGGGCGGGGCTCGGCGGCGGCCTGGCCCCACCACACCCCGTCGCCTCGGCTGAGGAACTCGGTGAAATCGATCAAGACGGCACTCGCTGGATGATGGTGCCGGTCCCCAGACCGCCGCCGCAGCACATGGTCACCAGGCCGAGGTTGGCTTGGCGTCGCTCGAGTTCGGCGACCGTGGTGGCGATCAACCGCGCGCCGGTGGCGCCCACGGCGTGGCCGAGAGCGATCGCCCCGCCGTTGACGTTGACCCGTTCGGGGTCCGCCTTCAGTTCCTGCTGCCAGGCCAGAACGACTGACGAGAAGGCTTCGTTGACCTCGAAGAGATCGATGTCGTCAACCGACAGGTTGTTGCGTTCCAACAGCTTTCGGGTGGCGGGAATGGGACCGGTGAGCATGATGATCGGGTCGACGCCGACCGTGGTCTGGTCGACGATCCGGGCCCGGATGCGCAGACCGTGCTCCCGCGCCGCACCGAGCGAGCACAGCAGCACTGCAGCGGCGCCGTCCGAGATCGGCGAGGAGGTGCCCGCGGTGATCCGCCCGTCATCCTTGCGGAACGCCGGGCGCAGCCCGGCCAGGGTTTCCACTGTGGTCTCCGGACGCACGCATTGGTCGCTGGTGCGAACCTCGCCGTCCAGCGTCAGCGGCACCATCTCAGCATCGAAGCGACGCTGAGCGATCGCGGTGGCCGCCGATCGATGTGATCTGGCCGCGAACTCGTCCATCTCGGCCCGGCCGATACGCCAGCGGTCGGCGATGAGTTCGGCGCTCTCGCCCTGGTGCACGAAACTGTATTGCTCGCGCAGTTCGGCCGGCCACGGGTCGCCGTACAGCTCGCTGATCTTGGCGGGGGAGTCGATCGGAACGTGCCCCATGTGTTCGACACCGCCGGCGATGACGATGTCGTGGGTGCCCGATGCCACCAGGGCGGCGGCCATCTCGACTGCAGTCTGTGCGGAGCCGCACCGGCGGTCCAGCACGGTGGCGGGTACCTCAGGCGGAAATCCGGCCTGCAGCCACGCATTTCGGGCAATGTTGCGGGACTGCTCACCGAATGGCGCGGTACAGCCGATGATCAGGTCCTCGACTGCGGCGGGGTCCAGCCCGGTCCGTGCGATCAGATCGGTGTAGCAGGCGCCGAGGATGGAGTTGGGATGCATGTCGCGATACCAGCCCCGTTCGGGATGCGACTTGCCGATGGGCGTACGAATCGCCTCTGCGATGAACACGGGGCGTCCGGCGCGGGTGAACGGACCGTTGACTGGCGCGACCATTCAGATCACCGTCCCGCCGTCGACCGGCAGCACCTGGCCGGTGATATAGGCGCCGGCATCGGATGCCAAGAAGAGGAAGCTCGGAGCGATCTCTTCGGGAGTGGCCCAGCGTCCCAACGGGATACGGGCCAGCGTCTTGGCCGCAAGCTTCTCGTTCGACCGGATGTTGGCGGTCATGACGGTAGCCGCCAGTGGCGCGATGGCGTTCACCGTCACCGACGTGCGGGCCAGTTCGCGGGCCAGTGACTTCGTCAGCCCCACGATCCCGGCCTTGGCGGCGCCGTAGTTCACCTGCCCGATGGTTCCGGTCAGGCCGGCGGCCGATGTGACATTGATGATGCGGCCTCGGCCGTCGTCGGGTAGGAGTGCCTGTGCCGCATGGCTGCACAGGAAGCTGCCGACCAGATGGATATCGACTATCCGGCGGAAGATCTCCTCGGTCTGGTCGGCCAACATCGCCGGAGCGATGGCTCCCGCGTTGTTGACCAGGATGTGCAACGTTCCGCCGGCCAGAGCGGCGGCCCGTTCGGCCGCCTCGGTCGCCGCCGCCGCGTCACGCACGTCGAAGCCGAACGAATCGGCGCTGCCCCCGTCGGCCTGGATTGCATCGGCGACTGCCGCGGCGGCATCCTTGTCGATGTCGGCGACCAGCACCGCCGCGCCGGCGTCGGCGAACGCGTGCGCGACGGCTGCGCCCACGCCGCCGCCGGCACCTGTCACCAGCGCTGAGCGCCCGTCGAGGCGGAATATCTCGGCCAGTTCTCGCGACATCAGTAGCTCCGCGGCAGGCCGAGGACGTGCGAGCCCAGGAAGTTCAGAATCATCTCCTGGCTGATGGGAGCGATCCGGGTCAGCCGTGCCTCACGGAAATACCGGGCGACGTGGTACTCCTCGGAGTAACCCATACCGCCGTGGGTTTGCAGCGCGCGGTCGGCTGCTTGGAATCCGGCTTCGGCGCACAGGTATTTGGCGGTGTTGGCCTCTCGCCCGCACGGTTTGCCGTTGTCGTAGAGCCACGTCGCCTTGCGCAGCATCAATTCGGCGGCGTCCAGCTGCGCCAACGAGTCGGCCAGGGGGAACTGGATGCCCTGGTTCATCCCGATCGGGCGGCCGAACACTTCGCGTTCGTTGCCGTAGCGCACCGCCGCGCGCAGAGCGGCCCGGCCGATCCCGAGTGCTTCGGCCGCGATCAGACAGCGCTCGGGGTTCAGACCGTCGAGGATGTACTGAAAGCCCTTACCCTCCTCGCCGACCCGATCCTCGACGGGAATCTCCAGGCCGTCGATGAACAACTCGTTGGAGGTCACTGCGTTGCGGCCCATCTTCGGGATCGGGCGGATGTCGACCTTGTCGCGGTCGAGATCGGTCAGAAACAGCGTCAGCCCATCGGTTTTACGAGTGACATCCTCGAACTTGGTTGTTCGGGTGAGCAACAGAATCTTCTCGGACTCCACCGCTTTGGAGATCCATACCTTCCGGCCGTTGACCACGTAGTCATCGCCTTTGCGGCGAGCGAATGTGGTGATGCGGGTGGTGTCCAGACCTGCGCCCGGTTCGGTGACCCCGAAACACACGTGCAGATCACCGGTGACGATCCGGGGGAGAGTGCGAGCCTTGAGTTCCTCGGAGCCGTGCACGATCACCGGATGCATACCGAAGATCGACATGTGGATCGAGCTGGCGCCATTCATGCCGGCACCGGAGGCCGCGACCTCTTCGAGAAGTAGCGACGCCTCCGTGATGCCGTAGCCGTGGCCGCCGTGTTCTTCCGGTGTGGTGATGCCGAGCCATCCGCCCTCGGCGAAGGCATCGTAGAACTCCTGGGGGAATTCGTGGTTGTGGTCTTTGGTCATCCAGTAGTGGTCGTCGAACTTGCCGGCAAGTTCTGCCACAGCGGACCGGATCGTCCGCTGATCGTCGCTGAGGTCGAAGTCCACGCCGGTCTCCCTTCTAAAGGCTCGAGGTTATAAATATACTAATGGACAGACCAAAAAGAAAAGGGGTCCCGGTCGCCTATGACGCCACCGGGAGGATCGGAAGCATCGATGCGATCCGCTCGTTCCACGCCGAGGGGGACCCGAACAGGACGCGGTTGAGCTTGGCCCGCTTGTAGAACAACTGCAGGTCGTATTCCCACGTGTAGCCGATGGCGCCGTGCACTGTCAGTGCCGAGTCCGCGAGCGCGGCACATTGCGGAGTTACCTGGGCCTTGGCGGCCGCGGCATGCAGGTTCGCGTCCGGCCCGCCGTCGTGTAGCGAGGCGGCGGCAAACAGCGCTACGGAGTAGCCGGCCTCGATGGTGACCAGCATCTGCGCACAGGCGTGCTTGACCGCCTGGAAGGCCGCGATCGGCTTGCCGAATTGCTTGCGCTGCTTGGCATATTCCACCGACATGTCCAGCATCCGCTCGGCGGCCCCGAGTGAATCAGCGGCCACCAACACCGCGGCGCGGTTGCCGATTCTGGTCAGCATCGCATCGGTGTCCTCGCCGAGGTCGATCAGGTGTGCCTCGGCCGCGTCGAAGTGCACGTCACCGACAGCCCGGGAGCGATCCAGCAAGGCCCGCGGGCGAACGTCGACGCCGCGGCTGTCGCGATCCACGAAGCAGAGTCGGGCATCACCGTTCGGTGTCGTCGCCGGCACCAGGAAGCGGACCGATTCGTCAGCTGCCAGGACGCCGGGAACCTGACCGCTGACCCGGCCGTCCAGCCATGCCACGCCCGCACCCGCTCGGGGAATCCGATCGCTGGGCACTGCCAGGGTGGTCAGCTCGCCGCCCTCCAGCGCTGCCCGCGTCAACGCCGGCACGTCGGCGACTGCCCGAGCCAGCCAGCGGGCCGACGGTGCGGCGCTGCGACCCAACTCGCGTGCGGTCAGGGCCAACTCGAGCAACCCGCCGCCCTGGCCCCCGACCTCTTCGTCGAAACCCACCCCGGCCCAGCCGTCCTCGGCCAGCGCGTCATCGAACGCGCGGTGATCGCCGGCGTCGAGCCAGTCTCGTACTTGCTCAGATCCGGCTCGCGCGGCCAGCCAGTCTCGCAGTGAGTCCGCGTAGAGGGTCTGTTCGTCGGATAGCTCCCAATGCATTACGTTTCTCCAGGTGGTGGTTACCGGCGGCCTGACGGGTTGCCGACAAGGCGGGCCTTCGGGTGGTAATTTAGGTCTGACCATAAGTCCATTGAGGAGGGGTGATGGAGGGTGACGGTGCGCGGCCCGCGATCACGTTCGGGCCGGTGGACGTGCCCAAAGCACCCGACGTGCTGGCGCGTGAGCTGAGGGAGCGGATTCTCTCCGGCGAACTTGAGGAGGGCGTCGCACTGCCGCCCGAGCGCGAGTTGGTCAAGCAGACCCAGATGAGCCGGGCGACCGTACGGGAAGCACTGCGAATTCTCGAGGTTCAGAACCTGGTGCGCGTGAAGGCCGGTCGGGCCGGGGGAGCGTTTGTGCAGCGGCCCACCACGGCGTCGATGGCGAGTTCGGTGAGCATGCTGATCCGCGGCAGGCAGATCAAGCTGGCGGACCTGATGGAGACCCGCGAAGCGCTTGAGCCGTTCTGCGCCGAACTCGCGGCCGGCAAGCGCACAGAGGCGGATCTGGCGACGCTGGATCGTGCCAACGAGGCCATCGCCGATCCTGGTGCCGATCTGTCCCGGTTCCTGCAGGCCAACCTCGATTGGCATGTGGGCGTGGCGATTGCGAGCCACAACGAACTGCTGATCGGGTTCATGACCGCGCTGTCGCAGGCCATCTACACCGGTACGGAGAACGCTTCGTTCGTCAACGACTCGGTGCGTACGGTGACCGCACGTGCCCACAAGTCGATCACCAAGGCCATCCGCGACAAGGATGCCGAAGCCGCCGGGCGCAGGATGCGCAGGCATGTGCACAGCTACGCTGCGGCGGCGCTCAAGGTGGATCAACGCGACTCCATCACGGTCGACGACTGAGCCGCGGCCACCACATCGCGTATCGCGTCGACCGCGTCGGGGTTCTCGGCGCCCGAGAGATCGCCGGGGTCGGTACCGAGCGCGGCGGCCCGTACCGCGCGCCGCATGATCTTCGCCGACCTGGTCTTGGGTAACGCGTCGACCCGCCAGATCTTCGACGGGGCGAACGGCTTACCCAATTGGGCACTGACGAGGGCCTTCAACTCGGCTGCGACGGCGGATTCGTCGGGATCGCTGCCGGGGCGCGCGACCCAGAATGCCCAAACGGCTTCTCCTTTCAACGGATCGGGCACGCCCACCGCTGCGGTCTCACTGACCGCAGGGTGGGTCGACAGCGCCGACTCCACCTCGGCGGGCGCGAGCCGCTTGCCCGCCACGTTCATCACATCGTCGGAGCGGCCGAGAATGAACCACTGGCCGTCCTCGTCCACCATCGCGAAGTCGCCGTGGGTCCACATACCGGGGAAACGAGACCAGTAGGCGTCGAGGTAGCGCTGGTCGTCCTTCCAGATGCTGCGCGTCATCGACGGCCACGGTTGCCGGCATACCAGTTCGCCGACCTGCCCGCGGATAGACCGGCCGTCGTTGTCAACGACGTCGACATCCATGCCCAGTGACGGCCCGCCGAGCGAGCAACTGCGGATCGGTTCCACCGGATAAGGAGCCAGGAACGAACCGCCAACCTCGGTGCCTCCCGAGAAGTTGATGATCGGTACCCGCCCACCGAACACGTCGCGGCCCAGCCAGTCGTAGGAGTCCGGATCCCACGGCTCGCCGGTTGAGCCCAGGACGTGTACCGAAGACAGGTCTCGGGCGTGGATTTGGTCGAGGTTGGATCCCTTCAACGTGCGGATCAGCGTGGGCGAAACCCCCAGCATCGAGATCCTATGTTGCGCAACCAGATCCCAAAGCCGGTAGTTGTCGGGGACATCGGGTGAGCCCTCGTAGAGCACCAGCGCCGCCCCGTTTGCGTGCGTCCCGATGATCGACAACGGCCCCATGATCCAGCCCATATCGGTGATCCAGCAGAACACCCCGTCACGATTCATGTCGAACGAATAGGCCACCTCGCTGGCGGTCTTCACCAGGAAGCCGGCGTGGGTGTGTACCGCCCCCTTCGGGCGCCCGGTGGTGCCCGAGGTGTAGCCGAGCAGAAGTGGATGCATCGACGGAACGATCTCGGTCACGAGCTCGGCCTGCTGACTGGTCAGTACCGACCACCGCGTCACTGTCGCATCGACCTCGGGTTCGGTTGCGGTGCCGACATTGTCGATGACGATGACGTGTTCCACGCCGGGGCAGTCCGGCAGCGCCGCGGCCAGCTGGGGCAGCATCGGCACCTCACGGCCGCGGCGGATCGTCCCGTCTGCCACGACAACGGCCTTGACGTCGGCGTCGGTGAGCCGGGAGGTGATGGCGGCCGCGGCGAACCCGGAGAACAGGGGAACCAGCACGGCGCCGAGCGCCGCCACCGCATAGACCGCGACAACCGCCTCCGGGATCATCGGCAGGTATAGCGCGACAGCGTCGCCGCGTTCGATTCCGATGCGCCTCAATCCCGCTGCGGCCCTGGCCACTTCATCGGCCAGTTGGCCGAATGTCAGTATTGTCGTTCGGCCGTCCTCGGTCTCGTGTCGCACGGCGACTCGCTCCGGGTCGTCGTCGCGCCAGCGTCGCAGGCAGGAGTCAACGACGTTGAGTTCCCCCCCGACAAACCAGTCGGGATGTTCGATTCCTCGGCTCAGGTCGAGCAATACGACGTCGGGGATGGCGAAGGTAATCCCGAGGTCCTCGACGACGGCATCCCAGTACCACGCGGGGTGGGCGACCGAGCGCGTCCGTAACTCGTCGATACCAGCGATTCCCTGCGCGCGAGCCAGTCTGCTGACGTTGGCGTTCTCGACGTACTCCGGGGAGGGCAGCCATTGGTAGTCGCTCATGTCCGTCACTCTCTTGGCATGCCGAGGATGCGTTCGGCCACGATGTTGCGTTGGATGAAGGTCGACCCGCCCGCGATCGCCGTGCCGCGAGCCTGATTTGCCAGGCGCAGCCAACGCTCGCCAGCGGCACCGTCATTCGGCGAGTCCTTCTCGGGCAGCGCGAACTGCCCGTCCAGATTCGACAGCGACAGGCCGAAGTCGGCGATGTCTTCGACGAGTGGGCAGAAGAACAGCTTGCCGATGGAGGTGACCGGACCGGGCGGCCCGCCACCGGCGGCGCCGGTGATGACCCGCTGACTGATGAGGTAGTGGGTCAGGGCTCGACCGTAGAGATCCGCGATCCGTTGGCGCACAAGCACATCTGTACCCAACGGGTATCCGGCGTCGTCGGTGAGCTCGGCGATCTCGGCGATCAGGTCGTTGACCGCGCCGGTGGTGTTGACCCGGCCGGTCGCGATACCGACACGCTCGAAGGCGAGGGTGCCCATGGCGACTCGCCACCCGTCGTCGATGTCGCCGACGACATCCTCGTCCCCGATGAACACATCGTCGAGGAACACCTCGTTGAACTCGGCCTCGCCGAGCATGTGCTCGAGCGGGCGGATACGAACCCCGGGCGACGTCATATCCAGGAGGAAGTAGGTGATCCCGCGATGCCGGGGTCCGCCACCAGTGCGCGCCAACAGGATTGCGTGCGCGGCGATTTGGGCGCGGCTGGTCCAGATCTTCTGTCCGGTGATGCGCCAGCCCCCGTCGACCTTGACCGCCGTAGTCCGCAACGATGCAAGGTCAGAGCCGGATTCGGGTTCGGAGAACAACTGGCACCAAATGTGCTCGCCCGACAGGATCGGCCGCAGGTAGCGCTGCTGCTGTGGGGTCGTTCCGAAGGCGATGATGGTGGGTCCGGCGAAATCCTCGCCGATGATGTTGAGCCGTTCCGGAGCCTTGGCCCGGTCTAGTTCTTCGGTGAAGATCGCCTTGAGCTTGGCGTCCGCGCCGCCGCCGCCGAACTCCCGTGGCCAAGACAGACCGGCGAAGCCGGCCTCGAATTGCATTCGCTGCCAGCGGGTCCAGTAGTCGCGCTTGTCCTCCAGGCGGTGTGGTTCGGCCCCGCCGAGCGTCGGCAGGGTGTCGTGGAGCCAGCCGCGAATGCGCGCGCGGAACTCGGCTTCGGCGGGGCTGTCTTTCAGATCCATGGCCGCCTACTTCTCGGTCTTGGTGAGGCCGGCCGCCTTCTGACGAAGGACGTGCTTCTGAACCTTGCCGGTGGCTGTCATGGGCAGTTTGTCGATGGCGATCACGTGTTCCGGGGTCTTCTGGATCGCGACACCGTGACCCGTGAGGTAGGTCCGCAGGTCCTCCACTGTCGGCTCGGGTTGGCCCTCGCGGGTGACCACGAAGACGCCGACTCGTTCACCCAGTCGGTCGTCGGGGAATCCGACGACCGCGGAGTGGCTGAGGGCGGGATGGGAGACCAGATGGTCTTCGATCTCCCGGGCGCTGATGTTCATGCCGCCGCGGATGATGATGTCCTTGACCCGGCCGGTCACCCGGACGAAGCCGTCGACGTCCATCACCCCGAGGTCGCCGGACTTCGAGAACCCATCCGGGGTGAACAGCGCGGCAGTCTCCTCGGGATCGCCGAGGTAGCCGATCATGTGCGACGGACCCCGGTAGGCGATGTCTCCCTCCGTCCCGCGTGGAACTTCCCTGCCGTTCTCGCCGACGACCGCGACGTGGTGGCCGACTAGGGCGGCGCCGTCAGAATTGAGCGCCCGGTCAGGCTCGTCGGTGACGGTACAGGTTGTGGTGCAGAGATTCTCGCTACGTCCGTAGAGGCTGAGCACCTTCAGATGTGGCAACGTGCTGGTCGCCCGTTCGACGACTGCCCTGGGAATCGGAGCTCCCGCACACACCCACAACTTGAGCGAGCTCAAATCGTCGCGCTCGGGGTCGAAGGACTCCAACAACATCTGTAAGAACGTTGTGGCGGTCACCGCCTGGGTGCAGCCGAATTCGGAGATCTCGGCAGCGCCGCGGACCGGTTCCCATTCGGCCATCACGTGTGTGGATGCTCCGTTGAGCAGCGGTACCAGCACGCTGGTGACGAGCCCAGTGGTGTGGGTGATGGGGGAGGGGCCGAACTGGACGTCGGCTTCGGTGTAGGCGAACGCCTTGGTGAGGCTACGGGCACCGGAGCAGTACGTGTTGAAGGTGTGCACACAGCCCTTGGGGCGCGAGGTTGTCCCCGATGTGTAGACGATCAGGAACGGGTCGTCTGGGCTCGGCTGAGCCGGTAGATCGGCGTCGGCGATAGCGCGCGCTCGCACCGAGTCCAAAGGCGTTGCGTCACTGTCGGTTTTGCCCCGTGCCACCAGGATCTCCAACGCGGGCCGCTCGCGCTGGACGTCGCGATACATGCCCAGGTAGTCGAAACCCTTGAACGTCTGCGGGGTGATGACCGCACGCACCTCGGCATGGCCGGCCACGTAGCCGACTTCGTCGCGGCGGTAGATCGGCATGATCGGCACCGTGATGACGCCGAGACGGGAGAGCGCGGCGACCACCTCGATGAACTCCACCCAGTTCGGCAGCTGTACGGCGACGGTGTCACCTGCGCGCCAACCGCGAGCGTGGAATCCGGCCGCCAGGCTCAGCACGGAGTCGTGCATCTCCCGGTATGTCAGTGAGCGTTGGCCGTCGGTCGCGAAGACCTTGTCGGGACGCTGCCAGGCTTGGCGCGCCAGCAGGTCGAACAAGGTCTCATCGCCCCACGACCCGGCGTCGCGATAGGCGCGGACGTCCTCAGGCGTGTAGCGGTCGGTGTACTTCCCCGGCTTCATGATGCTCGTCCCTCTGCAGAATTCGGGCAAACATTATTATGGTCAGACCAAAATGGCAAGAGCGCTTGCGCTACGCATTTCGCCAGACCGGTGTGCGTTTCTCTTTGAAAGCGGTGACTCCCTCGACGAGATCCTCGGTGGTGAAGGCCAGTGCGAGCTGGGCTTGTAGGTAGTCCAGGGCCGCATCCAGCGAAAGGTCGCGGGTTGCGGCCAGGGCTTTCTTGCCGAGTCCCATCAGCAGCGGCGACTTCTCGGCGATGCCGGCAACCCAGTCCCGCACGGCGTCGTCGAACTCCTCGTCGGGAACCACCCGGTTGACCAGACCCGCCTGGGCGGCCTCTGTCGCCGTGAGCAGCCGTCCCGTCATCATCAGTTCGTTCGCCGTCAGTCGGCCGGTTGCGCGGAAGATCAGCGCCGAGATCATGAACGGGAAAGCGCCGACGTTGATCTCGGGGCAGCCGAGTCGTGCGGACTTCTTGGCGATCACCAGATCGCAGGCCAGGGCGATGCCCAGCGCGCCGGCCAGCACATCGCCATTGGCGGCGCACACCACCGGCTTGTCAATGGCGGTGAGCGTCCGGAAGACGTCGGGGAATCGTTTCAGTCCGGCATATTTCGTGATCGTCGGCCGGGTGTCGGCGAACGCGTCGAGATTGCCGCCCGACGAGAACACCCGATCGTGCGAGGACGTCAGGACGATCACGCGTACCTCAGGGTCGTCGGCTGCGCGGGTCAGGCAATGCATCAGCTGTTCCAGCAAATCGTCGGACAGGGCATTGCGGCGGTCCGGGTCGTCGAGTATCAGATACGCGGCCGCGGACGCACCGGGATCGGGATGGACGGGGCGCCGGTCATAGGCGACAAGGGGTCTCTCGGTCATGCGTGCTCCAGTACGGTCTTGCCGAATCCACTTGAGGTTTCGAGGTGTTCGTGTGCCTTGGCTGCGTCGTCCAGCGGGAACACGCGGTCGATGACGGGAGGGGGTATCCGATGCTCGGACAGCATGCGCAGCAGTCCCGCGAAGTCGCGGGTGTTGCCCATCGTCGTGCCGAGCAGGTCGTACTGGCCGAAGTAGAACTTGCGGACGTCCATCGCGGCGGTCTCGGATGCGTTGGCGCCGAGCACCACCAGGCGTCCACCCGGACGCAACGCGCGCACCGACTCTGGCCAGCGCCCGACCGGGTCGAGCACGAGATCGAATCCGGCCGCTGACGGCGTGAGGGCGCGGGCTTGTTCGGGCCAGTCGGTGTCAGTGTGCAGCACTCCGGCGGTGGCGCCCTCGCTGACCGCCCGGGTGATCTTGTGGTCGGACGACGACGTCACCACGATCGAGGCGCCCACATGTGACGCCAATTGCACTGCCATGGTGGCGATTCCGCCGCCGGCTCCCACGACCAGCATGGTGTCGCCCGCGCGAAGCCGGCCCCGGCTGAACAGAGCGCGGTAGGTGGTCAGCCCAACCAATGGGAGCGCGGCGGCCTGAAGCCAGTTGTATCCCTCTGGTTTTGGGGCGAGGCAGTCCGCCGGCACGCTCACCAGCTCGGCGTAGGTGCCCGCGATGTGATCGCCGAGGATTTCCCAATCGGGTGCGGGTGCCTCGTCGCGCGCACCCCAATTCAGAGAGGGAACGATCACCACGGGCTCCCCGGTATCCCGGCGGATTCCCGCGCCGTCGGCGCCGATGACATGGGGCAGCGGGGACCGGTAGCGACCCTGGCGGACCAGAACATCGTGCCAGTTCAATGCTGCGGCGCGCAGTTCGACGGTCACCCAGCCGGGATGCTCGGCCGGATCGGGGAAAGTGCCGGGCTGCAACACCGCCGGAGCGCCGAACTCACGGATCACGGCGGCGTGCACGGGGGTTCAGGCCAGGCCGAGTTGTGCCAGCAGTGTCATGACATTCCAGTAGGCGTGCACCGATGTGGCACGGCCGGCATCGTCGACCTCCCAGACGTCCATCCCGCTGACGTCGAACGACGTTCCGGTGGGTGGCACTCCGGGCGGGAAGCCCTCCCCGGTGTGGGTGCCGACCATCCGCCATTCCTGCGTGACCCGTTGGTTGGCCACGTCGATGAGGGGCTCGCCGACCGGGATGAATGCCAGGTCGGGGAACCCGCTCCAGGCGGCGGTGAAGAACTCCGCCGCGGTCGCGCGGTCGGTGATCGGTTCGGGCAGCGAGGGGTCTTGCCAGTCGACGGTCTCTGCGATGACATTCAACGCGACGGCGAGGTCACGTTGGCTCCACGCGGCGAAGTAACGGGCCGGATAGTTGGCGAGATCGGTCGAGATGACAGTCATCGGCGTCACGTTAACGGCCGTCACGTGGCTGTTGCGTCCCCCTTAGGAGGGTAATTCCGTCACCACCGAGGAGGTGATACCACCGATTCGTGATCGAGCCCGCAATCGCTCCTGGAATCGACCAGCGGGTCGAGGGTCCCCTTCGGGGGGAGCGATATGCCACCAAGGTAGGCAGTTGCGCCCGTGGTCAGCTCATACGCTGGCGGCAGTCACGGTCCCAGTGAGGAGCAGCCATGAATGAGGTCATCCCACCGCAACCGCCCACCCCGCCATACGACCTACCGCTCAACACCACCATGCAGACCATCGCCACGGTCGTCCTGTGGGGCGGCACGGCCGTGCTCTTCGCCTTCGCCGGCAGGCTGGCGAAGCGGGAACGCTCGGTCTTCCCCATTGTCCTGGTGATCGCGGTCGCGGTGGGCAGTCTGATCGAGCCGCTGTACGACATCGGCTATCACCTGCATTGGCTTGACGCCGGTCAGCAGTGGACCCTGTTCACCAGTTTCGGCCTGCCGCAACCTGTCTGGGTCATGCCGGCCTACATCATGGTCTTCGGTATGCCCGCGCTGCTGATGTATCGCTCGTTCGCTCGTGGTGTGACGCTGCGGCGTGTGTTCAAGATGGCTGCCCTGACCGCACTCACCACGGCCATCTTCGAAATCACGGCCATCAGCCTCGGGTTGTACGTCTACTACGGAGAATCGCCGTGGCGAGTCTTCAACTACCCGCTGTTCATCGCTTTCATGGAGGGTGCCCAGATCACCGGATTCGCGGTACTGGCGGCTCTGCTCAGCATCTTCGCGACCAAGCAGATCCACGCGCTGGCGCTGTTCGCGATCTTCCCGGGCAACTTTGCGCTAGAAACGCTCGGGGCGGGATTCCCCTCCGTGATTCTGCAGAACACATCACCGAACCCCAACGGAGCGCTCCTGTTCTTCAGTGCTTTCGCCAGCGTCGGGCTGGCCGTCACGGCTTTGTGGTGGACGACGCAGTCGCTGCTGGCCGCGCAGCGACACCGCGGGATTCGTGGCGGTGTGCGGGCCGAGTCCGAGGTGGCCGCCGCGTAACACTGCCGTCATCACATCGGTTCGATACCGGCGGCGAGGACTCTGGCGATACTCAACGCGGTGGTGTGAACGGCCGGGCCCACGCGCCGAATGTCCACTTTGCCAATCCATCCCGATGCGGACACCGCGGCGATCGGCGGTCTGTCATTCACGCGAACAGCACTGGCGACGCAGGCCACGCCGGGAGCAGATTCCTCGTGTTCGTAGGCGATGCCACTGGATTCGATCCATGTCAACTGGCGTCGCAGTGAACCGGGGGCGGTGATCGTTCTGGGGCCGATTCGCCTCAGCCCCGTCGCGATCACGGCGTCAACCGCATCCGGTGAGGACCCGGCCAGGAGTGCCTTTCCCACGCCAGTTGCGTGCGCGGGCAGACGCCGGCCCACCGCCGAGGGAAACCGGGGGGCATCGCGTCCGCGCAGGATCTCGACGTACACGACGTCGGTCCCGTCGAGAATCGCCAGATGAATCGTCTGCCCGGTGGCCTCCCGGAGGTCCGCCATGAAGGGCAGCGCCACCTCTCGAACCGAACGCCGCCGCGCCGCCTGCTCTCCCAACTCGAACAACCGCAGCCCCAGTACCACCTTGACTCCGCTGCGCTCCAAGAAGCCGACCTCCACCAGATCCTTCACGAGCCGCGACACGGTCGCTTTGGGAATAGCTGTGCGGCGGGCCAATTCGTTCACTCCGAGGCTGGTCTCTTGGGGCCCGAAGGCGGCCAGAAGCGCCGATGTCCGTCGCACCACCGATGTCGCCGAATCTTGATCCGATCGGCGACTGTTCCGTTCTACGGGACGCATTCCTTGAGTGTGGGTCATCGCGCCGGGAGAGTCCAAGCATGAGCACGAAAGTCGCGATTATCGGTCCAGGAAACATTGGCACCGATCTATTGATCAAGATCAAGCGCCTTGCCGGCGACGAACTGGAGACGATCGCCCTGGTCGGCATCGATCCGGAATCCGACGGTCTGGCCAGGGCGAAGCGGCTGGGTGTCGATGCCATCTCCGCAGGGGTGCAGGGACTGATCGACCATCCCGGGTTCGACGAGATCGAGATCGTCTTCGACGCGACATCGGCCAAGGCCCACGAGCACAACGATGCAGTCCTGCGACCGTTCGGGAAACGCCTGATCGATCTAACCCCGGCCGCAATCGGACCGTACGTGGTGCCATCGGTAAATCTCGACAAACACCTCGATGCGCCGAACGTGAACATGGTGACCTGCGGTGGGCAGGCGACGATACCGGTCGTCGCGGCCATATCGCGGGTGACACCGGTGCACTGGGCAGAGATCGTGGCCTCCATCGCCTCCAAGTCGGCGGGACCGGGCACGCGAGCCAACATCGACGAGTTCACCGAGACCACCTCGCTGGCGATAGAGCAGGTCGGCGGGGCCGCGCACGGCAAGGCGATCATCATCTTGAACCCGGCCGAACCGCCATTGATCATGCGTGACACGGTGCTGGCACTGGTGGGCGAAGACCGCAGGGACGAGATCGTCGCTTCAATCGAAGCGATGGTGGCCCAGGTTGCGACCTATGTGCCGGGATACCGGCTCAAACAGGCGGTGCAGTTCACCAAGGTGGAGGAGTCGATGTCCACGCTGACTGACGCCTCTGAACCGCTGTGGAAGGTTGCAGTGTTTCTCGAAGTCGAAGGCGCTGCCCACTATCTGCCCGCGTACGCGGGGAACCTGGACATCATGACGTCCGCGGCGTTGCGAGTGGCTCGCGCGATCGCGACGAGCAAGGCGGAGGCGGCAGCGAAATGAGCACTCGGGCGACTGCCAATGAAGGTCTGGCGCTGTACATCCAGGATGTGACGTTGCGGGATGGGATGCACGCGATCCGGCACCGGATCACTCCCGAGAACGTCGCCGCTATCGCCGGCGCATTGGATCGGGCCGGTGTCGATGCGATCGAGGTGTCACATGGTGACGGGCTGGCGGGGCATTCGCTGACCTATGGTGCGGGCAGTCACACCGACTGGGACTGGCTGGAGGCCGCGGCCGCGAGCATCCGCCAGGCGAAGCTGACTACGCTGCTGTTGCCGGGGATCGGCACCATCCACGAGCTCGAGCGCGCCCATGATTTGGGAGTCGGGTCGGTGCGGGTGGCCACGCACTGCACGGAGGCCGATGTCTCCGCCCAGCACATCGCGAAGGCGAAGGAGCTGGGAATGGACGTGTCCGGGTTCCTGATGATGTCGCATATGGCACCTCCCGGGGAACTGGCCCGGCAGGCCAAGTTAATGGAGTCCTACGGCGCTGATTGTGTCTATGTGACGGATTCGGGTGGCCGGTTGACGATGGATGGGGTCCGCGAGCGGGTCCGCGCGTATCGGGAGGTGCTGGGCCAAGGCACGCAGATCGGAATCCATGCGCACCAAAACTTGTCGCTG
>JAHFVD010000147.1 GCA_023264735.1 Mycobacterium sp. | reverse complement strand
CGTCTCTGGTAGGAGTAGGCCATGTCGAAATCGCGCTCGAGCAACCCGTCGGTCAGCCGGCGGGCTGTCGCGGGGTCACCGTGCAGTGTGATGGTGGTGTCGTCGGGAAGCCCCCAGGCGTTGGGACTGCCGCGCTCGGTCATGAGCTCGAACGGTTCCGCCTCGACGTCGCCGTAGGCGAGCACACAGAACGGAGGGACGACTTCCTCGCGAAAGTTCTCGTATTGGTCGTCACCCCAGATCACCACCACATCCGGGTTGAAGTCATCGAGTGCCTGTCTGCACCGAGCGAGGTTGTCCACCAGAAGCTTTCGGTGGTGTGCGGCGGCTGTCACGCCCTGATCGCCACCCCACTCGGCGCGCATCGCGGCTGTCCAGTTCGCGGGATCCTTCTTTTCAGCCGGGATGTCGGGATCGGTCAGGGTCCAGCGCAGCAGGCTGGCCATGTGTTCGTCAGTGCCCGCCAGCAGTGGATAGTGCGTGAGTCCGAGTCCCAGGAATTGGGCCATAGTGTTCCTCCACGTTCGTTCTGGCGATTCGATGCCGAAGTTCGGCCGGTAGGCCGTCGACGATGTCGTCGATGGGCGTAGGCATTGCAGGGAAGGGATAGTCGGAGCCGAATAGGACGTGGCCCGCTCCGACCAGCTCGACGACTGCCAGCAGTGCTTGGCGGTTATAGGTCAGCGAGTCACTCCATAACGTCGCTGCCTGCCGGCTGGGAAGGTCGGGTGAGTCGGGCGCGGCGCCGGCGATCAATGCGCCCTTGTCGAGTCGCCCGATGAGGGAGGGCAGTGCGCCGGTTCCGTGCGCCAGGCACAGCCGCGCACCCGGCCGGCGGGCCAGTGCGCCGCTGCCGATCAACGCCGCGGCGGCCAGTCCGGTCTCGATCGGCATCCCCGCGCCGAATCCCAGGCCGATCGAGGTGGTCCGCGCCAGCAGGTCTTGATCACTTGGGTGGACCAGAATCAGGGCGCCCAGCTCGTGGGCAACCCCGAAGAACCGGTCGAACCGCTGGTCGGCCAGCTCGGTGCCCGCTACCTGTGTGCCGATCTCGACGCCCAGGAATCCGGGGCGGGCCATGCAGCGGCGGAGTTCCTCGACGGCCAGATCCGGGTCCTGCAGTGCCACCGCGCCCAACGCTGCGAACCGAGTGGGATGCGCACTGACTATGCGTGCGAAGAACTCGTTCTGCTGCCGGGCGAGTTCCGCGGTGGCTGAGGCCTCGCTCTGGTAGCAGAACGTAACCGGGATCGGTGAAATAACTTGCACCGCAACGCCATCACGATCCATATCGACGATGCGCCGGCTGGGTGACCAACACCGATGGTCGATGCGCCGGTACCGCCTGCCGTCGAACCGCAGCCATGCGTCGGTGTCGTCCAGGCGTTCCACCGACGGCCACGGGTGTCCAGGAAACCTGCGCGCGAGGTCCGGCAGGTCGGGATCGACGGCGTGGGTGTGCACGTCGATGAGTCCTCGGTGGGTGCGTTGTGCAGCGGTAATGATCGTGCCTCCGTGCGCGTGGTCGCGTCCGTCGAGTCACACCATAAAACAATGTGCATACACAATACAAGATTATGCACACACAATGTTGTGGATCACACTTGTCGGGTGGTAGAACTGGGCTCATGAATCCGGCGTCGAGCCTTGTGACAGCACAACAGGTTTGGCCGCGCGCGGCGGACCGCAGGGCCCCTGAGGTCAGGGGTGTTGGGGAGTGTTCGGCGTCCGGTCCAGGTCGTCGGACCGGATCAGGTCACGATCGTGCCGGTTGATCGCCTCGACGAAGGAGGCTTGATCGTGGACCGAGATGGCCGCCACGATGTCATCGTGAACGTCGAGGCTGGCGGCCAGCAGGGGTTCGTGGTCGGCGACGAACATCACCCGGCTCAGCACCGACTTGATGCTCGTCACGATCAACTGATGCATTCCTTCGAGTACCGGAATGTGTGCCGCGGCCGCGACAACGCTGTGGAACGCCAGCACTGCGTCGAGGAACTCGGGTGCCTCTCTGCTGGCCCGCATTGCGACCATCGCCGTGCGCATGGCGTTGATGTCCTGGGCGGTGGCGCGCTCGAACGCGGCCTTGGTCAAACCGAATTCGAGGTACAGCCGTGCCTCGAAAAGGTCCAGCGGGTGTGGGTTGGAGGGCTGGAACCACATATCCAGCGCGCCGGTGCGGACCTGGGGGGAAGCGGTAGCGACCGTGATGCCGCCACCGGGACCCGGCCGCACCGACACCAGATCCCGATCGCGCAGGATTCGCAGCGTTTCGTTCATCACGGTGGGGCTGATTCCGAAGCGGTCCATGATTTCGGATCGGCGCCCGAGATGCGCGCCGACCGGGAGACGCTCGGAGAGAATCTCGTGTTCCAGATCGGCGGCGACCCGCTCGGCCCGCGACGATCGCACCGCGGGCTCACGACGCGCCATGCGCAGTCTCCTTCGGATCGCCGCCGGGCGCGACATCGCGCCGTCGGAACACTCCTGGAGATATTAGCCTCAGACCTGGCCGGGTCCCGGCAGCAAACCGAAACGAGGAGCGGATAGTGCCCGAACCGACCCCCGGCGCCGTTGCGTACCGAGCTGCTCGTGACCTATTGGTCGAACACCGAACCGATCACAGCGCCGTTGCGCCCGGATTTGAGTGGCCCGATGTGACACCGTCTTTCAATTGGGCGATCGACTGGTTCGACCACATCGCGGAGGGGAACGCCGCCATCGCGTTGCGCATCGTCGGGGACGATGGCTCCGACGACTCGTATTCGTTCGCCGAGATGGCGGACAGGTCGGATCGGGTGGCGACCTGGCTTGCGCAGCAGGGCGTGTCGGAGGGCGATCGGGTCATGCTCATGCTGGGCAATCAGGTCGAGCTGTGGGAATCCATGCTTGCCGTGATGAAGTTGGGGGCGGTGATCCTGCCGGCGACGACAGCGCTGGGGACTGGCGACCTCGTCGATCGGCTGCGGCGTGGCGGTGTGCGCCATGTGATCACCAACTCCGATCAGGTCGAGAAGTTCGCGAATGTCCCTGGTGAATACGGACGTATCGCGATCGGTGACGCCCCGGAACCCTGGCGGTTGTACCGCGAGTCGGATGCCATCGGTGAGCCCCGCCGATTCGTCACCTCGACCGCCGCGGATGATCCGATGCTCGTCTACTTCACGTCCGGCACCACCAGCCATCCGAAGCTGGTCGAGCACACCCATCGGTCATATCCGGTCGGGCATCTGTCAACGATGTACTTCATCGGGCTGGCGCCGGGCGATGTGCATCTGAACATCAGCTCACCGGGCTGGGCCAAGCACGCGTGGAGTTCGTTCTTCGCGCCGTGGATCGCCGAGTCGACGATCGTGGCGTACAACTACGTGAGATTCGACGCCGCGCGGTTTCTGTCGATGCTGCAGCACGTGGCGGTGACCTCGCTGTGTGCGCCACCGACGGTGTGGCGCATGCTCATTCAGGCCGATCTCGGAGAACGGCCGACGGCCTTGCGGGAAGCGGTCGGGGCCGGTGAGCCGCTGAACCCGGAAGTCATCGAGCATGTACGCAGGCGATGGGGGCTGACGATCCGGGACGGCTTCGGGCAGACGGAGACCACCGCGCTGATCGGCAACACGCCGGGAGCGACGGTGAAACCGGGTTCGATGGGCCGTCCGCTGCCGGGCATCCCGGTCGAGATCGTCGACCCGGTCACTGGCGTGCCGGCCGACGAAGGCGAGATCTGCTTGCGTCTTGACGAGGCTCCGGTGAATCTCATGACCGGCTACCTCGGCGATCCCGATCGCAACGCCGAAGTCACGGCCGGCGGCTACTACCACACCGGTGATGTCGCCAGCCGCGACGCCGAGGGCTACATCACCTACATCGGCCGCACCGACGACGTGTTCAAGGCGTCCGATTACAAGATCTCGCCGTTCGAGCTGGAAAGTGTGCTGATCGAGCACCCGGCTGTAGCTGAAGCGGCGGTGGTTCCTGCACCGGACGCCGTCCGGCTTGCCGTTCCCAAGGCCTATATCAGCCTCGCTTCCGGATGGGCGCCCGACCGGGCGACCGCCGACGCGATCTTTGCCCATGCCCGGGCGAACCTGGCGCCCTATCAGCGCATCCGCCGCATTGAATTCGCAGCCGAACTGCCGAAGACGATCTCCGGCAAGATCCGTCGCGTCGAGTTGCGCGACCGTGAGCAGGGCGCGACATCGTTGCCGGACGAGTTCCGCGAGAGCTGACATCGGGCCGAGTGCCTCAACAGGGGGACGAAATTTCCACCTGGAGGGGTGCGACGTTGCCCCTGATTTGCTGCAGTGTTGGCTCCGGGGCGTCAGTTTTGATGCCTCCCTGCTTTGGTATTATGGTATGACCAAAACATCGAGCGATCCGAGAGGCCGACCGGCTTTCAAAGATGAAGGGCGACATAATGACTGACTTCACCGACATCACCTACGAGGTCGACAATGGGTTGGCCTGGATCACCATCAATCGCCCCGAGCGCTACAACTCCTTCCGCGCCCGGACTATCGACGAACTCATCAAGGCCTTCAAGCTGGCCTGGGGGAGCGCACAGGTCGGGGCCATCTGCCTGACAGGTGCCGGCGACAAAGCCTTCTGCACCGGGGGAGACCAAAAGCAGCGCGCCGAAACCGGCGACTACGGCCCGTCCGACAGTGGCCTGTTCGAGGTCGACTCGCTGCACCGGGTGATTCGTGATGTCCCCAAGCCGGTCATCGCGGCCGTCAATGGATTTGCGATCGGCGGCGGCCACGTCTTGCACGTGCTCTGCGACCTGACGATCGCCTCCGACACCGCGGTATTCGGCCAGAACGGCCCCCGCGTCGGGTCGTTCGACGCAGGCTTCGGCACCGGCTATCTCGCCCGAGTCGTCGGTGAGAAGCGGGCCCGCGAGATCTGGTTCCTGTGCCGCAAGTACTCCGCGCAGCAGGCCTACGAGTGGGGCCTGGTCAACAAGGTGGTGCCCGCCGATCAGCTCACCGCGGAAGTCCGCGCCTGGGCTGATGAAATCCTGCAGTTATCACCGACTTCGCTGAAGGTGCTCAAGCAGTCCTTCAACACCGACACCGAACAGTTCGCCTCAGTGGGCCAGATGGCGTACTCGAATCTCAAGCTCTTCGGCGAGACGCCGGAGGCCAAAGAGGGAGTCACGGCGTTCAACGAGAAGCGGGTGCCGGACTTCGCCCCGTACCGAGGTAACTGAGCGACGTGTTCACCGCTGAGCAACTGGATTTCGCCCACGCGATCGAGCAGTTCTGCGCGGACAACTGTGGCAGCGCAGACCAACGCCGGGAGCTGACCGATGAAGGCCGGCTTTCCAACAGTCCTGAGCTGCTCCTGCGTCTGGCGGATCTGGGCTGGCTCGGTGTCTCGCTTCCCGCCGAATACGGCGGCGGCGGAGCGGGAATGGTCGAGGAGTGCATCTTCCTGGAGGAGACTGCGCGCGGACTGGCGCCCATTCACGCCTACGGGACGGGATTGACTGCCGCCCAGACCTATCTCCGGCACGGGACCGAGGAACAGAAAAAGGAGGTGCTGACCAATCTGTGCAGCGGCAGATTCGAAGCGATCGCCCTCTCTGAGCCCGGCGCCGGCTCCGACCTCGGCTCGGTACGGACCCGTGCCGTCCGCGACGGTGACCGGTTCGTCGTCAACGGTCAGAAGATCTGGATCACCGCGGCCCATCTCGCCGACCACATCCTGGTGCTGACGCGCACGTCGACAGAGGGCAGCAAGCACCAGGGCCTCACCCTGATGTACCTCGGCACCGACACGCCTGGCCTCGACATCAAACCGATCATCACCATGGACGGGCACACCGTCAACGAGGTCTTCTTCACCGACGTCGCCGTTCCCGTCGCTAACGTTGTCGGCGGGATCGGCGACGCATGGCATCGACTGATGCGCGGGCTGAACGTAGAGCGGCTGATCATCGCCGCGATGTCGATCGGGGCCGCGCGGCGGTCGCTGGAAGACACTGTCAACTACGTGCGCCAGCGCGAACAGTTCGGCCGGTCGATCGGCAGCTTCCAAGCTGTTCGGCATCGCCTGGCCGATCTCGTCGCCGAGATCGACTGCTGCCGTGCATATGTCTATCAAGTGGCAGCACAGATCGATGCCGGGCTTGAGGACCAGTTGGCGCGTGAGGGGTCGATAGCCAAGCTCAAGTGCACCGAGGTCGCCAAGCGCGCGGCACTCGAAGGTGTGCAGCTGATGGGCGGCAACGGTTACACCGTGGAATTCGGGATGGAGCTCCAGGTCCGCAAGGCCCTCGCCCCGCCGATCTACGGCGGCGCCAACGAGATTCAGCGCGAGATCATCGGAAAGAGTCTGGGACTGTGAGTACCCGTAGTATCTTTGCCCCGGATGCCCTTGCCGGCAAGCGGATTCTGATCACCGGCGGGGGTACCGGACTCGGCCGTGGGGTGGCGACCCAGCTTGTTGCCCACGGCGCGCAGGTGCATATCTGGGGACGGCGCGAAGCGGTACTGGCCGAAGCGGCAGCAGAGATCTCGGCGGGGAGTCCCGGCGCAGCGCACTATCAACCGGTCAACGTCCGCGACTTCGATGCCGTCTCCGCGGCCGTGGCCGATATCTGGGAACGGCACGGTCCGCTCACCGGGGTTCTGAACAATGCGGCAGCCAATTTCATCGCACCGACGGTGACGCTCAGTCCACGTGCCTTTGAAGCGGTCACCTCGACGGTCATGACCGGCTCGTTCAACACCACGTTGGCGGTCGGAAAGCGCTGGATCGCTGAAGGATTGCCTGGCGCAGTGCTCTCCAACCTCACCACCTGGGTGTGGAGCGGATCGGCCTTCGTGGTTCCGTCCGCCATGGCCAAGGCGGCCGTCCATGCGATGACCATGTCGCTCGCGGTCGAGTGGGGCAGGCATGGAATCCGGCTCAACGCGCTGGCGCCGGGGCCGATACCGACCGAGTACGCCTGGGAGATGCTCAATCCCACCGAGGAAAGCTCGGCCGGCGCCACCCAGGCCGATCAGATCCCCCTTGGCCGCACCGGGACCATCGACGAACTGGCCAACTTGACGATCTTCGCGTTCTCCGATGCCTGCGACTACCTCACCGGCGAGACCATCGCCATGGACGGCGGCCAGCGCCTCGCGGGTCCGAACACGTTCGCCTCGTTGACGGCGATGACGGACGAGGACTGGGCCCGGGCGCGTGAGCGCAGCCAGGCCGCTTCGGCGGCGGCCAAGGACGCGCGAACGGTATAGGCGGCAGCCGTGATAGTGATCGCCTCCATCGACGACGCGCGGGCAGCCTCCGGCACCGAGTTGGGTGTCAGCGACTGGCTGACGGTGGATCAGGCCCGCATCGACGCCTTCGCGGGCGCGACCGGCGATCACCAGTGGATCCACGTCGATCAGCAGCGGGCCGCGAATGAAAGCCCCTATGGCACAACGATCGCCCACGGACTATTGACGCTGTCTCTGGTACCTGCGCTCAGCAAGCAGTGCTTCAGCGTGGACAACGCCAAGATGGGCATCAACTACGGCCTCGACAAGGTGCGGTTCGTCGCACCCGTGAAAGCGGGTTCCCGCGTTCGGGTTCGGTCGCAGTTGGTCGATGTCTCACCGATCAACGACTCGACCGTGCACCTGACGGTCCGTCACACGGTCGAGGTGGACGGTTCTGAAAAGCCGGCCGCCGTTGCGGAAATGATCGGCCGATATGTCTTCTGATCGCCTGAGCCACACAGTTGGCGCAGGCGGCCAGCATCGCGACCGTCAGAACCGCGGCGCTTGCCCTTGCAGACCGTCGCATCATCGGGTGAATCATGTTCTTTCGCTATGAAGTTGGCTGACCGGTGTAATGGGCCGCGGACTGGCGCAGCTGCCAGATCATCGCCTTCACCAGGTAGGCGACCGAGTCAGCCTCTGCCCGCGGCGCGACGACAAGGCAATGCAGGGCCACGGCGGTGACGAGGCCGCCGACTGTCAGGATCCGGGCGGCAGCACCATTGATTGCCATGTGTTGTCCTGTTTCGTGGGCTCGGCCAGGTCGGATTGGGTGTATTGGCGGCCGTTGGGTGCGACGTATGTGCCTGTGGTTGGGTCGTATTCGGCGACGCCAACCAGAGCCGGTGGCGGGGGAGCGGTCGGCATGCCTACTCCCGACGGCGGTGTCCCGGGGGGTAACTGGGGGATGTCCTGTCCGGACAATGTGGCGTTGGGGTCGCCCTTCCAGTTGTAGCCGTCGTTGAGTGGCACGTACTGCTCGTTGCTCTCGCACATCTTGACTGTTGGAGCGCGCTTGCCGGGTACGGTTTCGCACGGGATGTTGCGTGCGCCTCGGACATTGAACGGGGAGTCTTGGGGTGTGCGGCAGTAGAGGTCGCCGGGGGCCCTGTCGGGGTAGTCGGTCAGGTTGGGAATCCGGGCCTGTTGGGCGGGCAGGAAGCCGGTCGTGCAGGCCGGTGGGAGGTTGATGTTGAGGTTGAACGACAGATACTCGCCCCGGTAGGCCTGTTTGGTGTTCGCGTTGGCGACGAAGGTCCCCTGTCCCACGGACACTGCGTGCGGTAGTAGCACCAACAACTGCTCGATGTCGTTCTGATAGCTGACGGCGACCTGAGCGACGCTGGACAGGTTGTTCAGCAGGACCGGCAGGGTGGGTTTGAGCCGCTCGATGAGCCTTTGGGCCTCTTGGGTGGCCACGATGATGCCTTCTTTGTCGATGAATCCGGCGACGGCGTCGTTCTTTTTCTGCAGTTCACCGGTGACCGTGGCCAGCTGCGAGCTCCACGCCTTGATGGCGGCCGAGGTGTTGACCTGTGAGTCGAGCACGGGTTTGGCGTTGTCGATGAGGTCGATGAGGGGGTCGAGGTTCTTGCGGGCGTCGATCGCCAAAGCTGTTGAGCCTTTGACGATATCGGAGAGCTGCGGGCCCAGTCCACCGACGGCGGTGTAGGCCTCGTCGATTGCTGTCTTGAGGTTCTCGCGTGGGATCGCCTGCAGTCCGGAGTTCGCGGCGTTGAGCAGTGCGTTGATATCTGGGGGCACTGAGGTTTCGGACCGTGGGATCACATCGCCGTCCTTCAATGGCCGGGATGTCCCATTGCGGGGGACCAGCTCCACGTACTGCTCGCCGATCGCTGATTGGCTGTGCACCGCGGCGCTGAGGTCGGACGGGATGGCGATGCCCGACTTCAGCGACAACTCGGCCTCCACACCGGTATCGGTGAGATGGACCGACTGCACCCGTCCCACCTCGACGCCGCGGTAGGTGACGTTGCCGGTGCCATAGAGACCGCCGCTCTCGGGCAGCTGCATGGTCACGCTGTAGTGG
>JAHFVD010000094.1 GCA_023264735.1 Mycobacterium sp. | reverse complement strand
CCGCTGGCAAGCGCCAGCGGCCGGATTGCCGAACATGAACGCTGCCTTGGGAGTTGACCAGAACCGACTGTCGATCTGGTACGAAGGCAGTCAGGCTCATGGGTTGTGCAGAAGGCGAGATAGTCTTTGCGCCAAGGCAATTGGGACACCCATGTAGCTTCTAGCGCCGTCGCACGGTAGCGGTTGAAGTGTTGAAGCTCCCAACCGCCGGGTGTGGGCTCAGTGCTGTCCCGGATACCGCCGAGTAGGCGTAGAGGCATCCATCACCTGCTGCTGGGCAGCCACGTATAGATGCTGCCATTCACCTGTGGAGCTGGCTCCGGACGTCTGTGGATCACCTTGGGATGCGTGCTTTTTGGGTGGGATCGGGCATACAAAGGATGAAGGCGTACGAATGATTGCCGGTTCACTGTAGTGCAGTGGCCCGGTGAGCTAAAGACACGCAAAATTGTCCCGAAAGGTGCTGGTCAACATGTCCTCCCCCAAGAAGCTTCGGAAAAGCTTGGCTTTGGATAAAAGGTTGCTGGGTACCGTTGTGGGTGGCGGCGCTATCGCCGTCCTCGGCCTGTTCGGGCTGACCCACCCCGCCCCGGTCTCGGTAACCGGAAACATCACGGCCGACTCTGGCGATGAGACGAAGTTCCCGGCCTACTCTTCGCCGGCCGTCGCCAATATGAACATGGGTGCAACCACGACGGCTCAACCCACCGACGAACCGACCGCCTTGGCGACCACCAAGGCGGTGCCGGCCATCAAAGCCGGCAGCTAGCGGCTACTCGCCGGTGAATTCCGGCTTCCGCTTGCCGAACATCGCCGAGATGCCCTCGGACAGGTCCTTGGACGGCAGGAACGCCGAGTTCCACGCCGCCACGTAACGCAGGCTGGCCGCCACATCGGCGGTGCGCTGCTCGTCGAGGACGTCCTTGATGCCGTGGGTGACCAGCGGGGAGTTCGCGGCGATCTCGGCTGCTGCTTCGTGCGCGGCGGCCAGCGTGGCCTCGGCGTCCGGGTAGACGTCGTTGACCAGACCGATCTTCTCGGCGCGTGCGGCGTCGATGTCCTTGCCGGTCAGCGCCAACTCACGCAGATGCCCGTCGGACAGGATGTAGGGCAATCGGGCCAGGCTGCCGATGTCGGCGACGATCGACAACTTGACCTCGCGCACCGAGAACTTCGCGTCAGCGCTGGCGTAGCGGATATCGACCGCGCTGATCAGGTCGACGCCGCCGCCGACACACCAGCCGTGTACCGCGGCGATGGTGGGGGTGCGGCAATCGGCCACCGCGGTGACCGACTGCTGCATGCGCTTGAGCTTGGTGTGGAACTCCTTGCGCGGGCGGGCCGACACCTCCGTCGACATCGCGCCGCTGATGGTGTCACCCATGGTGACCAGGTCCAGGCCGTAGCTGAAGTTGCGGCCCGAACCGGTCAGCACGATCGCCCTGACGTCGGGGTCGGCATCGAGGTCGGCGAAGACCACCGGCATTTCTGCCCAGAACGCCGGGCCCATCGCATTGCCTTTACCCGGGCCGATCAGCGTGACCTGGGCGACGTGGTCCTTGACCTCGACAGTGAGGGATTCGTACGGCTCGCTCATGACCATGAAGGTTACGGCGCGAAGCCGCCGGTGCTCACTCCAGGGTTACGTGCGGACGCCGGGCCGCGATCCCGGCACCGAGTGCGAAGAACGCGACCAGCAGCGCGACCACCCCGACGGCGATCGGCGTCGAGTTGCCGACCAGGCCGGGCAGATTCTGCAGGATCAGCACGAAGGCAATGACAAGGCCGACCAGCCCGAATCCGGGGGCGATGAACGCCCGCCAGGTCGACACCTCAAGCTGTCCGGCTCGCTTGCGCTTGGTGAAGAACACCAGCACCGCGACGGTGGTCGCGATCAGCAGGGTGGTGACACCAACCGTGGAGATGCCGGCCAGCCACGTGTAGAACTGCGTCACCGGGTCGAGGTTGAACAAGATGGCGACCAGGATCGACACCGCCACGACGATCGCGTCCACCCCGGACGCGATGTGCGGGGAGCCGTGGGTGGCATGCGCCTCGCCGAACTGGCCGGGGAAAACCTTGCGGTTGGACAGCGTGAACACGTAGCGGGCGACGATGTTGTGGAACGACAGGATGCACGCGAACAGGCTGGTGACGAACAGCACCTGGACGATGTGCAGTCCGGCTGTGCCGAGGTATTGCTCGGTGGCGTTGGGCAGCAGGGCCGACGGGTCGGCCTGTGCCTTTTCGACTGCCGTGCTGTCACCGACGGCGGAGATCAGCGCCCACGTCGAGACCGTGTAGAACACACCGATCAGGATGACGGCCAGGTAGGTGGCCTTGGGGATGGTGCGCAGCGGGTCGCGGGCCTCGTCGCGGAACACCGCGGTGGCCTCAAAGCCGATGAAGCTCAGGATCGCGAACAGAAGCGCGATACCCGGTGCGCCCGAAAGGATTTCGGACGGTGTCACGATCCCGGTGGACAGGCCTTCCTGGCCGCCGCTGAAGATGACGGCGGCGTCGAGCGCCAGCACGATCGCCACTTCGCCGATCAGCAGGACGCCGAGAACGTTGCGGGACAGGTCGATATTGAAGTGCCCCAGGGCCGTCACGACCGCGAAGGCGACGAAAGCCCATATCCCCCAATGGATACTGGGAAGGCCGTAGGAGGTGAACAGCGCCTGGGCGCCCTGGCCGATCAGCCCGTAGACGGCGACCTCCAGCGTCAGGTAGGAGATCAGCGCGACGAACGCGAAGCCGAAGCCGGTCACCCGGCCCAAGCCTTTACCGATATAGGAGTAGAAGGCGCCCGCGTCAGGGACATAGGGCGTCAGTGCGGTGAAGCCGACCGCGAACAGCAGGATGATCAGCGTGCTGACGACGAAGATGGCAGGGAAGCCGACGCCGTTGCCGCTGGCGATGCCCAGGGGAACCGGGCCACCCATCACACCCAGTGGGGATGCGGCGGCCACGACTACGAAGACGATGCCCCAGACACCAAGCGATCCCCGAAGCTTGCGGTGTGGGCGGCGATCGGCCGTCGCCACAGCAGCCGGAGCGCTGCCAGATTCATCAATTTGGTTCGACATGATGCCCTTCCACGCCCTTTCAGTGGGTTCGCGCCTGCAGACGCTAATCCCGAGGGGGGCTGGTTCAGACAGTTCGGATCAGCCGGATTCGAGGGCGCCCGCTCAGATGTACATCGCGGGATCGACGTAGGTCGTCGGATCCACCAACTGTTCGCGCTGTTTCTCGGTGCGCCGGCGTACCACCGCGGGGATGCCGGTCGCGATCGAATCCGCAGGCACGTCGTGGGTGACGACAGCGTTGGCGCCTACTGCGGAGTCGTCGCCAATAGTCAAGGGGCCGAGTATCTTTGCGCCAGCACCAACGACAACGCGATTTCCGATTGTGGGATGGCGCTTGCCGTGTTCCAGAGATCGCCCGCCGAGGGTCACGCCGTGGTAGAGCATCACGTCGTCGCCGATCTCAGTGGTCTCTCCGATCACCACACCCATGCCGTGGTCGATGAAGAAACGCCGGCCGATGGTCGCCCCGGGATGGATTTCGATCCCGGTGAGGAGTCGGGTCAGTTGTGATAGCACCCGCGCTGGGCCGCGCAGGGAAGGGGCAAGCCACAGGCGGTGCGCCAGCCGATAGGACCAGATGGCGTGCAAGCCGGAGTAGACCAGGGCGTTCTCGAGGTCGCCGCGCGCAGCCGGGTCGTGGCTGCGCGCATTTCTCAGGTCTTCGCGAACTGTCGACAACAGCCCCATGAATTCAGTCCCTGATGTGTTCGAAGAGCACCGTGGAGATGTAGCGCTCACCGTAATCACAGACCACCGCGACGATGAGCTTGCCTGCGTTCTCCGGGCGCTTCGCGAGTTCGATTGCCGCCCAGACGATCGCGCCGGATGAGATGCCGCCGAGAATGCCCTCGTCTGTCCCCAAGTCCCGGGCCACCCGGACCGCGTCGTCGAGTTCGACATCGATGATTTCGTCGTAGACATCGCGATCAAGCACCTCGGGAACAAAGTTGGCCCCGATGCCCTGGATCTTGTGCGGACCGGCAGTCCCCTCGGTCAACAGCGGGGAGTCCTTGGGTTCGACTCCGACGATCTGCACGCCGGGTTTGCGCGCCTTGAGTACGCGCCCCACCCCGGTAAGCGTGCCGCCGGTACCGATACCGGCGACGAAGATGTCGACCTTGCCGTCGGTGTCCGCCCAGACCTCTTCGGCCGTCGTCTTCTCGTGGATCGCCGGGTTGGCGGGGTTCGCGAACTGGTTCGCAGACACGGCGTTGTCGGTCTCGGCGATGATCTGCTTCGCCCTGTCCACCGCGCCGGCCATTCCCTCCGAGCCTGGGGTCAGCACGATCTCGGCACCGTAGGCGCGCAGCATCACTCGGCGCTCGGTCGACATCGTCTCGGGCATGGTCAGTATCACGTTGTAGCCACGGGCCGCACCGATCATCGCCAGCGCGATGCCGGTGTTACCGCTGGTGGCCTCGACGATCGTGCCGCCGGGTTTGAGGTCACCCGCGGCCTCAGCGGCGTCGATGATCGCCGCCCCGATGCGATCCTTGACGCTGTTCGCCGGGTTGTAGAACTCGAGCTTGACCGTGACGTCGGCGCCCAGCCCGTCGGTCAATCGGTTGAGCCGTACCAATGGGGTGCGGCCGATCAGCTCGCTGACATTGTTGTAGATCTTGCCCATGGTCTTCGGGTCCCTTCCTGTGCACTACCACCGAACACTATGCGGCCATGCCGTTGTTCCGTCACCCTGGTCACCCCTGCAATCAAGGTGTCGGAGGTCGGTCATACGGTGGGGGCATGGAAGCTCCCCCGGCCGACGAATTGGCCAGCGCCGAAGCCTCGCTGAAAGTACTGCAACAGGTGGTGCACGGTATCGCCACCGACGATTTGACGAAGCAGACCCCGTGTCGCGAGTTCGACGTCGCCGGGCTGACCGATCACCTGCTGCACTCGATCACCCTGCTGGGCGGAGCGGCCGGCGCGGAACTACCTGAGCGCAACCGCGACGATTCGGTCGAACGGCAGATCATCGAGGCCGCCCGGCCGGCACTGGACGCCTGGCATCGCCGCGGGCTGGACGGCACGGTTGCGTTCGGCGATAACGAGGCGCCAGCACAATTCATGGCCGCCGTCCTGTCGCTCGAATTCCTGGTGCACGCTTGGGATTACGCGTCAGCCGTCGGTCGGCCGATCGATGCTCCGGACGCGCTGACCGAGTATGTGGCGGCATTGGCGCAGCGGATCATCACCCCCAAGGGGCGGGACAGGGCCGGCTTCGACGACCCGGTCGACGTCGTCGCGCACGCCTCCAAGCTGGACCGGCTTGCCGCGTTCACCGGCCGGGTTCCCGTCAGCGGGTCGTGATCCACTTCCCGGCGAACGCCAGGAACGTGTCGTTCTCCTCCGGCGCTCCGATGGTCACCCGCACGCCGTCGGTGCCATAGGGGCGGACCAGCACGCGGGCGTCGGCCGCCTGCTCGACGAAGTCGGGCGTCTGCTCGGGGGACAAGGGCAGCCAGACGAAGTTGGCCTGCGACGGCGGGAAGGTGTAGCCCAGCTCGGTCAGCGCGGCGCAGACCCGGCGGCGTTCGGTGACCACGGAGTCGGTGCGGGCCAGCAGTTCGTCGGCGGCGTGCACCGAGGCGATCGCGGCGGCCTGCGAGACGGTGGTCGCGGTGAACGGCACGTAGACCTTACCCAGCGCGGTGATGATGTCGGGATCGCCGACGGCGTAGCCGATGCGCAGGCCGGCCAGGCCGTACGCCTTGGAAAAGGTGCGCAGCACAACGACATTGGGGTGGCTGCGGGCCAGGCCTAGGCTGTCGGGCAGCATGCCGTCGCGGATGTACTCGACGTAGGCCTCGTCGATGGCGATCAGGATGTCGGACGGCACGGCGGCGACGAAGCGGGCCAGCTCGTCGGGATCGACGACGGTGGAGGTCGGGTTGTTGGGGTTGCAGACGAAGATCAGCCGGGTGCGGTCGGTGATCGCGGCCAGCATGGCGTCCAGGTCGAAGGTGTAGTCGCGCAGCGGGACCTGAACCGCGGTGGCGCCGGCGACCCGCACCTGCAGGGGATAGATCTCGAAGCTGCGCCAGCCGAAGATCACCTCGTCGCCGACCGAGGAGGTGATCTGGATGAGCTGCTGGCACAGGCTGACCGACCCGCAGCCGACCGCGATGTGCTCGGGGGCGAAATCGACATGCTTGGCCAGGTGCTCCTTGAGCTCCACATAGCCGTTGTCGGGGTAGCGGTTGATGGTCTCGGCGGCCGCGGCGATCGCGGCGCGGACGCTGGGCAGCGGCCCGTGCACGGTCTCGTTGCTAGCCAGCTTGATGGCGCCCAGCACCGTCTTACCCGGGGTATAGGCCGGTAGATCGGCCAGTTCGGGGCGTAGACGAGCGGTCATTTGTCCAAGTCTAAGGGGGCTGTGTACTCTCATCCCTCGGCGGTTCGGGGCATCGATCAGGCTCCGGTACGCTCAGGTAGTTCAGGAGGCGTGCCAGAGCGGCCGAATGGGACTCACTGCTAATGAGTTGTCCCCCTTAAAGGGGACCGGAGGTTCAAATCCTCTCGCCTCCGCCGCGGCTGATTCGTCAGCCACGAACAATTGAAGACAGAACGGCGCCCGTAGCTCAACGGATAGAGCATCTGACTACGGATCAGAAGGTTAGGGGTTCGAATCCCTTCGGGCGCACTCCACCGGCATCGGGGCCTAGACGGTGACCCGAACCACCACTCGATCCCTGCTGCCGCGCGCGATGATCCGTTCGAGGAACGTGATCACGTGGAACGCGAAGCCGTACTTAATCTTGATGAGCTCCTTGACGCGCTCCGTCTCTGCCGGATCGGCGTCAACGATCGCCGAGCCGCAGGTCGTCTCGGCGTCCCCGTTCACCTTTCCGGTCCGTCCGCAGGGTGTTAGTTCGACACGGTTGTCGCGACGGAGGCGCTTGACCTTCCAGCTGTCGGCGGGCGTCCACATCACCAGAGCATCGCCGTCGCGCGCCAGCCACATCGCGCTCGCCACCTTCTCGCCGCTCTTTTTCCACGTCGTCAGCGACACGAACTTCTCATCAGCGAGTGACGACACATCATTGGACATGACCACATCATGCAGGTGATCGCGGCTGGCGTGCCGAGCCGAATCAGCCAGCGTCACCGGCTTGGGAAGTCGAATCCCCCTCGGGCGCACTTTGCCTATCACCGCTATCGTGGAGTAGTTATTCTCGTTCGAAACAAATTCTGCACCGTTTAGGCGGGGGTGCTGGACGGGCGGCCCAACGACGGGTCGCTTGCAGGGGACTGCTAACAGAGGCACCGCCTTGCCGGCATATTCGCGAAGCTTCGCCGTCTTCGGCCCCCACCTCCGCACGTGGTGGAGCACGCCGGTCGACTACGCCGCACAGGTGCAGTACTTCACCCAGCGGGAAATCTCCGCACCGATCCAAGTGCTCATCGGCCTCGGCACGGGGTTCAACGGGATCCTCTCGTTGTCGATCTTGCTTCCCTCTGCCCGGACCCCCGCGTCGCAGATCGCGGTGGCGATGTTCGCCGTGCTTCAGCTGTTCTGGGGCTGGGCGTTCTGCTGTCGACCGTGGCCGTCGCGGCGGGCATCGCTGGCGTTCGTCATCTCCGCTGACATCGGGATCGCGGCGGTGGCAGTGCCGGATGCCAGCTGGCTGTTGGGACTGTTCGGGTTCAATGCCTTCGCGATGATCTCGGTGTATCTGATGTTCTTCGACGGCCCGAAAACCCTTGTTGCCCACGTCTTGTGGATACTTCTGGCGACGGCGGCCTTCGCCGTGCACGTGAGCATCACCAACAACTTCGACGTGGTTGCCTTCACGGCGAAGACGCTCGTGTCGGTGGCGCCGGTTGTCGCAACTCCCCTGGGAATTCAGCTCGGGATCTGGGCCCTGCGAAACGAAGCCAATGCGTCGGTGATCGATCCGCTGACCGGGGTGCTCAACCGGCGCGGCCTGCACCTGCACATCGGCGACCTGTGGCGTGATGCCGCCCCGATGAATGCTGAAGTCGCCGTGATGGTGATCGACTTGGACCGCTTCAAACACGTCAACGACACCTTCGGCCATACGGTCGGTGACGAGGTCTTGATCCGCAGCGCTCGACGCATCACCCGGGTAGTGAGCAGCAGCGCCTTGGTGGCCCGGACCGGCGGTGAGGAATTCGTGGTCGTCGATCTCGCCGGACCCGGTCAGGCAGAGCGCAGCGCAGACCGGATCAGGTACGCGATCGCCGCGCCGACCGACCATGCGATCACCGCCAGTGTGGGTGTCACCAGCGTTGTGATCGCACGTTTCACCGCTGCCGACGTCGATCCCGTCCCATTGCTCGAGACGATCGTCGAACGCGCCGACCACGCGATGTTCGATGCAAAACGCAACGGCGGTAACGCAACCATCCACATCGCGCACTCGGTGTGAATGGATCGCCTCTGCGGTCGGTGACCACATAGCCACGACCGCGCGCCAGCCGTCGTGCTGGGGGCCGAATGGCTGCGGCCGGTCCTGGCTCATTACCTCAGCGATCCGGCACCGTTACGAACGTCAAATTGACGAGGCTGCCCCGGTGTCTCAGAGTTGACGAAGTGGGAAACGTAAGTGAACTTATGCTGATCGAGCAGGTGGTTGACCGCTTGGCGGCGGCTTACTCCGACGTGCCTCGTGATGATGTAGCACAAACGGTTGCCAACGCGCACGATCGTTTCCAGCACTGCACGATTCGCGAATTCGTCCCGTTGTTGGTCGAGCGTCGCGCTCGCGCCGAGCTCTCGCGCAGCGAATCGCTGCCCGTCTGGTCGTCGTAGCCGACCGGGGCTAGACCGCCCCGGCGTTCTCGCCCTCATCGGTGTACTCGGGGCCGCTCGGCTGCGGGGCGTTACCGGTGCCGCCGGCGTCCTGGCCTTCTTTCCAATACAGATCATCGGTCGGTAGTGGCGCAGGGCCGGTGCCGCCGGCGTTCTCGTTGGCGTCCCAGTAGTACGGCTCGTTGGGATCCGGCCACAGCAGCCCGCTGCCCGAGTCGTCAGCAGAGGCCGTCGCGGCGGCCGAGAGCGTGATCGCGGCCATCGCCAGGGCCGCAAGCCCCGCCGATGCCAGTTTTGCGCGCACCATCACGAACGGATCTCCTCCTCGTAAGGCGTCAACAGTCGCCGACGTCGCCCAGCGGCAGGAGAATTGTGCCGCAATTCAACGGGGAGTGGAACCCGACGTGCGGTCAGGACCGCAAGCTGACCTCGTGCAGCGCAGCGAGCGGAGCCAAATCCAGCGCCTCGGAGTAGGCGGGGCGCAGTCGTCGCGCGATGTAGCGGACCGCGTAGACCTGAGCGGCTCCGACCAGAACGACTGGCCATAACGCCCCGGCAGCAGCCGACCAGAAGCCGCGTGCGATATCACTGGGCGGGTCAAAGGACTGAAAGTGCGGACTGACCAGCCACGTGGCGACCGCGACGAGCACCGCTGCCAGCACGTACACGTCGATCCACATCCCACGAGAGTCCCAGAGACTTCTTGGAGGGACATGTCGCAACCGTGTGAAGATGCTGAGAGGCACCGAATTGACGCGTGGCGGTGATCACTACGTGATGGTGAGTCCGCCGTCGACGATAATTGTCTGTCCCGTCACGTATCCAGCGGCCGGCGACGCCAGCCATATTGCGGTAGCGGCCAATTCGGCGGGATCACCGAGTCTGCCCACCACGATCCGGGCCAGCTGCTGCTCAAGATAGCCAGGCTGGTAGTCGTCGGTCATCTCGCTCTTGAAGAAGCCCGGTGCCAGCGCATTGACCCGAATTCCCTTGCGGGAACCCCATTGTTGGGCCAGATCGCGAGTCAGCCCCATCACCCCGGCCTTCGACGCGCTGTATGCGGCCTGCGGCAGACCACCGGTGGTGATACCAAGAATGCTGGCAATGTTGATGATTGAGCTTCCGGCCTGCATCACCCGCCCGCAGGACTGCGCCATCCAGTACGAACCGTTGAGGTTGACGTCGATGACCTTGCGAAATTCTTCCGGGGTTTCGCGGGTGGCCGGCACGGCGGTGCCCACACCGGCGTTGTTGACCAGCACGTCAACCCGGCCGAACTCGTTGATCGCCGCATCGACCAGCTGCTGGCACTGGTCAGGGTCGGCGACGTCGGTCTTTCGCGTGTACACCTTGCGGCCGGCCTGCTCGACAAGGGCTGCCGTGCTTGCCAGCTGCTCCACCCGCCGGGCGCCGAGCACCAGGTCGGCGCCTGCCTCGGCGAAGGCCTGCGCGAACGACACGCCCAGGCCCGAGGACGCGCCAGTGACGATGACGACCTTGTCGTCGAGGCGGAATGAATCGAGCACGCTCATGACGGGTTCCTCAGCACCTGGCGGGCGATCGCATACTTGTGCACCTCGGTCGGGCCGTCGTAGAGGCGGAACGCGCGCATATCGGAAAAAATCATGCCGACCGGGGTTTCATCGGAAATCCCCATACCGCCGAGGATTTGAACACAGCGGTCGGCCACCTTGAACAGTTCCTCGGACACATAAGCCTTGACCATCGAACTCTCGTGGCGCCCCTTGGCCCCGGTGTCGAGCGCCCAGCAGGCCCACCAGATTGCCAGCCGGCACTGCTGCAGCGCGATCTCGTTGTCGGCGATCATGAAACCAACGCCCTGATGCTCGCCGAGTGGCTTGCCGAAGCCGGTCCGGGTGCGGGCATGCTCGATCGCGATCGACTGGGCCCGCATCGCCGCGCCCAGCCACCGCATACAGTGCGTCAATCGCGCTGGGGTGAGCCGCAGTTGGGCGTAACGCAACGCCTGGCCAACCTCGCCCAACACCGCTGAGGCCGGCAGTCGCAGGTTGTTGAACTGGACCACGCCGTGGCCCTCGACGTAGTTGCGGTCCATCGTGTCCATCACGCGCTCGACGTCGATACCCGGCGTCTGCCCGTCGCACAGGAAGAGCGTCGGGCCGTCGGCGCCATGGGAATTCGGCGCCACCCGCGCCATGATGATCCAGGTCCGCGCCTTGTTGGCCCCGGTGATCAGCCACTTGCGCCCGTTGATCACATAGTCGGTGCCGTCGAAAACCGCCTCGGTGGCAAGCTGATTCGGGTCGGACCCGGCCCCTCCGGGTTCGGTCATCGCGAACACCGACCGCTGCCGACCGTCGATCACCGGGACCAGGAACTTCTCGGCCTGCTCCTCGGTGGCGATCTTGGACAGCACGAACATATTGCCCTCGTCGGGGGCCGCACAGTTCAGCGCGACCGGTCCGAGGGTCGACCAGCCTGCGGCTTCGAACAACACCGCCTGCTCGCGGTGCGACGGCTCGCGACCGCCGAATCGGTGCGGCGCCTGAAAGGTCAGCAGACCGGCGTCACGCGCCAGTCCGACGAGTTCGGTGCGTAGCTCCTCGTTGGGGCCGTGCCGGGTGACACGCGGATCTCGTTCGTAGGGAACGATTTTATCGACGACGAACGCGCGTATCTCGTCGCGCTGCGCCGCCAGATCGCTGGGAATCTCGAAATCGATCATCGTTGTCCCTCCATCAATGCCAAAGCCCGTTCGAACAGACGCACTGTCGCGATGTGCAGTCGATCGCCAATCTCCTTGGGCGCCAACCCTGCCGCAGCCCGAGCATTCGATCCCTCCAGGATGATGCCGAGTTTGAAGCAGGCGAGCACGGTGTACCAGTCGATGTTCGACAGGTCGCGGCTGGTGTTCTGCGCATAGCGCTGCACCAGTTCGTCGGGCGTGGCCAGGCCGCCGGCATCCATCAGGACATTGGTCAGCACCGAGTCGCGGCCGGGCGCGAACCAGGTGGCCAGCATCCATCCGAGGTCCAGCAGGGGATCGCCAATGGTGCACATCTCCCAGTCGACGATGGCCACCACCTCGGGGCCGCGCGGGGAGAACATCACGTTCGCGGCGTGGTAATCGCCGTGCATGATGCCCGGCTGCCAGTCGGCGGGCTGGTTCTGCTGCAGCCAGGTGGCCACGGCGTCGACGTCGCCGATATCGGGTCCCGGGTAGTTGTCGAAGCGGCTATAGGACTCGAGCTCGGAAAGCCACCGTGGCACTTGACGTTCCAGGAAGCCGTCCGGTTTGCCGAAGTCGGCCAGCCCGACCGCGACATGGTCGACGGCACCGAGCTTGGCCACCGACTCGGCCATCGACAGGCCCATCTCGTGGCGGATGGCGGCGTCGCCGGCGTGCAGTGCCGGCAACGTAGAGCCGGCGTTGAAGCCGTCGACCGGCTCCATCAGATAGAACACCGCGTCGCCGAGCACCGCGGTGTCCTCGCATACCGCGATCAGCCGGGGGTGCGGGACGTCGGTGCCGGCCAGCGCGTGCAGCACTCGGGTTTCCCGCAGGATCACCTTGTTACTCACCGGCCGTAGGTGGCGGGGTCCCCGGCGGAAGACATAGTCGCGGCCCGTCCGGGTGAAGCGGAGCATGACGTTTTGGGTGCCGCCGACGATCTCGGAGACGTTTTCCAGGGGGCCGTCACCAAGGCCCTGTTCCGACATCCACGCGATCACTGCGCTCAGGTCGTCCACTCGAGTGAACCTACCGTACGGTTGGTTGAGCCAGTCCCTTCGGCCACGGCAACCGGCTGTCGATGGTGTGGAACACGCTCCAGCCGACCACCGTGCCCAGCGCGATCGACAGGACGGCCGCACCGGTGACCCCGAGGCTGGCCGTACTTATGCCGCCTCCGGTGGCGGCCTGGCTCGCCGATTCGAAGCTCAGCGCACCGGGGACCAGTGCCCAGAAGGCTGCCAACATCATCACGATCGCCGGGGGCGAGGTCTTGATCCGTGCGGCCAGCATCGCGAACGGAACCGTGAGGAATGCGCCGATGAAGCCGGAATAGGCTGCGGCCACGAACTTTCCGGCGATCGCCTGCCCGACCAACGCGACCCCGATCGCGGCCGTCAGCCAGATCAGGGACCCGCGTGGTGCGGACAGATAGACGTAGAGCCCGATCGCCACCACGACGATCGCCACGTACAACGACCAGGACCCCATCTGCGCCGACGCCGCCTGCGGCCTGACCTCTCCGGCGACGTGCACACCGAGTGCCACCCCGAACACCAGCAGCGCCAGCTGGGCGACGCCGTACACCAGCCGGCTGCTGCCACCGATCAGCTGGTTACTGGCCAACTCCATCGCGCCGATGGTCAGCGCCATCCCGGGCAACATCGCCACCAGTGCCGGCGCGATCACCCGTAGCAGCCCGTCGTTGGCGGTGTCGGCGACGAACCAGGTGGCCAGGATCGTCACGAGTGTCGCTGCCAACGTGGGCAGCACCGGACTGAGCGACGGGAACGGCCGACCCAGAAGGGCGATCGCACCGACCACCAGTCCGAGGAACAGGTATCCCGGCAGCGATGCCCAGGTGGGGTTGATGACCATGCCGAAACCGATTGTCGTGACGGCATATCCGATGGTCGTTGCGACCGGACCGAAACGCGGGCGCAGATTGCGCGCCTGGTTGGTCGCTTCGATGGCGTCGGCGGGGGTGATCGCGCCGACGGAGGCCAGGGTGGCGATGTCATCGATGCGCCCGGCCATATCCAGCTGCAACGAGTAGGTCGTCGACGTGTCGACTTCGTAGCCGACGACGCCCACCTGGATCATCAGGACGGTGGGCAGCACGACGATCCGCACCGGCTGGGTGGTGTACTGCGCGGCGATCTCCAGCAGCCGCGACGACACCAGCTGAGTCGGCTGCTCGACCTCGAGCAGGGCGATGCCGATTTCCCGCAACATCGCCGCGACCTCAGCCTGGTCGTGGGAGTCCGGCGGACCCAGCGGCTCCGGCGGTGTCTTGCGGATCTTGTTGAGGATCCGTGCGCGCCGGGCCCGTCGTTTTTCGTCCATACCGCATCATTGCGCGGCTGTGGCTGTCCCGGGCGTCGGCTCGGCGAGGTCAGGCGTGGCTTGCGGCTGGCGGTTTTTCTGCCACGGCCAATACCCCGTGATCTCCAGCTCCAGCGAGAAACTGAGGAACGTGCGGATCAACACGATCCCGGCGAGCACGGCCACGCTGCGCGCGTCGGGCGTGACGGCCACCGTCCGGATGATGTCGGCGGCCACCAGCAGTTCCAGGCCCAGCAGGATCGAGCGGCCAAGCTGCTGCCGAAACGCCCGGTAGGCCTGACCGGTCTTGAGCCGGGGGATGACGCCCGCCGCCGAGATCAGCGCGCCGAGCGCGATCACGACGACGCCGGCGGCATCGATCACCTTGCCGACCGTCTCGATGACCTCGAAGAAGTTCACCGACAAATTATCGGGCCGGCATCACCGCAGTCGCCGTTGCCGCGCCGCCCTGTTGGGTCGCCCGCACCGACACCTGCTCACCGGTCTGCTGCGGCTGCGGCGGTGTGCGGGTATCGGGGTTGACCAAATAGGTCTGGCTGAAGCCGTCCTGGCTGCGGACGGTCACCGAGGTGTCGGACGCCGCGGTGACGTCGCCGGTCGGGGTCAGTTCGGTGCTGAATCCGCCCTCGCCGTCGGAGACGACTTTCTGACCGTGCAGCGTCCGCTGGAAGCCGCCGGGACCACCAGCTCCACCAGGACCGCCCCAGCCGGGCGGGCCGCCCGCGTGCCCCTGACCTTCGCCTCCGCCGTCGTCCGGGTTGACTAGGTCTTCGGGTGATCCGTGGGAGCGCCCCACACCGGCTGCTGTTCACCATTCATGCCACCACCGTGGGGAGCCAACCTGGGCGTCGGCTGTGTCCGCGATCAGTGCGCCCTGTGCACAAGGTTTCACAGCTGACACACAGCGATGCCATAGGAATGGCTCATTGAGGTTCCCATACTGGAGAACATGACCTCTTCAGCGGCTGAGCGCGTGGTGATGCGGCGAGCCGACGGAAACCCGATCACGGTTCTTGTGGTCGACGACGAGACCGTGCTCGCGGAGATGGTGTCGATGGCCCTGCGCTACGAGGGGTGGAACATCGCCACCGCCGCTGATGGTGCATCGGCGATCACGGCGGCCCGCAGCTCGCGCCCGGATGCGGTGGTGCTCGACATCATGCTGCCCGATATGAGCGGGCTGGACGTCCTACGCAAGCTGCGTGAGCAGAACCCCCAGCTGCCGGTGCTCCTGCTGACCGCCAAGGACGCCATCGAGGACCGCATCGCCGGCCTGACCGCCGGCGGCGACGACTACGTCACCAAGCCGTTCTCCATCGAGGAGGTCGTGCTGCGGCTGCGGGCGCTGCTGCGCCGCACCGGTGTCACCACCGAGGACAGCGGCGCCCAGATCGTCGTCGGTGATCTGGTGCTCGACGAGGACAGTCACGAGGTGACCCGCGGTGGCGAACTGGTCGCGCTCACGTCGACCGAATTCGAGCTGCTCCGATTCCTCATGCGCAACCCCAAGCGGGTGTTGTCGAAAGCCCAGATCCTGGACCGGGTTTGGAGCTACGACTTCGGCGGTCGCTCCAATATCGTCGAGCTCTACATCTCCTACCTGCGCAAGAAAATCGACAGTGGGCGCGATCCGATGATCCACACATTGCGTGGCGCGGGCTATGTTCTCAAGCCTGCGAGCTAGCACCTGGTCGCTGAGCGCCAGGCTGCTCGTCGGTCAGGTCTGCCTGCTGTTGGTGGTCTGTCTCGGCATCGGCGCAGTGACAGTGCTTGCGCTGCACCAGTATCTGATCGGCGAGGTCGACAATCAACTGCGGGAAACCGCGCACCGATCCGCCATCATCTACGGCCAACCCCCGCCCCCGCCGCTGCCCCCGTTCGAGCGGGACAACCGGCCGCCGTGGCCGCGGCCCGGGCCCGGCCCGGAATTCCTGGATGCGCCCGGCCAGCCGATCGGAATGGTCGCGGCTGTCATCACCAACGGAACCGTGGCCGACGCGGGCCTGCTCGGCCCGGGTGGGGAGCGCGCATCGCTATCGCCCAAGGCGACAGCGCAACTCGCGGAGTACACCGGTCTGCGTCGCACGGTGACCCGCGACCTCGACGGTCTCGGCACCTACCGGGTGGTCGCGGTGCGCAGCAGGCTGACCGGCGAGACCCTGGTAATCGGCCTGAGCATGGGCAATGTCGAGGCCACGCTGTGGCGCGTGGCGCTGATCTTCGCGGTGGTGACGGCAGTCGCGCTGGCGGTGGCCACGACCGTCGGCATCTGGATCAACCGGCGCGCGCTGGCGCCGTTGACCCGGGTGGTGGCGACCGCGGGGGAGGTGGCGAATCTGCCGCTCGACCGCGGCGAAGTGCAGCTGCCGGTGCGGGTCTCTGAACCCGACGCGAATCCCTATACCGAAGTGGGCCGGCTGGGTCTGGCGCTCAACCGGATGCTCGACCACATCTCGACCGCGTTGTCGACGCGGCAGGCCAGCGAGAGCCGGGTGCGCCAGTTCGTCGCCGACGCCAGCCACGAGCTGCGTACCCCGCTGGCCGCGATCCGCGGCTATACCGAACTGGCACAACGGAAACGGGATCAGGTACCCGACGACGTCGCGCACGCGATGAGCCGGGTGGAGTCCGAAGCCGTGCGGATGACCCACCTCGTCGAGGACCTGCTCCTGCTGGCGCGGCTGGACTCCGGCCGCCCGCTGGAAAGCGAACCGGTCGACCTGTCGCGGTTGTCGGCCGATGTCGCCAGCGACGCCCACGTCGCCGGGCCCGATCACCAGTGGAACCTGGACGTGCCAACCGATCCGCTCTATGTCACCGGTGACGACGCCCGGTTGCATCAGGTGGTGGCCAACCTGCTGGCCAACGCCCGCACCCACACCCCGCCGGGGACGTCGGTGACGCTGTCACTGCATGCCGAGTCGGACGCGGCAGTACTGCGGGTGGCCGATGACGGGCCGGGTATTCCGTCTGAGTTGCAGTCCGAGGTGTTCGAGCGTTTCGCTCGCGGTGACACGTCGCGATCCCGCAAGGGCGGGTCCACCGGTCTTGGCCTGGCGATCGCGTCGGCCGTGGTGCGTGCGCACAGCGGCAGTATCGAACTGCGCAGCGTGCCCGGCTGGACCGAGTTCACGGTGCGGTTACCCCGCGCTGTCGAATCATGATCCGGGCCCGACATCACGGCGGGCTGGCGGTACTGCTGCTCGCGACGGCCGTGCTCTACGTGTGGGACCTCGGTGCCAGCGGATGGGCCAATGCGTTCTATTCTGCTGCGGCCCAAGCTGGCAGGCGTGACCCCGGTGGCGGCATTGATGTTCCGGTTCAACAATCCCGATGCGCTGCTGGTGCTTTCGCTCGTCGTCGTCGCCGCCGCCTACTTCACTCAGCGGGCGTTGGGCCGTAACGCGGCATGGTGGCTGCCGGCAGCGATGCCGCCGAGCAGATCCAACGTTGGGGCAGAGCGAATTTCACCCCGCGCGAGATCGACGGCACAGGAGTCTACGACCTGTCGCAGGGATTCACAGCGGCCGCATAGCAAACACAAATTCCCCGCCCACCGCCACAGCCGACGATCGAAGCATGACCATCACCGACGTCCGCGTGGCACGCCGACGCAACGCAGCCCTGATCGCTTCCGACCGCGACGTGCCCGTGCTCGATGTCGTCGTACCGGTGTACAACGAGCAGGTCGCGCTGGCCGATTCGATCCACCGGCTGTACCGCCACCTGCGGGAGGACTTCCCGTTCTCGTTCCGGATCACCATCGCCGACAACGCGAGCGTCGACGCCACCCCCGCCATCGCCGCGGAACTGGCCGCGGAACTACCCGAGGTGCGCACCGTGCGCCTCGAGCAGAAGGGCCGGGGACGCGCGCTGCACGCGGTGTGGTCGACCTCTGATGCGCCGGTGCTGGCCTACATGGACGTCGACCTGTCGACCGACCTAGCAGCACTGGCGCCGCTGGTGGCCCCGCTGGTGTCCGGCCACTCCGACCTCGCCATCGGCACCCGGCTGGGCCGCGGCTCCCGGGTGGTGCGTGGGGCGAAGCGGGAGATCATCTCGCGCTGCTACAACCTGATCCTGCGCTCGACGCTGTCCGCGAAGTTCAGCGATGCCCAGTGCGGGTTCAAGGCGATCCGCGCCGACGTCGCGGCCGAGCTGCTGCCCCACGTCGAGGACGCCGGCTGGTTCTTCGACACCGAACTGCTGGTCCTGGCCGAACGCAGCGGCCTGCGGATCCACGAGGTTCCCGTCGACTGGATCGACGATCCGGACAGCCGGGTGGACATCGTGGCCACCGCACTCGCCGATTTGAAGGGAATTGCCCGCTTGCTCAAAGGTTTCGGCACCGGCCAGATTCCGGTCCAGGCCATCGGCGCACAGTTCGGCAACCAGGCCGGCGCACCGAAGTCGCTACTGAACCAGGGCGTGCGGTTCGCCGCCATCGGTATCGCCTCCACGTTGGCCTACCTGGTGCTGTTCCTGCTGTTACGCCCGATCGGCCCGCAGGGCGCGAACCTGGTCGCGCTGCTGGTGACCGCGATCGCCAACACCGCTGCCAACCGGCGGTTCACCTTCGGGGTGCGCGGCCGCACCGGGGTCGCGCGCCACCAGTTCGAAGGGTTCGTCGTCTTCGGTATCGGGCTTGCCCTGACCAGCGGCGCACTGGCCCTGCTGCATCTGCTGGGTGAACCGCACCGCATCGTCGAACTGCTGGTCCTGATCGCGGCCAACCTGATGGCCACCGTGGTCCGCTTCGTGCTGCTGCGCGGCTGGGTGTTCCACCCCCGTCGCACCGGCCAGACTGTCGGGAGCAAGTAATGACTGTCCTCGCTGAAAGGCCGGTAGTGGTGGATCCGCAGGAAGCACCGCGCGTCCTGCGGCCACGATGGGTGCGGCCCGCGTTGTTCGCACTTCTCGCTGTGACCGCCGTGCTCTACCTCTGGGGCCTGAGTGCCGCCGGGTGGGCCAACGAGTATTACGCGGCCGCCGTGCAGGCCGGCACGCAGAGCTGGAAAGCCTTGCTGTTCGGTTCGATCGACGCAGGCAACGCGATCACCGTGGACAAGCCGCCCGCCTCGTTGTGGGTGATGGCTCTGTCCGGACGGCTGTTCGGATTCGGCACGCTGTCGATGCTGGTGCCCGAGGCCTTCATGGGTGTGGCGTCCGTGGCGCTGGTCTACGGCGCGGTGCGCCGCGTCAGCGGTTACGGGGCCGGCCTGCTGGCCGGTGCGGTATTGGCGCTGACACCGGTGGCGGCGTTGATGTTTCGCTTCAACAACCCCGACGCGCTGCTGGTGCTGCTCATGGTGGTCGCCGGCTACTGCATGATCCGAGCATTGGATGGCAAATCCACCCGCTGGATCGCCCTGGCCGGTGTCGCCATCGGGTTCGCGTTCCTGGCCAAACTCCTGCAGGCCCTGCTGGTCACCCCGGCACTTGCTCTGGTGGTGCTGGTCGCGATCCCGGGCAGCGTCTGGCAGCGGCTGCGTGATCTGGCGGTCGGCCTGGTCGCGATCGTGGTATCGGCGGGCTGGTATCTGGCGCTGGTGAGCTTGTGGCCCAGCGATTCTCGGCCCTACATCGGCGGATCCACCAACAACAGCCTGCTGCAGCTGGCCCTTGGCTACAACGGTTTGGGCCGGGTGTTCGGTGGTGACGGTAACCCCGGCGGCAGTTCGGATTCCGGCGGCGGTCCCGGCCCGATGGGCGGTGCGATGTTCGGTGGCTCCACCGGGATCACCCGGATGTTCGGGGAGTCGATGGGCACCGAGATCTCCTGGCTGCTGCCCGCCGCACTGATCGGGCTGGTGGCGGGACTCTGGTTCACCCGTAGCGCGCCACGCACCGACCGGACCCGCGCGGCGCTGTTGCTGTGGGGAGGATGGCTGGTCGCCACCGTCGTGGTGTTCAGCTTCATGAAGGGGATCATGCATCCCTACTACACGATTGCCCTGGCGCCGGCGATCGCCGCGGTGATCGGTATCAGCGCGCGAGAACTGTGGCGCGGCAAGCAGTCTGTGATCCCGCGCGTCGTACTTGCGACGATGCTGGTGACCACCGGGGTGTGGAACTTCATCCTGCTGGATCGCACCCCGGAGTGGCTGCCATGGCTGCGCTGGGTGGTCTTGGTCGGCGCGATCCTGGTGTCGGCAGTGTTGGCGGCAGGAGCGCACCGGCTGGGGCGTTGGACAGCGGTCCTGGCCGTGGCGGGTCTGCTGTTCGGGCTGGGCGCCACCGCGGCGTACACCGTGGAGACGATCGCCGGCAACCACGGCGGCGGTATCCCGACCTCCGGCCCGGCCCGTGCGGGCGGCGGCTTCGGATTCGGCGGCCCCGGTGGGCCGGGCGGGCAACAGGCGTCCGACAACACCGAGCTGAAGAACATGCTCACCGAAGCCGATAACCGTTGGGCTGCAGCCACTGTCGGGTCGCATATCGCGGGAAGTCTGGAACTGAGCACCGGCACGTCGATCATGTCGATCGGCGGGTTCAACGGTGGTGACAACTCGCCGACGCTGGAGCAATTCCAGGCCTACGTCGCCGCGGGCCAGGTCCACTATTTCATCGCCGGCACCGGACCCGGTGGCGGGCATCACGGCCCCGGCGACGACTCGGGCGCAGGTACCCAGATCACCCAGTGGGTGCAACAGCACTTCACCGCGACCGATGTCGGTGGCACCGAGGTCTACGACCTGACCGTTTAGAACTGACCTGTCCAATTCCCTCCCAAGGAGGCCCGTACTTCATACCATCTGATGTATCAGCTGGCGGGAGTACGGGTCATGGGGAATGCAGCACACATCGGTCGGCTCGGCGCACTGGCGGTAGCGCTCGGGGTGGGTTCGGCAATCGCGAGCATGCCGTGTATCGCCGCCGCTCAACCTTCGGATTCGTCGTCGGCAGCGTCCGGCGCAACCGCGGGGCCCCACACAGGTGGGCCGGCGCGCGCGGCGAAAGCGACTGCGCCGAAAGTGAAATTGACGGCAGTCAAGCCCATGCGCAGCGGCGTGCCGGTCCTGACGGGTGCGGCCAAGCTCCCCACCCCCGATCGAGCCCTGCAGACGTTGGCGTCCGCGCTGGAGTTGGTGGGCAGTGAATTGCAGCGCATCGGGCGTGGTCGGCCCACCGGCTCCGTGTCGGGGCAGGTGACCACCGGCGCGGCGACCGGCCCCAATCTGCTCGCGAACCCCGGTGCCGAACTCGGCGACACGGCCGGATACGGGAACAGCACGGTCAGTGTGCCGGGCTGGACGGCGACCGGCACTCCGACGGTGGTCCAGTACGGCGAACTCCGCAACGCGTGGCCGGTCGGCCTGAGCTTCGCGTGGCCCAACCTGCCCGCCATCGTGTCGTTCCCCGGCGTCCAGGCTGCGCCACCCGGTGGCGGAAACCAGTTCTTCGGCGGCGGTGACGTCGCCAGTTCGGCGCTATCCCAGACGGTGGACCTCAGCGCCTCCAGTGCCGAGATCAACGGCGGCACAGTCCAGTTCAACCTCAGCGGTTATCTGGGTGGCTACTTGCTCGATCCGTCGTTCGCCACGGTGAAAGTCACCTTCCTGGACCAGAATCAGCTCTACCTCGGAAGTTCTACGATCGGGCCGGTCAGCAACCTGGATCGCTGGGGACAGACCGGATTCCGCCAGCGCGCCACCACCGGGACCGTCCCGGTCGGCACGCGTAGCGCCGTAGTGACCCTCAGCATGCACGACCTGAATCCCGTGGTGATCGGTTTCACCGCGAGATTCAACAACGCGTACGCCGACAACCTGTCCTTCAGCATCGGCACCGCCCAACCCGCGCCGCCCGACCCGGCACCGCCGGCGTCCAACGTCGGGCAACTCGACCACGTGTTCCTGGTCTACATGGAGAACAAGGGCTACAGCGACATCGTCGGAAGTCCCAACGCGCCGTTCCTCAACAGCTTGATCAACGCAAACGGGCTTGCCAACAACTATTACGCCGTGACCCATCCGAGTATGCCGAACTACTACGCGATCGCCGGTGGACAGGTCTTCAGCAAGACCTACAACTGCAAGTCGGTGTGTATCAACGACCCGAACAATCTCGCCTTCACCATCGACAACGCGGGTAAGACGTGGGCGGCCTACGCGCAGGGGATGACGCCGGGGCAGCCACTGGTGTCGACCGCGAACTATTCGACCGACCAGACCCCGTGGCCGGCCTTCGCAGGAATCGGCGACAACCAGGCCTACGCGGCCGCGCACATGTTCCCGTTGACCCAGATGGCTGTCGACCTTCAGTCGGATGCCACCACACCGGACTTCGTGTGGTTCGCCGCCGACGAGGACTCCAACGGTGAAGGTCCTGTCGACACCCTGGCGGGTGTGGCACATTTCGCGTTCTCGCAGATCGATCCGCGCCACCAGTACAACGTCCCGGCGCTCGACGAGTTCTTGCAGGAGAATGTGCCGACGATCATCAATTCGGCTGTCTGGCAGACCACGAAGTCGGTGCTGATCGTCACGTTCGACGAGGACAACAACAACATCACGTTGGGCTTCGGCAACGAGGGCAACCATGTCGTCACAGTCGTGATCGCGTCGCCGCTGGCGGTCAGCGCCGGCGGTATGAAGGGCGGCGCCGTCGTCGTCACCGACCACTACGACCACTACAGCACGCTGCGCACCATCGAGGACGCACTCGGGTTGCCGACGATGACCAACAACGACAAGTACGCCACGCCGCTCAACGGATTCTGGACCTGAGCCCGTCGCTCTAGGCCAGGATTGGCGGTATGGAACACAAGCCACCTACCGCCGTCATCGAGGCCGCGCACGCCGAGCATCTGACGTCCTTGCCGTTCGAGGACACCGCCGACTTCGCCGACACCGATCGCGGCTTCATCGCGGCACTGACGCCGTGCGTGGTCAAAGCCGCCGACGGGCGGGTGGTGTGGGACAACGACGTTTACGACTTCTTGGGCGGTGACGCGCCTACATCGGTCCATCCAAGCTTGTGGCGACAGTCGATTCTGGCCGCCAAGCAGGGTCTGTACGAAGTGGTCGAAGGCATCTACCAGGTCCGCGGCTTGGACCTGTCGAATATCAGCTTCATCGAGGGCGATACCGGTGTGATCGTCATCGACCCGTTGATCTCCACCGAAACCGCCGCGGCCGCCCTGGCGCTCTACCGGGCGCACCGCGGCGATCGGCCGGTGAGCGCTGTGATCTATACCCACAGCCATATCGACCACTTCGGCGGTGTGCTGGGGGTGACCTCGCAGGCCGACGTCGATGCGGGCAAGGTCGCGGTGATCGCCCCGGTGGGTTTCGTGGAACACGCGGTGCAGGAGAACGTCTACGCAGGCACCGCGATGGCACGGCGCGCGGGGTACATGTACGGCACCCTGCTCGATCGCGGGCCTCAGGGACAGGTGGGCTGCGGGCTCGGCCAGCAGACCTCCACCGGTGAGGTCGCCATCATCGTGCCGACCATCGATATCGCGGCCACCGGCGAGACGCACACCATCGACGGTGTCGAGATCGAGTTCCAGATGGCGCCCGGTACCGAAGCCCCGGCCGAGATGCACTTCTACTTCCCGCAATTCCGTGCCCTGTGCATGGCCGAGAACGCCACGCACAACCTGCACAACCTGCTGACGCTGCGCGGCGCTCTGGTTCGCGACCCGCATGCGTGGTCGGGTTATCTCACCGAGGCCATCGACGCCTTCGCCGATCGCACCGACGTGGTGTTCGCGTCGCACCACTGGCCGACGTGGGGCCACGACAAGATCGTCGAATTCCTTTCCGTGCAACGTGATCTCTACGGCTATCTGCACGACCAGACACTGCGGCAGCTCAACCAGGGCTACACCGGGATCGAGATCGCGGAGAACTTCCAGATGCCGCCCGCGCTGCACAAGGCGTGGCATGCCCACGGCTACTACGGGTCGGTCAGTCACAACGTGAAGGCCGTCTATCAGCGCTACATGGGCTGGTTCGACGGTAATCCGGCCCGGTTGTGGGCGCATCCGCCGGAGGCGATCGGACCGCGTTACGTCGAGGCCATGGGCGGTGTTGACCGAGTTGTCGAGATCGCCCAGGAAGCGTTCGATGCCGGCGATTTTCGTTGGGCGGCAACACTGCTCGACCATGTGATGTTCACCGACCAGGCGCATCCGGGTGCGCGTCAGCTCTATGCGGACACCCTCGAACAGCTGGGTTACGGAGCCGAGTGCGCGACCTGGCGCAACTTCTTCCTCTCCGGTGCCACCGAGCTGCTTGACGGAAACTTCGGCACGCCCACCCAATCGGCTTCGACCTCGATTTTGGCTCAGCTGACCATCGAGCAGATGCTGGATGCGTTGGCGATCAGTGTGAATGGGCCGCGGTCATGGGACACGGACATTGCCGTGGACCTGACGTTCGCCGATGTTGGGGCCAACTACCGACTCACCCTGCGTAACGGCGTGCTGGTCTACCGCCAGTGTGACGCCGACGAGTCGACGGCGACCGCCACCATCCGGTTCGCCGGCAAGCTGCGGCTATTGGCCGTTGCCGGAGGTGATTTCACCTCACCGGGTATGGAGATCACCGGCGATGCCCAGGCGCTGCAGACGCTGCTCGGCGCGCTGGATCAGCCCAACCCGGGCTTCAACATCATCACGCCCTAGGCGACGTCGATGACGACCTTGCCGATCGCTTTGCGGTCGGCGACGTAGCGCAGTGCGGTGGCCGCCTGCTCCAGCGGGAAGCGTGCACCGATATAGGGGCGTAGCCGTCCGTCGGCGAACAACTGCGCAAGCTCGGCGTCGTCGCGCGCGATTTCATCGGGGTAGTCGGTGGCGAAGGTTCGAATCTCCATGCCCTGCACGGTGATTCCCTTCAGCATCACCAGGTTCAACGGGATCGCCGGAATCGAGCCGGCCGCATAGCCCAGCGTGATGAACTTCCCGCCGCGGCCCAGGCTGCGCAGCGCCGGCTCGGAATAGCGGCCACCGACCGGGTCGAGCACGATCTGGGCGCCGCTCTCCCCGGTGATCTCCTTGAGCCGGGTCTTCAGGTCCTCGGCGTCGTAGTCGACGACGGCTTCCGCGCCGCGCTGACGGCACACCTCGAGCTTCTCGGCTCCCGATGCGGCGGCAATCACCTTGGCGCCCATCAGAACCGCGATGTCGACGGCGGCCAGCCCAACACCGCCGCCGGCGCCGAGGACGACGACCCAGTCGCCGGGCTTGACCGGGGCCACGGTGCGCAGGGTGTAGTAGGCCGTCTTGTTGGTAACCCCGAACGCCGCGGCATCGGCGTAGTCGGCGCCGTCGGGAATGCGGGCCAGACCGCGGGCATCCACCAGGGCCTGCTCGGCGAAACCCCCGACGAACGAGGTGGCCGACACCCGGTCACCGGGCTGGTAGTCGACGCCGTCACCGACGGCCAGCACATCGCCGGCCAGCTCACTGCCCGGACTGAACGGCGGCGGCACCTTGATCTGGTATTTGCCGGCGATCAGCAGCACATCCGGGTAGTTGACCGCGGCGGCGCGCACCTTGACCACCACCTGCCCGGGACCCGGTGTGGGGTCGGGCAGTTCGTCCAGGACGAGGTCTTCCGGGGTGCCGTATTCGCGGCAGACGACGGCGCGCATCAGCGCTCTCCTTCCGGCACGCCGAGCCCGCGCAGGCAGAACCCGACGAGGTGGCTGATGTCCTTGCGACCCGGTTGGTCGGTGGAGTTCACGTAGCGGCGCATTGTGCCGACGGTACACACGAACACCGCGTCGGCATCACGCTGGGGATCGGCACTTCCGAGATCGCGGATCGGTGCGACGAGCAGGTCGCGCATGGCGGCCATGGTCTCTTCCTCGCCCATCCGCCGTTTGTCCGAGGCCGACATCTGCCCGACCAGCGCCCGGCTCATGCCGATCAACTCGGGGTCGGCCACCTGGGCCAGCGCCCCGCTGATCCACCGGGTGATCTTGCCCTCCGGTGTGCTCTCCTTGGCCATCTGATGCTCGAGGTAGGAGACCACAAGGGCCACACCGCGTTCCATCACGGCCAGCATCAGGTCGTCCTTACCGGCGAAATAGCGATAGAACGCCTTGTTGGACACCCCGGCCGCGGCGACGATATCGCTGACCCGCGGGGCATCGGGGAAGACCCGCTGCATCACGCTGATGGCGGCGGACAGGATGCGCTCCACCTCCTCGGTGGCCTCCCGCTGTCGATCGTCAAGGGCCCGCACGACGGCGGCCGCGGCTCGGCTGGTCACAGCGAAACAGGAAGCGCCGGAATGCGATCGATCAGGTGGCCGTACTTCTCGCGGGCCCGCTCGATGCGGTTGGGGAGGAACTCGCTTGGCCAGACCGGGTCCTCGGCCTCGTACTCCTTGAGGATCTGGCGGGCCAGGTTCACCTTGTGCGCCTCGGTGGGCCCGTCGGCCAGGCCCAGCGTGATCCCGCCCATCAGGACGCTGGTCAACGGCATCTGGTCGGTCAGCCCGAGCCCGCCGTGTACCTGGATCGCACGCAGGCCGATCGACTTCAGCAGGTTCGCGGTCTGGATCTTGCAGGCCGCGATCTCCTCGCGGGCGGCACGTTCGCCAGCGGTGTCGACCAGCCACGCGGCGTGCAACACCATCAGGCGGAACTGGGTCAGCTCGACGAAGGAGTCGGCGACGAACTCCTGGATCAGCTGCTTGTCTGCGAGCAGACTGCCTTGGGTGAACCGGCTTTTCGCGCGCCTGGCCATCATGTCGATGGCGCGCTGAGCCACCCCGATCGAACGCATCGCATGGTGCAGGCGACCGCCGGCCAGCCGGGACTGCGCGACGTGGAAGCCCTGGCCCTCCTCGCCCAGCATCGCCGAAGCGGGCACCCGGACGTTGTTGTAGTGCACCAGCGAATGGCCGGGATCATGGGAGTACGAGCCGACCAGGTGGTGCGTCGCCTCGATGTTCACTCCGGGGGTGTCGGCAGGCACCAGGAACGTCGACGCCCCCGTGTGCACCGGCACATCGGGATCGGTGATCGCCACGACGATGAAGAACGACGCCACCGATGCGTTGGACGACCAGTACTTGCGGCCGTTGATCACCCAGTCGTCACCGTCGCGCACCGCACGGGTGGTGAACACCCGCGGATCCGAGCCGCCCTGCGGTTCGGTCATCGAGAATGTGGAGAAGATCTCCCCGGACAGCAGCCCGGTCAGGTAGCGGTCCTTCTGCCCTTGGGTGCCGAAGCGAGCGAGGATCTCGGCGTTGCCGGTATCCGGTGCCTGGGTGCCGAAGATGATCGACGACCACGTTGCGCGGCCGAGGATTTCGTTGATCAGCGTGAGCTTGACCGCGCCGAAACCCTGCCCGCCCAGATCGGGTCCGAGGTGCGGTGCCCACAGGCCCTGATCGCGCACCCGCTGCTTGAGCGGGTCGATGATCCGGCGGCGCTCCTCATTGAGCGGCAGGAATTCGCAACTGGGGAAGATCACTTCGAGCGGCTCGATGTCCTCACGGACGAACTTCCGGATCCACTCGAGCTTCTCCTCGAACTCCGGCTCGGTGGAAAAGTCCCATGCCATCGCTTGACTCCTTAGGGGATGCCGCCGTCGACCCGAAGGATCGAGCCGGTGGTGAAGCTGGATGCGTCCGACATCAAGAACAATGCGGCGCCGATGATTTCGGCCGGTTCCCCGGCGCGCTGCAGGGCGTGCGCACCGAACGGGTTGCTGCCGCTGCCGAAGTCCCACGCCTTGCTGATATCGGTGAGGAACGGTCCAGGCATCAGGGTGTTCACCCGCACGGTCGGCCCGAACGCCGCGGCCAGACCTTCGGTCATCGCGTTCAGCCCGGCCTTGGATGCGGCGTAGGGGATGAACGACGGGTGCGGGCGCAACGAGCCGTGGGTGCTGACGTTGATGATCACCCCTCCGCCGCCGGCGACCATGCGTTCACCCACCAGCGCCGAAAGCCGGAACGGCCCTTTGAGATTGAGGTTGACCACCGCGTCGAACAACTTCTCGCTGACGTTGGTCAGCTTGTCGTACGTCGGTGACATGCCGGCGTTGTTCACCAGCACATCGACCTTGCCGAACCGGTCGTAGACCGCTTCCACCAAGCCGTCCAGCTCGTCCCAGCGGCCGACGTGCACACCGTACGGCATTGCGGTGCGGGCAGTTTCGTCCTCGATCTCCTTGGCGGTGGCCACACACGAGTCGTACTTGCGGCTGGCGATCACCACGTCGGCTCCGCAGCGCGCGGCGGCGAATGCCATCTCGCGACCCAGCCCGCGGCTGCCGCCGGTGATCAGCACCACGCGGCCGGTCAGGTCGAAAAGATCGTCTGCGTAACCCATTTACGCCACCTCGCCGGACTGTGCCAGCTCGGCGGCGGTTGCGATCAGCCCGGGCACCATCGCACCGAATGCCTCAACCACTGTCGGGTCGGCCTTGCCGCCGTTGACCGCGGCGGCATAGGTCTTCTCCAGCACGATGCCGAGCTTCCAGTTGGCCAGCACCAGGTAGTAGTGGATGTTCTCGGTCGACAGGCCACTGACCTTCTCGTAGTGCGCCAACAGCTCACTGCGCGTCGGCATGCCCTCCATCGGCAGATAGAACCCGCCGTCCTTCGGCTGTTCACCGTCGTAGCCGAGCAAGGCCCACGCGACGTCGAGCAGCGGGTCGCCGATCGTGGTCATCTCCCAGTCCACGATCGCGGCCAGCCGGCCGGGCGCCC
>JAHFVD010000146.1 GCA_023264735.1 Mycobacterium sp. | reverse complement strand
AACCGCGAAACGCTCAGGCGGAGACAGCACATCGAGATCGACGGCGGCCAGCTCCCCGACGACATCGTCGAGTACATCCAGCAGACCACCGATCGAACGCATCCTCGAATACTATGCCGACTCACCGACAAGATCCGCACGCAAGAGCAACCTGGGCACGAACCCGAATCTGAGGATAAACCCAATCCGCAGAAGCGAATTCGGCCCGCTATATCTGTTTCTGCTGGCTCGCCGCGTACTCGTCGGGCCGATTCTTCTTCATCCACAACCGAATCGGCGCGAACAGCACCCACAGCACGCCATAGACGGAGTAGTAGATCGCCAGCCCGAACAGGAGCCCGACTACCCATGCGGGGTAGACGATGATCAAGCAGAACTGCACAAACTGCTTGAGCACCACCGGATAAGGGTCGGCCATCGACAGGACGGCGCGCGGGCTCAGCGAGTTCCACATCTTGGCGCCCGCTGAAATCTCAGGGATCTCGGGTCCTTGCGGCGGCACGGGTTCCTCAGATGTCACAACGCCTCCTCGGCGGAAATGAGCGCGGCTGCCGGCGCGCACGCACGCCGGCAGCCGCGGGATTCACCGATCAGGGGGTGATCGTCGTCTTCTCGTCGATGACGTTGGTGGCTTCCATCAGCGGGCCTTCCTGGCCGTCCAGCGCATCGGCGTTCATCTGCAGGACGTACAGGCCGTCCTTGCCCGGAATCACCACCGTCTTCTGGGCGATGATCCGCTTCTTGCCGTCCTTGACGTAGTTACCGCCGAGCTGAACCGCGTCGAAACCGCTCAACGTGCTCGTGTTCGGGTCGCCGAGCGGCTCCCACTGCGGCAGGTTCGCCAACTCGCCCGGGGCCAGCTCGAGGATCTTCTTCGGGTCGACGTTGCCGGTCAGCTTGGAGACGATCGCGATGATGCTCGGCGGGTCAGCCTTGTCCTGGGGGCTGTCGAAGACGATGGCCCCGTAGGCCCAGTCGGGTGTCTGCTGACCGGCATCCGACCAGCCAGGAGGCATCGCCAGGTCGATGTTGGGGGATCCGGGATCGCCGCGCTTGACCGGCTTCTCTTGGATGTTGTTCGCCTTGAGATAGTCCTGAATCGTCTGGTTCTTTCCGGCGGTCGGTGACGGGCTCGCCGAAGTCTCAGTGCTTTTCGATGTCGACGTCGCGGTGGACGTCGAGGTCGAGGTGGACGTCTTAGTCTCGGTCTTGCTGTCCGAGCCGCAGCCGACAAGCGCAAAACTCAACGAAACGGCAGCCAGACCCGCCGTGGCTACCGCGGTCATCTTGTTCATCGAACGAGTTCTCCTTTTGTTGTGGCGCACTGTCATCAGCGGCCAACCAAATTCGATTGAGCAGCTTAGTGCGATTTACAGCGAATTTGAACGTTTGTGAACCCGCGCCGTACAAGAGGAGCACCATTGCTGCTAGGTCGCGTAATTGCAATGGCGCAGCGTGGCCGCGGCGGTGGATCGGGCGAAGCCACCATAGGCGTTGCGTCTGGCGTGCGGGGGACGCATGACCACCTGTCTGCGCTTGCTGTGCCTGGCGGTGCTGGGCGTCTTGTGCACGGCCGTTTTCGGATCCGCCGCGCCGCTGGCAATCGGTGTTCAGCTGACCGCCACCACCGCGTTGATCATGGGCGGGACCGGGCATCCGTTGATCGGTGAATCCGCCGAGTTCGTCGGGGAGTACGTCTCGGGCGCGCTCGACCGCTACATCGCGCCCACCGGTCCGGCTCGGGCCGAACCGGCCGATCCCGGTCTCTACAACGTGGTCGTCGTGCAGACGCCCGAGCAATTCTGGCCGGTCGACGGCGCCGACCTGTTCGACACGTCGGTGGCGATCGGCGTCGACAACTTGACCAACTGTCTGCACGGCCGAACATCCTGCAAGGCAGAACGTTTCGGTGACGACACCGTGTCGTCACCGGACTACACGGTGTTCGGATACTCCCAAAGCGCCCGGATCGCGACGATCGTCAAACGCGATCTCATCGCCCAGTCCGCCGACCCAGACCTGCACGTGTCATTCGTTCTCATCAGCAACCCGAACCGACCGAACGGCGGGATTCTGGAGCGCTTCGCCGGACTCCACATTCCCGGCTTGGGGGTGACCTTCGACGGCGCAACGCCCACCGACAGTTGCGACACGGACGGCACCGACTGCCGGTTCCCGACCGCCGACATCACGTGGCAGTACGACGGGTGGGCGGACTTCCCACGCCGTCCGCTGAACCTGCTGGCTGATCTCAACGCGCTGGCCGGGATTGGCTATCTGCATCCGAACTACACCGTGGCGGTGACCGACGCGATGTACCAGGGGAGCACCGGCGATACCGCCTACTATCTGATCCCGACCGCCCGGCTGCCGCTGCTGATGCCGCTGGCGCAACTAGGAGTGCCCGGGCCGATTCTCGATGTGCTCGACGCGCCGCTGCGGGTGATCATCGAATGGGGCTATGACCGCGGCGTCAATCCCGGGGACCCGACCCCTGCGACACTGGCTGACCGGGGCGACCCGGTGACCAAGGTCCGTAACCTGCTGGAAGCCATCCCCACCGGGCTGGACGACGGCCTGCAGGAGGCTGGCTTCGGGCGTCCGCTCGGGACCAGACCGGCAGGGACATTCGGAGTCGGCGTCACCCCGCTCCCCACCGCGTCGCCGAACGTCCCGGCGCCGGCTGCTGGGCAGCCGTCGACCAGACCGGCTGGCGCGGCGGGCCTGAAACCTCGCACCCGTCCGCGATTAGGCCGCCCGCCGCACGGGTACGTTGGCGCTCATGGGCAAGTCGATCATCGCAACATCGTTGGGCACGGCCGCAGCGGCCGTGGTCGGTAGCCTCGCCAGCCGCAAGAGTGTCGAGACCTGGTATCCCGCCCTGCGCAAGCCGCGCTACGTTCCGCCGAATGCGGTGTTCCCGGTGGCATGGACAACGCTGTACGCCGATATCGCCCTCACCTCTGCCGCGGCCATCGAGAAGTTCCGCGCCGCAGGCGATGACGACAAGGCCCGCGCCTATGCCGGTGCACTGGGCGCCAACCTGGTGCTCAATGCCGGCTGGAGCTGGCTCTTCTTCAAGGCGCACAAGCTCGGTCCGTCCGCGATCGTGGCCGGCGCACTGGCGGTCAGCAGTGCCGATCTGGCGCGCCGGGCCGCCGCCGCGGACCCGAAGTTCGGTGCCGTGCTCGCGCCCTACCCGCTGTGGTGCTCGTTCGCGACGCTGATGTCCACCGACATCTGGCGGCTCAACCGCTAAAACGGTAGGTCGTGCGGCGCGAAGCGGTCGGTGATGTCGCCGACCAGTGAGTCGTCATAGGGGTTGACGGCGATCGGGCCGCCGTCGAGCTTCAACCGGTCCATCTCGACCCAGATGACATTGGGGCTGGTGGTCAGCTCGAAGAAATACATCCGGTTGGTCAGGTCGGTCACCGTGCGGTACTCGGTGTTGTACACGCCGAAGTCGTGATAGGGCGCGCCGAACGGAACCGAGACATTGCGCATGATCGCCATGACGCCCGCGATGGCCTCGCGCTGCGAACCGGGCGTGGGCAGCAGCGCCGAGTAGTACGCGGCCCGCTGGAAACGAGCGACCGGGTTGACGTTGCCCGGCAGCGGCATCTCGCTACTGGGCTGTGAAAAGTCTTGCTGGGAAAGTAACTTCAGCTGCTCGTCGTACGTCGGATCGTTGGTCATCAAGGTGTACTGGCGACCGTGATGGACAACCAGGCGACCTTGGGCGAACTCGATGATCGCCGAGTCGCCGCCGATGTCTTCCAGGGCGAGATGCAGGTTGGCGTCATGCCCGTGAGCCGAGATCTTGAGCACCTGGATCTCGTCCATCAGCTGCAGCGCTTCGGTGACCGTGCCCGCCTGGTCCAACAGGTACTGCAGCCACAGTCCGGCGTGCACGCCGGGCTTCGCCGGGTCGCGGGGACCGAAGTCGGTCTCTTGCAGATACAGGCCGTGGCCGGCCAGACCCGCCTCGTTGAAGCCATCCACGGTGCCGAGGCCGTAGATCGTGGTCACCAGGCTCGCGTGCCGGCTGGTCCATCGCAGCGGGTTGGAATCGGAGATGAATCCGGCCGGGCTGATCCCGTCGCGCTCGCGTCCACGGGGAAAGCCGACGATCAACGGCTGCGTCGACTCCGGCCAGTCCATCGTGCGACCGGTGAAAACGGCGACGTCGTTGGTGTTCCACAGCACTCGAGTACACATGGCTGCCAGGTTAGCCCGCGAGGCGCGCGCACCAGGCAAACAATCAGTGGTATCAAGGCCCCGTGCGGCAGCTCATCGTCACATCGATGACGGCGCTCTTGCTGGCCGCGTGTGCGGCGCAGCCCAATCCGGCGCCGCCGTCATCGGCGTCCGCGCCGAGCGTGTCGCCCAGCTCTGGCCCGGTGAATCCGGCCAACATCAAACGGATCCGGCCGGCACTGCCCGCCGGCTACGAGATCGCCGACGTGACCGGACCGCTCAGCGCGGCGGGACTGTGGGGCTTCGGATCCGGCTGGACGGCGACGCCCCCGCAATGTGCCGCGCTGGCCGATCCGGCCCCCGCCGATCCGGGCGTCCGGGGGTACTCGGCGTCCGGGCCGGGCGGAACCGTCTACGTCGTCGTCGCGGTGCCCGGCCAGGGCGCGCCGGACGCCGGGCTGATCGGCGAATGTGCGCAGTGGACGATGACGTTCGCGCACACGATGGGTGAGGTGACCCTGGCTCCCATATCCGCGGCGCCCCACATCGACGGCGCCGACACCGTCGCGATGACGGTCACCACCCGCATGGTCGTCGAGTCCGGCACCGAAACCGACGGTAAGGCCGACACCGCGCAGGCCTACGTCGACGGCCACGTCGTGTTCGTCACCTTGGTCACCGATCCCGGATCCCCCCATCCGCCACTGGATTCGCACTTCGTCGGCGATCTGTTGGTGTCGACGGTGTCCGCCCTGCGCGGCTGAACACCTGCCGGTTGGGTACATTGGCCACGATGTGCAAACCCGGCGCGGTCGTCGCAGTGCTGTGTGCCGGACTGTTGGTCGCATGTGGCTCGGGCGGATCGAGCCAAACCCGAGCCGATATCGCGAAAGTGACGACGCTGAAGTCCAGCTTCGGACCGGAATTCACGGTGTCCGAGACGGCCAAGACGGGGATCGATCCCCAAGTGCTGGCCGGGCAGAAACTGCCCGACGGACTCACATTCGACCCACCCGCGTGTGCGAAATTCGCCGCCGGCCAACTCGTGCCGACCGGCACCGAGGGCAATATGGCCGCCGTCGCCGCCCAAGGAGAGGGCAACCGTTTCATCGTCATCGCCGTCGAGACCAACTCACCGATCCTGGTGACCGAGCCCGGACCCGATTGCCAGAAGGTCACTTTCACCGGCTCAGGGCTGCGGGGCTTGGTCGAAATCGTCGACACACCAAAGATCGACGGCACCCAGACACTGGGGGTACACCGAGTCCTGCAGGCGACGGTCAACAACCAGGTGCGCACCGGCGAGACCTACAACTACTCCGCCCACTTCGGCGTCTATCAAGTGATCGTCAGCGCCAACCCGCTGGTGGTGCCCGACAAGCCGATCGTGCCGGTGAACACCGGCCGCGCCCGCGACCTCCTGGTCGCCGGTGTCAATGCCATTCGCGGCTGAGCTCAGCGCACGTCACGCGGGCGGAACTGGACGCTGATCCGCGGTCCTCGCGGCCGCGCGGTCTTGGGAACCGCGTGCTCCCAGGTGCGTTGGCACGAACCACCCATCACCAAAAGATCGCCGTGGCGTTGCGGCAGCCGCAGCGACGGTCCACCACCGCGGGGGCGTAGCGCGAACACCCGGGTGGCCCCGAGGCTGACGATGGCGACCATGGTGTCTTCGGTGCTGCTGCGGCCGATGGTGTCGCCGTGCCAGGCCACGCTGTCGGCGCCGTCGCGGTAGAGGCACAGTCCGGCGGTGGTGAAGGTTTCGCCGAGTTCGCCGCCGTAGATGTCGTTGAGGCGACGGCGCAGCTTCGTGATGTCGGGGTGCGGCGGCGCCTCGGTGGTCAGGTCGTGGAAGCTGACCAGTCTCGGGACGTCGAGGACGCGGTCGTACATCTGCCGTCGCTCGGCACGCCACGGGGTATCGCCGAGGAGGCCGTCGAACAGCACGCCGGCATCCTCAACCCACGCCGAGCGGATGTCGATCCACGCACCGGCGCCGAGGTCGCGGCGCTCGCTGTGCTCGAACAGCGCGCCCTGAACCGCCACAGACACGCAGTCGAGGATATCGCACATCTGTTCGATTTAAAGCTTTGCCGCTCCGGGTCCTTGGTCGGCGAGCACGTCTTCGGGGTTGGACAGCGCACAGCTGCGCAGGCTCAGGCAGCCGCAGCCGATGCAGTCGGCGAGATTGTCGCGTAACCGTTGCAGGTGCACGATCCGCTCGTCGAGATCCTCCCGCCAGCCTGCCGACAGCCGTGCCCAGTCCCGGCTGGTCGGCACCCGATCGGTCGGCAGCGTCGCCAGGGCGTCGGCGACCCGGGCCAGCGGGATGCCGAGGCGCTGCGACATCCGGATGAACGCGACCCGGCGCAGGGTGTCGCGGAGGTAGCGGCGCTGGTTGCCCGAGGTTCGGCGGCTGCTGATCAGCCCCTCGCGTTCGTAGAAGTGCAGTGCCGAGATCGCCACGCCGGCCCGCTGGGCGAGCTCGCCGGGCGTCAGTTCCTGCTCGGTCACACCTCAACGATAGTTGAGGTGGCTGACCTGTTGTTACGGTGCTACGTGTGACTGCCACCGTGCTGGGCTCCAACTCCGAGGTCGGGACGCTGCGGGTCGTCATATTGCACCGGCCCGGCGCCGAATTGCAGCGGCTGACCCCGCGCAACAACGACAAGCTGCTGTTCGACGGTCTGCCGTGGGTGTCCCGGGCCCAGGAAGAGCACGATGCGTTCGCCGATCTGCTGCGCTCGCGAGGCGTGGAAGTGCTGCTGATGGCCGACCTGCTGACCGAGGCGCTGAACAGCGGCGCCGCCCGGATTCAGGGGATCTCCGCCGCCGTGGATGCCCGCCGTCTGGGATTGCCACTGGCGCAAGAGCTTTCGGCGTATCTGCGCGGTCTGGAGCCGGCGGCCCTGGCGCACGTGCTGACGGCGGGCATGACCTTCACCGAACTGCCGTCGTCGGGCGCCAAGACCGATACGTCGCTGGTGCGGCGCATGCATCACGGCGGCGATTTCGTCATCGAACCGCTGCCGAATCTGCTGTTCACCCGCGACTCGTCGTTCTGGATCGGCCCGCGGGTGGCGACCACCTCCTTGGCGCTGCCGGCCAGGATGCGCGAAACCTCGCTGACCGACCTGATCTACGCCCACCATCCGCGCTTCCTGGGAGTGCGGCGGGCCTACGAGTCGCACACGGCGCCGGTGGAAGGCGGCGACGTGCTGCTGCTCTCGCCCGGGGTGGTGGCCGTCGGGGTGGGGGAGCGCACCACCCCTGCGGGTGCGGAAGCGCTGGCGCGCAGCCTGTTCGACGACGGTCTGGCCCACACCGTGCTCGCCGTGCCGATCGCCCAGGAGCGGGCGCAGATGCACCTGGACACCGTGTGCACGATGGTCGACGTCGACGCGGTGGTGATGTATCCGGCCATCAGCGATTCGCTGTCGGCGTTCACCATCAAGCGCACCCCCGACGGGGTGACGATCCTCGACGAGGCCCCGTTCGTGAAGGCCGCCGCCGCGGCGATGGAGATCGAGCAGCTGCGGGTCATCGATACCGGGCTGGACCCGGTGACCGCCGAACGCGAACAATGGGACGACGGCAACAACACGCTCGCTCTGGCGCCCGGCGTCGTCGTCGCCTACGAACGCAACACCGAAACCAATGCCCGACTGCAGGATTCGGGGATCGAGGTGTTGGCCATCTCGGCCTCCGAGCTCGGTACCGGTCGCGGCGGGCCGCGCTGCATGTCCTGTCCGGTCGCGCGGGATCTGCTGTGACCGCACTGCTGATCGACGGGCGTCTGGTCGCAGGCGGGTCGGACACGTTCGACTCGATCAACCCGGCCACCGAAGAGCCGATCGGGCCTGCCGCCGACGGTGACGCCGCCGATATGGACCGGGCGATCGGGGCGGCGTTTCCGCATACTCCGCCGATGTGGTGGTCAGCGCGGTGGGCCTATTCGGCGAACCGAAGCTGCCCGATATCGATGGCCTGACCGACTTCGGCGGTTCGATCATGCACACCTCCCGGTGGGATCGCAGCGCCGACCTCACCGATCGCCGGGTGGCGGTCGTCGGCACGGGAGCCAGTGCCGTGCAGGTTGTTCCGGAAATCGCCAAGGTCGCCGCCGAGGTGTCCCAACACCAATCAGGGCGGTAATTCGATCGTCTCCATCCTGGAGGCCGCATCGTCACGCAGTGGCCGTACAACGAGCCCGAGTATGCCCGGCGCACCTGCCGCGTGCGGCCCCGCGACTGGATCCACCGGACGAATGGTCATAACCCCAGCGGCCAGGACCCGATGACCTTGCCGTCTTCCAGCCGAGCCAGGTCCTGAGCTGTCAAACCCAGTGATGCGCCGAGTATTTCGGCGTTGTGCTGACCCAGCAGCGGTGCGGCACTGTCCACGAAGTGACCGGTGACCGGCGGCCGGGGGTAGGGCAGCGGGCCGCACAGCGGGTGGGTGACCGTTTGGAAGAAGCCTCTGCCCTGCAGGGCAGGGTTGTCGATGACGTCGGGCGGTTGCACGACCGGTGCGGCCGGTATGCCCGCGGCGAGTAGCACGGCGACGGCGCCGTCGCGGGACTGGCCGGTGAACCAGTCGGCGAGGTGGCGGTCAATGTGGTCGGCGGCGTCCTCGCCGTATTGGACATCCTGGGCCCATACCGGTTGGCCGAGAACATCTTTGAGAGCAGTCCAGTCACCCGAGTGGCGAAGGCTGACCGCGATCCGCTGATCCTCGCCTGCGCAGGCGTAGACGTTCTGGACGGCGAACTCATGCCCGCGGTTCCCCGACGGGTCAGCAGCACCCCGGCGGCGTCGTGCTCGATGACTTGCAGCGCGCTGGCGTTGAGGACCACGTCGATCATCGGCAGCTCCACCAGCTGACCCTGCCCGGTGCGGCGCCGATGTTCCAGCGCCGCAAGGGTGAGGAAGGCGGCGTGCACCCCGGCCAGCGGGTCACAGGCACCCCGCGGTGCGGTGGGCAAGCCGTCGGGATACCCGGTGAGCCAGGCCAGTCCGGCGAGCTGTTCCATCGTCATCGCGAATCCGACCCGGTCGCGCCACGGGCCGTCGAGCCCGAACCCCGGCATCCGGACCTCGATGATCTCCTCGTTGAATTCGCGCAGCTGCTCGTAGCTCAGCCCGAAGTTCTCCATCACCCTGGGGGTGAAGTTCTCCACCACCACGTCGGCCTCGGCGACCATCCGGCCGAAAAGTGTTCTGCCTTCCTCGGATCCGAGATCAAGTGTGATCGAGCGCTTGCCGGAATTGACGCCGTGGAACACCCAGCTGTATT
>JAHFVD010000093.1:25487-28824 GCA_023264735.1 Mycobacterium sp. | reverse complement strand
GCACACGGCCCGGCTGCGACGCACCCGGGTATCACAGCGCGGTCCATCATGCCGCCCAAGACTGGAAAAACGGCGGCAACACCGACATCGGCGACCTCACCCTGGCGTGCGATCCCGATAACCAACTCGTCGAAACCGGCGGCTGGGACACCCGAATACTGCCCAACGGCCAAACCCAATGGATCCCACCACCCGGGCTGCCCATGCTCCGCGGCGGCACCAACGACTACCACCACCCCGAACGGCTGCTGGAAAACGACAGCGACCCACCGGCCGACGATGCAGGCGCGGCCTAGAGCGGCGCGGCACCCCGCAGGTGTTCGAAGATCAGCGATGTCTGCGTACCGGCCACGTCGCCGTCCGCGTTGAGGTTCTCCACCACGAACGACCGCAGATCGTCGGTGTCGCGGGCGGCCACGTGCAGGATGAAGTCGTCGCCGCCGGCCAGGAAGTAGACATCCATCACCTGTGGCTTGCGCCGGATCTGCTGGATGAAGTTGCGGATCCGGCCGCGCGCGTTGGCTTGCAGGCTCACCGAGATCATCGCCTGCAGCGACAGCCCGATCGCGGACGGATCGATATCGGTGTAAAAGCCGCGGATCACACCGACGTCCTGCAGCCGGCGTACCCGGCCATGGCAGGTGGACGGAGCGATCCCCACAAGATCCGCGAGTGCACTGTTGGAGATCCGCGCATCGGCGTGCAGGGCCGCCAGGATCCGCCGGTCCACCTCATCGAGCTCGACGGCCCGAACATCCTTCGGCGCACCCCCCGAACGGACAGTAGTTTTCGTTGATCCTTCGACCATATCGGCATATTAGCGAATCTTTGTCGTCTTGATTGCCTTCATATCGATAGTTCTTCACAATTCTCCTAAGCCAATTCCCGAATGAGGAGCGATCATGCGTGTCGGCATCCCGACCGAGATCAAGAACAACGAGTACCGCGTCGCCATCACCCCGGCCGGCGTGTCCGAACTGGTCCGCCGTGGACACGAGGTGCTCGTGCAAGCCGGCGCCGGCGAGGGTTCGGCCCTCCACGATGCCGATTTCAAGGCTGCCGGCGCGCAGATCATCAACACCGCCGATCAGGTCTGGGCCGAGGCCGACCTGCTGCTGAAGGTCAAGGAACCCATCGAGCCCGAATACGCGCGCATGCGTAAGGGCCAGACCCTGTTCACCTACCTGCACCTGGCCGCATCGCGGCCGTGCACCGACGCCCTGCTGGCGTCGGGCACCACCTCCATCGCCTACGAGACCGTGCAGACCACTGGATCAGATGGGTCGGTGGCGCTCCCTCTTCTGGCCCCGATGAGTGAGGTCGCGGGCCGACTCTCCGCTCAGGTCGGCGCCTACCACCTGATGCGCACCCAGGGCGGTCGCGGCGTTCTCATGGGTGGCGTCCCCGGTGTCGCCCCGGCCAAGGTCGTCGTGATCGGCGGCGGTATGGCCGGCGACAACGCCGCCGCGGTCGCCTGGGGCATGGGCGCACACGTCACCGTGTTCGACCTCAACGTCAACATCCTGCGCAAGATCGATGCCGAGTACGGCGGCGCCATCGAGACCCGCTACTCCTCACGGCTCGATCTGGAGGACGCGGTCAAGCAGGCGGACCTGGTCATCGGCGCCGTCCTGGTGCCCGGCGCCAAGGCCCCCAAGCTGGTCACCAATGCGACTGTGGCACAGATGAAACCGGGCGCGGTCCTGGTGGACATCGCCATCGATCAGGGTGGCTGCTTCGAGGATTCCAAGCCCACCACGCACGACAACCCGACCTTCAACGTGCACGACGCGGTGTTCTACTGCGTCGCGAACATGCCGGGCGCTGTCCCCCGGACCTCGACCTACGCACTGACCAACGCGACCATGCCCTACGTCATCAAGCTCGCCGACAAGGGCTGGCAGGACGCGTGCCTGTCCGATCCGGCGCTGGCCAAGGGTCTGTCGACCCACCAGGGTCATCTGCTCAACCACGAGGTCGCCCACGACCTCGGCCTGCCCTATACCGATCCGGCCGGCCTGCTCACGTAAACCTTGGTGAGCCAACGGCTCACCCCACACAGCGGACCGGGATAGCTCATCGAGCGTCCCGGTTCGTTGGTGTTTAGGCCCTACATGCCGGCCGGCGGGTGACCAAGGCAGATGAGCGCGCCCAGCGGATCCCTGATCGCCGCCAGAGTGCCGTACGGCGTCTCCTCGCCGGGCATCAGGATCTCCGCGCCGAGGGCCTCGGCTTGTTTGACGGTCGCGGCCACGTCGTCCACGGTGATGTACACCTGCCAGAACGAGGGCACCTCAGCGGGATAGAGCTTGGCCGCGTCCATGATTCCGGAATAGGCGCTCTCCCCGGCGAAGACCTGCCCGTAGTGCTCCGGCCCGACTGCATCCGGGGCGCCGCCGGTTCCGATCTCCTCGATGCGGGCGCCCAGAACCGCCCGGTAAAACGCCAATGACGCGTCGTAGTCCTTGCTCTGACATTCGAACCAGTACGGGGTGCCGTGCTCACCCCACTCGGTGAACCCCGGATGCGTGCCGGGCTGCCAGAATCCGATGACGGCGCCGGCGGGGTCGACGACCACCATCATCGAACCCAGGTCGCCGACCGCCATCGGCGGCACCATCACCGTCGCGCCCGCGGCCTGCGCCGCCGCGACGGTGGCCTCGCCGTCGCTGGTGTGCAGGTACACCGACCAGATATTCGCCGGACCCTCCCCCATCGGTGGGATCAGCCCGGCGACCCGCTTGCCGTTGCGGGTGAAGTTCTGGTAGCCGCCGAATTCCGGGTTGGCGGGTCCCTCAAGCACCCAGCCGAAGATCTCGCCATAGAACTCAGCGGCCCGGGCGGGATCACTGCTCATCAAGTCGAACCAGATGGGCGCCCCGATCGGGGCGGCGTACTCACTCACGATGAATCCTTTCGGCTGATGTCGTCCTGAAGATTGACTCTCACGTGATCGGAAACTCATCGCGGCCGCGTCAGTTCAGTCGAACAGCTCCCCGTCGACGTAGAACCAGCGACGGGCTCTCACCGCGAACCGGGACCGCTCATGCAGCGTCCCACTTCGCCGCCCGTCTCGGTAGTGCGCACGGAATTCGACCTCGCCGCTCTGGTCGTCCTCGTGGCCGTCGACGGTGTCGACGATCTGCAAACCGGTCCAGGCCAGACCGCCGTCCGGCGTCAACGCAGCGGGCCGGGTGCGCGGATGCCAGGTCTGCCAGATGTAGTCGAGGTCGCCGACGGCGTAGGCGCTGTACCGGGACCGCATCAGCTGTTCGGCGGTGGCGGCCTGACCCTCGCCCCGGTGCAGCGGCAGACAGCAACGGCCAAACGGCTCACC